>JBEKRE010000088.1:0-16425 GCA_049519055.1 Candidatus Sulfotelmatobacter sp. | reverse complement strand
AACTTATCGAGGTCGAAGAACAAGACTGCGACTTTATGCCTTTGCCGACGAGCGCCAGCAAGCGCCTTGTCCAAGCGATCCTGAAGAAGAGTCCGATTGGGAAGTGCCGTCAGCGCATCGTAATAGGCAAGGAATTGTATCCGTTCCTCTGCTTGTCTGCGGTCATCGATGTCCATGGTGATACCGGACATGCGAGTCACGCGCCCGGTGTCGTCATAGAAGGCTTGCCCACTGGACGTGCACCAGTGCACGCTATTGTCGGGCCAAACAACGCGGTACTCGACGATGTAGTCTCGCTTTTCCCGAATTGCTCCGTCAATCTCGGTCTGCATCATTTTCCAGTCGTCCGGATGTACAGCGTTCATCAACGACTGGTAGTTGGCTGGGCTGTCTGGAGCCACTCCCAGCAGAGCTTTGCAGGTGTCTGACCACACGTGCTCATCCTTAATGACATCCAAATCCCAGAAACCGATCTCCGCCGCTTTCATTGCTATCCGCATGCGTTCTTCGCTGCGACGCAACTCGGATTCGGCCTGTTCCCGCGCCATCACTTCCACTCGTAGCGCATCTTGTGCTTGCCTTTGAGCGGTAACATCCCGTCCGATACCCGATACCCCGACGATTGTCCCGGTCTTGTCTTTGATGGCAGAAACCGACAAAGAAACGTCGATGATCGCGCCACGCTTAGTGAGGCGTTGCGTGTCAAACCGCTCGATGACTTCACCAGCGGCAATCTTTTGCAGAAGAACATTAAGCTCCCCATGTTTCTCTGGGGGAAGACAAAACGAAATATGGCGGCCTAGTGCTTCAGCAGCAGAATAGCCATAAGTGTGCTCGGCTCCACGATTCCAGCTTGTTACGGTGCCGTCCAATTCCACACTATTGATGGCGTCGTCCGATTGTTGCACGATGATCGCGAGCCGCAGAAGTTGTTGTTGCACCGCCATGTCCCGCCGACGAACGACGAAGCTGATGCAGAACCCGACGCAACCTACGAATAAGATGGTGATGATGTGCGATTGCACAACGGATATTCGTGGCAAGCATATCAGCTTTGTGGTCTCGCAGACGGCCGTCGCGGACATCGCCGCGAGTCCGATCCGCACGGCCC
Organism: Candidatus Sulfotelmatobacter sp.; assembly: GCA_049519055.1. GTDB lineage: Bacteria > Acidobacteriota > Terriglobia > Terriglobales > Acidobacteriaceae > Sulfotelmatobacter. Next base: position 15,314 of record JBEKRE010000088.1, on the reverse strand, counting down.
TCAGATTGTAAGAATGTCTAGACATGAAAATGCTCAAGCACGAGAGAGAACTTGAAAGCAGGAAAATTCGCGTACTCCGTAATCATCTTTATCGCCATCGCATCTCCGTTAGCCAGCCCTTGCTGCCCCCGGCCCTGTGCACGCGCCAAGGTCGCGTTGATCCAAACGACAAAATCCCCTATCCCTCGATTACACCAGACATAAGGTAGCCGCGAGCGAACTTCGGTCACTATCGCAGCTTCGGCCGGAGGGTGATGATGAGTGGTTAGAAGTCTCGCCAGCTTTGCGTTGGCAGATGGAGGGAATCGATGAACCTCGGGGGCTTTTCAATCTGGAGATTCATCGGGGTCTCGGCGTTTAAGTCGCGACTTTCCCGGAGAATCGGCATTTCGCTCACGAAGAGCGGACGGCAGCGCAAGTCGGGGGCTTCATCCTGAGGTTGTTTGGCTTCTAGCTATGGACAGAGATTTGTTTAGCTACAACCCCGGTATTTCGATTCGTGCTGCTATGAGCACTGGATTCGTCAAAGACTGGCTTAGCCGAGAGTCCTTCATAAACGGAATCGAATTCCGCCGGATATCCAGATTGAGAATGCACACGAAGACCAGCCTGCGCCTTGGTGAGTTTTGCAAGCGAATCCGAAAACTAGATGAATGCTTGCGTAAGGAAGGAGACTGGTCAAATGCACCACCATATCAAGACTTCATTTAGGCATGTCGTGAAGTGCTTGGGCTACGCTCAGAACTTGCGTCTCGACAAGCCCGTTATCGGGGCGGCCAAAATGGTGTACAAAGCTGCAACGCACCCCATCACCCACAAGGTCGCCAGAGCAGGCGTTCACATTGGCGTGGGGACGGTTAAGACCGGTTATAAGCTGGTTACGCATCCGACTACGGCGAAGATCACCCACAAACTGTGGCTGCACGGCTCAAAGGCAGCTAAACATACCAGCCAATTCATGGTCAAGGTTGCGCTCAAGGGTTTTAAGTTGCGGCGCGGCTAAAGTCCTCACGGGCTTTCAAGAAGCCTACGCCCCGTCGAGATAGAAAGATGCGGAAATGTCCGGCTCGCTAGAATAAAAATGTTTTGTTTTGAAAGGGCAAATGAAATTTGGCAAAGAAATTGAAGGGCTCAAGGAGCGAATCTTCAGTCAAACGGCTTGATTGGATTGGAAGAAGCCATGCGCTGTTCAATCACACAAGGGCACAAACCCCGAAGGAAGGTGAGCGGACCCCTTAAGGCATACTGCACGGGTGGAGCACAAGGGGCTTGCTCATCTATCTTCGGCTGGAGTTCGCCGTTGTTTTTTCGTTTCGCGCTCCGACTCAGAAGGTATACCCGTGGGCCAAGGACTCGGCCCTCTTACTAGATAGTAACGGGCTGTCTGGCGAATCAATACGTTGCGGGCATCGCGAACCCCTCAAAAACGCAGCCTTGCGGGCCATCTTCGGTTTTTGCTTTAGCCGCGTCGGCGGCTGGTTTTGGGGTCACTCTGCTGCGATCTCTGTTCAAAGGAGATGACGTTAGATAGCATAGGCTTGGAGTTTGTCCGGACAGATGGCGACCAGCTTCCAACCGTCTACGAAGTCCGCATCTCCGGAGGAGAGTGACCAGCCTTTTGTTTAGCCTGACGGAACCCTCGGAAGAAAGGATTCGACGCTTCATTTCGGGGCAGAAGGACTCAGGCTTCTCGTACCCGGAAGTCGGAGCGTCGGCCACCGCCGCGCCAACTGGGTACAATGTAGACCACAATCGCATCCAGCTTGGCAAAGGCGAAGATACTTGGCAGCGGGCAGCGAACGCGATTCGCGCATGGAAAATGTTCAGCATGCCTTGGGTGAACCTCCATTGGCCGAGTGCCCCGCTACAGATTGGAACCGACGTAGCGGTTCCGTGCATCACTTCGGGTTCTTTTCGTTGAACGCCTGCCGCATCGTCTACACCCTTGAAGAGGACGGACCCATTAAGCGATTTGGCTTCGCCTACGGCACGTTGGCGGGACATGCAGAGAGCGGAGAAGAACGATTCACGGTTGAATGGAATCGAGAGGATGATAGTGTCTGGTACGACATCCTCGCGTTTTCTCGCCCCGGGCAGATGCTCGCTAGACTAGGGTATCCACTGTCGCGGTCACTTCAGAAGAGATTTGCCGAGGGTTCAAAGGCGGCGATGGTTAAAGCCGCAGGCGACAAATAGACGTTGCAGGGCAACCGTTCTAGACGTGTGAAACAATCAGCAAGCTCCCTGCAACTGCAATCACGTCTTCCGCTATCGCCACGGCAAAGTCTGGGATGTGTGCTCGCAACACCAGAGCATGGCGGGTTTTGTAACCCACGAATGTCCCTATGAGAGCACCGCCGACGCCGACGATTGCAGGAACCAGCAAGTTTCCACCAGCGTTTGTCGCAAGTGCGACAGCGCACAAACAACCAAGGACAACGCGGGCGATCAGTCCCGGAGGCGCTGTACGCGCCGGGGTCTTCGGCAGCTTATCTGCGATCAGTTCTGCTACCGCTAAGATCGTTAAAACAACGAGCGCGACAGAGCGGTCCATGAAGGCTAGCTTGGTACCCGCAAAATTCAACCAGCCCAGATGCGCAGCCCAACAGACTGCCGCTGGCGGGGTCAGCGAGCGCAATCCAGTAAGGCAGCCGAGTAGAAGGCAAAAGACAAGTAATGTCATGAGCGTTGCAATTCGCGCTTATTTGGACGCAAGCACCTTACCATTAGAGGTTAATTCGCATCCAGTTCCGCATCGAGCGTTCTTTCTTCGCCTGAGTGAAGCCGCAGCGTCGGCTCGGAAGGGCTGGATGGGTCGGTGTAGAACCAGCGTTTATAGCCGGGAGCCTGAACAATGATCAGTAAGTCTTTATCGGGCGGAACAGATATTTCCTTCTTGCTCGTCTCGGATGGACTTGTCAGCATATCGTCAATCACTATCCAGCGCACGGTTGCCAACTCTACTGCTTTGCCGGTGTTCCTGTCGCTGATATTAAAGCTCAAATGCGCCGGGATTTTCCCAAGTTTGACAATCACATGAGCAACGGGGTTTTCGCGACTTAGTTTGATTCGTATACCCGCCTCCGGACCGTTGATGTCATGCACGTTGGCGTCGTGCCAATAGCCCCCCTCAGGTTTTTGTCCGTAAATCCGATTCGTCTCCAAGGGCACGCGAATATCAAATTGTCCATGCTCGTCACTTTCAGGGCCGCAGTTGGTGCTGGACGAATTGGAAAGGACGACGCTTGTGCACAGTCTTGCTTTCGCAATCGGTTCACCTTGGTCATTGACGGTGCTTCCGATTACCCGGCCCTCGTTCAACACCGTTTTGTCATCCTGAGAGGTTAGTAGTTGGCAAAGGACTATGACGGCGACCGCAACGCAGGGGGAGCGCATGGCACCTCCAGACTTTCGGAATTCTATATCACCCACTTGTCCGGAACTAGCAAAACCGATTCATGCCGGGTCAGGACCGCTCCACACTCTAGCATCGGATCGGCGGCGGCGAGAATCGGCTACGCGGCACCAAGACCGCCGCGCCAACCTTCGATTTCGCCTTCGAACCCGAAATTCTGCATTTTGGATTTACTTGTCGTACATCTCGTAATGCGTGGAGCACGGCTCCATTTCGATCAGGAAATCCTTGTCGAAGTCGTAGTATTTCGCCACGCTGATGTCGTCTCCGGCGAAGGCTCGGATTACCACCTCGGACTCCCAGAACGTGACCATCAAGAAATGAGCGGTATCGCCTTCCATACGTCGTAGCGCGTAAGCGCCCTTGTTGCCGGGGGTCGAGCGGTAATCGGGGATGGCAACAGTTCGCATCAAGTTCAGGTACTCGTCGCTTTTCGCTGCGGGCGTCGTGCCATGCCAGATTCGGGTGATCATCGGGAACTCCTTGCGTTTCGTTTGCGTCCAGAACTCTTAGATGTCGCAACCGGGCGCTTGCACTCGCGACCTCGACTGCGATCCACCGGGTTTGCAGTGCTAGCCTATCGTCATGCAGAAACCCGTGAAAGAACGCATCGCTAAGTTCCGAGACGAAATAGTTCAAATCAGCGAAGCGAACAAGCAGTACGTGCAAGGCGGCAAAAAGGGACCCGGCGCACCGGAACATGAACGTCGGCTTCAGAGATTGCAGGAAATCCAAGACGAATAGGTGTCGCTGACCGACTGGAAAAAGCTGCGAGATGCATCGACCGCAAAACTTGCCTGATATGGGAATTTACGAGTGCAGGGGGCGCACTCCGGGGAGGAAGCTCTTACAGCTTAAATATTGATGCCAACGAAGCGTCATCAATATGGCTAGCAGGTGCCATCCAGTGAACAAACTCTCTGGCGCTGATGTGGGTCGGCTTTTGAAACTCCCTTTTCTCAAGGCCCGATTCAAGGTCTGCTTGTTTGCCAGTGTTGCTGACCACCGTCCATGTCTTCGTCTTCATTGTCTTTGCCTCGCTTGCTGGCGGCAGAGTAACTACGCCACTGCCGACTTAGGTCCGCCGTTTGCAAAGGCATCCATTGTCTGGGTCAACTGTGCATCTACTTCGTCCGCGATGATCATGACATCAGGCAACAGCACGCTGAAATCAAGAGCGGTCAGATGCTTGTGCAACGTCCCAAAGATGGTGACTTGAAGGATTCGTGATTCATGGATCAGCATGGCGGCAGAATAGCCTTGCTTACATCGGAGCTTGCCATGAGCGACGGCGGCGAAAGACGAGATGGCGTCACTGTCTTTATCGGGCAACTTGGGTCTGCCCAGACGTTCGATTAAGTCTTCCACCAGCTTAGGAAGGTGCCCGGTGCGTTCCTCGTCGCTAAGACGAAGGTGATTGAGTTCACGGGCCTCTTTTGCTCGCGTCAACCAATCTGCGATCAGCGAGGTCTTACAGTCTGTCAGTACCGCGGCTACCCTCATTATCCCCCCCTTGCAATTTGTCATCCACCATCAGAACATTGTGTGCGATTGGCACTTTGACTGGAGCAGCCATCTAACACCGTCTTTTCTTGTCGGGATTGATGCCACTCTACCCCTGAATAATTCGCAAAACTGGTCAATAGCGACCAGGTTCAGTTCCTTGCGCATTTTGGATTGCCGAATTGGGAACCTACCCTCTGGCGCTAGCGGGTAGCAGAACGCTCGGGATCGAGGTGAGGCGAATTTGGACCTTGGTGGGAATGTTTGGCATTATTGCCATGTTTGAGGTTGTGCTTTGGTCAGCGATTACCAACCTGCAACGAGGGCAAAGGGCTGTTCCGGCGACACCTTGCACTCGGATTTGTAATGCGGCCACGAATCCTCGAAAGTGAAGATTCCGCCGCAGACCAAACATTCGCTTAGCAGCATCGGGTTAGTCGGCAAATCCCCGTTGGTGAAGATTTTAATGATGCCACGACCAACAATATCGTCTGCGACATGTGCGGTGCGATTGCCTTCGCGGTCATCAATCATAGTGATTGGCTCCTACAGGTGAGTCTGCTCCCTGAGCTTCCCATCGGAAAGTGACGCTGGTTATCGCAACACGGTTACGGATGCCCCCTGAAGTGAAAACGTAGTCGCGCATTCCGTGCCGAGTACCCTTTTGGAAAACCCACGTTGGCGCTCTTCGTCACGCACCCGTGGAGAGGGGGAGGATCAGCGCCGAGGAATTCTTTAGAAGCCACAGGTCAGGCACAGCCGGAACGCAGGGAACTTCGCAGTGTTCCCGCGATGCGTCACGGGTGAATAGGCGCTCGCAGACAAGACACCTGCGCCTGCCGTGGACAAACACCATAAACAGTTTGCCGATTCGGTCATTCATTATTTTGAGTCACCCCCTACAGCCGAACTTGCGCCGCGACGTTCCCATCGGAAGTTAAAACTGCGACGGCATGAGAATTTGTGTTCGACTCTTTCATCAAGCTGCACACGGACGCCCTACTTATCGAGTGGCGCTTTGCAACCGCGGTCAGCGACATTCCGGAGCGGCGATCTTGAATAACTTGCTCCCGATTGATGTCCAGTCGGGCTCTGCCGATTTGGCGACCCTCCAATTTTGCCCTTCTCATGCCACTTTTCACGCGCTCGACGATAAGGCTTTTTTCAAGCTCACCAATCGCAGCCACGATGATGATAAGGGCGCGTCCAAGCGCCGAATCTGTATCTATATTTTCGCGGAAGCTGACGAAGCCGACGTTCAGACGGTTGAGTTCGTCCATGACTTCGAGGAAGTGCTTGACCGAGCGGGCGATCCGGTCGAAGGCCCAAACAAACACCACGTTGAACCGCCCGCGCCGGGCGTCGGACAAAAGGTGATCGAGTCCGGGACGCTTGGCTTTTGTGCCGCTGATCGTATCGGAGTATTCAGCGACGATTTCGTAACCGCGAGCCTTCGCCAAGGAGCGCAGGTCGCAGAACTGCGACTCGACGTTCTGGTCATTCGTGCTCACTCTGCCGTAAATTGCCGCCTTCTTCATTTGGTCAATTGCTCCTTTGCGTTTCGTAGCATCAGCCTGCGTTTAGCGTGTTCGCAAATGCCGAACTCCGGCTCAAAGATGTGAAATCGCTCTTGGGCTATGAGAATGAGGTCGCCGATCTCAAAGTCGGTGCAGTGTGCGAGTTGCCTGTCCAGTGTGGCGGCGATCCAGAGTGTTCGGAATCGCATCGCAATATTGGTCGAAGTTGCGTGGCGGTGTTGCCTCTGGATCAGAGCACGAACGACCCGTAGCAACTCTGATCCTTGTTCCACGGCTGGAGTGTACAAACCGCCTGCCGGATTTCGCTGGCAATCCGGGCGTGATTACCAAAGATGTCTGCTGAAAGGTAGTGAATTCCGTCAGCTGCTGCGTATATTCCGCCTGTGAACCCATCCAAGTTCTTGTCGCAGGTTGTCAGCTTTGTCGCAGTGGTGCTCTTCACTCTCGCGCTGCCGTTCCTTGTTGTGGCCGCGGCCATTTGGGGCGGGAACCTCACGGGCGCCGCCTCTGACAGCATTTGGCCGATCAAGATGGGGGCGACAGTCTTGGGCCCGTTCAGCGCCGTGCTGTGGTACATCCTCGTCAGCCATCTCGTGCTGCGTAGGAGAGCGGGCTACTTGATGCAACTCGTGATCTTCGTCGGAACAGCCGCCGTGATCTATCTGCTCCTGATCAACGGGGTGTACCACCTGTGAAGATCACCAGACACGCATTCGCTGAGTTATTCGGCGTCCACCTACCCGAATGGTCACGTTCCGCTTGGGTGAAAGGCACTCGGTATGAATTTGTCTCCGGCACGGGCGAAGTTGACGAACTGGAACGCCTTTGCGGAGGAGTAACTTGTGGCAAGTCGTGAGCATGCCGCAAGCGAGTCCAATGCCGTCCAGCGCCGCATCGCTTTGACGGGAGCCTACCTGAAGGTAGTGTGCCCCGGTGTCAACCAAAGCACACGGACAAAGCTGGCGGACTCGATTCTTGCGCTGATTGATGGCGAAGACCGCACATTGCCGCAGAGGAAGATCACGGACCCGCAGGCAGTAGAGATGGTGTGGCGGCACAGCCAGTGCGTGCTTAACCAGACGGGCAAGTGTCCCCTGCTGGTCTTTGGGCGGCAACTGGCTGAGGAGATCAATGAGTTTTTCACGGAGGATGAGTGAGGGGCAAGGTGAGAGTCGGTGTGCGCGGCAGTAGGGTGGTTGTATTTTTCCCTGACGGAACCCAGTTGTCAAAGCCTATTCCCGAGGGCATGACTGCGGAACAGGCCATTCACGAGACCTTAAAGCTACTGGAATTTTCCCCGCAGGATCAGAATTGAGCGACTACCCAACGTGCCAGTTCGTGACGAACACCGACGCCTTGATGGAGTCAATCTTTGACGGTGAGGATAAACCGCTGCCTGAAGAACTCCGCTGCGGGCATCGTGCCTTCTTCTGCTTCAACAGCTACCACCGCCATCACATCGAAGCTGTGCGCTTGTTGCTGCCGATCCTTGACCAAGAACACGCAAAGGAATACGGCTGGGAACGTGACCACAATCGGGAAGAGTGGCTTGCCCGGTTCCGTGAGAAGGTCGGGGATGATGCAGATCACTGGTACTTTCTCTGCCCCCGGCATTGGCTGTACCACAAATGGCTTCGCATCACGATAGGGATCGAGAATTACATCAGCCATTACATCTGGCGAAGATTCTGTTGGCACGCACCATGGGATCAACTAAAGCGGCTGTTCATTCGTAACCCAACAGGAGATCAATGAAAATTCTGATCGTTGACGACGATGACGCTCTGGTGGCGTTTCTCGCGAAGGAACTGGAAGCCCGTGGGTACGAAATCCTCCAAACCCACTTTGGAGATGGGGGACTGAAACTCTACAACAAGTACGGCCCGTGGGAGTTTGTCTTGAGTGATTTTCGTTTTGTGCCGGGAACCAAGATTAAAGACGGTGTGCAGTTGGTGACTGCGATCCACGGGATCAACCCTCATCAGCAGATGGCGTTGATGACCGCTGACCCCAAGGGAGCGACAGAGAATCTGCCGCAGGCTTTGCGCCACCTCCCAGTGCTCAGGAAGCACTTCCGACTGGAGCAACTGGTGCGGCTGCTTCGGCAGCCCGTGCTGCCGCTAACAAACTAGCGCGGATGGGTCAAGATGTGGCGGTCGGTGGTCGGGGGGATACTGCCGTCAAAAGCTTGACCATAACTTGGGTATCTTGTTTGCAATAATCGAGCAGAGATTGGCGTAGCTCCCGCTTTTCATCCGCCGAGATGTCAAGGTCACACAGACGTTCCCAAGCCGGAAGTACATCTTCGCCGCAAGAAATCTCCAGTCCCTCGTATCCATCAGAGACCAAAACAGGGGACACTTTTTTAATGGAAAAGCTGCCTTTGAATCCCGGATGGTAGATGTTGCGCTTAAAAACTTCGCACAAATCCCACAGCTTGGCAGCTACAGCGTGTAATTGTTCCGCGTACTCCGGAAAAGCTTCTGCTAGCTTGTTCAGTTGTGTCTTTTCATACGGGCTCCACACCGCTATCTTCGCGGCCGATTTCACCGCTGCCAGCAAGTGCCTGACGAACTCCGGGCGCGGATCGGTTCCGTCCGCTTCGGCGAGGAACTCGAAATGCTCGATCCCGTCAAGGCTAAGCTGATGCACGGAGAATTGGATTTGCATCGGTTGCCACGGCTTCATTCCAGACCATCGGGGAATCGCAAATCCAACGGTCTCGAAATCCATGAAAGCCAGCGGCAACGGTATTTGGCTCAACTCCTGTTGGAATTCGGGTTTCCGAATGACGATGCCGTTAACTTGTAAAGCATCTTGTGCACCGAGGATATTCTTGCGCTGCAAGTCAGTAAAGTTACCGTGTAGATCGATGTCGCAAATGGATGTAATACCGCTCTTCCGCAGTCGGTTAACTATGTCCCACTTGGGCGATATCGGAGTGTAGGCGAGATCATCGACCCGAAGCTTCGCATGGCAATGGGCGCTGAATTCACATGGGTGTGGATCGGTGCATTGCCGACCGACGATAACGTCGGGGGAAACAGGCTGATGCAGAGTGCGCAATTGATCATTAGCTTGCTCGCGCACCCAACCTTCGGGCCTACGCTCGATTCGTTCCGTTTTGAACAGTGGAAGAGTTCCGTCGAGGGTGTACTCAGGATTAAGGTGTATAACGACCGCCGCGCCAATTTTTACACCCGCGGATTCCAGCACATGCGCCTGAAAACTCACATCATCGATGTGGTAGTCCTTGACTTTGGTGAAAAATTTGACCTCGCCGAGCAGATGGTCAGCTTCCTTGTCGGGAAGCGTTATCGCCTCCCACCTATCATCGACCCGCACGAGGATATCCGCACGCGCTCGCAAATTGTCCTTTTCAAACGCCGCCTCGAAAATGACCAGAACATCCGGGTCTGCGATTAGACGAGCGGTTTCTGTTACCGCCTCGGCGAACCGAGTGTTCGGAATATCTACGAGCACCCCGCTAGGAAACTCTTTCTGAGCAATCAGACCAACCGATGTTCCTTGCTGCTTGATGCCGAGCGCGACGACCTCTCCCACTATGCCCTGCTCCTTGCCATGCTTTTGCAGCCACAACCGTTTAGGGCATTGCAAGCCAGCGGAAAATTGGGATTTGGAAATGGTGTAGTCGGAAATTGGTCGCGGCTGATGGGGCTCGTTGTCCATCATTGCCTTAAGAGCAGCCAGCAACATCGCTGTCTTGTCCATGAGGTAAGTGTACGGAGGAGGGTGCCTTCTGTAGCCATGACTTCCGTAACATCATCTCGTTGGTGCTCCTGTCCGTGACGCTTTACCGTTCTCTCCGAAGAGCAAACTACACGTGTGTGTAAACAGGCTACACGGGTGTGTGGGTGTGAAACGTAGATAATTTGGAGGAGTTGTCGACTATCCCTGCGCAGCTTTCAAACAGATCGTCCCGTGAAAGGGCGTGTTGATGTATATCTCGGCGAACGGTAGATTAGCATCGCAGAAGGCGCGTTGGAATGCTGCTACCTGATCATCATCTACGAAGCCCGCAACGCGAATGATCAGGGTGAGGTCTCGGACAGCTTCCTCGCCGCCGTATCTTGCCAGCTTGTGCCGGATGCCTTCTTCTATCCAGCGACCATCTGGGGGAATCGCACCGCCAGCGGGAATGTCAATCTGCATCCCGCAAAACAAACCGGGCCGCGCAATGACGATGGTGTGAACTAAGTCGGCGAGTTCGGGGGACTGTTCGTAGATGTCGTCGTATCGCAGCGTCACATCCCGCTCTCCCCATTTCTGGACTATGACGTCAGCGAGTTGTTCAACCTGCGGTCGCGTCATCCCGTGCGTTTCCACTTCACCACTGAGAGACAACTCCACATAAATCTCATTGATACCCCGTTCCCTGAAAAGTTGAATCAGTCTTTGCTGCACTCTGATCACAGTCTGCTTGTCGTCACGGTGACGGAAATCGTAACGGATACGAAGTCAATACCGAGAGATGAGAATTCCTCCAGCGCCCGCAGAAGGTGGCTGGTGCTCCTCGCAAATCGATCGAAACGCCATACGGCAACGACCGAAAACTTTCCGCGCCTTAGCATCCGCCATCAGTCTATCTAGCGCTGGCCGCTTATCCTTCGCTCCGGTCATCACATCGCTGTAGATCTCGGCCAGGTGCCAACCTCGACGTGCGCAGAACTCAGGCAACTCCGTCGTCTGCAAGTCGCTGTTCTGCTCGCCAGTTGAAATGCGGGTATAGATTGCCGCTCGATTCGCCTCCATGATGCCTCCGACTGTCTTAAAAGTTATAACCTGTGCGCCAGCAGTATCGGCTGTGAAAGCCCGCAATCTGCCACTACAGCTTGTGTTTTGAACGGCGCTGGGGGAAGGACTTTTGCGCCACTGTACCTACGACTTCTTCTTCGCCTTCTTCTTAGATCGCGCCAACACGTAAACAAACGTCCGTTTGATTGCGACCAACACACTGCACCGTAAGTAACTGAAAACTCGCCGGAGCGAAGATGGCAATCGCGCACCGTTTGTTGGCGGGCGCACGCCGACCGTACGCCCGACTTCGCAAACGCTCATGCACTGCACGCCATAAGCATATGAGAACGCAGCGACAAAAAATCTGTTGACACGGTTTCAGATTATCGATTGCGAATTCGACCGTATTAAGTGGAAGTGCGAGGCCCTTGGATGCCGCGCCAGTAGCCGCGAGTCAGCAGCTGCACGGCGGCAACGAATCAATCAGCGTTCAACGGGAGCAAGCAACGCGGGAGGCAACGAACGCAGGGGAGCGCAGGATCAGGAGGCAATTAGCGCGGGAGTAGCAACGAAGTCGGACAGGCTTGGAACGTGGGATGGACGCGCACTACTTTACGAGTATGAAACTGGGTAGGGCAGGGCTGGCCCCCTTGACCACCTTGCGCGAGGCCGGATCGCTTAGCAAGATTGCGCAGCCTTTCTCGCCACATTGCAGCGAGACGATTGGCGGCGCGGCATCAGTTGAAGTGGTGCTCTTGCTACATCCCCGGCGCAAGCGAGACCGATCCGCCCGAGCTGACCAAACGTCAAGCCGCTCGCCTGGCCGTCGAACTGTGGGAAGAAGAGCACGATAAAAACGGGGCTAGCGGTGAGTTGCCAGTGGGGGGGCGCCGACCGAGAAGAAGATGGTCGCAAGGATGGTGGTGAGGAGAAAGACAAATGTTTTTCGCATGGCTAGTTACCTCCGGTGCCACATTGCAGGGTTTGGACATCGCAGCAGGCATCTTGAGCCTTGCACGATGCTCGCTTTGGCCCAGCCGCCAGGAAGCTGCTCACGGCTGGCTCCTGTGCCAGTTTCGTGTCGCGCAGCACAAAGGGGAAGACGGGGTGGGTGAGAAAATACTCCAAGTTGTTTCCATCCTGACCTACGACTTGGTCGAGAGGCGCGGCATGACCGCTGTCATTGAAAAAAAAACTGCCTGATAGGTCCGACTCCTTCCCGCCAGCGATGCGGTTACCGTGAAGAGGCAGTAGGTGCGCAGTCCAGGGACTGCCCACTCCTTCTCCAGGATAGGAATCATTTGTTTAACGCTAGAGGTATGCACCGTGCCATTGGGACCTTCGGGAGTGGGCGGCGGACCCCAATTGACTTGCAAGGCTTCCATCGAAGTTGATTTGTTGGCCTTGCCCTCACCCTCGCTCCAGTTCACTGTGTGTACGCTGGTGTGGATGATCTCTTCTCCGGTCTCATCCACAACTGGGAAGCGACTGACAAAGCTAGCCTCTGCGATGTCGCTGAGGCGACCGACAGTAAGGTTGCTCAAGGTGAAGCGCAAGCCTGGTGGGGTGGAATGATCGGGGCCGGATGTGGCTGCCCTAAATACGTTGTCAATATTGACAGCGTATGCCAGCCTGGCGTAGGCCGTCCGGACCGTTGTTTCCTCGTGACTCATTTCAGCGGCGCTCGCCGACAGAGCACAGAGGCAAAGCAGAGCTGCTAAGTAGCGCATGGGCTAGGCCCCCCCTTTTTGGGGTGTCGGGAATGCTGCCACAAAAAGGAGCTTATGACTACCGCTTGCGTGATTTTGTTCGGATTTCGTAAGAGACTATCCGAATGGATAGCTCACTGGTCTCCATGCGATGCTTGGCGCGCAGGTAAACGTGTCGCGGCACACGCATGGTGCGGTAGCGTCGGGCCGGATCGTTGTAGGACCAGCTCTGGCGTGGTCTTCTCAGTAAGTCTTACTTTTCCGATCCATAGTCTTTTTGATTTCATCTTTCACACCGCCCAAGAAAGCTGTACTTTGAAGAGCGGGAGGCGGCTAAAAGACGCGGGCGAACCGATCGGACCAAGCGGCACGCGCTCTCGGAGTGGGAGAAGTGGTACCAAACGGAGGCGCAAGAATGTAGGTTGCTACATCAGGCGAGAGTTCTAAGCTGGGGCAAGGAGAAGAGATATTACTTTCTTCACAAGGTGAGTTCGCACCGATTCTTTAATGGCCCTTCATCCAGAAAATTTTGTAACAACCCTTGCAACAACCCCGCCTAAACCAGCCCATCCCTGCCTATCGGTACTGCCGGGAAATCGTTGAAACCATTCGTTGTTAGTTGACGTTACGGAAACAGTAGGTTGGAGGTTCGATTCCTCCCGCGCTCACCACTCCTTTAATGCGGGTTCCCGCGTTATCCCCTGTACTGGAGCGGATTTCCGGCCGATTCCTTGTTCACATTTCACCACATCGAAAGTACACTGGGAATCGCTGAGTTCCAATCGCTACCCTGACAAAACCCTGACATGGAATTCAGAAAAATGGGAGGGCAAGTACACAGACAATGCAGAAGCGGCAATGAAGGTGTAGAGAAGCGGTTACCAACTCTCTCTCAAAGAATGCGAGAAGGGGGACCCCGGCATAGTGCCCGCCCTAAGTGTCGTCAGAATATAATTTTCGTCTTGACTAAGTAGGCGCGGTAGTCGGAATACACATGCTGCTCCCGAAATAGCTGGCCGCTGACGTCAACCGTAACCACGACCTTTTGCGGCAGCCATAAAGGCTCGGTCTGCGCGACTTGGGTTTCTCCAAAATAGATGTCGGCAGTGAGCCTCTGCAGGTGAACATCGCGGAGGGGACCGAGAAGATCGGTGCGCAAATGCACAATGTGGAAGTCCGATTCCTCAACCCAGGCGATGCCCTGGTAATAGATTGGAAGCGTCTGCCCCTCAAATCGAAGTTCTCCGGGCGATTGCACTGAAGCCGGTACTTGCGCAAATGCGATCACGAAGTTGTTATGCCCCTTGATGCGCTGCCGTCCCAGGTAGCGGAATCTGGCTTGAGAGCGATTGGAAGGATAGAAGTACACCCAGCCGTTGGCAAACCCCTGGCTCAGCGGCAGACCTCCTTTGTTGTGTGTGCTGGCTTCGAGGCTCAAACGTTCCAGGTCTGCAATTGACACGCCGCCGGAGATCACCGCCGAGGGGTTGTAGGTCTCGCTCGGCATTTCTGTTTTATGCTGCAAATCAACGCGATACTCATCCAGGCTTACATCGTTCTCCGTGCGGTGAGACAGGATGAGGTATTCGAAGTCTTGCCGGGTTGGCTTGGCACCACTTCGCGCCTGAAGGACTTCTTCATGCGCAATGAGGTTTGGCATTTTGTGAAAAAGCGCTTCCGCCTTATCGCCAACTTTCTCCAGAAGAATGGGTAGTTCTTCCTGGTTCCTTGCAGGCTTGAGTCCCCGCAGTTGTGGAATGGCTTTCAGAAGCTTCGGGAGCGTGAAATCCACGACGGTCGCTGAAGTTTCAGCGGGCCGGTTGTCGGCCAAGGCGGTTGACGGCGCCTGCGCATTTTTGGTTGAAGGAGCGTTCTGGGTGGTGTTTGGTTCACTTTTCTTTTCGTCTGTGTCGGCAGGCCGGATGGGTTCAACCGCCGAGCAACAAGCAGGAGTTGGAGGTTTGGACGCACTCCCGATGCCAGAGCCTGCTACTGCAACTTGACCGTCCGCTCCATCCAAAAGCCAAAGCAGAAACACACACGCCTTGGCAGTGGCGCGTTTCATAGCATGATCATAGCTCACGATTGCGGAATGAGCCACCAGTTGATGCAATCAATTACACTCACAACCCCTCAGTGAGCGATATGGCGATAGCTGGTAGTGTGCTGTTTTAAATTATTTCGCGTGATGCAGTTAGCGCCGTAGGGATTCCACGATTACACCGATCAGCGCATAAGTAACGGCATTCGCAGCTAGAACCCCATACAGGCTAATCGGGTAATGCTT
The DNA here is from genome assembly GCA_049519055.1 of Candidatus Sulfotelmatobacter sp. Lineage (GTDB taxonomy): Bacteria > Acidobacteriota > Terriglobia > Terriglobales > Acidobacteriaceae > Sulfotelmatobacter. The sequence continues at coordinate 104 of JBEKRE010000088.1, read as the reverse complement.
GCCAGCTATCGCAACGGGGCAGGTCAAACAGATGAGAGTCCAGACATCCCGCATTCGTTCGCTCGTAGACGGGAAGGTTGCGATGGCAAAAAGTGCCCAGAAGC
>JBEKRE010000087.1:0-19724 GCA_049519055.1 Candidatus Sulfotelmatobacter sp. | reverse complement strand
AAGAGTGAAGAACCGTCAGCGGCAACTTTCGTCAGAAAACCATTGAACGATCCTGGATAGGTGCCCTGATAGGGATTAACCAGCGGGAAATCACTCGAAGCTGTGCTGCCCGTAACATACACGTCATTAACGCTATCCAACGCCAGTGCATAGCCATAGTCCCCGCTGTTGCCACCGATATAGTCCGCATACACGAGGTTGGACCCAGTGGGGTCGAGTTTCGCGACAAACACGTGCGTAGAAGGGGATGAAAGCGATCCTAGAACAGCTAAAGGAAAGTCGGTCGAATCAGTAGTGCCCGCCAGATAAACACTACCTGTACTATCTACGGCGATGCCGGAAGGTTCATCGTCGCCGCTTCCACCTAGGTAGGTCGAGTACACCAGCACCGGATCGAAGACCAACTGCCTGCTGGCATCATACTGCGCAACGTGGAATGCGATGTGCGTCGAATCGTTCATCACGTAGGAACCAGATACGGGCACGCGCACTCCGCCCGCTTCCTGATAAATCACGGGACTTTGGAAATGGAGTTCTCCACTGCTGGTCTGCAGCACCAAATTTCCTTCCACATCCAGTTTAGTGTGACTGGCTCCGGTGATTTCGAATTGAATCCGGCTGGGATCGGCTCCCGGCGCAACGGCAAGGTCGTACTCCAATTGCTGATGGCTTCCGTAGTAAACCAGATCAATTCCCGGGTACACATTCCTATATCGAACACTGGTATAGGTCGGAATATTGGTGTGCCACTTGGCAGGATCTCGACCGATAAAGTAATTGACCCGGCCGGGCAATGGGCCTTCTCCTAGAATTGCCGGATTTTGGGCTGCCCCGATTAGCCTGAATTGCAATATCGTATTAGGCAGATGCGACTTGCTGGAAGCAGTCGCGTTGCTCGCCGATTTCACGGGGCCCGGTTGGTTCGGACGCAAAGAAAGCACGATGCCACCAGCCGTGAGAAAAGCCTTGTATCCCTTGCCCCGGGACAGAAACTTGACCTGGGGGGCACTCTGACCCTGATTCGCCTCAAATGTGAGTGGAGCAGCGTAGTTCTGGTAAGCGCGGGGAGTCCGTGTGACGGCACTGTTCACGGCTACTGGCGTCGGGTACTGCTGGGCCGGAGATACTTGGGTCAACAATACTGCCGATGTTAAGGAGAGAACGATCCGCGCTAGAGTTCTGCGTTGCGTTGCTGTTGCGTCACAACGCAAAGAGAAAATGTTTGCGATATCCGTCATGTTGCCCTACCCCCAATGTCAATCGAAGCCCTCGACAACCTTCTCAATCGGCAAGTCCTGTTGCAATCTGAGGGTTCTCGCCGTTACTTTCGTTCGTGGATCAATCGATATGGTTGACGAAATCGCCATTTCACTCGTTGAAGGGGTCGATGAGAAGCCTGATTACAGAAGCTATGCTGGTTCCAGGTTCCGAGTGATGCCAAAAAATCCGCCCGAGGCTAAGCGGGGTTTCTGTGCTCTCAGTTTACTTGTCGATTCTTGCCTACGATCTCCTGCTCACAAACTCAGCTGGGAGCCATGGCGCGGCCCGTCTTGGCCCCTGTTTCCGCGAAGTTATCATCCACCCCCGGCGTCACTTGGGGTCGCGCAGTCGGTGCGCAGTCACTCCGATCGTCGTCCGCTTGGCGCGTGTTTCGCTTCCTGAGCCGCCTACCCGCTGTAACCATCCAGAAGTCTGTCCCAGGGCGGCAAGGCACTGTCGACTACGCGGTCACTGAAAGGCTATTCGCACTGGACGGCGATGATGACTGCGTTGTCTGGCCGCTAGTTTGGCCGAACTGCTGGAAGTCCTGCTGCAAGGTGCTGTACGCCTGCTGAGCGGACGAGAGGTTGCCCGATTGCAGCGCCTGGCCCAGTTGCTGAAAGGCCTGACTGACCGCGCTCTGTTCGCTCCCGCCGTCGCCGTGGTGATGATGGTGGGTTCCGTGCGCAGCTTGACTCTGCCCTTGCGCGGCTTGATTCTGGAAGTCCTGCTGAATCGTCGCGAAATCTTGCTGGGCCCCCGACAGATTCCCGGACTGGAGATCCTGCGAAAGCTGGTTGAACGCTTGGGCGATGGGATTGTTGCTCTGCGACGACGAAGTCGAGCTGCTCTGCGGTTGAAGACTCTGCAAAGTCGCAAAATCCGATTGCGAGGCAGACAGATTGCCCGATTGCAGATCTTGGCCGAGCTGCTGGAACTCTAGCTGGAGCTTCTGAATACTGCTCTCCGTGCTCTGCGTTCCGTAGTTAGAGAAATCACTACTGGAAATACCGGAAACTGACATTGTTCCCTCCTGAAATGCGCACTGGTACGGTCTAACAGCCGATCGGCATTATTCAATCTGGACTTTAGTTGCCAGAGTCCCTTCCGCGCACACTAAGTAACCTGGAGATAGGTCGTAGCCGGGTTGTGTGTAACCCAAGTGGATTGACCATCTTCGCCTGGTAAGGAGCGAAGAGACCTTCTCTTACTTTCCTTCGTTCCTAGCGTCGTCGGTAGGCATCTCGGCTTTCTCCAATTTAGCCAACTCGATTGCCAACCAATTCTCTAGCAAATTGCGATCCTCCTCTGGAACAAACGAAAAACGCACCCCAGCCCGTCCTGTGGCATTGGCATTTACAACCTTCCCGGTCGCATGAATCACGCCGGTATTACCGGGAAGAGAGAACTGTGTTAACACCTCTCGATTGACTTGCAGCGGCTGGTTGCAGAGTAGGGCCAATCCGCCAACGCTCAGGTCGCTGATTCTGGCTAGGATTTCTCCGACTTCGCCGACTCTCGCTACTACCGGTATGTCCACCGGAACGCGAGCGGCGCGTCTTCGATTTTGCAGCATGGTTCCATACGCAGCCCGCATGCATCGCCGAGCATGGTCGACGTCTGTGGGCTTGTGAATCATGAAGTTCGCCCCAACCAGAAGGGCGTGCGTTTCTGACTGCCCATTGACCATGGCGACGATCGTCGAGTTGCTATTCGGGGACGACTTGCGTGCTGCTCTTACGATCCGAATGGGATCGAAGGTGCCGTCCCAGTCCACAATCACAGCGTCAAGCCTGCGACGAGTGACCGCGTCCAGGGCAGAGTCCAGTTCGCCGCAAACCTCGGTATCGATGGCAAAGCTCTCCAGAATCTGATTCATTACAGACAGAACTTTGGTGTCATTGGTCAAGAGAAGACCATCGAGTTGAACATGTTCTTTCATAGGATTACCCAAACACTCTGGCACGTTAACGGCCAAAAGCATGAACGTACGTAAGACTAGTGCGGTCTTTCACTTATCCATCTGAGGTGAGGCCTCAATAGTCTACTTAGGGTATCGGTTCTGGAAAAGTGTCTGGACAGTAGACAGTCTCGGTGCGGGCAACGAGCGTTTGTGTTTATTCCTGCCGGATGTGCCAGATGCGCTTGTCATCTGTTTTTTCTCGACCTGTTCGGATTTCGTCACAACCTGACCAACCGCGCGATGGCAAGGTCGCGACCGGCTTATACTTTGCCCTTTTATGATTTTACATTTTTGTTCGGCGTTCGATGATGTGTAGCTGCGAAAATTGCGTAACGCGTTCTCTGATCTGTATTTACGACCCGAGAGAACTTAACTGCTTGCGCATCCGATAGTAATAAGTACATGCAACGCAGGCGCAAGTAAGTCAAGATCAAACGGGAAGAAGGCAGGGCCTGATGAGTAAGCTGAGCTCGTTCAGGCGTTGGCGATTGAAGATGATCCACGGAACCGGGGGTTGATTATTGGGACATTTTCCCGCAAAGAATGGAAATTCTGACCGCTGGGGAGCATTGCAAGACCAAAGAGTTCGAGGAGCGGGCGCGTCGGTTTCGCGGGAAGTGGATTTGCGCGTCATCGCGGCCACAAAATCGCGACCTGCGGACCATGGTACGGGACGGAAAGTTTCGCGAGGATCTCATTTGCCGGCTGGCCGTGGTGGAAATCGATTTGCTTCCGCTTACTGATCAACGTGAGGATCTGCCACTTCTTCAGAGATACTTTCCTTTGCGAAGGAATATGAGAAACCCATCGCGGGCCTGACCAGGAGAGCACAGAGCCGAATGGCCGCCTATCCATGGCCGGGAAACATCAGAGAGCTTGAGAGCGTGATCGGGAATGCTTGCATGATGGCCGACGGCAAGTTCCTTGACGTTGGCGGCCTGCCCGAAAGAATCCAGCGCAGCCAATCGCCTGCAGATGAGGCCTTCTTTTCTCTCGAAGAGATTTCAAGGCGTCATGTCATGCGCGTGCTGGAGCGCGTGGGGCTAATAAGGCTCGAGCGCCCGAAATTCTCGGCGTCGGCCGGGCAACCATCTACCAACTGCTGTCAAGGATGAAGCTTGAGAAACCCGGCGAAAGTGCATAGTGTCAGCTAGTTACCGATTCCTTTCTGAACAGGGGTGCCCTGCAATCCTTCGGATTACGATGAATCGTCGCCCTATCGTGAGTCAATTCGAGGTCCCTGCTTCCAAACCTGCCGTTAGGACTCCGGATGTGCAGACAAAACTGGAGTGCCCCTGGTGTGTTCCTCCTGCTCGAGAAGAGCCGAAACTTTCGAATCCGCGTATTATTCTGATAATCAAAATACCTGAAACGTGGGACCCGTACGGTTTTCTTACGGCGCGATCCACCAGTGGCTTGCACGAGATAGGTGATCTGGTATGACCGAAAAGGCATATACCAAGGTGATTAAAGACGTACCGAAGGCTGTTTCCCGGCGAAACTTCATAAAGGGCGTCATCACCAGCGGAGTAGCGGTTTCGTCCCTAGGCTATCTATTTCGCGCCGCCCCTCTCGCACACGGCCAGCAGTTGACTGCGGGCGTAGGCGAGCGCCTGATCACTCTTAATGTCAATGGACAACAGAGGCGAGTCGACGTCATGAAGCAAGAGACACTGGCATCGACGCTGCGTTATAAACTCGGCCTCACCGGTACCAAGCTGGGATGCGACCGCGCTGAATGCGGATCCTGTACTGTTCTCATCGACGACATTCCACACTATTCGTGTTCCGTGCTCACCCACACTGTGCGGGGCCGGAAAGTTCTGACGATCGAAGGCTTGGCGAGCGCCGATGGGACCTTGCATCCAGTTCAGCAGGGTGTCATCGACGAGCAGGGATTCCAGTGCGCCTTTTGTTTGCCTGGTTTCATTATGACGACGGTTGGATTCCTTACAACCAATCCCAATCCCACGCGCCTGGAGCTGGCCAACGGCGTCTCAGGATGCCTGTGCCGATGCCAGGATTACGACAAGATTTTGACCGCGCTGATGCGCGGTGCCGAGAATTCGGGGAGGTCCAAGCTTGGATAACAAGAAGGTTGTCGAGACCACTAAGATTACTGAGCGCCAGTATGGTGCCGGCTACAAGCTGATCGGCAAGAATTACGCGACGCCGGATCTCTACGCGAAGGTTACTGGGCAAGCGAAGTATGCGGAGGACTTTCGCGCGGACGGTATGTTGTTCTGTAAACTGCTGCTCAGTCCAATGCCGCATGCGCGGGTCAAGCACATCCACGCGGAGGAAGCGCTCGCCATGCCTGGCGTGAAAGCCATGCTCACAGCGAATGATCTTCCTGCCCCGGCTGACACCCTTACGGACAACGGAACTGTGATCAAGGCCAGCAAGTGGGGCGAACGCGGTCTCACCAATGAGCCGGTCTACGAGGGTGAGCCGATTCTTGCAGTGGCCGCGGTCGATGAACTCACCGCCGCGGAAGCGATCGAAAAGATTGAGATTGATTTTGAACCTCTTCCCTTCGTGACCGATCCGCTCGACACGCTGCGACCGGGTGGTCCTAATCCGCGAACGGATGGCAACGTCTGGACTCGGCCTCCCGCAACCGGCTCGACACAGAGTCTCGGTGCACCTGTGGTGACAGAGCTCAAGTGGACGAAAGAAGACTTCGCAGAGTTCGACAAGGGCCGTCTTCCGATCGGCAAGACGCCCGACGAATGGACGTACGGCGATCTTGATTCCGGCTTCAAGAGTGCTGCACTCGTTCTTGACGAAACGTTCGTAACCCCCGACACCAGCCACCAGACTCTTGAAACGCGCAGTGCGATGGCGTATTGGCAGAACGGAAAAGTCTATATTTACACTGGCACGCAGAGCACTGCGCAAACCTTGCCCGCCATCGCGCGCTGGTTGAACATCAGTCCAGACAATGTTGTTTTCATCAGCGAATACACAGGAGGGGGATTCGGCAGCAAGATCACTGGCGGCGTGTCGATGATCATCGCTGCGCTTCTCTCCAAGAAAACGAACACTGCAGTAATGATGCGGATCAGCCGCGAGGAGGAAACGTTCATCGGACGCGCGCGCCCTGGTTTTCAGGGACGCATGAAAGTCGGCTTTTCCAAAGAGGGACGCATCACGGCCCTCGACATGTTCGTCATTTGCGACAACGGCCCATATGAATCCGTCGGTGATGCTCCTTCGTCGGGCCGCATCGTCTCTTTGTTGTATCAGCCACAAGCCATGCGCTGGCGTGGAGTAACGGTCCTGACGAATACGCCACCACGCAGCGCCCAGAGTTCTCCGGGCGGTCTGCAAGGCATCGTGATCATGGAGCCGATCATCGCCAAAGCCGCGCGCAAGCTGGGAGTTGACCAGGTGGCGATTCGCCGCATCAACTGCCCCGAGGGCAAGGCGCCGTTCGGACCAGCGATACAAGGCAAGCGGCAGTATGCCACCAGCGCATTTCTCAAAGAGGCGCTCGATCGCGGCGCAGAGCAATTTCGATGGAGCGAGCGGGTTGCGCGCACTCCTAAGAGGATAGGCACGAAGATTCGGGGCGTGGGCGTGTCGCTGAGCTGCTACGTTGGGGGCACGATTGGATTCGACGGTCTGCTCATCATCAGGCCGGATGGCCGGATCAGCTTCCAGTCTGGTATCGGCAACCTGGGAACCGAGTCGGTGATCGACGTTCACCGTGCGGGCGCAGAAGTTCTCGGCGTGCCGTGGGAAAAATGCGAAGTCGTGTGGGGCAACACGACAAAGAATCTTCCCTTCACCTGCGTCTCTGGCGGCAGCCAAACCACTCACGCGATGACGCGTGCCGCGTATGCGACCGCGATGGACGCAAAAAAGAAACTTCAGGAAATTGCGGCCAAGAAGCTCGGGGGCAAGCCAGAACAGTACGAAGTCGCAAACGAGCGCGTATTCCGCAAGGGCGGTGGCGCGGGCATGAGTCTGGCCCAAGCTGCCAAATACGCGATTGAACTGGGAGGCGTCTACGATGGCCACGAGCCACCGGCCGACGTCCACAAATTGACCAAGGCCTCTGTCGCCGCGTTCGCTGGCCAGGGCCTGGTGGCCGCAGCCAAAGATAACTATCCGCGCGACGGCTCAACCTTTTCCTACGTTGCCAGTTTCGCCGAGATTGAAGTCGACGTCGAAACCGGCAAGTACTACGTCGTTGATTTTCTCGCCTCCGGCGATGTTGGGACAGTGATTCATCCTCGCGCGCTAGGCGGCCAGATGCTCGGTCGCTCAACGCTGGGCATCGGTCATGCGATCGGTCAGAAATGGGTGTTCGATCCGCATTACGGTCAGATGGTTTCCAAGCGCTTCTACCAGAGCAAACCGCCGACGATCCTCGATGTGCCGGTCGACATGCAATGGACGGCGCTGGATATTCCGGATCCGGAAACCCCTGTGGGCGCTCGCGGCGTGGGCGAGCCGCCGGTTGCGGGTGGATGTGCTTCCGTCTTGAATGCCCTTTCGGATGCGCTTGGTGACGAGATTTTCCAACGTGCCCCAGTCAACGCCGATACGATTCTGACATCGCTCGAAGCTGGCCGCCCGATGCAGCATCCCTTGATGGCTCACATTTGACGATGACCCGCATGAAAGAAATTTGAGGTTCGTTATGGCTGTGATACGTGACGTAATGCCCGCGTTCGACCTGCTGCAGCCAACTTCTGTTGCCGATGCGCAAAAGCTTCTCGCTCAGCATGGCGGCGATGCCTGGATATTGGCCGGAGGACTCGACAGCTTCGACTGGCTCAAGGATCGACTCCGAAAACCCAAGGTCGTAGTCGATCTGAGTGGGATCGAAGAACTGCGGGGAATTCACACAACCGCTGACGGCATCGAGGTCGGCGCGATGACCACGCTCACGGAAGTCGTAAATCATCCGATCATTCGACAGAAGTATGGGCTGCTGGCACAGGCCGCGGAGCTGGTTGCGTCGCCGCAAATCCGCAACCAGGGGACCATTGGCGGCAATGTTTCGCAAGATACGCGCTGCTGGTACTACCGGGGCGGTTGGCCGTGCTACCGCGCCGGCGGCAACATCTGCTATGCCGATACGCCAGTAGGCCGCAACCGCGAGCACGCAATTCTGCACGCAGACCGCTGCGTTGCCGTGAATCCTTCTGACTCTGCCCCCGCGCTGATTGCGCTGGACGCCAAGTTCGTCGTGCGCACGCCTAAGGGTGAGCGCGTGGTGGATGCGGAGGAATACTTCATCGGCCCTGAAATCGACATCACGCGGCTGCATATATTGCAGCCGGGGGACTTGCTTACCGCCATTCGTATTCCTTCGACGTGGGCGGGCACGCAATTCTATTTTGAAAAAATACGCGACCGGAATGTTTGGGACTTTCCGCTCATGAATGTGGCTTCGGCTATGGTGAGCTCTGGCGAGAGCATTGAGCGCATCCGAATCGCTGTGAACGGCGCCGCGGCACGCCCCCTGCGGTTAAAGGCTGTCGAAGACGCAGTTCGTGGCAAGCCGCGAAATACTACGACTGGGCAAATGGCGGGAAACCTAGCGGTGCAGGGTGCGATCCCGCTGCAGTTCAATGCCTACAAGATCCCGCTGATGAGGAACCTGGTGAAACGCGCTATCAGCGGAGTGGAGGAGGCAACGTGGACTTCCTAGAGTGGGCCATCAGTCCATGGGGACAGAAGATCCCGATCCATGTTGCATGGTTCTTAATCTGGGTTGCTGCAATTGCGGGATTGCTTTTCTTGATCGTCCACGCGACCTGGTTGAGATTCTTCGCCAAGGAAAAAGAATTTGCCGGCACTGCTTCCCCAGAAATTGTCGCCAGGATCCCCCAGCACGTTCCCCGGCATTCGCTAGTCGCGCGGCTGTTTCATTGGATCATGGCTGCGTCCATGTTCACGCTTCTGTTTACCGCCTTCCTTCCGAAATTGGGGGTTCGGTTTCCCTGGGTTACTTATCACTGGATCGCTGGCGCCGTGTTGACGGTTTCCATCGTTTTTCACATCTTTCATGCTTCGTTCTGGTTGGATTTCTGGTCGATCTGGCCTGATAAAACGGATGTAGAAGACACGTGGAAGAGAATCCGCCGGTTTTTCGGAATGTCCGCGCCGCCGCCGCGAAAGTTCGCCAAGTATCCGCTGGAGAACAAACTCTTCCATGGCGTAATCATCTTGTGTGGTTTGTCGGTGATCCTTACCGGCGTGTTCATGATGTTTCGGGTTCGCACGATCTTTTTCCCTCGGAATCCTTATCTATTTGGTGACATGACCTGGGGCCTGATGTACGTGCTGCACGGACTGGCTGGTGTGGGACTGATTGCGCTGGTCATGATGCACGTCTACATGGGACTTCGACCCGAGAAGCTACCAATCACAAAATCAATGATCTTCGGCTGGATGGACCGAGACTTCGTTTTGAAGGAGCACGATCCCGAGCGCTGGGTGGTCGAGACATCGGCGTCATCGACGCCTGGCAGAGTGGAAGGCCGAGGGCTAACAGATGCTGGCTGAAATTGCGGGTCGCTGCGATGCGGTGGAAGAATGCTACGAGTTCCTGCTGGCTTATGCCGCCCAAGGGCTGCCCACCGACCAGGGAAGCAAGTCGGGCGGACAAATGAGGGAACTTCTGGCTAGCGCAGTGAAAGCGTTGACCGGTCTGTCAGAGATTTGCGCACGGGCCATTACGGAAGATGAACTCGAACCGGCCGACAAATACTCGGCGTTCTTTGCCGTGCTGGATCGCGACGCTCACGATTCTCTTGCCGCCATTGAACTGGTTCTGGGGCAGCCCGCGATCAGTTCCCAATTAATTGATAATCTGAACGCTTCTATCCATCTCCGAGCACTGCTCACCGACTTGTTTCTGCTGGGCGAGATCGTGAGAAGACAAGATAAGCCGATGGGCCAGGTTGTCGCGGGTGAGGGTGAATAATCGAAGAAGTTGGCAGTCGCGAATCTTCACCGATTGGAAAGCGCCTCAGGACTTTTCTGGATTTATTGCACAGACTATGCGATTAAAGATCGTGCAGGCAGGAGAGCCAGTTTTGCGCCGGACCGCGCGTCCGTTAACCCGCCAAGAAATATTGGGAGACGACATCCAAAGGTTGATCCTCGACATGAAAGAAACCATGCGGGACGCCCCTGGAGTCGGATTGGCCGCCCCGCAGGTTGGGCTTTCTCTGCAAGTTGCCGTGATCGAGGATCGAGAAGAAACCTTGCGGGATTTGCCCCCCCAGGAACTTACGGAAAAGGATCGGCGACCTGTTCCCTTCCACGCGATCATCAACCCCGAGATCACTTTTCCGGACAATGAGAAGGTCAGTTTTTACGAAGGTTGTCTCAGCCTCGCGGGGTTCTCGGCAGTAGTTCCGCGCGCCCGAGTTGTCCAGGTGGAGTATTTGGACAAGCAGGGAGAACAACGAACGGTTGAAGCGTCCGGATGGTACGCGCGGATTCTGCAACACGAGATCGATCACTTGCAAGGAGCTCTTTACATCGATCGCATGCACACCCGCAGTTTCACGTCCGTAGAAAACTGGAATCGTTTCTGGAGGGGGAAGCCGATCAGCGAAGCGCCGTCCACACCCCTCGGTTAAACTTCTGCAAGGTCGCGGTAGTGCCTCAGTGGTGATGTTTTCCGCTGGAGTGTCCCCCGGAGTGTCCGCCGAAATGCCCTCCGCCCCCACTCGAGTGCCCGCGGCCGAAACTCTTCCCGCCACCGAAATTCTTAGGCGCGTGTCCTCCACCAAAATGGAATCCACCCGAGCGCGCTTGCTTCTCGGAAGACTTTGCAAATCCCCTGCCCATGTAGCCGCCAGAAGACCGCTGACCAAAAACCCCGCGCTGAAAGCCGGAACTCTTAGGGCGATCCACTGCGGATCGGTTATAAGAATTGGACCCGTGGCTTGAACGCGCATATTGCTGCGAACGTCCAACTGCCGGTCGGTAACCGTCGTAGGGCTCTCGTGACGACCCGGCGTAGCCGTTTCTCGGTGTCTGGTAACCGCGGCTGTATCCTTCCGGCCGGTTCCGCGCGTACATGTCTCTATCTGGCATCCGAGAAAATCCCTGCGCGTGCGTCCCGTAGTATCCACCGCCCAGCCGGCCATAGTTGCCCGGCGCCCGGTAAAAGCTGTTGGAGCGCGCGCTACTCCATCCGCCGCGCGAAAACGCCCGTGGACCGCCGTGTGGTAAACCCCAATCGGCTACCGTGGTGCTGCGCGAATAGTAGTTCGACCCATGGAAGAGCACGGAGTGAGCCAACCAGTCCAATCCCCACGCCAGCAATCCGAAAGGCGTATGCATGAAGGCTGTCGTCGCGATGCCTAAGCCAAATCGTACGGCCAGTGGCCCGAAAGATGATCCAATAAACGACCCCAACGCGCCCAGCAGCGAAAATCCTGGATACGGCGAGATCGGCTGCCCGTAGACAGCCCACGGGTCATAGACCGGAACATACACAACCTCCGGATTCACCGGAGCCAGCACGATGTTCCCCTGATCGTAATTCACCGCTTCCTGCGGAGTGCTTCGCAGGTTTCCAGCCGCCTGCGCCCGTTGGCGCATGATCTGCACCGCCTCCAGGACATCTTGCGGCTGATTGTAGTAAGCATTGCCCAGTTCGGTGGTCCACTGCAGGTTGTAATTCATCTGCGCCAGAACTCGCGGAAATGCCGTCAGCGCCTTCACGCTCGGGTCCCAGGGCTGTGCGTCCGCTCCGGCGGCAATCTGTTCGGAAGACGCATAGCCTTGCTCCCGCCGCCAACGGTCGGCATCGGCTACTTGCGCGGGATAGGTGGAGGCGGTCATTATCTGCGCCACCAGCGTATCGGGATAGAGGGCAATCGGCGCTACCAATTGCTGAAGATCCTGCGCATTTAGCGGATGCGCCTGTCCGTAATTCTGCTGCGGATTCATCTGGCCGGGCGCTGAGTACGGTTGTTGTGGATAAGACTGTTGTCCGTAAGGAGGCTGTGGGTAGCCCGGCTGTCCATAACCTGATTGTTGATTGGGGGATTGCTGGTCCGGAGCGTATTGCCCATTGTCCGGAGCGTATTGTCCGCTGTCCGGCGCCTGCTGTGCGAACAACTCACCTCGCCCCACTGGCAACAACAGAAACACTAGTGCCAATGCAAACAGAGAAAGAATCGGAGTGCGCGATGCAGGCGTGTACGTTTGGGGCATCATCTTCCCTCTCAGTAGCCCACAGGCGCGCTCCGGGGCTAACTTTACGATCCAAACGGCCGGTTGCTCTCACATCCGGCCCGACGAAGAACCGCTATTTATTGTAAACCCGAAGTTCGGGCATTAGTTCCGGAAGCGTGCGCCCTAGGGTTGGTAGGGTCTCACACGTACTCACGCTCGGCCCGCCGAATCGCTCGATAACGTTCAAACACTCTCCTATCACACTCCAGTCCCAGGGCAGAGCGGATTGAGCTTCCGCGGAAGGTGTGAAGCAACATCTTCCATCCCTGAAAGAGGACAAATCCCGGATCGTGCTTCAGTGCAACGGGAATGTGGTGCACCTTCATCCAGCGCTCAGCTCTCCAGCGCATGAATTCCACCTCTTCGGCCGGCAGGTGCTCGGTGCGCACAACGGCCGTGGTGCCGTCGTATTCTTCGAGCCGCTCATTCATGATCAACCCCTGATCGCGAAAGTCTTTGGTCATGGGAGTTCGCGGGTATGGGGTGGGGTGCTGAATATAGGGCCAATCCACGTAGCGGCGGGCAAATTCGAGATTCGCTTCAATCGACTCGTGCGTATCGCCCGGACTGCCCACGATCAATCCGCCGACTACATACATCTGATTGCGATGCAGGTAATCGATGGCCTTGAGAGTGGCATTGCCCGTTTCGTGGCCGTTCGATCGCTCGGTGTTTTTCGCGGAGGCCCGAAGAAATTCCAGGTCTCCTTCCAGGATGTTCTCGATGCCCAGAAAAACGTAGCGGAACCCGGCCCTTCGCATCAGCGGGGTGAGGGTTTCGCCGTGGTTGGCAATGGCAGAGGTCATGGCCTGAACAAAGTAATCAAGTTTGTGCAACCCAGCGGCAATGATGGCCGCGCACAAAGCCTCGAAGCGCTTCACGTTCAGCGTAATGTTGTCGTCGACGAGGAAAATGGTTCGAGCGCCGTGATCGCGGGCGTCGCGAATGTCGGCCAGGACGCGGTCGAACGAATACGTGTGGAAGTTGCGGCCGCGCATTTCGATGATGGAGCAGAAACTGCAGTCGTAGGTGCAGCCGCGCGAGGTCTCGATCACATCCACCTGGCGGCCCAGCAACGTGTACCCCTTCAGCACGCGCGCACTGCGGTTCGGCAGTCGGATTTCCTTGTCTTCGAGACGGTGCGGCGGCCGGCCTGGGTTGTGCACCCAGCTTTCACCGTTGCGGGAGGAAAGACCACAGATCCGTTCGAACCCGCAGCCCTGCTCAATCGCGCGCAACAATTCGCGGAACGTCACTTCCCCTTCGCTGCGCACAAGATAGTCCACGCCCATGTCCTCGTAAGCTTCGGGGGCAAGGCTGGGATCGTATCCGCCGACGACAATCTTCACGGCCGGCCGGAGAGAGCGCACCAGTTCGATAATGCGGGCCGCGGTCCGGCGCTGAAAGGTCATGATGGAGAGTCCGACAACTTCAGGATTGAGCTCGCCGACCAATCTGGTCACTGTCTCGCGCACTTGACGGTGAACCAGAATTAAGTCAGCCACGGCCACTCGATGGTGGGAATCGACGTTCCCCGCCAGTGACGTGAGAGCACCATTGGGCATGCGAATCGCAGCCGGGGGCATGTGCTCGAAGGAATCCGGCATAGAAAGCAACAGGACGTTCATGAAAAACCCCAGTCCTTGATGCTTCGCACCACTCCGGAGGCGCGGGTTGCACCCAGAGGCGAAGCGAACGACCGTAATTGTACCCCAGCCGCGGTCCAAATTCGGGCCGAGAAAAGGTCCAACCCGCTTGGGCAATTTCAAGTTATCATTTCACCGAGAGGCGCGCCGCAGATTGTGACGTCGCGAGCGGCAACATTTTGGGGGAAGCATGATCAACCTTGTGCGCACGCGTGAGGAAAGAGACGAGTCGATACAGTTTCAACCGATCGAGTGGCTGAAAGTGTATTTGTTCGGAGCCACGGTATTGTTTGCATCATTCGGAATGGGAGAAGCCGTATATCGACTCTTGTTTTCAGAGTTTGACGGCATCACCGACCGTATTCCGGTGGAACTCTTATTTGGTTTGGTATTTGCGTGGCTCGCCACCAAGTTCGTCGGCGGCGTTTACAGAAATCGTAAGCAGAGGAGTGCGCGGCTTAACTTCATTTGGGCTCGGAATCATCACATCCGAGGCGCTGTGGAAGGAATCACTCCGTTGGCGCACCCCGCGAAGAACCAACAATCCATCCGAGTGATCCGCGAAGAAGTCGATAGGATCGAGTTGGCACTGAAGGAGATCTTGCCCAGCTAAATTCGGTGTGCGGACGCCGGTTGCGGATGTACCATCGCCGCGTGAAGATCCGCACGAAGCGCCGGTAACGACAGCGACGAAGCGCGTTTGCAAGAAATGGTCGACGCTCCATCGGAGCGAATAAACTTCTTTCGGTAGGATTGTTTCTGTGGCATCAGCTGGCCAGCACGAGGTTCCTCATGCTCCAAGAAAATTCCCGATGGCAACCGGCACGTTCCGCTATCTAGCCATCTTCCGATTTGCGCTGTTGTGGCTGTGCCCCATAGAATGATCAAGCCGAGATGGGCAACCGTTGCCGATCTCGAAGAAAAGCACTTCTCGAGATACTCCGTTCGCAGATTTTCGCTGGAGAGATGGCCGAGTGGCTGAAGGCGCACGCTTGGAAAGCGTGTTTACTCGAAAGGGTAACGTGGGTTCGAATCCCACTCTCTCCGCCATATTATTCAAAATAAACAAGTTGCTTAGAATCCTGAACCCACTCTCAGAACCTCTTTTCGTCTTTGGAATGAGTGGCATGCAGTTTTGCCAAGCCCAGGTGCGTGCCGTTAAGGGTAAAACCGACTGATTGGGAATCAGTTTTTTGATTGGCGCAGCAGGAATTTTGCAGGCCCAGGCCGGTGCGTCCGCTTCTAGAGCGCTGACCAAATAGTCACACCGGACGTCGCGCCGATTGCGGTTCATGGCTCGCAGGTTCGCTGATCAGTTCCTGGATTCGGGGCAGCGGCCGACAACGCGCCAAGCGAGCAGGGTTTCAGTTCACCGCGCCATCACGCGAACTGCTATTCCTCGCGCCTTACATGTGATAGCCAGCATCACAAACTTCCCCGTTTGCTCGTTATCCAGAGTGTCTTCGAATCGATCCACACTGGTCGACTTATCGGTACAAACCGGTGCCGGTGAGCGCATTGGCGATTTACCACTCGTCGCGAAAGTCGCTAGAGAGTCAACTGCAAAGATCAATTGCCCGACAAGCCGGTGGCGCATCGAGAACAGGTTCCAGATGCAATCCGCATTCCTCCGGCCGCTGATGCCAGCGCCGCAACCGTGGCGGATCGCGCTCCTGCGCAGTTTGCGGTACGCACTTTCATCGTCAGATTAATGAGTCGGGGTTCAGAAATCAGGAATCGCGAAATTCACACTTGACATCGATAGATAATCCACTACTATATGGTTGTGGATCGCCTGGACACAACATTTGCGGCTTTGTCTGATCCAACCCGACGGGCGATGATCGAGCGGCTCTCCCACGGGCCTGCCTCTGTGCATCGGTTGACGGAGCCGTTTGCACTCTCGCAGCAGATGATTTCAAAACATATTGCCTACCTGGTGCGGGCACAGATTGTGATCAAGACCAAGCGTGGACGAGAGAGTGTTTGCAGGCTTAGGCCCGAGGCGATAAAGACAGTCAGCGACTGGGCGATTAGTTATCGCCAATTCTGGGAAGAGAGTTTCGACAAGCTGGATGCAGTTGTGAATCAAATGAAAAAAGCGGAGGTTGGACATGGCAAAAAGCACGTTGAATGAGACAGAGCGGATGGTTGTCACAAGAGTTTTTGATGCCCCACGCGAATTGGTTTGGAAGGCGTGGACAGATCCGAAATATGTGATGCAGTGGTGGGGGCCGAAGGGTTTTACTGCGAATACCACGAGATTGTTCCGTACGAGAAGATCGTTTCCTTGATGTACTTTTCCGACTCGAAGGGAAACAAGATCGAGCCTGCGCAATTAGGAATAGAACATGAGGCTATAGACGGTGCGTATGACGTGACCATCTTTGAGGATCTCGGAAACGGCCAGACGAAACTTACCTTTATCGGAAATGAACCCATGGAGAGCGCGAAAAATAGCGGTCAAATGGAGGGCTGGAACCAGATACTCGATAAACTTGCTGCAGTTGTTGCGGGGCTGATGCAGACGAAATAAGAAGTTGAAGCCTGGATGATCGTCATGCGCGAGATAATGAACGCAAAGCAAACGCAGGTCCACCCCTGCAACCCCAGCCAGGGGTGGCTGCGGAGGCTTAGAACAATCGCGCTCTCGTCACCTGGCCGAATCGTCGCCTAACCGGAGTGATCTCGGCTCAACTGCCGCCTTGAGGCCAACGCGCTCATCGAGCAAGGATTTGAGCCGGCATCGGACGAATTAGTCCTGGGAAACGCGTTTATTGCCATCAGCTCCCGAATTGTCGCCAGTTGGAACTTGAAACCTGATTCCGACGCAGGCCATACAGTTCGGAATTCCTCGACAGGGAATGACGCGCTAGAACATCAATGTTCGGCGCCACCCTTCCTTGGCCCTTTTCAAGTAATCACTGAGCTGTGATCCATTTGTGATCCGTTAGCACTGCTTACCATCGTCTTTCATCGCTTTGACGGTGCCCGCCGTGTTCTCTATGTTGAAACTACGTTTTTAACCAAATTCGAATCCCACTCTCTCCGCCAGTTCTTTGAACATAATAACTTAGGGTCGTGGCTACCAGCGGTGGCTACCAAATTCTCATTTTCTTTCGGTTCCCAGTATTGGGAAACTGAGGCGACGAATGAGAGTGAGTTTGTGGATTCGAGAGACCGTGGGTGGCAAGCGCACCTACAGAAAACCCAACAAGAAGAAGCTCTACCCTGAGGGTACTGTCTTTTGCCTTCGGTATTCCGCCGATGGCTGGCGAAGGTGGGAGACCCTCGACGTAGCGAACCTGAATGCCGCACTTGCAGCGAGGGCCACCAAGGAAGCGGCACTACTGTCAGCACTTCCTGCCGTCGCATCTGCCCCGGCGAAGCGGATCAACGTGAACGACGCGATGGCGACCTACCTGAGCACAGTTGACGCCACGCGGGCGCACAAGACATGGCTGGCATACAACTTAATCCTGAACGAATTCCGCAAGACCTGCACCAAAGAATATCTTGACCAGATCGACAAGAGTGACCTCACCGCATTCGTCGTTGCGCAGAAGAAAGAGGGACAGGATGACCGCACTGTCGCGAACCGCGTAGCGGGAGTCGTAACCTTCCTGCGGGCGCACGGCATCACCAATGTCACCCTCCGGCACAAGTACACGGAAAAGAAGGTAAAGGCATACTCCGTCGAGGAACTGCGATCCCTCAATGCCGCCTCGACGGACGAAGAGTTGCAGATTTGGCAATTCTTTCTGGGTACAGGATTTCGCGAGGACGAAGTCGCCCATGCTCGGCCTTGCCTTTATTCAAGCCAGCTGGTAAGCGAGTGGCTGAGATTTTCGCTTGGCGGAGATGACCGTCCTGTTGAGCCGCCTTTATAGTGGGAGAATGACGCCGCGCGCCAGTGAAGACCCTTCCGGGACCAAGCCGCCTGTCAGAATCGCGGTGGACATGGACGAGGTGATTGCCGACTACTTCGGCGAACAGGTTGCCCGCTATGAATCATGGAGCGGCGCAGCAGTCGATATCTCGGCGACTGAAGGAAAGAGGTTGCGGGAGTGCGTGCCGCCTGAGCACCGGGAGTTTGTTAGCAGGCTTCCGAGCACGCCGGGGTTCTTCGCCAATCTCAAGATGATCGAGGGAAGCCGCGATGCACTTGAGGTACTGTCGCAATATAGCCGAATTTATATCGTCAGTGCGGCGACAGAGTATCCCAACTCGTTGTGCGAGAAATTCGACTGGCTGGCCGCGAACTTTCCGTTTATCGATTGGCGGCAGATCGTGCTTTGCGGCGACAAGTCCATAATTCGCGCCGAATACATGATCGACGACAACATCTACCACCTGCGCCGATTTGAAGGCGAGAAGATCCTCTTCGACTCACCTCACAATCGCAAGGTGCCAGACGCGGTGCACCGCGTGCATAATTGGGACGAGGTGCTGTCCTTCTTTCGCGCTCAGGGCGTGCTCCCCTCCAGCTAGAATTGATTCAAGAATCGGCTCTCCAAGGCCACTGTCTAGGTCATACAGGCAGGAGGTGCGGGTGAGCACCAGGCGTTGGTGATCGGGAATGTGCTTCTCAGGCTGCTGCCGGCGAAGACGCCGCAGGGGTGAGAGGGCTACCACTGGATCCGCATATGAAAGAAACCCTCTCGATGAGCCGGGAGCCGGATGAAGCTAGCGAACCGAAAGGCCAATTGGCAGCGGCTGACGGGGGTTCCCGACTCGACGGAAAACAGCGGCCTGTAGGCTGTTTATCATTCGGCGATATCGCCGACCGCTTGAGACGAAAATGACAGGGATCGAAATGAGCAATGATGAACGGTGGTTTAATTTCCATTATCAGTACATTGAGACGGGCTGGTTTGATTACGATCGCCACAAGACCATTGAAGCGATGCGGAAATTGTCTGAGCGCCTTCCCGAAGATGTACTGGACAGACTGCCACCGCTCGTTGTGTTTGCGCCGTCGGCTACGAAACTCGGAGAACTGAAACCGTTCGGGTTGGGTGACCGTTTGTTGATTTATCTCAGTCCCCGATAAGAAGCGATGCCACAAAGCGAAGTCGATTTCACCGTGGCGCACGAATTCGCGCATGTCTCGCTGGGCCACCAGCAGCCCGGCGCTACAACGGTTCCGCCTGGTGCTGTTGTCCAGAGTCATGAAGACGTGCCTTTCGAACAGGATACTGACGGATTGGCTGAATCATGGGGTTTTGCGCTCCCCAAAGTCGGACGTCGGCAACGGAAAAAGAAATGAGTGGTTGCTCGTTGGAACAGGTCTCAGACGCACTGCGCGTTGCAGCTTGGAAGCGGGGGGCATTAACGGCTTCTGCGCCGCTGGGTGGAAATTCACTCTGCGCGACTATCGCCGCGATGTGTCTCGATGGCCGAAACTTGATCGCGCGGCGTCAAACTCAGGGCGTGGTTGACGGCCGATTATCCGGCCAAGAGAGCCCGTCTTCTCCAACTTGCCGAGGGTTCAATGACTTGCCCAGGTTGTGATTTTTCGGTGTGTCGCAAAAGGTGTCGTTATCCTCTTCCGCTACGCCGCCGATTCACTGCTTGGCGGACGGTAATCGAGCGCAGCGCGCACGATTTCCAGTTCGGGGTGCTGATAGTGCATC
>JBEKRE010000086.1:0-16678 GCA_049519055.1 Candidatus Sulfotelmatobacter sp. | reverse complement strand
TAACGGCCTCGGCTGCTCCATTGTTGAATCAATCTCGCCGCTCCGAGCCTTCGGGGATTATGCCTCGGCTCTGACAAATTTTCATGTGGTTTCGCGGGCTGCAGGCCCTAGATGACAACTTAGGAAGCGCGTCGCTGACGGTCGTTCTCTTCCTGCTCGTCGTCCTGAGAAGGATTCTTTCGGTTGGGGTCAACATTTCCCTTCTGCTGTTGGCCGGTTTGTCCAGACTGCCCACTCTGCCCGGGCTGGCCGCTCTTCTGACCCTGGCCGTGCTGGCCCGTCTGAGCGCTCTGTTGGCTTCCCTGGCCATACTGGCCGCTGTATTGCTGATCTTTCTCCATGTCGCCTGCCATGTTTACTCCTCCGTAGTTTGCAGAACGCGTCTTGGCGCGCTGCTGCAAGTGATTATTGGCATCTGTAACTTAGTTGCTAATGCCCACGGCAGGGTTGGGAACAATCTTCGTATCGAATAATCGAATCTTTGTCTTTATTTCGCCGCCTTCACTTCCAGCACTTCGCACTTCTCAATCACAGGAGCCTTGGCCAGAAGTGTTCCAGCATTAGCCATCAACCCGGCAGCCACGCGCCCGTTCAAATGCGCCTGCCGTCCCGCTTCGTCCTTGAACACGTCGAAGATCCCGAAGGTTGACGGTCCCATCTTGATCGCAAACCATTCCAGCGTCTCCGGCTCGTCCTCGACGATGGTCAGCGCGCTCCGCAAGAACTTTTCCAGTTCCACTTCCTTGCCCGGCTTGGCCTCAACTCGCGCCAGCAATGCCAATCTCACCTTAGCCATGTAGTCCCTCCTTACCTGTTTTGCTTGGATGTGGCGGCACGCCCTTGCGTTTCCACAAAACTTAATTTCAAACCTCGCCGGCGAATATTTCACCGCAGCTACAGTTTTCACACTCCCGTAACAATCTTTTCGTATAGTCCGTCCTTTAGTGCTTCAGAGTTTTTCATTTGCCCATCTGAGGAATGACCATGGCCACTGCAACCACGACGCCCTCTGTACTCGACCAGAAACTCTCGCGCTCGCCCGGCAAAATCGGCATGCTGGTCTTCGGCATCGTGTTGGTTATCGGGGTCGGCTACGCCGGTTCCAGCCTGCTGCATGATCTTTCCTTCGTGCACAACGAATCCGTCCTGCCGTTCGTGCTTTTGGGCATCGCGCTGCTGGTCGCGCTCGGCTTTGAGTTTGTCAATGGATTCCACGACACTGCCAACGCCGTGGCCACGGTCATTTATACTCACTCGCTTGAGCCGCACATCGCCGTTGTTTGGTCCGGCTTCTGGAATTTCCTCGGCGTACTCGCCTCCAGTGGCCTGGTCGCCTTCGCCATAGTCTCGCTCCTGCCGGTTGAACTGATCCTGCAAGTCGGCAGCAAAGCCGGATTCGCTATGGTCTTCGCCCTGCTCGTCGCCGCGATCATCTGGAACCTCGGCACCTGGTATTTCGGCCTGCCCGCCTCTAGTTCCCACACCCTGATCGGCTCCGTGATCGGCGTAGGCATCGCCAATCAGCTCATGAACGCCAGAACCGGTACCAGCGGCGTCGACTGGAGTCAGGCCGCCAACATCGGCAAATCCCTCCTGCTCTCGCCGATCGTCGGCTTCTGCTGCGCCGGTTTGCTGCTGCTCCTCGCCAAGGCTCTCATTAAAGACCCCAAGCTTTACACGGCCCCCGAAGGCGCGGCCCCGCCCCCGTTCTACATTCGCTGCCTGCTAATCCTCACCTGCACCGGCGTCAGCTTTTTCCACGGCTCCAATGACGGACAAAAAGGCATGGGCCTCATCATGCTGATCCTCATTGGCACCGTCCCCACCGCCTACGCTCTCAACCACGCCGTCACTTACCGGGACTCGCAGGATTTCATCGCCGTCTCCCACGAGGCCGCCGACGTCCTCAGCAAGTATGTCAGCCCTAACGCCGCCGTTGGCGATGCTCACGACGACGTCACCAATTACATCCGCGACAAGGATTTCACGCCCAACACCATGCTCGCCCTGCGCACCCTGGTCAGCGACATTGGCAACGAAACCGCTCTCTACAAAGAGATGAAAAACATTCCCAACGACCAGGTCCGCAACTTCCGCAATGACATGTATCTCATCAGCGAAGCCATTCGCCTAATGCAGAAGAGTCACAACCCGACTTTCACCGCCTCCGAAACCGCCGTCCTCGCCAACTACAAAAAGCACATCGACCACTCCACCCGCTTCATCCCCCTCTGGGTGAAGGTCGCCGTAGCTATGGCGCTCGGCCTAGGCACCATGGTCGGCTGGAAGCGCATCGTTGTAACCGTCGGCGAAAAAATCGGCAAGAGCCACCTCACCTACGCTCAGGGCGCAGTCGCCGAAATCACCGCCATGGCCACCATCGGCGCCGCCGACGGGTTCGGTCTCCCCGTTAGCACCACCCACGTCCTCTCCTCCGGCATCGCCGGCACCATGGCCGCCAACCACTCCGGCATCCAATGGTCCACCGTCCGCAACCTCGCTCTGGCCTGGGTGCTAACGTTGCCCGTAGCTATGATGCTGTCAGGATCTTTGTTCTGGCTCTTCCGCAGGACGTTCTAAAGAAAAAAGACCAGCTTCGATCCCTGACCCTGTCGTCCTGAGCGCAGTCGAAGGATCCCTACAGGTACCGCGCCGCCGCCAGCTCCGCAACGCGTTTCGGAAGTCAATTTCGACCAGCCGAACGCCTTTGTCATTTTGAACCGGGCGCCGAGCCCGGTGAGGAACCTGCTGTAGCCCTCTTAAATCATCCCCGCTAGGCCGTGCCCTCCCGATTACCCACCCTCCCCGCCGTTCCCCGCTAGAATGTATTTTCACCAAGGACTCATCTTCATGGATAAACTCGTCATCCGCGGCGGCGAGCCGCTGCTCGGCACGGTGCGCGTCAGCGGCGCAAAAAACGCAGCTCTTCCCTGCATGGCGGCCGCTCTGCTCACCGATGAACCCGTCATCCTCGAAAACATTCCGCAGGTGCGCGACATTCAAACCACCCGGAACCTGCTCGCTGCCATGGGAGCCGACGTCGAACTCGGCTACGGGCGCGCCCAGCACCGCACCACCCTGCATTGCAAAAATCTCACCACTCCCGAGGCCTCTTACGAGCTGGTCAAGACCATGCGCTCCTCCACGCTCGTTCTGGGACCGCTGGTCGCCCGCTGCGGCCGCGCCCGCGTCTCGCTCCCCGGAGGCTGCGCCATCGGAAGCCGTCCCATCGACATGCACATCAAGGGACTCGAGCAGCTCGGCGCAAAGATCACACAAGACCACGGCTACGTCGAAGCCAGCGCCAATCGGCTCAAAGGCACAGAAATAGTCTTCGATAAAATCACCGTGACCGGCACCGAAGACCTGCTCATGGCCGCGACCCTCGCCGAAGGCGAAACCATTCTGCAGAATTGCGCCCGCGAACCCGAAGTCGCCGACCTCGCTGCCTTGCTCAACAAGATGGGAGCGAGGATCGAAGGCGCAGGCACTCCCACGATTCGCGTGAAAGGCGTGAGCAAACTAAAAGGCACGAAGCACCGCATCATCCCTGACCGCATTGAAGCCGGCACCTTCCTAATCGCCGGCGCCATGACCGGCGGCGACCTCAACATCGCCGGATGCGATCCCGCCCACCTCGGCGCCGTGCTCAGCAAACTGAAGGAAGTCGGCGTGAAGACCAAATCCACCCCGGATTCCGTCCGCGTCATGGGCGACAATCCTTTCACTGCTTCCGACATTTCCACGGAAGAATTCCCCGGCTTCCCCACCGACATGCAAGCGCAATTCATGGCGCTCGCCACGCAAGCTGAAGGTGCATCCGTGATCACCGAAAACATCTTCGAAAACCGTTTCATGCACGCGCAGGAATTGGTCCGCATGGGCGCGAACATAAAAATCGAAGGCCGCCGCGCCGTGGTCCGTGGCAAAACTCCGCTCAGCGCCGCCGCCGTCCTCGCCTCCGACCTCCGCGCCTCCGCCTCCCTCGTCCTCGCCGCCCTGGTCGCTGACGGGGAGACCATCATCGACCGCGTCTACCACATCGACCGCGGCTACGAACACATCGAAGAAAAACTGCGGGCAGTCGGCGCTCAAATCCGCCGCATCGGCGAAATGTTCCCCAAGAAAGCCACGCCCGCCAAAGCCTAGAAGGCTGCGGTAAGAAATCCCGAATCTAGGTATCACCGTGGAAGAGCGGCGCTTCGGCGGCCTGCACTGAACGAAGCCGAATGGGCCGCGTCAGTGCACCAAGCTAGGAGGGGGCTTCGGTCTCCGTGGTCGTCTTGCTCGAAGTTGCAACCTTCACTCGCTTGTCAACTTCTCAATCACTTCCCGATGCTGCGGATAAGCCTGCACCAACTCTCCCCGCTTCGCCATTTCAAAATCTTCAAAATCAAATCCCGGCGCCACCGTGCACCCCGCTACCGCAAACCCTTTCCCATCCTTTACACGCGACCCAAACCAACATCCCGCCTTCACCACCGACTGCAATGCTTCACCCTCTTCCGGATCGTTCCCCAGCAAAATCTCCGAATACCGCCCATCCTTGTCGATCGCATGAACAACGACAGTTGCACCCAGATAGAAATGCCACATCTCATCGGATCGCAGTCGATGAAATGCCGAAAAATTCTGTCCCTCGAGCAGAAAATAAATAGCCGTGGATGCCGCCCGCGCTCCCGTAAACTGCCGTGGCAAACTCTCTTTCGCCAAAATCAAATCGGCCTTGTAAGTCTGCCGGTAATACCCGCCCTCGGGATGCGCCTCCAGCCCGAGCTTCTCGATCCAGTACCTCGCGTCCTTTGTCATCGAAAGTCCTCTGGCATGATGCTCACTATAGCAATGTGAAACGTTTTCCAATCACCGCTCACTATGGGATAGGAGAAACGCCCATGCCCATCCCGGATGTTGCTCTCACCTACGAATTGGACGCTGCCTGGATCATCGCTCTTTGGCTGGCGATCCACGGTGGCCATCCCGCTCCGGAAATTGCGGCCGCCGAAGCCATCGCCGCCCTCGCACCCTATCTCGGGGGAGCCCAAACTGCGCTCTCGTTCTCGCAGCTGCAAACCCGGGTTGCTGCTTTCGATAGCTGAGGTGACCGAACGTGCGCCCACACCCTGCCGAACCCAGCCAGAGCAAACTCTAGGTGAGATTAACGGTATTGCTTTCAACCCAGCCTTTGCCTACCAGCAGACCGCTGCCTGAAATGCGGGTAAGCTCCTACCTCAGGTTCGCCCACCACCGGCGGGAAGCCCCACCCCTGCATCCTCTGCAGGGGTGGGATCGTCTGCCGTGACATTGCAGGTAGAACCTAGTTCCATCGTTGTATAAATTCCGCCAAGAACTTCGCCTCTGTGCTATTGTCCCACCGTACCTCGTGGGCCCCGCCACCTACAATGAGGAGGCCCTACCTGCGTTCCCCTTCCTCGCAAGGATCGCGGATGGAGGAGTTGCGAGCACACCCGTGGTGTGCGTGCAGCCTCCATCTGGCGCATGCCCACCCGGATTCAATCCGAATCATGGGAGATCAAATGAAACTCAAGAAGCTCACACCCAATCTAGTTGTTCGCAACGTCGAAGCCAGTCTCAACTTCTACCGCATCGCGCTGGGCTTTCAGCCCGGCTTCACCGTCCCCGACACTCCGCCTTACGTCTTCGGCTCCGTCGTCTCCGACGGCGTGGAAATTTTCTTCAACGAACACAAAACCGTCGCCGAAGATTATCCCGCGCTCGGCGCCAAGCCCATCGGTGGCAGCCTCACTCTGTTCATTGAAGTGGAGGGGATCGAGGATTTCTTCATAAGAGTGCGGCAGCACGGCGCGAAGATCACCATGCCGATGAAAGATCAGTTCTACGGCATGCGCGAATTCGCCTTTGAAGATCCCGAAGGCTGGGTTGTAACCCTCGCAGAACGCATCCAAAAGTGAGCTCAAGAAAAAGGCCGCGATTTCTGTCGCGGCCTTCTTTGCTCTTCCCAGTTATTAAAGATCCACTCATCGCAGGTGAATCATATTGCCGCTCGCACCCAGAGTTCCATCCAGGCGAACTTTCTTCCCTTCCTACGGTTTCACCTGATCTTGATGGTCAATGTCGTAACTTTTTCCCGAGGCAGCATCCTGGAGCATGTACTTGTCGCCTGATTTCACAATGGTTCCCACGAACGTCTGCGTGTCGGATGTGGAAGTCGGCGGCTGACTCTGCGAATCAGGCGCCGCCTGACTCCCCTGATTCGGTGTCTGATTGGGTTGCCCCTGCGGTGGCGTGGCTGACTGTTGCCCCGTCGGATCGGTGGACTGCGTTGGTTGCGACTGCGGTGCGGCGTTTGGATCGGTCGAGGTTGTCGGTGGCGTCGGTTGTTGGGCGCAGAGCGAAACCCCAACCATCAGCAGCAGAGCGAGAGTAACAAGAGACCACAATTCCATCTTCATCAAAATCCTCCGAGGGACGTGAGACAAATCCTTCCTCTAACATCGACTCGAAGCAACCCCCTTGCCAAACCACCCGCCGCGGCGTCGACTTAATTTCAGATGAAGCGTTCGTTCTATCTGCAAGACTTATTGCTATGCCGGAATCTTCTCTCGTTCCCCGCTCTACGGGACCCCCGCCCCACAAATGCAAGAAAAGCCGTAGCGGCTTAGTGAGCCCATTTCGCTCGCCGTACAGGCGAGAGAGCAGTTTCTGCTCGCTCACTTTTTTTGCTGCGCATACAGTTCCGCACCCAGAAAGTGTAGCGATACATAAGGTTCATCGCCAACGACCCAACTGTCGTGTCCCGGCGCAATGTAGAAAACATCTCCAGATTTCATCTCGATCACACGGCCGTCGTCCATCGCCGCCGTCGCCCGCCCCGACACCACCAGTCCAACATGCTCCACCAAGCAACTCTTCGCCCCGGCAGCCTTCCCCACATGCTCCGACCACCTCCATCCCGGCTGGTAGGTCGCCCGTCCAATCGTCATCGCGCCAACGTGCACCACTTCAAACTTTCCTTTTTCAAAATTTCGCACTTCATCCGGCAGCTCAAGCCGTTTCAGGGTCACCTCGTACATATTTCCTCTTTCCTCATAAGGGAACTGCTTTCGTGGGACGGACACTCCTGTCCGTCGCCTTTGACTTTGATTCTGACTCGCCGAAATCAGCCCAAACAAATTAAGGCTGTCATTCCGAACCTGGCGCCGAGCCCGGTGAGAGCTTGTCCTGAGCTTGCCGAACAGAACCTGCCCCTAGAACCTGTCTGACAATTTCAAGACACACTAAAAAGCCACGACTGTCGTCGTGGCCTGTCTTTCATTATCTGTGCGAATCCGCGCAGATCCGTGGCAAAAGCCTCTAGTGTCTTCCGCCGCCCGGCCCGCCGCGTCCCCGATCTCGTCCACCGCCGCCGGGCCTTCCACTGCGCCCACCGCGTCCCCGATCCCGTCCGCCGCCACCGGGA
This sequence comes from Candidatus Sulfotelmatobacter sp., assembly GCA_049519055.1. Taxonomy (GTDB): domain Bacteria; phylum Acidobacteriota; class Terriglobia; order Terriglobales; family Acidobacteriaceae; genus Sulfotelmatobacter. Next base: position 9,240 of record JBEKRE010000086.1, on the reverse strand, counting down.
CGCCCACCGCGTCCGCCGCGGTCGCCACCGTGAGGAGGCCGATCTCCATGAGGACGATCGCTGCCCCCAACCGGTGCCGGTCCGCCTTCGCGGTTAAAGTTCGGTTCATCATCGGGGAAATCACCACCGCCTTCGATCACCATCGATCCGGTTAGCACGGGAGCGGGAACTGCTTCGCCCTCGCCGCCAGCGCCTGCGCCGTCCGTAGGCGCTGCACCATCGCCGCCGCCCATCTTCGCCCGCTGCTCCTTCAAAATCGCTTTGCGCGATAGCCGAATGCGATTGCCCTCAACCGCCAGCACCTTCACCAGCACCTGATCGCCTTCTTTCAGTTCGTCGCGAACATCGGCAATGCGGTGCTCCGCCACTTCGCTGATGTGCAGCAACCCATCGGTGCCCGGAATGATTTCGACAAACGCGCCGAAATCGGCAAGCCGCGTAACTTTCCCGAGATAAGTCTTTCCAACTTCCGCCGTCGCCGTCAGATCGCCGATAATCTGGAGCGCCTTCGCCGCCGACGCCTGATCGCTTGACGCCACTTTCACCAACCCGGAATCTTCCACATCGATCTTGACCCCGGTTTGTTCCACGATGCTGCGAATCATCTTCCCGCCCGGCCCAATCAGGTCGCGAATCTTGTCGACCGGAATCTGCACGGTGTAGAAGCGCGGAGCGAAATCAGAAATCTTCTCGCGCCCGGCAGTAATCACTTCCTCCATCTTGCCGAGAATATGCAACCGCCCGCGCTTCGCCTGTGCCAGCGCCTCCCGCATAATCTGCGACGTGATGCCCGCAACCTTAATATCCATCTGCAGCGCCGTGATCCCGTCTTTGGTTCCGGCAACTTTGAAATCCATGTCGCCGTAATGATCTTCTGCGCCCGCAATGTCGGTGAGAATGGCATACTGCTCGCCTTCCTTCACCAGCCCCATCGCAACTCCGGCCACCGGAGCCTTCAGCGGAACTCCCGCATCCATCAGCGAAAGCGAAGCTCCGCAAACCGTCGCCATCGATGACGATCCATTAGATTCCAGAATGTCGGACACCACGCGCATCGCGTAGGGCCACGACTCTTCTGAAGGCAACACCGCCGACACCGCGCGCTCCGCCAGAGCCCCGTGTCCAATCTCCCGCCGGCCAGCCCCCCGCAAGAAAGCAACCTCTCCCACGGAAAACGGCGGGAAGTTGTAATGCAGCATGAAGCGTTTTTTGGCTTCGCCTTCGAAGCCTTCCAGGCGTTGCATGTCGTCGCTGGTCCCGAGGGTGGTCGTTACCAGTGCTTGCGTTTCACCGCGGGTGAAGATGGCGCTGCCGTGGGTTCGGGGCAACACTCCTGCTTCGATCCAGATTTCGCGGACTTCGTCGAAGGCGCGGGCATCGGGACGGCGTTTCTTCTCCAGCACTTCTTCGCGGAAGATTCGCTCGCGCAACGTTTCGTAATACTGTTTCAATTTCGCGAGGGCCTTCTCGTCGTCCTCGGGAATTCCAGCTTGCAGCTTCTTCTTGATGTCTTTTACTAGCGTGTGGCTTTCGGCCTTCGGATGTTTTTTGGTGTCGAGCGCGTCTGAGAGCTCCGCGCCGACTTTCTTTTTCAGCGCGTCGTAATATTTCTGGTCGAATTCCGGTGGCATCACTTCGCGTTTTTTCTTGCCGACCCGGTTGCGCAGATCGTTGATGGCGGCACAAATCTTTTTGATTTCGGTGTGACCGAACTCGATCGCGTCGACGACAACTTCTTCGCTGACTTCCTTCGCGCCCGACTCGATCATCACGATGCCATCGGCGGTGCCGACGACCATGATATTCACTGCGCTCTCGCGCATCTCATCGTAGGTGGGGTTGATCACGAACTGGCCATTAAGCTGCCCCACGCGCACTGCGCCGATGGGCCCGAGGAACGGAATGTCAGAAAGCGTGAGCGCGGCAGATGCTCCGTTAATTCCGAGAACATCCGGATCGTTATTCGTATCGGCGGAGAGCACGAAGGCGATGACTTGGGTCTCGCACTTGAATCCTTCGGCGAACATGGGACGCACCGGGCGATCGATCTGGCGGCTGGTGAGCACTTCGCGCTCGCTCATGCGGCCTTCGCGCTTGATGAAGCCGCCGGGGAAGCGTCCACCGGCGTAAGTGTATTCGCGGTAATCCACGGTGAGGGGGAAAAAATCGATGCCCTCGCGGGGATCGGCGTTGGCCACGGCCGTGGCGAGCACAACGTTATCGCCCGTGCGGACGACGGCCGCTCCGTGGGCCTGCTTAGCTAACTTTCCAGTTTCGAATGTGAGTTGTTTTCCGCCGGCGAGGTCGACTACTACTGCACTAACTTCTGGTTTCATATTCATCCTTAATTGTCTTGATCAGGAGCGCGGTCGCGCTTTCCGGCTGGCGCAGGTTGCGAGGCAATGTGCGGGGATGGAAAGGCGCGTAGGCCATGGTTAACGAATGACGATGAGCGAGTTCCGATGAGCGGGTGCCAATGAGCTTGGGTCCCGAAAATGCTTCTCGACCACGCACGCTGGAGTTGGCTCAATGCTGGACCGGCTTCGAGAGGAAGGCGGTGTTCTTAGAGATATCCCGCAGGAATCGCGGAAACATTCCAGCCTCCAGAACCAGGCTATTTGCGGATGCCGAGTTTCCCAATGACCGTCTTATAGCGCTCGGAATCGTATCTCTTGAGGTAGTCGAGCAAGCGACGCCGCTTGCTGACCAGCATGAGCAGGCCGCGGCGCGAGCCGTGGTCCTTCTGGTGCGCTTTGAAGTGATCCGTCAGTTGGCCAATGCGTTCACTAATGATGGCGATCTGAACCTCCGGACTCCCGGTGTCAGTCGCGTGCGTCTGATACTGGTCAATGACAGATTTCTTTTGCTCTCTGGCTAGCACTAACCTGGTGCACTCCTGTTCTAGTTTCGATTTATCTTGGTGACAGTGATGAGGTTATCATGCGGGAAGTGAGGGTGTAAAGGCGGGTGAGAATACTGTGTAAGTGCTCCAAGATAATGTCACCCCATAACTGCAACGAGACTCTGTCACCCTGCAAGGATGGTGACGATGAGTCAGAAAGAGTTCCAACGGGTGAAGGTGATTGAAAATGCAGCGGGCGGGAGGCTGAGCGTACGCGAAGCCTTCCGCCTGCTGCAACTGAGTGAACGCCAGGTGCAGCGCCTCAAACGCCGCTATCGGCCCGACTCCGTCGGCTGGGTGCAGCACGGCAATCGCGGACGCGGTATGCCTTGGGCGGTTTCTGTTCCCCAGAAGCAGTTGATCTTGACCTTGGCTTGGGGCAAGTATCAGGGCTTCAACGATTCTCATCGGGCGGAAAAACTTCACCGCGAAGAGAACCTCACCGTCAGCCGTGAGACCGTGCGCCGCATCCTGCGCGCTGCCAAGCTAGCCTCGCCGCAGAAACGCCGGCCCCGTAAATATCGCTCCCGCCGCCCGCCGCGCCGGCAAATCACGAACGCGCAAGGTGGATCAATCGGGAGTGTAGCCGAGATATTCCTCGTGTCCCTCAAACATCCGTTGCAGCAGAGTACGAGATTGCGGCTTCGGAGCTACCGGCTTCGGTTCGCGGATCGTCACGGTTTCCTTCCGGGATTCAGGCTCCACTTGCGGAACGACATCTAGGATGGCTGGCATGGCATGCCTCCATTCAAATGAAGAACAGTAATTTAAAGCTCAGAATAAAAGTAGTCGATGGGGCCGCGCTGTCCTATGACAGGAATCACAGTTTGGTGTGACGCAATGGAGACCGACTGCTGCTGGCGAACTATAATCTCGGCCTCAGAGGACATCGGCAATCTCCGCAGGCAAGAAAGATTCGCCGACTGGGCCATACGTGGGGTAGATGCCGGTAGCCCTTTCTTGTATTCCGTGGTAGAAAATGATCAGGGCGATGGAGTTCGCCATAACCGCCTGCCGTGGCTTCTTGGCTGAGGCTAATAACTCCCACAAAATCCAAACTGATTTGTCGGGAGAAGCTCCATCGTGAAAGATTTCCTCGCCATCTCTGTCGCCGCTATCGTCGGCGCCAACCTCCGTTACCTGCTGAGCCGGCTCGCCACCAAGGAACTCGGTCCCGTCTTCCCTTGCGGAACACTATTCATCAACATCGTGGGGAGCTTCATCGTGGGCTTCTTCGTGATCTGGACAACCGAGCGCGTGCTGGTCGATCCCCGTGGGCGGCTGCCGGTGGTTATCGGCTTCTGCGGTTTCCTTCACCACCTTCTCCAGCTACGCGTTCGAAACCATGTCGCACTTTGAGCAGGGACAGTGGGGGCTGATGCTGGGCAACATTCTCAGCAATAATGTTCTCTGCCGGGGCAGAGCTCTGGCGGGCATGGCACTGGCGCGGGTGCTGTAGAATGGCGAACGCAATGGCAGTGCAAGTCACAATCTACTTGAACGAAGCCGACCAGTGGCATCACAACCCGCTGCACTTGGAGATTCTCAACTACCTGCGTAAGGAAAATGTCTACGCCGCGACCACGATCCATGCTGTGGCAGGGTTCCTGGGGCGGCACCGCGTGGAAACAGCCCACCTGGTTGAGGCTGGCGACAAGTTGCCGGTGATCATTACTTTCGAGGATAGGGACGAGCATGTGAGCCGTGTGTTGCCTACCCTCAAAAAGATTGCGGCGCAGCGGTTGATCGTGCGCGAGAATGGGGTGCTCGAACAAGGCAATCTGGACTGACATGTCCGCAACTCCTCTCGACATTCTCGCCATTGCCGCACACCGCGACGACGTAGAGCAGACCTGCGGCGGGACGCTATTGAAGGCGGCGCAGCGCGGCCAGCGAACGGGAATTCTCGATCTCACGCAAGGCGAGATCGGCACGCGCGGCACGGCGGAAGATCGTGCGCGGGAAGCAGCGGAGGCGGCGAAAATTCTCGGTGCAGGTTGGCGGCGGGCGCTCGATATTCCCGATGGCCGCGTGGAAAATACCTGGGAGAATCGGCTGAAAGTCGCGGGCGTGATCCGCGACACGCGGCCACGCGTGGTGATTTTGCCCTACTGGAAGGGGCGACATCCCGATCACTACACCTGTTCCGTGCTGGGATACGAAGCGTGCTTTCTTGCAGGACTTGCGAAGCTATCTCTCGGCTCTCAGCCGTTGGCTCCTCACCGTCCGTTCAAGATAATCTACGCCACGCTTTACTACGACGTGCGTCCAACGTTCGTGGTCGACATTAGTGCGCAGTTTGAGCAGAAGTTCGACTCAATTCTGGCCTACAAGTCGCAGTTCACCGACCAGGAAGCTGGCAAAGACCTCTTCCCCGCTCACGACGAAATTCATGCGCGGGTGGACTCGATGGCGCGATATTATGGGGCGCTCGGCGGCGTCACTTACGCTGAACCATTTCTGCAAAAAGAAGTGGGGCTCGTCGAGGACCTCATGGCAATACCTGTCAAATCGATATAGCTTCCCTACACTATATCTTCAATGCAACCGCCAAACCATCGCGAATGGGCAGAATCGTAGTAAAGAAATCCGATGAGCTGTAAAGTGATCGGTTGAAGTCGAGGATAGCCTTGGTGGGCGCTTCCTTGGGATTCTTCTCCGCTACTCGCCCGCTCCACAAGACATTGTCCGTAATAAACAAGCCTCCCCTGCGCAAGCGCGGCGAAACCAGGCGCAATACGCGAGGGTAATCCTCTTTATCGACATCGTTGAAGATGAGGTCGAACTCCTCTTTCTGCTCAGAAAGAAATTCCAGCGCGTCTCCAGTATGGAGCGTAATACGGTCGGTAACGCCGGCGCGCTCGAAGTAGCCACGAGCACGCTCGGCATTCTTCGGGTCCCCATCGGTGTAGATGACTCGACCTCTTTCGCCGACCGCACGCGCCCACCAGATGGCCGAGTATCCGATAGCGGAACCCAACTCGAACACTGTTTTGGCGTTGATCGTCAGGGCAAGCTGCTGTAGCACCCGCGCCACCGCAGGGCCGACGATGGGCACGTCGTGCTTGCTGGCGTAGTCTTCCATCTCCTCCAACACTTCATTGCGTTTGGGCAGCAGAGAGTACAGATAATCGTCAACCGGGCCGGCAGTGGTGAGGTTGTAATGCCGCCAATTCGGTTTATTTTCCTTCTTGAGCTTTTTTGCAGGCACTTTTCCACCTCGGGACTCGTGATTGCACTATCATTTGCCGGGTCTCAATCGCGGACAGTCGCTCCCGGCTTCATGGTCATGATTTCAATGTCCGGCACCAGCTTCTTCAACTCCGCGGGACTGCCGGTCAGGACGGGAAACGTGCCGAAATGCATGGGGATTACTGTTTTCGGCTTGAGCAAGTTGCAAGCATAAGCAGCTTCGCGCGGTCCCATGGTGAAGTGATCGCCGATCGGCAGCATGACGATCTCAGGTGCATAAAGCTCACGAATGATCGCCATGTCTCCAAAAACGTTGGTGTCGCCAGCGTGATAAATCTTGACACCGTTTTCGAATTCGATCACGTACCCGCAGGCCTCGCCTCCATAAATAAGCTGGTCGCCATCCTGAATGCCACAGGAATGATCGGCGTGCACCATGGTGACTTTGATATCGCCAACCTTCTGCGTACCGCCTTTGTTCATCATGGCGATTTTCTTGGCGCCCTTTTTCTCCAGCCATCCGCACATCTCCGGAATACCCACAACTTGCGGCGAGTGCTCCTTGATAACTTCAACAGCGTCGCCGATGTGGTCGCCATGACCATGCGTGACGAGAAGCGTGTCTACCTTTTTCACCTTCTTGTCCGATGGTGGACAGGCGGGGTTATTCGTGATCCAGGGATCGATAATGATAGTCTGGCCGCCAGGCGTTTCGATGCGAAACGTCGCGTGGCCCAGCCATGTAAGATGAATGCCTTTCAATTTCATGAACGTAGCTCCGGCGCCGCCCCTTTGAATTTACTCGCCAAACGGCCCCGGCGTGGGCGGCCGTGGAACTTATTTTAACAAGCGAGCCTTGGCTGGATGGCAGTTCTTCAACTGGAGCGAAATGACGCGCTTTTCCGAGTGCACGGATCGTTCGCTCGAAAAGTTCGCTCGAAAAGTGCTTGACGCCGCCGACAACACCGACAATCGCGGCGACATAGACTAGCTGCTAGGATTTGTTCGAGCCGCAGGCACCGTTCCGGTAGCCAATTCTTCGACGATAAAGACGTTACGGGCTAATCTCGAACATGCTGCCGAGGTTATAGTCCTCCCCATCTTGTTCCGGGGCTGGGCCGCGTAGCTTTCCGTGCAAGGAGTCTCAAGAAATCGCCGGATCATCGTAGGTCGGCACGCTCGAAACTCTAAGACAGGAAGAAATCCAGAGGCCGGCCATAGATTTCCACGCGGAGGATATTGTGACTGCAAGATTCTCTACAACGTGACCGAATCGAGTCGATTGAAGGCCGCGCATTGTCGTAATCAGTGGCGGATCGTCTTCTTGTGCTCAGCTTCTTCCGGGTGCATTGGCTCCCTCTTCCGAGACTGCTTTCGGCAAGACTACCACCGTAAACCAATACTCCGTGATGGACCGAACCACTCTAAGAAATTGTTCAAAATCGACGGGCTTAACAATATATGAGCTACAGCGCAGCTTATACAGTTTCAGGATCTCTTCGCCCTCTTCCGAAGTGGTCAGAACAACCACCGGGAGACTCTTTAGGTTTTCATCGGCGACGATCTCGGCCAACACCTCGCGCCCGTCCATTTTTGGCATATTTAAGTCGAGGAGGATCAGATCTGGCGTGGGAGCGTTGGCGTACTCACCTTGCTTGCGCAGGAAGGCCAGGCATTCCTCTCCATTCCTCACGCGGTGCAGGTTGAGGAGCAGTTTGGTGCGTTTAAAACCTTGACGGGTGAGCTCAACATCATTGTCGTTGTCTTCGGCGAGCAGAACTTCCACAGGCCGACTACGAGCAAGTTCACTGTGCATTGATTTGTTCATTCCCTTCCGGAATCGTGAAATAAAATGTGCTTCCATGTCCAGGTTCGGATTTCACCCAAATCCTGCCCCCATGACGATCCACCACACGGCGGCAGACCGCTAGTCCAATGCCGGTGCCGGGGTAATCCGTTTGATCATGCAAACGCTTAAAGATTTCGAAAATCTGTTCGTGGTGCTTAGTGTCGATGCCAATACCGTTGTCGCGGACGGAAAATATCCATTCCTTCCCATCGCGTTCGGCCGCGACGTGGATGTGTGGCGGATGGTCACCGCGGTACGTAAGGCCGTTGCTGATAAGGTTTTGGATTAACTGGACCAATTGCGAGCGGTCACCCATAATCGCCGGTAGGCGGCCGAAGGTGACCTCGCCACCGGAATCGTGAATGGAGGAGTCAAGAAGAGCCATGGAGTCGTTGACAATATCGACGAACTGAATCTGCGCGAATGGCCGGGAGCGCGCGTCGACGCGAGAATAAGAGAGCAAGTCCCGGATCAAAGTTTGCATCTGTGCGATCGATTGGACGGTCCGGCGAATCCAGTCGTGGGCTTGCTCGTCCAACGTGTTTTCGTATTCCAGCTTAAGCAGCTGGACGAATCCACTGATACTGCGCAACGGGGATTGCAGATCGTGAGACGCAATGTAGGCGAATTGCTTCAGTTCCAGATTGCTTCGTTCCAGAACTTGATTCGCGACCGCGAGTTCTTTCGTGCGCTCACCTACGCGCATTTCCAGCTCGTCACGCACCTTCTGAAGAGCGGCTGTTTGGTTTTCAAGTTTGGCGCTGTGCTCCTCGGATTTCTTGCGCAGGCTGATGTTGCGGATCGCCGCTGTCACCAGGATTCCTTCGGCGCTTTCCAGCGGGCTCAGCATGATTTCGATCGGAAACTCGCTGCCATCCTTGCGTCGTCCGGAGAGCTCGATCCCGGTACCGATCTGCTGCGCCAGCGCTTCTGCCGCGCTTCGGGTTCCGTCGGCGACGATTCGCTCCGCGAAGCCTTCGGGAATGATGTTCTTCACCTTCTGCCCGACCAGTTCATCGCGCCTGTACCCGAACTCTTTTTCCGCCCTCACATTGAGCAGAACAATCTCTCCCCCCGTGTTCACCACCACCATGGCATCCGGTGCCGCTTCCAGCAGTCCGCGGTACCGCCCTTCCATCCGCGCCAGATGCTTCTCTGCATCACGGCGCACACTAATGTTGCGGATCGCCGCTGTCACTAGGATTCCTTCGGCGCTTTCCAGCGGGCTCAGCATGATTTCGATCGGAAACTCGCTGCCATCCTTGCGTCTACCGATAAGCTCAATCCCAGCACCGAT
>JBEKRE010000085.1:0-16830 GCA_049519055.1 Candidatus Sulfotelmatobacter sp. | reverse complement strand
ACCACTACGGATTGCACCGCCGCAGGATCGGCCTTCGGAGTAAACCCGGTTGTTCAGGTAACCGTGAAACGCTCGAACCTGCCAATCTTCTTCGCCCGGGTTTTTTCCTTGTTCGGCAGCAGATATTCCGGCAGTACCGTGAGCGCGACTGCGACTGCTGAAGCGTTCAATCCTTCAGGCTCGAGCCCCATGATTCCGGTGAATCCGCGCTGCGTGAAGCCGTGGATGGTTCCAAACGAAAATCCCCGCGGGACCTGCACTGGAATCGGGTGCCCCTCTTTTGTCGATACAGCAACCGGATCGATCACGAACCCGGGAACTCTCGCCGGCAACAATGGTGTCATCGGTGAGACGTTTGACCTTTCCGCGGACTGCTTCAATACGCACAGGCGCAAGTGCCATCTGATCAACCCAACCCCCCAGGCCCAAAGCTCCTCGTCGCCACCCCCCACTCCCAGCCTCCAATACGTTCCTGCCCAGACTTTGAACGCTTCCGTCGCGGTCGCCGCCAATACCACCAACATCAGCGGATGTTCCCAGACTCCAGAGGATGCTAACTACTGGAACGCCGTTGCCGGTTGCGACCAAACCACCGTGTACGCTTGCGGGAACTCTCGGGCCAACACTGTGGATCTCACTTCGGATAATCCAGGGCCGCCAGGAAACGATAGTGTGAATGCCGCGCAGTGCCTCATCAACGCGGGCGGATCGGGCCTAGACAACGGTCAGGATGTGCTCACGCCCGACGCCACCCCGTACACTTACCCTTTTCAAATCAATGCCGGAAGCAACAGCGCCCTGGTGCTCGCGGGCATAGCAAGTGGCAAGCAGATCACTAGCAGTCCCTCCGTCGTTACCTTGCCCATTTATGACCAAAGCACGACGCTCACCCTCTTGAGCACGACTCGGGTCACAGTCGTAGGTTTCTTGCAGGTCTTCATTAACAGTGCGAGCGGCACCGGCACCACCGGAACCATAAACGTGACGGTTATGAACGTCGCCGGATGCGGCAACAGCGCCTCAAGTACCCCTGTATACGGCACTTCTCCCGTACCGGTGCGGTTGATTACGTCGCCGTAAACGAACCGCAATCCAAGGAATCTGAAGACTAATCCGGAATGTTATCCGACTGAGGATTTGCGGGATTTGCCTGCCGACCCGCAGCCGGGTTGGGGTTGGGTGCGGGCTCCTGAGGAGGTGGTGCTGGGGCATCGGTGTCAGGATCTTCGGCAACCGGCGCCATCTGTTGCAAAGGTTGGAAAGCTGCCCCTGGGCCGTCGGGACGTGCGCTGAGAATCACACGGTCGAGAGTGCCGGGGTCATTCTCCGTACTCAGAATCAGAAAATTAAATCTCGTTCCCGTCAGCAACTGCGACAAAACCTCCGGCGCTGACCCAGGACCTATCTGGGCGACGACTTTTTCCTGCTCGGCCCCGGCCGGGATGGCGATATCCGCTCCCGTACGCTGATGGACCGCGAAGAGAACTTCCGACAGGCTGGCCTTGTTGGCATTGATGGTGAGCTTTCCCGCCTTGAACGAGACGACCAGAGGTGGTGCCGGAGCTGCGATCTGCACGGACTGTACCGGATAATTGGAATTTACCAGCCGGGGTCCGGACGACGAGGACGGATTGAAACCGACGGTTTGGGGCCCCGCGCTGCCGACCCTGATGATCACGGTTCTGCCGGAGGGAAAAACCTGATAAGCCTGCGGACCGCTCAAGTCAATAACCACTCTCGTAACCGGCGGCTTGGCCGTAAACAAGCCTACGCGCACGCTCTTCACGTCTCCGCGATTCAAAGTTTGATTGCGTAACTCGGCGGCTGGAACCGCGTTGGGAAAATCCACCACGAGGCGATCGGGGCCGGTTAAGACTTGCGTCGAAGGCACGAGCCGGTCGCTGGCCTCAATCTCGATCTCGACGGGATTCCGGCTGCCCAGCACCTGCACCCGCCGCACGGAGGACAGGTCTTGCGCTTGCACCATGCTGGTCGCGAAGATAACGTGCAGGGAGAATACCGCGACGCATGCCAGAAAACTGGCAGCGGCTCTAGGGGAGCGTTCCATAAACATCCTTAAGTTGTTAGCGTAGGCTATGTCGCGATTCTAGCAGCGTTCGCGGGACAGAATCCTTACAGAAGTACTACGACCTTGGTCCTGTGATCCCAAAACGGTACTAGCGCGTGAGCGGGGTGAGCAACAGCTCGAGAAGGTCACGACGCCCTGAAACCCGCTCCAGGTGAGGATTTTTCCCTCCTTCATGGTAGGCGACCGAGTAAGTCTGGAAGAACTGGCCGTTTTCGATGAGCAAATCGATGGGCTCTGGGGTCGCCTGCGCCGCTTTGATCGCGGCGTGTAAGACCTCGGGCGTCCATTTGCGCCCATTCACCGCAATCAACTGCATCCCAGGACCGATGCCGGATTGATAGGCGGGAGATCCCACGATTACATCTTCCAGCCGGCCATCCTTGGTAAGCGTGAAACCAAGTGAGTACGAGAAGTCTGCAAACTTAAATTTCTTCTCCGCCGCTTTTGTGAATATGTTGGGCTGGTCGTTGTATGCCAGCTTCCAGCCATCTCCTTCGATGCCACCCAACGGGGCGTGAGTGCTGGTGGAAGCGACACGTTCTTTCAACAGGCTCGCCCAGTCGTAAGGAGTGACTTCATTCAGCGTGTTCACGACGTCTTCGAACTTGTAGGGCACTACAACCGGAGGTCCGCTCTGGCCCCCGTGAAAGCCGCGGCAAAAATCGTCAAGCGAGCGCTGTCCTTGCGTTTGCTGACGAATGATCGAATCGACTTCGAGCCAGATCAACTCCCCTTCGGGATAATAATCCAGTCCTCGCCGCCAACTCTCCCACTGCGGTCCCAGCATCCGCAGAGTCTGCACCGAGCGCGCCGTATCTTCCAAGGGACGCCAGCTGCGGCCGGTGCGGTGATCGAGGCGAGCAGCGGTCAGCGCCAAGGATTCTCGGTATTGCTCCGCGGACCACAATCCGGTGCGCTCGGCCAGCAGGTTGCCCAGATATTCCGTGAGCCCTTCATAAACCCACAGGAGATCGCCAACCATCGGATCCTGATAATTTCGCGTGGCCAGCCCTGCAGGCCGTCGATATTTACCGTTCCATGAGTGCGCGAACTCGTGCGGAATCAGGGCCGCGTAGAGCATGTGTAAATCGGGATCGAGCAGTGTGCGTTCCGCCGCAGCGCTGTCATTGGATTCATGATGCTCCAGTCCGTGTTGGCCGACGTCAGCGCTCAGCGTGTATAGAAAGTGATACTGCCGGTAATGTCGAGCGCCGAATAGCGCGCCGGTTTCGGCGACCAGTTTCCGATAGGCTGCCATGTCCTCAGGTGTCATCGCCAAATCGGCCTCGGTATCAGCGACGAGATCCATCTGGTGCGTCGGAGTTTCCGGTCCTGTCGTTAAATCAATTCGCCGGTAATGTTTCCCGGCGATCAAGGGAGAATCCACTAATGTTGTGAGCGAGACGGGAGCGAAATCAACCTCATCTCCGGATATTTGCTTAGGGACCAAGGCCGTTCCAAACTTCCATCCTGCCGGAAGCTTGACGGAGGGGATAAATTCCACCGCATCGGAAGCCGTCCCCTGCGGATAAAGCACAACCGCGTTCCAATTCAAATCCAGCACATTGCTGGAGGCCGCGGGCCCTCCGCCACCTGCACTGTCATTGGAAGTAATCGCGTCCAGGGAGACGATCAGCTCCTGCGCAGCTTCCGGCACAGCGACATGGAAAACGTACATATCGACACCGTCTCGCTGCCACGTCACGGGCTTGCCTACCGCTTCCATGCGTATTCCCGTGAGACCAGCGATGGGACCGCTAGGACGGTGATTGCCCGGAATCCACTCCGGAAAGACCAACGTCATCGTGCCTGGCTTGGCCGGAATGCTCAACCTGGCATGATAGATATTTCGTGGGGCATCGGTGAGATCAACGTGCAAGCGAATCGATTGTGCGGACGCGGCAGAGCCGGCTAACGTCAGAAATCCTGCTGCTAGCAGATAGAAAAAACAGAAATCACTGCGACCTGGCGAACCCACCATCGGCCTCCGCAAGATTCAAGCCCTAAAGTCAAAAGGATCAGCCTACCGAAAGCGAAGACGAGTTCGCAAGCAGGATGTAAATAAGCAGGTTTCTGGAAGAGCGCTTCTCAGAGCCTCAGGCCCGGCTCAGTTTACGGCGTGCCTGCCAATAGATTGCGGCCAGCCCAGAAGCGAGCATCACCCACGTACCCGGTTCAGGCACTTCTCCGGCACTGCCGCAGGGGCCTAGATTTTTCTTTTTACCGATCGGCTCGTCACCCGGGCAGCAACCTGAATCGACGGTACCCTTTTTTCTGCCCGGCGCACAAAGCCCAGCGGGCAACGGCGGAGGCGCAATCGGTACCCAGCCGCCGCCCCCAAACGGATCGTACAAACTGAGGGGCCCGGTCGGCCCGACGCCGGGCACAGTGGGGCGGTTGAGCAACGCGGATTCGAAGGGAACTGGAGGAGACTGCATCGCCGTTCCAGTGGCTGCGCGGACCGGCTGATCGAATTTTTCCACTGGCGGCTCGACCGGTGCTGCCGCTTGCTGCTGAGCTTCTTCGACCCGATTCGCGCAACGCGTGCGCGCTGTCATCCTGCCATCTGTAATTACATTCTCGCCCTTGTGGAGCGTCACCCGGTGACGCGTCCAATAGACGCGGTTTCCAATGCGGTAGGAAACGTATACGGTCCTCGCCAAGGTGAGGCGCACGACGCGGGCGTGGTCGTAATCAAAGCCGGCATAGTGAGCGGCAACGATGGGATCGTGCTCGGCCACCCACTTCAATTCCTTCGCGTCCTGCACTCCACCGGGCACAACGGAATACGGATAGACCGGGCGATCGGCGGAAGGTCCCGTTTGGGAAAGAATTTGATTTAAGGTGATGATGCGATCGCGGCTAAGCTCCGCCTGCTCGAAGCTGGGCGGCGCACTCTGGCTCGCGTGAAACAAGGACGGACTGAGATACTTCAAAGCCAGCGCGGAAACGTATGCAACGAAAAGCGTCAAAACTGCGGTCACGAGCCAGCGCCGTATGCGTCGATTGCGACGGTGACGACGGCTTCGACGGCGCCTTACTCCCTGGACGTTCCCCTTTACGGGATCGGTCACAATACTACTCCTGCCTGCGGCGGGCGTCCTGAGCCTTCGGACTGGAGGCACTGCACCACAATAGATATGGGCAGTTCGAGTGCCATTACCGCGGCGCGCGAACTCAATAAACTGAATAAGATCCGCGCTCTTTTGGCGACCATCCTAGCAGACAGGGAAAGAATTTGCACAATTATGTTGTGGATTTCTGCAGCAACGTTCCCGATTCGATTCTCGGCGGCACTCGCGCAGCCCCTGCACCCATCTTTCGCCAGAACTAGAGCGTGACTTATTGCCTGCGACCTGACGTAGCATCAACGGTCTTCTTGCGATCGAGAAACATCTGAACAAAGATTCCAGAGACCAGAGCGCAGACAAATCCCGTCCACGACCAGAGCACATCGTTTCGCACACATCCAAGTCCAAATACCAGGATGCTCAGAAGACTCATTACCGTGGTGAGAAAGGCTTTCAGTTTCATTCCCGGGTCGGATGGACGCGCGGCCTCGGACGAAGGTTGCATAGCGGAGAATCCTCCTTCCCCTTGCGAAACATCCTTCGAACCTGGAAATTATATTAGGCGCCTGCGTGTTGCGTGGCCGTGACTCCTGTCACCACACCCCATCTTCAGTCCCAATGGACTTGGTTTTGCCTTACGATAATCGTTACTGCGAATGCACATCTTCTCAATCATCCTGGGGGTGACCCTGGTCGCCCAGGCCTTCGCCGCCGCACAAGCCCCGGCGCCGTCGCCCGAGTCGCTGTTTACAATCACGGTGACCGACGAGAACGGTATCACTGTTAGCTCGGCACGAGTTTCATTGCAGGGTTCATCTGCGCCTGCCTTACACTGTGAAACGGATTTCTCTGGACGCTGCCGTTTCGCCGGCGTCACTCCCGGAGCCTACCAGCTTCGCGTCGAAAAAGAAGGCTTCTATGTTCTGGTCCATCCCCAAGTCGAAGTAAGGCCACGAGAAGCCGGGCTGGCCGCAGGGCTTGACGTTGCTCTCGCCCGCCAGCAGGAAGTTCGCGAAGTGGTCAACGTACAAGAGTCCCCACCCGCCATCGATCCCGCTCAGATCGCTGCGCAACAATCTCTCAGCGGCCTCGATGTCCTCAACATTCCTTATCCCACCACCAGCGACTATCGCAATGTTCTGAATTTTATCCCCGGCGTGGTGCAGGACTTGAGTGGACAACCGCACATCGCGGGCGCTGAAACCTATCAGACCGTAACCCTGCTCGATGGTTTCAACGTCACGCAACCCGCCAACGGCCAACTGCTGGCCCGTATCAGTACCGACGCTTTTCGTTCCATCCAGGTCGAACCGGCGCGCGAGCCCGCCGAATTCGGTAAAGGTTCGGGAGGGGTGTTGTTGCTGAACACGGGAATCGGCAACGACCATTTTCGCTTCATCGCCACCGACTTCATTCCGTCCTTTCAGAACAAAGGAGGATGGAAGTTCGATCAGTTCCTGCCGCGGTTAACGTTTTCCGGCCCGTTGCAGAAGGGAAAACTCTGGTTCTACGAAGCCCTGGACGGCGAGTACGACAACACGGTCTACACTGAACTCCCCGCCAGCGCAGACAATACTCACCTCTTGCGGATCAGCAATCTGGCCAAGCTTCAAGCCAATGTCAGCAGCCGCAACATCGTTACCGCCGGTTTTCTGGTAAATCATCTTCACAATAACTACGCATATCTCTCGCCCCAAAGTCCGCAACAATCAAATCCCAGCGACATCGAATCCGTAACCATCGCAAACATCAAGGACCAGCACTATTTTTCAGGCGGCAACCTTCTCGAAGCCGGATTTGCTTTCAATGAGTACAACCTGATGTTAACTCCCTATGGAACCTCTCCCTACTTCCTGAATCCTGAAACCGCAGGCGGCAACTACTATCTCGCCGAGAAAACCCAAGCCCGCCGCTTACAAGCTCTGTCGAATTTGTTTCTCGCGCCTCATCACTGGCACGGCCACCACGATTTCAAAGTCGGCATCGACTTCGACCGCCTCATCTACGACGCTCAGTTTGTCCGCCAGCCGATCTCGTTTCTGCGGCAGGGTCAGACCCTGCCCCCTTCTCCAAACACTTGCATTACGGTCCTGCCATCATCCTGCTCGCGCTATTCCACTTTTTCCGGCGGTTCGCCTTCCTCTACTTACAACTTCGAATCCAGCGCCTACGCCGAAGACCGCTGGCTGATCTCGGATCGTCTGCTCGTAGAGCCCGGCATCCGCCTCGACTGGGACGAAGTCATCCGTACTGCTCTACTTTCACCCCGCCTCGCTGGAACCTATGTCCTCGATAACTTCGGCAATACCAAGATTTCCGCCGGAATCGGGCTGATCTACGATCCCACCATCCTGTTCCTCATCGCCCGTCCCTTCGCTGGCGACCGCACGGACTATTTTTTCAATCAGGCCGGCCTGCCTACTGACGCCAACGGAAAGGTTGTAGCCACGCCCACTCCCGTGCCCACGATGTTCTCTGTTGACCGCAACAACCTGCAAGCCCCGCGCTTCATCAACTGGAGCCTTGGTCTTGAAAGAAAACTTCCTAAGGCCGTTTATTGGAAGGCCGAGTTCCTGGAAAAGCGCGGTTCGCGTGGCTTCGTTTACAACACGCCGACCGGCTCCAGCGGCAACTTCCTTCTCGAAAACACTCGTGACGACCGCTATGACGCGTTCGAACTCACCCTTCGTCACAACTTCCGCGAAAGCTACATGCTGATGGGTTCCTACACTCGTTCCCGCGACCATTCCAACCAGGCTCTCGACTTCAATGTCGATAGCCCGCTGCTCAGTCCGCAGCAGCCCGGCGCTTATCCTTGGGATACTCCCAACCGCTTCCTTACTTGGGGATATGTCCCGCTTTTCCAACTTCCAATCGTTCACCAGACCGAAATCGCCTGGTCATCCGAGCTGCGCACCGGATTCCCCTTCAACGTCACCAACGACCAGCAGCAGCTCGTCGGGCCACCTGGATCGCAACGCTTCCCGGAATATTTCTCGCTGAACCTTCAACTCGAAAAGCGCTTCCATCTTTTCGGATACTTCTGGGCTCTGCGCGGCGGCTTCGATAACATCACCAACCACAACAATCCCTACCTGGTAAACGGCGACATCAACTCACCCCAATTCCTCACTTTCAGTGCGTTCCAAGGACGTGCCTTCACGTCCCGCATTCGCCTGCTTGGCCGCAAGTAACGAGAAAGCTCGAACGTCCGCCGAAGGCGGGGGTGGATCGGGATTTTCGGAACTTTCGAGTCCACGATCGGTGTGCGCTCGCCTCGGTTGAGGAGTGAATTGCGAGCGGTCGAAAAGATTAGGGAGCTAGTCGGGATCGAAGCGACGGCCTCGTCGTTGCGAATGACGGCGTCTGCCAATCAAACCCGCCCCCAGAGCCGTGTTTGAAGCCAAGTGCGTTCCGTTACGTTCCATATCAACCAAAAAATCCAGGCTTCGCGGGGAGAGGTGCCTCACAGTTTTTCCGGCTTACACCCCACGGTTGCCGGTCGCGGCGGCGGCTTTTCTTGCCTCCACGCGCCCGCAAGGTGGCGTGTATCTCAAACTGAACAGCACGTAAAATCTTAGGTTATCGATGGCGATGAAGATGAGGGTCCGAACCCCCATTCTCGCATTCGGAAGGCGTCAGCACGCTTGGGGATGACGCGATGGAGCTTCTTCCACTGCACGCAATAGTTACGGAACCTCGAGAGGCTGGGCGCCAAGATTGCAACGAAGTTAGGAGATGGTTGCGTTTTCGCCCCATTGCGATGGCGCTTCCTGCATCGAGAAGACTTTTCGGTGCGCTATAATTCGCCCGGATGGCCACATCTGAACACGGTACTGTGCAATTTCGACCCGCGAGCGACAATTCCCTGCTCATCTATTTCGATCAACACATTTCGCTGGCTGCCCATCAGCAAGTCGCTAAGCTGCTTCGCTTGCTCGAACTGCAGCCTATCAGCGGCATCGCCAATCTTCATCCTGCCTATTGCTCTGTTTTGGTCAAGTTCGATGCTCTCAAGTTGCGCCACGACGACCTCGAGACCCGCCTTCGTCCATATCTCGACCGCCTCAATGAAGGCAGTCTGCCCGAGCCTCGCCATCGGGAGATCCCCGTCTGTTATGGCGGAGAGTATGGCCCTGACCTCGCGGAGGTTAGCGATACACACAGCCTGTCGGCCCAGCAAGCGATCGACCTACATGTCTCGGCGACTTACATCGTCTATTTCCTGGGCTTCGTGCCCGGTTTTGCCTATCTCGGCGGACTCCCCGACGCGCTCGTGACTCCGCGCCTTCCTAGGCCGCGGCGGAGAGTTCCACCCGGGAGCGTTGGTATCGCCGGTCATCAATCAGGCGTCTATCCGTTCGCGACTCCCGGTGGCTGGCGCCTGATAGGACGCACCCCCCTCGCCATGTTCCGTCCGAACCGTCCCGCCATGAGCTTCTTGTCCATTGGAGACCGTGTGCGTTTCACACCGATCTCCCCCGAGCGATTCGCCGCTCTCGAGAACGCATGAAGGAGATCCGAGTTCAAGGTCCAGGTCTTTTCACCACAGTGCAGGATCTCGGTCGTGAAGGGTTTGGCCCACTGGGCGTTTCTCCCTCAGGATCCGCCGATCCGATTGCTCTGCGCCTCGGAAACCGCTTGGTCGGAAACCCCGAAAACGCGGCGGCTCTCGAGATGACTCTGCTGGGCGGCGCATTCCTGTTTCCCGAGGGCGCTATCCTGGCACTTAGCGGTTCTGACTTTGGTGCGACACTAGATCACGTTCCCGTCGATCCATGGACGTCGTTCGAAGCGCGCCCCGGCCAGACGCTCCACCTTGGGCCTACGCGCTCGGGAGCGCGCGGCTACTTGTGCGTGCAAGGCGGCATCGCCGTAAAGCTTTTCCTCGGCAGCGCCTCGACGCACACCCTGAGCGGCCTCGGCGGCTTCGAAGGCAGACCACTGCGCAAGGGCGATGTGCTGAGCATTGCAGGCGCATCTCAGCCCTACCGCAGGCGAACGGTAGCTCGCCGTATCTTGTCGTGCCTGTCGCCTCGCAAGATCCTGCGCTGCACTCCCGGCCCGCAAAGCGAGTGGTTCCCCGAATCCTCGCAGCGCCTGTTTTACAACAGCACCTACCTCGCCGCCGAGGAATCCAATCGCATGGGCCTTCGGTTGGAAGGACCTTCCGTTCCCGTGTCCTCCGCCGGCCACATGATCACCGAAGGAGTTTCTCTCGGCGCCGTCCAAGTTCCAGGCGGAGGGTCGCCGATCATTCTTTTTATAGAGCAGCAGACCACCGGCGGGTACCCTAAGATCGCCAATGTGATCTCCGCCGATCTGCCCGGTGTTGGCCAATTGCGTCCGAGGCATGAGATTCGTTTCGAGGGTGTCAGCTTCGAGGTGGCGCGATCTCTCCTCCGGGTGCAGGAAGAACTGCTGGCATCGCAGGAACTGATTCAGGAATGAAGGCCATCGACCTCAATTGCGATATGGGCGAACTGCCCGAGGCGATCGCCGACGGCACGCAGGAATCGCTCATGCCCTGGCTCACCTCCGTGAACATCGCGTGCGGTGGGCATGCCGGCGACGCGCAAACGATGAAGACAACTATCGAGCAGGCGCTTCGCTGGAAGGTGGCGCCGGGCGCGCATCCGGGCTACCCCGATCGCGCAAATTTCGGCCGACTGGAACTGCAAATGCCCGCCGAAGCCATCGCGGAATCCGTCTTCGAACAGGTTCGCGCACTAGCCGAGGTGGCCGCCCGCTTCGGTGTTAGCCTGGTACACGTCAAACCTCACGGCGCACTCTACAATCAGGCGGTTCGCAATCCCCTACTTGCCGAAGCAATTGCGAAGGGGGTCGCGCGATGGAGCCACAACGTCGTGCTCATAGGCCTCGCCGGATCGCAGATGCTCGAAGTTTTTCGGGAAACTGGATTCGCCGTCGCTGCGGAAGCCTTCGCCGACCGCCGGTACGAGAGGGACGGAACGCTGCGCTCGCGCAAGTTCGACGACGCGCTGATCCGCGATCCCGCCGAAGCCAGCCGCCAAGCTTTGAACATCGTGCAGCGCGGCACAGTGATTGCGTGCGATGACAGCGAAGTCCCCATTAACGCGCAAACTCTCTGCATTCACAGCGACACTCCCGGCGCCCCGGAACTTGCCGCAGCCGTAGCCCGCACCCTACGGCTAGCCGGTGTTACTCTCAGTGCTCTGGTGCGTCCCTACTACTGAATTCGCTTCCGGTCGTCTCGCTCGCCACAGCGCGTAGATCGGTACGCCTGAGGAAACGATCAAGAGTCCCGGCCAGGTGTACTGCGGCTTGTAGCGCAGCAGTTGCACCTCGATGAACCCCGCGAGCAAGAGATAGATTCCAGGAAGCACGGGGTAGCCAAACACCCGATACGGGCGTTCCATGTCTGGGCGACGTATGCGTAACACGAAGAGTCCGGCGACCGTCAGGATGTAAAACAGCACTACCGCGAAGACCACGAAATCAAGCAACTGCCGGTACGTGCCGGAAAGGCAAAGGGTGCACGCCCAGATACATTGGATCCACAGCGCCGAACTGGGCGCGTTCTGTCGGTTCACGGTGCTGACTTTGCGAAAGAAAAGTCCGTCCCTGGCCATGGCGTAGTACACGCGCGCTCCGCCGAGGATCAGCCCATTGTTGCAGCCAAACGTCGAAATCATCACCGCAATAGCTATCAGCACCGCGCCTACTGGGCCCAGAATCGCTTCAGCCGTTGCTGTCCCCACGCGATCTCCCGCCGCAAACTGAATGCCGCGCTCCAGCGTCGATCGACCGGTCGCGGTTCCTAGCAGTGGAAGCACCTGCAGGTACGCGAAGTTAGCCAGCACGTAGAGCAGCGTCACCAACCCCGCCCCCACCACCAGCGAGAGCGGCAGGTTGCGGCTAGGATTTCTCACCTCCGCCGCCGTGAAGGTGACGTTGGTCCAGGCGCTGGAGGAAAACAAGGCTCCGACCATCGCCAATCCGATTAGCGTCAGCGTATTAACCCACACTGTTTGCTGGCCGGTGGCATACTGATGCGAGGCGAAGAGATGGGCGTTGCGCCAAAAATGGCCGAAGTTGTCCGCCCGCACTCCGCGCGACCCGAAAGCGAAACCAAGAAGGATCAGTCCCCCCAGCGCTGCGATCTTCGCAAACGTAAAAACGTTCTGGACCCTCGCACCCAGCTGCACGCCGCGCGTATTGATGCCGGTGAGTAATACCACGGAGAGAATTGCGAGCAGGTTTTGTGTGTTCAAACCAGCACTATACGGACCCAGCACGCCGAACCACATCTTGTAAGGGCCCAAGGTTCCCGGCTTCCAGATCCAAGCCGAAGCGGAGACTCGCGAAAACAGCACGCCGGTGAAATTCGCGAACGCGATCGCCACGGCGGCAATCGTCGCCGTCTGGATCACCAGCAGCATCGTCCAGCCATACAAGAAACCCGCCATCGAGCCGAAAGATTCACGCAGGAAGATGTATTCTCCGCCCGCCCTCGGCATCGCCGCCGCAAGCTCTGCATAGCAGAGAGCCGCCATCATGGTCATCAAACCTGTGACCAGCCACGCAACAATCAGCAGTCCCGTGCTGTTCACTTGCCGGGCGATGTCTGCGGACACGATGAAAATGCCGGAGCCGATCATTGACCCAGCCACAATCATCGTGGCATCGAGCGGGCCGAGGCTCTTGACCAATTCGCCGCCTTGGCTCGCAAGCTTCGGTGTTCCATTTCCGTCAGGCATCGGTAGTAGTAGTCTTCGTGGCAAATGTGAATCTGTACCACAACTGCTCCGAAATTGTGCAGAAATCCACCATGGACACATGGTGTCAATACCAAGGTGGTTCTCCTTGGGCAAGGTTAAGCTGGGCTTCAGTCCGCCCGCTCGGAGCGGAGCGCCATTCGTTGACGACCGGATGCCGCGTCCGTAAGATGGATCGACCCGAAAGCTAGAACGTCTCTCGAAATGATCGGCCAAACCAGATGAATCATGTACTCTCAGTGTGTTTTCAATGACTTCAGTGTGCAGAAGGGCTCGATTCGATGCTGAATATGCGGCTTTGAGACATGGATTAAGACATGATTGAGGCATGGACGATAGTGTCTGTCGTTGCTGGCCATGATGCCTTTGCGGGGAGTGGAATTCTGTGTCTTACGCCCATACCGTCTTCGATTTCCACAGTTGCCTTTTCGATCTTGTCTAATATCAGGTCGCTTGTTCCGATATCCCTTCTCGGTATCTCGAACCCAATCCATCCCCTCTCAGGCTTGCCAGCGGAAAGGTGTTCCGCCCGCAATGCGACAGTTTCCAACGGGACATATCTTGCGTTGGTCGCATTGAAACGGGTGTCGAAAAATTCCTCTCGCAATAACCACTCTGATAAATCAGAAATCCCGGTTCCTCTGTAGCGGTTACCGGATAGAGTCTGGATCTGAAGCGACGCTTTGAAGATGCCACTATCGACAGTTGACACAATGCTCGTGTTCACAAAAACATATGTTTCCATGCTGACCTTTGTTCCCTCGCAGACTGTGATAATTTCATACCGCAGCGTATCCGGGTAGACTGGTAGTTCTGCGAGAACAGATGCATTTCTTTGGGCTGTTGCGTCACAACAGCCCGGGTCTGTCAGTTTCCACAAGATGGCCGATTGTCCGTAAGTGTCCTCAAACAATGCAACTATACCGATGACTAGGCCGCTCACGACCCAGACGTACCACGGCCACCGGGGAATGTAGTTGCCGATCTTGGGGAATAGAAGCGAAAGCGTAGAAATCGCACCCAAAACCGTCCACACGACGCCGAGTGCCCATACCAAGGGGCTATTTGGTGCCTCCGTGATGAATCGCCACCGGTTGAGCCCACCCATCGCTCACCCTCTCCGTTTACTGATTGCGTGCGACTGTCGATTCATCATTGACGGGCTGGGGATGCGGACAAGAAAGAAGATTAATTTCGCCGTGGTTCGAACCTGTCTCGATACTGTCTGTACGAAATGTGGGCATCGCATCACGTCAAGGTTGAAGGCTTCCAAGAAAAAGAAATCACTCCTAGCCTGTTCAACATAAACGAGAGAACGGAAACCCATTTGACCTCGAAAATCCAATCGGGATGGCTAAAGGGTTGCGGTCTACGACCAAGGGGCACCGTTTGGAAGTGCGGAAGCATTTGTGAAATTGTATCGTTTTTCCGACGGGCGTGGTTGCCGCCGCTCGCTTGCTTTTCTGAAAACCCGTGTTGGGTTCGTCATCTTTGACGGGTGCTGGGACGATTCCTCGCTGGGCTAGTTCGGCCCATTTCTAGACGCACAACTATTTTGGAATCCACGTAAAGGACTTCTGCCCCACTCCCTCTGGCTCACACTTCCTGCAATCAAACTTCTCCCAACTCGGGGCTATCCCCTCGATACGTTTATCCGACAGAAGGTCAATTTCTGTGTCGTCGTCACGACTGCACCAGTTGATGACATTCTGTGCGAACGTACTCCAACTCATACTTCTTCGGTACTGACAAGGGAGGTGTGTGTGGACTTTGCCACGCCACTTCCCATCGGGACTCTTCTTCAGTTCGCTCCGAGCGAATCCACCAGCCTTCTTAATGTCGTGAGGAATGCTGACCCAGTCTGTGTACAGGTAGTCACCGTCCTGCCTGATGTTGTAGTCACGCCCTGACATAAGAGAAGTCCAGACGATGCCCTCCGTCAGCGAACCTTCACTCTGGCTTGCAATGGAGTTTAGCGGTTTAGCCTGTTGGTGGGCTGTGACGAGGAGTTCCTTCACTCCGCTGCACGGGGCTGCAAAGTTCAGGTTCTGTCCCAATTCAAGGTTTACACCCCAAGTGATGACTCCGACGACACGGTCGTTCATGTCCAGCAACGGTCCCCCGCTGTTTCCGTGGGAGACAGGTGCTGTAGTCTGAATCCACTTTCTGCTGGCTACATCTCGAAGGGCACTGACAATGCCATCTGAAGCCGTTCCCTCAAGACCTAGCGGGCTACCAATTGCAACGACATGGTCCCCCACATGCAGATTGTCGATGTCCCCGAGCGTTAAGAACGGCAGATTCTTTCCGCTGACCTTGATGATTGCCAAATCCTTGTTGGCATCAGATACAAGAACTCCGTTTACAGGGAAGAACGCACCGTTCGACAACTTCACGATGGCTGAGTTGGCGTCTTTGATGACGTGGTAATTAGTGACTATCTCGCCGTCAGCAGAAACGAGGAAGCCGCTGCCCAGTGCGGTCTCCTGGCCTGCTGAGTTGGAGATGACGATTAGCACGACGGCATCACTGCTTCGCTTTACGACATCAGCGACACCCTCTTGTGCTGCTGAGTACGACGAGCACGGCAACACGAGAACTGCAAGGAGGGAACCAAGAATCACACTTTTCTTAAGTGACATGACATTCCTCTTCCTCGAAGGTCTAGTCTCATCGCCGTTGTGCAAGGGCGTTACCCTTATTAGTCTGCTAGCACTCAGACACGGAGAATCGCCGTCCGCATTTGAGCCTTACTGGTAGTAAACCAGAGTGGCGTCAACAAGAACAGTTCTCTGAGTGAGCAGCGAAAACCTGTTGTTGAAAACGAGATAATATGTCCCAGCATCGGAAGGCAGCGTCACGTTGAGAGTTCCAACCGTGACTTTGCCGCTGTTGTATATGGCATTTGCTGCGTGCCTGTTTTGCCAGTTCACGAAATCATTCTCAGGCAGCACAAACACCTCTACGTCGTTCGTGAATCCGCCGCTTGCGGTGAAGTTCCCGTGCAGATTGACGCTGGTCGCTCCTGTTGGAACGTCGAGTTTGAAATAGGAGAAGTTAAGTGCGTTGATGTGCAAGTCGGGATTCTTGACCGTCACCGTGCGTTGTTGCTTGACGATTCGGTCAATAGGGTTCACTGCTGGGTTGGGATTTGCTCGTTGACTGGCGTTGTATCCGTAGATCAGCAACAAGAGGAGCAGGACTCCCGCAATTGCGAAGGGAGCACGCACCCCAGGTTTCGTTGTCGTCGGAGTTTCAGGGCTTCGTGCAGGTGCAACCGCTGCTCCGCCTCCGATCCCTACTCCGCTCGACGGAGCAGAGACAGCCAACCCTTGACCGCATTTGCGGCAGAACTGCGAATCGTCAGGAGTCTCCGTACCGCACTTCGGACAGAACACATCACGCTCCTGCAGCAAAGTTAGAGCGGCTCTGAAGGGGTGTCAAACTGATTCTTGAGATCTTCTGGCACGAAGGTAACAAGCTGGCACCAACGTGGTTGGCTGTGTGGACGAAGGAAATTTATGGGCTGGTCGTTACTTTTGAAACGAGTGATGCGATGTTCGAATGATACTGGGCTCACGGGGGCTTTATGACAAAGGCATTCACTGTCGGCATGCCGCTCAGAAGACCGTGGGCCCGAAACTTTGGTCGCATCAAACCTCAGCGAAGTAAGGATTACAATCGGGCGACTGTATCGGGCCCGTCGTCCTTAGCTGGGATGGGCGTGCTGACGATTCCCCGTTGGGCGACGAACATGGTGAGTATCTTCATAGTCAAATCTCCACCACCCACGGCTGTGCAGTCGGCAGGGTGACACTGTGGTTCGACGCTGCCATTGCCAGTCTGGGTGCTCGGATGTCGAGCGATGCGTTGTAGAAATCAATCCCTTCCAAAGTGACGTGCCCTCGAT
>JBEKRE010000084.1:0-20450 GCA_049519055.1 Candidatus Sulfotelmatobacter sp. | reverse complement strand
TTGATGCCGCCGAAATGAAGCCAGGTATGACGGCCTTTGTAGGCCGCAGGCACGGTGAAGGTTGTGCGGTACCAATAGCTGGTTTTGTTCAGGCTCTCCGGGATAGCGCGCATGTTCTCGCCATACAACGGTTCCGGGTAAACGCCGTCATTGACCAGTGTGGTGAGCACGGTACCGGGCACGGTCGCGGCATACCAACTCTGAGGATTAAAGCTGGTGGTCGAAACGATGGAACCCGCGACCTCGACTTTTGCGGAGTCCTGCATCTGCCAGCCGACAATGGTTTGCCTGGGGGACTGCGCAAGCAAAGATGCAGGAACGAGAACGGCAAATAGAGCGCACAGACGGCAGAGACGAAAAAACATTGCGAGAGATTCCTCTCCAGGCGGATTCATGATTCGGAAGCGGGCTTGTCAAATCCGTATCGCGGACAAGAAGAAAGTATTCGCCGCTCAAATACTGCCGGGCGATTGAGAATTTCTGGAACAGTCTACACTTTCAGAAGCACTGTGTCCCGACTAATAGAATGGCTATTCTCGCAACTGCACGTGGTTGCAACCGTTGCGCATCACAGTCGCAGCCCGATTCTGGATGGCTGATCGGCCACTCGGAAGTAATCTGATACGCGCTTATCGCGATCAGTAATGGGAAGTTGGTTTGTAGGGGGTGATCGCGGTTGCTTTTCTCCTTTCGCGTGAGCGCTGTCGCCGGAGCTATCGAACTCCTCCATAGCGCGCCGCAGCCATTGTCCATGACTGGGCACCTGATAACGCGCGATTTCGCTTTCCCAGGATGTCCGATCTTTACCTCGTGGAGAATCTGCGCTGACCTCACCTCCCGATGTTCTCGTCATTCAAAGTTTTTCCCTCGCTAAACGGATAACTTCCGCATTGCCGACAAGGACTAAGCCGCTGGTGCGGCGGACGCTACGCGTGGGGTGAACCCGAAGGGTTGAGGTAGCTGACATAGTGTGGGTCACAGAGAAAGGAGACTCCTGTGACCCGTTTGCGCAAGATGATGCTGGAGGAACTCCAGCGGCACAACTACCCTACGATCACGACGCGCAATTACCTGCAGGTCGTCACCGAGTTCGCCAAGTATTTTGGCAAGCCTCCCGATCGGCTCGGCCTCAACGAGCTTCGAACCTACCAAGCCTATCTGCTGCGAGAGCGCAAGCTAACGCCGGGTAGCGTGGTCAACCAAGTGGCGGCGCTGCGGTTCTTCTTCGTCAAGACTCTCAAGCGTCATCAGTTCCGCGATTTCTTGCCTTACCCTCAGGATCGGCGCCGGCTGCCAACGGTGCTGAGCCGGGAAGAAGTTTCGCGTTTGATCAACGCGGCCGGGAACCTGTTTCGACGGACGCTGCTGATGACGCTTTACGCCACCGGCATGCGACGCAGCGAGCTCGCGCGTCTCACGGATCGCTGTGAGCAGTGAAAATAATCACCGGTACAGCGGGCATGAGCTTCTTGATTACACGGGTTTCTTCCAATCCGTTCATGACCGGCATTGAAAGGTCCGTCACAATTAAGTTGGGGCGGAGCAGTTGAGCCTTTTCGATTGCCTCCCTTCCGTTTTCAGCCTCTCCGCATACGTCAAAGTCTCCCTCGCGGGTGAAGAGTTCGCAAACCGCCTGACGAACGAGCGGGTTGTCATCAACGACTATCACCGACCTGACAGGCATACGAAATCCCCGCTCAAAGACGCGTTTCTAGAACCACGGGTACGTTTTATGCTGATGGTCAGATGCGCAATGCCCGCAAGTGTTGATAGGGAATGGCGGCATCGCACATTTCCATGCCCGGAAGACGCTTCTGTTACTCGCCAAGGCGTTGTTCTTACTGTTTCGTTGTCCGTCGTTACCAGGTAGTGTCTACATTCCCACTTTCTTTAGCGATCTATTAGGGCTGTGCTTTGCGAGTTTGGTACAGATCGTGCTCGGAACAGGGGGGCGCGCACATATCGTGAAGTTTGCGTATAGTGCCGCACAATTCAAGATGGATCGAATGTGCATTGCTTGTTCTGTTCGATTCGCCCCATGAAGAGAGCAGGAGTTAAAGGAAAGGTGACCCTCCCAGCAATTCGTATTCTTCTCGTAGACGACAGTGCGGCAATCAGGCAGACTCTGGCCTCTTTGCTGAGCTCGTACACTGAATTTGCGATCGTCCACCAATCCGTAAACGGAGTGGGAGCAATCAGCAAAGCTGGAGAACTGCAACCGGATGTAATTCTTTTGGACATCAACCTGCCTGACATGAACGGACTAGAAGTGACCCGGCAGATAAAGAGTGTTGCGCCTTCCGCAGAAATACTTCTGTTGAGCGAACACGACCTTCTGCCGATGGTTAGGGAAGGTTTACGTGCGGGCGCACGCGGCTACTTGCTCAAGTCAGATGCTCCGCAAGAGTTGGCGATTGCGATTCGACAGGTCCGCGAGAAAAAACAGTATGTTGGCCTCAGATTCGGACAGTAACGGAACTTCTCTTTCCATCGGGCTATGCACGTCCTTTACCTCGATCTCTTCGTATCGAATCGCGAATCAGTCTCATAGCCGGGCAGCAAATCCTCGAAAACCTGACACTGCGGCAGCAACTGTTAGCTCTGCACGCCACGCGAATCGGGGCTATGCGCGTTGCTTTTTTTATCCGGGAGACTGGATGGACTTCTTGGCATGGACAACGTAGTGTTTACACTCCCAAGTTCCTTTCAGACCCAAGGTTCGCCCCTGCTGTGCTCTGCGAGTTTGGTACAGATCGTGCTCGGAACATCGAGGCGCTGCTCCGGAAAACGACGCCAAGGCAAGTTCTCCATGTGCTTGCCCGGCGAAAAATCGGAGGAGTGCCATGCCGAGAAGATCTCTAATCCTGTGTGTCGATGACGAATGGAACGGACTTGAAGGTCGCAAGATGCTGTTGGAGGAAGCTGGGTGCAGGGTCTTGGTCGCCACCAGCGGCGCGGACGCTTTGCGATTGTTTGCCTCGCATCCCGTGGATTTGGTGCTACTCGACTATCACATGCCCGGAATGAATGGGGATGTCGTCGCAGAGCACATGAAAGCCGGCCAACCCGATGTTCCAATCGGTCTGCTGTCCGCAGATGATGGGCTACCAGAGAGCGCTCTGAAATGGGTAGATGCGTTTGTGTCCAAGAGCGAGTCGCCCGCGAACTTGCTACAGATTGTCGAGCATTTGCTGGATCTGCGTTTTCTATTTATGCCTCTCGATGGTTTAACTGGCAACCGAGGAAGACGCGCAGGCAACCTGGCTGGCGAAGGACTCCTAAAGGGACAGGGGAGGTCGGGCAGGTCGTGATTTGCCTAACCCCGTGAAAATCCATTTCCGGTGTTGGAGCCATCGCGTCGGAAGGCGTTACAATGGTCGCGAGAAATGCCGCAGGACGAGAATCGCCGCTGCGCGATTTCGGTCACGGTCAGTGGCAGTAGCTTCGAAGACGCCAAAAAGAACATGGCAGATGAATTACAGGTGCACATCGAAAGAATCCTGCGTGAGCATCCTAAGAGAAGTGCGCGGCGAATTGCCTAGCCAGGCGCACCTCGGATAGATGTTGTTGACCTGATACGGCGGACTGTCCCGTGCTCAAACGCATGCCAGGGGACGAGTACAGCCAGCATTCAAGACCCCTGCGTGGTTACACGGCGTCGCTGAAGGATGAGTCCACGGTAATGCCCCATGCCTTAAGGAGCAATTCTGGGACATAGCGCCGATTCCTGTTTTGCTCACACCATGCGCGTAGCTCACGCGACGAGATATACAACTCCGCCGTGAGCTGCAGTTGCCTGACCCGCAGTTCGAATTCAGTGGGGAGCCCGGGGGCAGGTGGAATGGGACGCCCCCAGTTGGGGTTTCCGCGTTTGCGAGATCGAGCGACTGGTATCGCCATAGGCGCCGATCATACTCCGTCCAGACGCGAATCGGGTTATTGTATGGCGACTGCAAAAGTGCCCTACCTTCCGAATAACCTCTATGTACTCATGAGTTAACGTGCGAAGACGCAAGAGAACCGGAGGGATGTGTGTCCGGGGCGCGGGGCGAATGCAGGAAGAGGCGGGCATGGCATCACTCAAGAATTGCTTGGACGAAGGTTGACTTCTCGGAGGTGACGAACTTTGAGAAAACAATACCTTGATGCCAGTGCCACATGATGCCAGTGCCACATTGACCTCCCCCTTATCTCCACCTAACATGTGTAGCCAGTGTCCACGCCCTCCCAACCTGTCGGGCAGACCCTCTCCCATTACCGCATCCTCAGCAGCATCGGCGGTGGGGGTATGGGAGTGGTCTATGAGGCGGAAGACCTCAAGCTCGGTCGCCACGTCGCCCTGAAGTTCCTTCCCGACGAACTCGCCCACGACGCACAAGCCCTCAGCCGCTTCCAGCGGGAGGGTAAGGCCGCATCCTCTCTGAACCATCCCAACATCTGCACGATCTACGAAATTGACGAGGCCGATGGGCGAACCTTCATCGTCATGGAACTGCTGGAGGGGCAGACGCTGCGGCATCACATCGCTGGTAAGCCGCTGGAGATGGACGCGGTGCTCGATCTGGGCATCCAGATCGCCGATGCCCTCGACGCCGCGCACTCGAAGGGTATCGTCCATCGCGACATCAAGCCCGCGAACATCTTCGTGACGAATCGCGGTCAGGCGAAGATCCTGGATTTCGGGCTGGCCAAGCTCTCGTTTAAGCCCGAGAGCGCTGCCCTGAGCGCCGCGACCATCGAGTCCACGGAACATCTGACTAGTCCCGGCAGTGCGCTGGGCACGGTCGCCTACATGTCGCCGGAGCAAGTTCGAGGGAAGGAACTCGATACCCGTACCGACCTGTTCTCCTTCGGGGTAGTGCTCTACGAGATGGCGACGGGGGTGTTGCCTTTCCGTGGCGAAAGTACCGGAGTAGTCTTTGATGCCATCCTGAACCGTATAGCAGCACCACTGGTGCGCTTCAACGCTGACCTGCCAGCAGAACTGGAACGCATCATCAACCGGGCGTTGGAGAAAGACAGAAGCCTGCGCTACCAGCACGCTTCGGAGATGCGGGCAGAACTGCAAAGGCTGAAGCGCAACGCTGATTCCGGCCGACCGGACGTTCCACGATTAACTTCGCAGTCGAAAAAACTGGGAACGCGTGCACGGTTTGGAATTGTGGCGCTCTCGTTGATCGCCCTGCTGCTGATCGGTATTTATCTGCGGTCTCGGAAAACAGGAGCCGCGATAGACTCCATTGCGGTCCTGCCTTTCGGCAATGTGGGAGCCGACCCGAACACGGAATATCTGACCGACGGCATAACCGCAAGTCTCATCGACAACCTTTCGCAACTGCCCAGTCTCACCGTAATGTCCCGCAATGCGGTTCTCCGCTATCGGGGGCAAGAAATCGACGCACAAGCCGCCGGCCGCCAACTCAAGGTGCAAGCAGTTCTGGCTGGCCGAGTAATCCAGCGAGGTAACGATTTGTCCATCGAGGCTGAGCTCGTGAACGTGGCAGACAACAGCCATATCTGGGGTGCGTCGTACAACCGAAAGTTGGCCGACCTGCTTGCGATCCAGCAGGAAATCACGAAGGATATCGCTGACAAGCTGCGCCGGAAGCTGAGCGGGGAAGATGAGAGGCAGTTTGCCAAACGCCTGACCACCAATCCTGAGGCTTACCAGCTTTATCTCAAGGGGCGCTACTTTGCGGAAAAGCTCACCCCAGAAGGAGTGAATAAGGGAATCGAATACTTTCATCAGGCCATCGACCTCGATCCAAACTATGCCTTGGCTTACGAGGGATTGTCTTATGCCTATTACACCGGCAATGATTTCTTCTTAACACCGCAGGAATCGATGCCTAAGGCAAGTGAGGCAGCAAGGAAGGCATTGCAACTGGATGACACGCTTGCAGAAGCTCATGCTGATCTGGGAATGATTCTCTTCTGGTATGACTATGATTGGAACGCTGCGGAGAGGGAACTCAGGCGTGCCATCGAGCTTAAACCCAACTCTGCCGATGCTCATGCCTATTACGGTTGGGAATTAACTCTCGTCGGGCGGGTTGACGAAGGCATCGCGGAGAGCAAACGAGCCGTGGAGCTCGATCCACTTTCCGTCGAGGTGAATGAAACCGCAGGTCAGAATCTTTACTATGCCCGTCAATATGATCAGGCAATTGAACAACTCAGTAAGACGCTCGAAATGGACCCGGATTACTGGATTGCTCGCATGTATCTAGGAACGGCTTATGAAGCCAAGGGAGACCTTGCCCGCGCCGTCACAGAGTGTAAGAAAGCCCGTGAAACCGAGCCCTCGATACCCTGGCCCTTGGCAGAGCTCGGCCACGCCTATGCGCTCGCGGGCAGGAAAGGCGACGCGGAGAATGTTCTAAAAGAGCTTGAACACTGGTCGAAACGGAGTTACGTGCCTGCGTATAATTTTGCCGAAGTTTATATCGGTCTGGGTGACAAGGAGCAAGCTCTTGCGCTGCTCGAAAAGGCGTATGCAGACCGATCCATGGCCCTGACCTTCGTTACCGCCGACCAGGAATTCGACAGCCTCCACTCGGTGCCCCGCTTTAGAAATTTGGCGAGCCACATCGGTCTTTTCACAGCGAACCCGACGGGCGCGACCTCCAAGCGGCCCGTGGAATTCATCAAGCGGAGTACGGCTTCTGCGTCCTTGCGAATAGCGATGTGAGAGCTCTCCAAAGTACAGCCCATCTCATAAATGGCAAGACAGGCGGTTTCGGCAGGTCCGCAACCATCCTGCTCCGGATGCGCAAATTATTTTGGGGTTTCATCCCGCTTCGCGTCGTCCTGTACGGACTTGGTCGTAGCCGACTTGTCGATCGTCGACTTGGTGGATAGACCACATGCAGCTGGGGGATTTGTCATCTGCTTGGCGAATACGCGGTAGCTCGGACCGTCCGGCTGCAACGTCGACCAGTATCCCGACCGGGTCAGCAAGGGCTTGTGCCGGACGATGGTCTGGTTGACCAGAATCTTCACTCCACATTCGAGATTGTTCTTCGGCTGGAGAATGGTTTTGGCCGGATCATTTGTCTTAGTACTCGGTCCGCTCGCCAATTGAAATCGCAGCCGTAACGCTTCTGGTCTGCGTACGAAAGCTGCAACAATCCTTCAGTGCGCATGGCCAATGCGCCTTCCGGTTCGGTGTGACGGACGCTCGTGTTCGGCTTCAGGCCGGCTTCAGCACCTGCAAGCGCCTGGAAGAAGTACGCCCAAAATGTGCGTTTATCTGTTGTGCCCATCTCGTAAAATCGCGGGCAGAATCGACGCACACCCCGAGGGACCTGTGAAGAAAGCATTTCGGGGGGCAGCGCCTTCTCGATGATCTGGTCCCAGAGTGGATTCCAGGCGGTCCCCCCGAGCTCGACTTTCTTCATGTCGATAGGGGTTGGCGGGACTGGTTCGATGGCCTGCGCATGCGAGGGTGTTGCTGTTTCCATGAAAAACACGAGACTCACAATGAACAGCGATGTCTTCGACGCACAGATACTCACGTTTACCGGCCTCCGCGGCTAATCGACCCAGCACATTCCCGCCCGTCGCGTAATTGCTCGCTCCAGGTTCTGAGCGCAAAGATCATGCAGGAAGCGACGGGGTCTTTCTTGGCTCAACACACCCGCCTGTCCTGTCGGCGAACGCAGCCTCAGGAGTCACGCTGCCTGGCGGGCTTTTGTCGCCGTCTTTCGCGCGGTGCGTGGCTTTTTTCCAGCTGCTGCCGCAGTTTTGCTCGCTTTGAATGTGGCTTCAACCACAGACGGCAATTCCAGCTGAGGCTGTTTCGCATTGCGATGGCGGCCATGACGCAACGGCCGGATGCGCGCGGCTTCCGCCTCCATACGCAGCTGAGCGTCTCTATTTTTTTTCCGCTCGTCCTCAAGGTATGCCGGGATCGTTTTGGTTGTCATGGCCAGAGTGTGGCAGAACTAGATCCTTCCCAGCTGTGCAATTTTGGCCACTCTTTGACAATTTATGGGCTGCCGCGAAGAGGTGGCTGGTTGGGGGAGAGGTGGTCAGCCAAACATCAACGGTCCGCAAGTAGTGGTTGGGTGAAAGCCAGATGCTGTCTTGGTTCCGAGGGGCACGAACGCTTCGATTGGTCGCGTAGCTTGTTAGAACAATCTGCAGAAATGAGCAATTTTGTACAGCCACACGATGTTGGGGACACTAATATTCACGCTTGCTTAGCGCGACCCCCTGATAAGGACGGACAGCCCCTTGGGGCGAGCATGAGCTCCTGTCGACGGGTTGGCATATCAAGGAGAGCAACATGAAGAAGCTGATGACAATTTGTTTCGCCCTGGCCCTGATAACCCCAGGAATGGCTTTGGCCCAGGACAACATGCACAATGACAACATGAAGGGTGATGCGTCCATGAAGGCGGTTCACGTCACCGGCAAAGTTAGCGATGACGGCAAGATGTTTGTGGACGACAAGGACAGCAAGAGCTGGACCATCAACAACCCAGAAGCAGTAAAAGGACACGAGGGGCACCACGTCAACCTGACAGCACAATGTAATAAGGACAAGAACGAAGTCCACGTCACGTCGCTCAAGATGGCGAAGTGACCGCAAGAGGACCGACGGCATGCGGAACCAGTCGGTCGATCAGCCGCGCGGGCGACTGAAATGGCGGGCCGGGTTTTGCTTTCGGAATCGAGCGCCCGCTAACTGGCCGCGCGAATCCGTTGAGGACGGCAACGATCAGCTGGACGGTGACCAGACTCTGGATATCCTCCTCGGGTTCGCGATGGTCCAGTTTTCTATACAGGGCTGGACATGAGCGAATACAAGGGAAGGGAACTGATCAAAATGGAGTTCCTCAGATATCGGCACGTTTTCATGTTTTTCCTGCTTGCTATTCTCGCGGGCTGCACACAACAACAAAACTCGCAGGACCTGAAGGAGCAAACCGCGCAAGCAACGGCAGCGGTGAAGCACGATGCCGAGGCTGTGGTGGCAGGGATCAGCGAAGGCTGGAGCCGCGACAAGCCACTCGATTTGAACACGGCCACAAAAGACCAGCTGCTAAGCCTGCCGGGCGTGACTGCGGCAGAGGCAGATCGAGTGATTGCAGGGCGTCCCTACAAAGAACCCGGCGAAGTGGTGACCCGCAAGATTATGCCTAAGACCGAGTATGACAAAATTGCAGACCGGGTCACCGCCAAGTGACGACGCTGCGCTGCCAGCTTGTGTTGTCGGACTAGCATGACAAACCAACTGACCGACCTCGACGCTTATACTGATGAGGATCTGGAGCAGGCGCTTGCCGGTGTGCTCGTGCAGGCGCAGGCAGAATTGCTGAACGATGCGGACGTACAGGAATTCTGGCAGCTGTGCGAAGCGATTAAGCGGCGTGCGCTCACTCCTGTCGTTAAACCGGTATCGCACTATCCTCTTCGATGACATCCTGCATCCAAGTTTCCGGCAAACAACGTATATGATTATGATTATGATGAAGACCGCTAAATCACCTTCTTTTATTCTTCTGGCAGCCGCATCCATTGCATTGACCTTGGGAGTTGCAGCATGCAACAAGAACCCAACCCCAGATAACAGCAGCAGCACGCAAAGTCAACCGGCGCAGACTCAACCGGCGCAGACCGATCAGTCGCAGGATCCAGCAGCCGCGGCCAATCTCGCCCCTGCAAGTGGGACGCAGACGACCGGTACCAACAATCAGCCGGACCAGAGCGATTCCAACAACGATTACGACGCCGACGACCAGGATGCAAACTACGGGCAGCCAGAGCTTCAGGCGCCAGACCCTCCGCCGCCACTGCCGGAATATTCGCAGCCTGATTGCCCCGGCGATGGCTATCTGTGGACGCCGGGATATTGGAGCTATGCTCCTCAGGGCTACTACTGGGTGCCCGGCGCGTGGGCGCACCCACCCGAGGTGGGCTATCTCTGGACGCCAGGATATTGGGGAGTTGTCGCGGGCAGGTACGGTTTCCACTACGGGTTTTGGGGCCGACATATCGGCTACTATGGCGGCATCAACTATGGATTCGGCTACGTTGGAGTCGGCTATCAGGGCGGGTATTGGAACGGAGATCGTTTCAACTACAACCGTTCCGTCAACAATGTGAACATCACCAACGTTCAGGTTTACAACCGCACGATAACCAATACAGTCATCATCAATAACACCACCATCAACATCACCAATAACCGCTCCAGCTACAACGGACCTGGAGGCGTCACTCGCCGGCCTCTGCCGACCGAAATTTCCGCAACGCGTGAGCAGCGCATTCCTCCGATGAACACCCAGGTGCAACAGCAGCAATCGGCGGCACAGAACCACCAGCAGTTTGCCTCAGTCAATCACGGCCGCCCAGTCGTTCTTGCGGCGACGAAACCCATCCCCGAAGGCAAGCCCATCGCCCCGGTAATTCCCGCTCGCCCGGCTGCGGCCACGCGACCGGCGCCGTCGAACGCGCAACCGAATCGTTCCCAACCGGCTACGGCTCCGGCACGAGCGGCCAATCCCGCGCCGGCAAAGCCTGCTGAGCCTATGAGGAAAACAGCTGAGCCCGCCCAACCCGCGTCTAAGTCTGCTCCTTCGACGGCGCGAACGAAGCCCACTCCGGTCTCTCCCGAGCGGCACACTCAACCATCCGAGCCGGCTGCACATCCGACACCGGCAAAACCGACACCGGCAAAACCGACACCGGCAAAACCGGCGAATAGGCCAACTGCAAAACCTGAAGCCAAGCCGGCCACCCCGCCTCCGGCTGCCAAGCAGGCGCAACATCCGGCGCCGGCTAAACCAAAAACTCCACCTTCTCCGGCCAAGAAGGAACCGCCAAAAGAAAAGCAGAAGCCAAACTAAATTGGGAGAAGTGTGGCCAATCGGCCCGTGGAATTCATCAAACGGAGCACGGCTTCTGCGTCCTTGCGAATCGCAATGTGAAACACAAACGCTACGAGAGTTGGCCACAGAACAACAATCTCTCGTTCAGTCTCATGAGGACAGGTTCCTCAGTTCGCGGAGTTGAGCGCTCTATTGAGACTGTCGGGTGTGAATTGAGTGTGAAAATTGCTTCGTCTGCGCGGACATCCCGACGGCGAGCAATGCATAGGTGTAGCCCCGTCGCGACCCAAGATGCACGCAGGGGCCATTTACCTCGCCTACGGAAGGTCAGAGCGCGGTTGGCGGGAGAAGGCAGTATGAACTAATATACGTTCGTTGGTTTTGGGGCTCAAGAAAGCAAACTCCAAACAAATCTCTAAGGAGAACGGAAAATGAAGAGAAAGGGCGTCATACGGCTACCTCTCGCACTTCTGCTTTTGAGCACTTTGGGCTGGGCCGCCCAGGACGTGGTCAGTGCTGTCCATGGAACCATTACCAAACTGGACTCTGCCACCAAGACGATCGCGGTCAAGGCAAATGATGGCAGCGAACACACCATTAAGTTTGTCGACAAGACCACTGTCCATGGTGTCAAGGAAACAACCACAGCTACCGATGACGCATTTCACGGACTCAAGGAAGGGACAGAAGTAGTCGCGCACTACACTGCCGAGGGCACCGAGAAGACAGCGGTCGAGGTCGA
This sequence comes from Candidatus Sulfotelmatobacter sp., assembly GCA_049519055.1. GTDB lineage: Bacteria > Acidobacteriota > Terriglobia > Terriglobales > Acidobacteriaceae > Sulfotelmatobacter. The sequence continues at coordinate 8,870 of JBEKRE010000084.1, read as the reverse complement.
TCGCGTCGGCAAAGATGGGATCAAGTCGGTGGACGGAACCATTACTCACATTGATCGCGCCGGTAAGACTATAGCAGTCAAAACCGGCGACGGGACCGAGGACACATTTAAGCTGTCCGGTCATGCCGCGGCCGACGCGGGCAAGGAGATAGCAAAGGGGGCCGAAAAAACCACCAAGATTACCGTCTACTACACCGAGGAGGCTGGTAAGAAAACCGCCCACTTCTTTGAAAAAATCTAGTCGGGATTAGCGTTATTGCGTTATTGTATCGCGCTCGTGGCTCTTATCTACACTGAGTAACATCAAAGTTGAGGTTTCGCTCGAAATCGCGCCGCCGGTTCCTGATGCGACCCATGCTTCACGAAACAGGCGCTAGCATTCAAAACTCCAGTGAATAAGTGCTACGGCGATGTTACGTCGATGATTTAGCACAGGCGGGCATCAGACGGACGCAGGCAGTGTCGCGAAACTCTTGACCAACAGATGCCATCAGCAGCAAGTCGCCCCAATTTTGCAACCAACTCCCCCAGCAGAAAGGCCGCCTGTTTCTCAGGCGGCCCTCGTTACGTCTTCGGCTTTAAGTCTGTTCGTCGGTTATGGCTTGTGGACGATGGACGCAAAAGTGCCGGCCAATTCGGCGGTGCCAATTCCCTGACCGACGGTGACGAACAGCTCGTTTGTTGCTCCATTGGCCTTGTCCCCGCCTCCGAAGGCGATTCCCCATAAGTTATTGAGGATGATCGGCTTTCCGTTCTGGTCCTTGATCGTACCCACGAATTTCCCGGTAATCGGGTCAAACCCGTTGATGGTGCCGTTAACGGAGTTGTTTGAAACCAGCAGAGTGTTGCTCAGCGGTCCAAAATTGGGGGGAGCCGCGGCGATGCCCCAGGCCTGATTGAGTGGCAATCCTTGGATCAGTGTCTTCACGAAGGTACCGTCCTCCGTGAAGAGGTCGATGAACCCGCCGGCTCCGACGTTCGGTACAGCATAGGCGACGTAAACCAGGCCATTAATGTCCTGGATGCCGAACACGGAGAAGTTGGATGGAATCGCCGGATCACCAAACGACTTCACGAGGTTGAAGTTGCCGTCGAACATATCTATGTGATTGTTCGTGTTATCCGCCGCGTAGAGGAAATTTCCCGAGGGCTTGCTGGTGATGGCCAAGCCCGTGTACATCGCTTTGTTCGCCGAGTTGTCCACCGCGATGATCGTTTGGTTTTTGTTTACTCCTGGCGCCCAGGCGCTGATAGTCCCATCCAGCGTCGCGAAAATGAAGGCGGATGCCATGCCCTGAATCTGGAAATCGGTCGACGATCCGTTGAAAACGACTCCAGTCGGCGTGCCAGGGCCGTTTAGGCCGGTCGGCGAGGCGGGCCCGTTTCCGGCGGTCGGAATCAAAACCCGGAGTGGCACTTGCGTTCCGTTTGCCTGATAGAGGGTCGACCAGCCGGTGTCGTTATCACTGATCCACCAAGAGGATGTGGCCCCCCGAGCTAATCCCCAGGCATTGGCCAGCAGTGGATCGATAGTCGGGGCTTGGTGGACTTGATTCGAAACTAAGTTTGTGATGCGATATTGTGCATCGGCCGGGGACGAAACCATGAAAAGAACCAGGCCGAAGCAAGCGACGACAGCCGTCCTGCAAACCTGCATAGTAGTCTCTCCTTAGCGAATTCAGCGGCAGAGGAGGGTCGAACCATCGGTAGGAGTAACGGACACAGAACCTTCTCTGACCTGCTTAGTCCGTGATCGTAGGCCGAGTCGCGACTCGGAAGTGTCAAGGGGTTGTCACCAGTTTGCAAAATCTTTCTCGTACTATTGGGCATGGGTGCGAGTCCCGCCGTGGACGCGAAGCTTTCATTGTTCCGTGTCCGTTACGGCGTCGAATCTATCGCAATAGGAATCGAGATGCCAGTAGTTGGCGAGAACGGGTTACGCTCAAAACCCCCTCGACGGGGACGGTGAGTGTAATCGAGATTCGCCAATTGACCGCCGCCTCGTAGGTTCCGATTGGCCGGCTATCCAGAGGTCCGCATCTGGAACGCGTGTCACGATAAGCGGATGGACATCTTCAATGCGTGATCTCGGCCATAAGCCAGGCCCTCGCCATCTTCCAATCGCGCATGACACTTTGCGGGGAAATCTTCAGCACTTCTGCCGTCTCCTCGACACTAAGGCCTCCGAAAAATCGGAGCTCGACGACCTTGGCTTTGCGCGCGTCGATCCGCGCTAGCGCATCCAGCGCTTGGTCGATGGCGACAATCTCACGGCTTCTGGAGCCCGAGGCGATCTCCGGCACATCGTCCAGATTGGGGTGTAGCGCGCCTCCGCCCCTTTTGGCCATGCATTTGGCGCGGGCGCGGTCCACGAGAATCCGCCGCATCATGTTCGCCGAAACCGCAAAGAAGTGCGCTCGATCCTGCCAGCTGACACTTTCCACATTCACCAGCTGCAGAAAGACTTCGTGGACTAACGCGGTGGCCTGCAGCGTGTTGCCGGGCTTCTCATGACGCATGTACTTAGCGGCCATGCGGCGCAATTCCAGGTACACCTTGGGCGTAAGTTCCTCTAAAGCTCGCTGGTCACCCCCGCTCCAAGCCTTCAGGAGGTGGGTGACGTCCATTGGTTCCAGGCCCATAAACCCCGTCAATGCAATGAAATCATATAGGTTCGCTCCACAATAAAAGAATATTTTGAACCGTGTTGTAGTTATCCGCCAGATTTCTCGCTTACCAACATGGAGGCAAGAAGAAAAGTTCTGCGGGTAGTGAAGCATCCGAATCGGCAACGTCGGTTCCACCCACGGCCAATCCAGAGCGGGCTCGCTTCGGTCCAGCTCTCCAGCTCAGACCAAATAGGAGACCATATGAACTCGACAAATAGTGAGTTTCGGAAATTGACAGATCTGGTGAAGGCGAAACGTCGTCAGCTAGTGACGGTAGCGGCGCTTACGGTTTTGGTAGCCCTCGCTGTCCTTGGCAGTCCCGCGGTAGTATTTGCCCAAGACGCTATTCAAAGCGACGTGGCAAGCCAAACCCCAGAGGGGTCATGGCTGTATACGGTTACCATACCGGATCCTCCCGATGCTCCCATAGTATTTCTTGGCACGGAAACCTATGCGGCGGGTGGGGGGTACGTTGAAGCCGATCAGTTGTCCTTTACGCCAGGATACCTTGCGACGGCTGGACATGGAGTCTGGAAGAGCACAGGAAACAATACGTTTCTTCTGACCTACGTCAACCTCACCTATGACTCTACCGGAACACCTACCGGCTCCTCCAAGGTCCGTCAAACTACAACAATCTCTGGGAACTCCTACAGCGGCTCAGGCGATTATCACTATCACAATGTGACGGGGAAGGTAGTCGCCTCGGGCACGTTTACCATTACAGCCAAACGGATTCTTGTGCAAGCGCCGAAGCAGTGAAGGCCGCAACATCCTGAAAGATGAAAGGGCAGCCCGCTAGGGCTGCCCTTTCATTTGTTCCCGTTTCTTGACGTCGCGCTGTTCCTGACACGCTGAACCACAAGCGATGCATGGTTCGGGAAAATACATTGGCGGGGTTAAAGAGTGAGATAAGATTGGCGATACGCTCGAGGTATTGCCACGACTCCCGAACATTGGCAACTAATGGAGGCGCTTTATCACGCCGCGCTGGAGGTTTCCGGCGAGGAGCGTGCTGCGTTGTTGGCCAAATCCGATCCCGACCTCAGGCGTGCCGTAGAAGTTTTGCTGGCCCAGGGAGGCTCGGGTGAGGTGGTGCTGGATCGCCCCGCGTGGGAGCAGGCAAGCTCGCTCGATTCGCCAACCGCGCAAATCGATCCTGGAGTACAGCTCGGTCCCTACCGCGTAGAATCCAAAATCGGCGCGGGCGGGATGGGTCAGGTGTATCGAGCCAGAGATTCGCGTCTGAATCGTTTTGTTGCGATCAAGGTGTTATCAGCGCAGTTTGGCGAGCGCTTCGAGCGTGAAGCCAGAGCCATCGCGGCGCTGAACCATCCCAACATCTGCCAGATTTACGACATCGGCCCGAATTATCTTGTGATGGAATATGTTGACGGGTCGCCAGTCGTTTCCCGGGAGCAGCAGCCTCTCCCCTCTGCCGAAGTCCTATGTCTGGCCCTCCAAATCGCCAGCGCCCTGCAAGCGGCGCATGCCCAAGGCATCATTCATCGCGACCTGAAGCCAGCGAACATCCTCTTGAGCACTACAGGCACCGTGAAGTTGCTAGATTTCGGACTCGCGAAACAAACCGCAGGCGCTGACCCGACCCAAACTCTAGACCAAACCAAAGACCAAACCAAAGACCAAACCCAAACGATGGGAGGAACCCAGCCGGGGACCATCGTGGGTAGCCCCGCTTACATGTCTCCGGAGCAGGCAGAGGGAAGACCGACCGACGCACGATCCGATATTTTCTCGTTCGGTGCGGTGCTTTATGAAATGCTCGCTGGCCGCCGCGCTTTTAGCGGAGACTCAGCGGCCTCTACCATGGGCGCAATTCTTTTCAAGAACCCCGACCCGCTGAACGCGCCGCCCGCCCTGAATGCGATTGTGCTCAAGTGTCTCGCGAAATCTCCGGAGGCGCGTTTCCAAACCGCAACCGCTCTCCAACTCGCGCTTGAAAAAGCTTCTCCGGGCGGCGATTCCAGCGTCGTACAGCTAATAAAGAGAAATGCCCTGGTTGCGGCAGTCGCAGTCGCCTTGCTGGTCATCGGGGCGGCTGCCTTTACCGTTTATCGCAAAGGAGCAAGCACAGGCCGGATCGACTCGATCGCGGTTCTCCCCCTGGACATGCGCAGCAACGATCCCGAAGCAGACTACATCTCCGATGGGATCACCGAAAGCATCAACAACAGCCTGGCGAAGTTGCCCAGCCTCAGGGTGATCCCCCACAGTGTTGCCCTTCATTACAAGGGGAAGACGGAGGATCTCCAGAAAGTGGGCGACGCACTTGGCGTTCAGGCGGTACTCACGGGCCGCGTGGTACAGCATGGCGACGACCTCAGCATTGGCATCGAACTCGACGAGGTGCGCAACGGTAAACAGCTTTGGGGCCAGCAGTACTCCCGCAAGGTGGCCGATCTGCTGATGTTGCAAAACGACATCGCAAAGGAAGTCTCTCAGCGACTGCGCTCCCAGCTTTCCGCGGCCGAGCAGCAAAAACTGACGCTAGGCTCAACGGGAAATCCCGAGGCCTATCAGCTCTATCTCAAAGGCCAGCACTACTCGAGTAAATTCACCAAAGAAGGCTTCAACGAAGGCATCGACTATCTCAACCAGGCAATCGCTAAGGATCCAAATTATGCCCAGGCGCTCAGCGCCTTGGCGAACAACTACATTAACCAGGACGATTGGTTTATGGCTCCAAAAGAGGCGGGGCCCAAAGCCAGAGATGCGGCTAAGAAGGCGTTAGCGCTGGACGAGACCGACGCTGAAGCTCACGTTGCTCTTGCCATCGAATCTCAATGGTACGAGTGGAATTGGGCAGCTTCAGAACGAGAATTCAAGCGAGCCATTGAACTGAATCCCGACAGCGGCGACGCTCACGGGTACTATTCGTGGTTCTTGCCCCCGATGGGGCGAAACGACGAGGCCGTCGCAGAAGCGGAGCGGGCTCTGCGGATCGATCCAGTTTCGACCGGACTCAACGGAAACCTGGGATCGGTCCTGGTCTTCACACACCATGGGACAAGGCGATCGAGCAACTTCGCACTGCCATCGATCTCGATGATGGCTATTGGTTTGACTATTGCTTCCTTGGTCGAGCGTATGAGCAAAAAGGGAAATTGCCCGAAGCGATCGCAACCTTTCAGCGCGGGCTTACGCTGGAGGGCAATACGGAACTGTGGTCGGGTCTTGGACATGCCTATGCTGCGTCGGGAAACAAGGCCGAAGCGCAAAAGGTGCTGGACCACCTGAAAGAATTATCGACCCATAGCTACGTTGCACCCTACAACGTCGCCGTGATCTATGTGGGCCTGGGGGAAAAAGATGAGGCTTTCGTCTGGCTAAATCGTGCCTATGACGACCGGTCGTACATACTCGCGCTATATCTTACGACGGACGCACGTTTGGACACCCTTCACTCCGACCCGCGCTTTGCCGATTTGGTACGCAAAATCGGTTTGCCGCAATAGTGACCGTGCCTGGATCAATTTTGTCTCGGTCGGTGCCGAATCTCATATCAACTCTATCTTTGAGAAAGTATTCTTGCTCAACTTTCATCTCGCAGACCGATCCGTTCGCGGCGAACTTGGCGGTCATTTGTACCTCGGGCTGCAGTTCGTAAACCTCACGATGTGCGTACTTGGCCGCAAAATCAGATGCGGTTTGTCTTGCCATCGGTTCCGCTCGAACCAAGTCCGGCTGGCATTGAGCCTGCTGGCTTACAACTTGGGGAATCTGTGGCGGCGGCTGGCACTGCCGCAGAGGATTGAGAATTGGTCGCTGACGAGCTTGCAACAACGACTGGTGAAGACCGGGGGGCGGCTGGTGAAGCATGCCCGCTACTACTGGCTTCTGCTGGCGGAAGGACATCTGAATCGGCGGCGGTTCGGAGCGATGCTGGGCCGGATCACGGTGCTACAGCTACGGACGGGATAGAGAGCTGGTGGCCAAGGCAGCAGCGGAATCTGTCTACAGCGGGGTTGGGGTAAGGAGAGGTGTTGCAAAAGTAGGCCACAAATGGGGCAAATTTGTGCTGTGCTGGTGTGGATGGCAGACCGTCGGGAGTGCTCCCGATGAAAATCGCGTTTCAGTATCGCGAACAAGCGAGACGAGTGTAGTATGGCGCTGTTTTCAAAGGCAAAAAGGAAATTCCGGTTCAAGATGAGAACGCTCACAAAGGCTCTTTTCGTCCTGATCCTCTCGTGGTTCTTGGCGGGAGTCAATGTAGCCCAGACACAGGCCCCACAGGCAAAGCTGCTCATCACGAATGCGCTTCTCTTAACAATGGTCCCGGGGCAAGAAAAGCCCTTCACTGGATACATCGTTGTCGGGAACGATGAAACCATCACCGCTATCGGCACTGGCTCGCCGCCGTCCGGCTTGTCCGCCACGACTACGTACAATGCAGCCGGAAAGTGGATTATTCCCGGATTCATTTCCGCGCACAGCCACTTGTGGCAAAGCGCGTACCGTGGCCTCGCGCCGGACAAAGAGCTCGATGGTTGGCTCACTGTTCTGTACGTCGAACATGCGCCTAAATCGAAAGCGGAGGATTTCTACTGGTTTACCCTGGATGGAGCGCTCGACCATCTTCGCCACGGCATAACGGGGGCCTTCAACTTTAACTATGCACCGAGTGACCTGGGTAGCAGTACGGGCGACCAGAGTTTCGATCGCTCGGAGTTTCGCGCGGAATCAAAGTCGGGAATTCGGTTTGTCCATTCCATCAGCATTGGCCAGCTTGGCCCGAAATGGTCGGCGGACCAGGCGATTGCCTACGTGAAGAGCTTCATGGATTGGACGAAAACGCAGCCCTCCTCCAGCCGTTTCCTGAAAACAATGCTCGATGGTGGCGGCGCATACGCGGAAAATGCGGACCAGGTGCGGACGGAAGCGCGAATTATGCGCGAACTTGGGATCGGAGACGAGCAGCACTATCTGGAAACTGCGGCGGAACAGGTCAAGGAGAGATCGGTGTTTCCTTGGTTCGTGGAGAGCGGCATCCTCGGCCCAAATCTAGTCTGGGGACATTTCGTTCATCCGGATCATAATATTCTCGAGCAGACTGCGAAGTTTCATGTGGGTGTGAGCTGGAATCCGCTCTCGAACGGACGGCTGGCCTCGGGCATTGCGGACATTCCTGCGTACTTGAAAATGGGAATCCGTGTTGGAATGGGGGTGGATGGGGAGGCGAGCGCCGACCGCGCCGACCCGTTTGAAAACATGCGCATGGGGTTGTATCTCGTCCGCGCAAAGTATGAAAACGCCAGCGTGCTTTCACCTTATCAGGTATTGCAATTGCATACTCTCGGCTCCGCCGACGTTCTGGGCGTGGGAGATAAATTGGGGAGTCTCGCGAAGGGCAAACTAGCTGACATGGTTGTGATTGACCCAAATGAATTCGGGCATGTGTTTGATCCCTATGCCAGCCTCGTATTTGTTGGTGGAGTCGAAGATATCGATCGTATCTACGTTGGAGGTGACCTCGCGGTATCGCATGGAAAAGTATCCGGGCAGAACGTGGACGAGGTGCGTCATGAGGCGGAGAGCAGAGTGCGCTAGGACGCCTTCTTCACAAGTAACAGGCGCACTTCCTAAACGATGAACTTGTCTACACACGAAACTGCTGATCCGCGTTCATAAATCTCGTACCCTACTTCACGGTAGGTGTCCCAATAAACAAGGTCTCCGCGTTCACGGACGCCAAGCGCGATTTCGGCCAGCGCTCTCCGCGTCTCTTCCTTCCATTTCCCTGCCTCTTCTCCATCGAGATTCATTTCCCGGTCGGCCATTCTGGTAGAACCCCCTTATCGTGACCGTCAGCAGCCGGGCCCGCGGGGACCGCTACCGCAGGGAGCGACGCGGGTGGACCGCATGCGACGGAAACTGCAGACGAAAGTGGGAGCGGCGATCTACTCCAAGCGTAAAACGGTGTGAAAATTTCTCACGAGAAAGGAGTAGCGATCCGCTCGGCCTCGAGTCTTGCGCTGTTACCGTGAGGGACACAGCGAAGCGTAGATAGAGGATAGCGGAAGGCAACACGGACGGGAACGATAGCGCGAGTTCTCGCTCGGTCCGGCGTAGTCGAAGACCCCAGGCACGGCTAGTCACAATGGAGTGAACCGGTCCCGATGCGCGAAGCGTGGGTTACATTGTGAGTCGGTGTAACTACAACGCAGAGCCACAAGCGGAAAG
>JBEKRE010000083.1:0-17325 GCA_049519055.1 Candidatus Sulfotelmatobacter sp. | reverse complement strand
GCAGCCTTCTAATTTGCGGCAAGCGCTAAACGGATTTCTTGATTGCTCATGACCGTGGCGATTTTGTCCTTCATGTACTTCATCGAAATATCATGATGCTCCCGGTCGTAGGAATCGACACACTCTTCTGCCACAACAATCTCCCAGTCTCGCTGATACCCATCAATCGCCGTCACCCGCACACAGGCATGCGTGTTAATCCCCGCCAGAATAAGCGCGTCGGGCCTCAATCGACGGAGCAACTGATCGAGGTCTGTCTCATAGAAGGCGCTGTACCGCTTCTTAATCACCACAGGGTCCGATAGAGCAACCGCAAGATTGGGGTCAATCTGGCAACCGGCTGTTCCTTTGATGGTGATCCGAATACCCTTGGTTTTCATTTCTCGAAAGGCATCGTCGAGATTAGGCTCGAATTCCTGGCGAACCCAAATGATCGGATGGCCATATTGACGCATGATGCCGACGAGGTCGTTGATCGACCGGACCAGCCGCTGCTTTGGCGCCGGTGCCCACTTCTCAAGAAAGTCATTCACCATGTCAATGACGATTAGGACTGGTCGTTGCATCGTTAGAAAAAGGTAGCACACCCGTGATCTCGAATCGCCGGGCGAATCTAGGCAGGTCAACTGGCGAAACCGCATTATAAAAGGGCGCCCCTCTTGGAGTAGGTTGTGACTGTTCGAATCATCACCTACGAAAAGGAGCACCCTTTTATAATGCGGTTGCAACAGCTAGTGGTCAGTTACGCATTTCTGCCATAATCAGCAACATGCTTGCCCTCAAATGGTTCCGGCTCGTAATCGGCTCGGTCGGCCTGCTGTTCTGGCTTGCTTTATATGTTGTAGTCCGATTCGGACGTCGTGATTTACGACGATGGAGAATGCCGCTGCAGGTATTGGCTTTAATGCTCGTGCCGGTCTGGCTCGGTTTCTTGGTTACGGACCACGACCGTATTTCCAGCGCGCTGCAAGAGAATTGCCTGGGCTTGATGTGCGCAAGCAACTGGCTGGCTCTACACTATCGAGTGACGCCTCCGACCACGATTACGACTCTGGGACTGTCGGATAGTCAGAACGCCACTACTCGAAACAATGCTTCCGATTAATTGCCCCAGCAATGGTCCACGTGTAACTGACGTGATATCCCGGTTACACTCATGGACCCCGTTCAGGGGGTTTTGAGCGTTAATTAATGCTGACGGCAACAGCTATCGCCGGATGATTTGGTCATCGCCCCGTAATCAGGCCGAAGCTTTGGATGCAGGAGGTTTGGGAGCTTCGGTGTGAGCAAGCTCAGCAACCTTTTGAGCTGGCGCTGGCGCCGCCGTTGCAACAATTCCCAGGTCGAGATCAACAAGCGACACCGAAATACCAAGGGTTTGGGCGATCTGGGAAGGAGTCTGGCCTTGTTGACTGAATTGGCTAACCTGTGCGGACTGAGAAAGAGTGACTTCATCCGAGGGTTGCGGCTGTTGTGCCTGCGGGGTTGCCGCCGAGCCGGGGGCCGAGGAAGACGTATAGGCTGGCTGAGAAGGGAAAGCGCCGGATACCGAGATCGTCATAGACACTCCTTTCGGTGCATTCTGTAATCGGCACATTGAAGGCATTCCATTAGTTCCTCGGAGGGGAGTACGCGATATATCGCAAAACCAGTGTTTTCATGACGATGACTTCGTCTGCCAAGCCTAGTTGTCGTTAAGTCCCAACTATCATTGCAGGATGGGCGATAAGCATTGTTTCCGGAGCCCCAGTAGGATGTCATCGCGGGCGTATTTCAGCCGTACACTCATCGCAATTTTAATCGCAAGGTACGGGGACGAGTGCGATCAGTGAGTTATGAAAAAGATTTCCGTATCATCGGCGCAAATCTTGGCTTTGGTTCTATGCCTCGTTGCAGCTTGCAGTAACACCCAAGCACAGACCGCCAAAACGGGCACCTCCAAAACTCAAGGCTTGCAGGCAGCCTTGAGCTGCACAAAAGATGCGGAATGCCCTTCCGGTCAGCGCTGCGGGTTTACATCCGGTTGCAAGAGCAAAGGCAAATGCATCGTTCCTAGCCGCGACGCTCACTGCATCGATCCCGGTGGTCGCTGCGGTTGCGATGGTCGTCCCGTGGATATTTTTTGTGAGGTGGGCTCACGTACCGATACGCATCGGCTCCCACAAATGCGGTGGGCCCGTGTCCGAAAACTTGCAGCGAGCAATTAGGGTGCGGATCTGGTCTAGTGTGTCAGAAGGGCTTCTGCGTTAAGCCCTAACTAATGCGTGTTCCCGATGGGCGGACACTTGCGTCGTTGACGTTAAATCTCAATTGTACTAATTGACTGTCAGGTCAAGAGGCAGGGGCGTAGCTAGCGTGTAAATTGCCTTCGCTGAGCGCCGCGCCTCCCTCGATTCTGTGTCGCGACTGTTACTTTCCCATGGGGTATCGCGTGGGCAGGGTGCGCCCAACCAGCCTGTCCCAAACTACAGCCCAACAGTAATAGTTGAGAATGAGTAGTCCGACGCCCACCAGAGAACCGGTAGCATGAAGAATATTCGATTGCATGAGGCCAGTTTGGCCGGGATGGCCCACGTTTCTCTGTGATCTGGATGCGTTGACGATGACATTCGTAACCTTCCGGCGAACCGAAGGGTTCTCTTTCGCAATAGCCGCAACCCTGTTGAGCCGCAAACGACGGATTGGAGGCTCGCCCAGATTTGGAATCGTCGCTTCTTGTAGTCATTTAAAATCGAATGCGCTACTTCTCACGCGGATGAGGCAATGCGTCCGGGCCGCCCCCGGTTGCAGATGCACATTTGTTTGTTGTATGAGGCTTCCACAGGACTCAATCACGTTTTGGAGTGAATTGACCCGCTCATGCCGAAGGACTAGACTTCGCCCCGGAGGTATTCCATGCGCTGTTTACTGAAGGTTTCAATCCCGGTGGTGACGGGCAATGCCACGATCTGCGACGGCAGTTTGGGCACGACCATCGAGTCAATTCTCGCTGATCTGAAGCCCGAGGCGGCCTATTTTGCCGCAGACAATGGCAAGAGAACCGGGTTCATCTTTTTCGATCTGAAGGATGCGTCTCAAATCCCCGCCGTGGCGGAACCGTGGTTTCTGGCCTTCGATGCCCATATCGAGGTCCAACCCGCTATGAACCTTGAAGACCTGAAGAAAGCCACACCGGGCATCGAGAAGGCAGTCAAGAATTACCGTCGAGGAGCGCAGGCAAAAGCGGCCTGACCTGATGTCCCTCGTAAGCCGAAAGATCGCCCTCGAAGGAGGGCTTTCTTATTGCTGGAAGGTGGCAGTACATAGGAATAGGAGACGTTGCAAGCTCATCGGAAGCCAGAGACCGCCTTTCAAGGAGGGCTTTCTTATTGCTGGAAGGTGGCAGCACATAGGAATAGGAGATGTTGCAAGCTCATCGGAAGCCAGAGACCGCCTTTCCCGGTACGTTACGCCGAGGTGCTTTTTGCCTGCGATTCGACGATAGGCCCGGTGCCGTAAAAGCGTCCGGTTCAATTTCGTGCGAACGAGATATGGCGAATACTCCGATCATCGGGTTTTACAGCGGCACTCATCCAGACAATCGTGGTCATTACCTGCACGAGATTCAACAGTGGCCCGACGAACCGTTGGAATCGGTTCACGAGTACATCCAATGGCTTTTCCCGTTGCCCGAGCGGAGCGGCTTCAATGTCTCAGCGCCAGTCCTCAACCCGGACACCGTTCAGGAGTTCCGGACTCGCCCTGACCTCCGGGGGAATGTGCGGGCCTCTTTCCTCCGCATGGTGGAGTTCTACGGCTTTGAGGTTCGTACAGGCGAGCGAGTCACCGTCGTCCGCATGCCAAATTTCGCAACCAAAGCGGGAAAATGGCTTTCTCCGGGGAATCACAATCATCTGCGGATCACGAGAATCTTGAGGTGCTTAACCGTACTGGGACTGGAAGCAGAGGCAACAGCGTTTTTCGGCTGTTTGGTTGAAATTTACGAGGACGAGCAGAACAAGCCGATACCCGCAATCAGCGAGGAAACAGTGGTGTACTGGAGAAAAGCCGCACTTATCGTGGCCGAGGAATAACGAGCTACTAGATAAACTGTCGGGTTAACCCTGCTGCGCCCAGTGGCTCGAAAGGTTTCTTCCGCAGCAGTCGCAACTTGTTGAGCCACAAACGACAGGATCGGGTGTCCGGAGATGGCCACGAGAGTAAAGGTTTTGGGCCAGTCCTGACCTCAGCCGTCCACGACCGGATGCCAGTCATCCTCGATTCAAACGACTACGACCTGTGGCTCGACCTCGGCATGAATGATGTGGCTGCGTCGTCCGAACTGCTGAAGTCCTGCGATGCTCGGCTGGTGCGGTGCTATCGGTGTTCCGTGGCAGTGGAAGTCCCTGAGACTCAAAGTCGGCTATTCTCATAGCAGAATGACTTATGACGAACGTATAGATCAAAGAGGAGATTAAGACCGATGCAAAAATGGGAATATCATCTCGAACCCCAGCCACAGCCGCAACACGCCGAAAAGACACTGAATAATCTTGGGGAACAAGGCTGGGAGCTTGTTCAAATTATTGACCATTTCTATCACCTGAAACGCCCAAAAGAATAGCCACTCCGTTTCGCGTTCTTCAGCCGCGCCCTAGCAGCTTTGGCGACCAATCTTGAAACGCTGGGCTTTAGTCATGGTCTTGAGGCGGCTCTTTCCGCCGAACTGACCGCCGCAGCTTTGGTGAACAAGTGAAGCACGTCGCCTGCGCTCAGTCCGCCTTCTTCAACGTTGTTGCTTTCTTGAGTCCGACTTTTAGTTCGCAGCATTCTTCATGAACGGGCTCTCCGATTTCGTTAATTTTCGTGGTTTCAGCTTCCACGGGCTCATTGCAGATCGAGCAGATGGGAAATTTGGATTTGAAAGCAAGATTTGAATTTAGGGGCATGGACTGGCCTCCGATGAGTACCATCAGATTGCACAAGAGACCGACGCCCGAGAATGGGTCCGGGGGAGGGATGTGTAAAGGGACTTTTGAAAGTCTAGCACTGAACCACACGCCTGTATGTATTACATCGCACAGTTGGAATGACTGCGACTTAACGCTCGAACAGTGGATGAGGGGCGTGGCTGCGGCGTCCGAACTGCTGAAGCCCTTTGATGCCCGGCTTATGCGGAGCTATGCCGTGAGCACGCGGATCAACAGCGCGGTGAATGATGACAGGAATGCTGTGCACCTATGGCACTCGCTGAGATTCAAAATTATCTCTTCTCGTAGCGAGGCCGTAGGGCTACCGCGACGGTGCGATAATACTCAGCCCAATGGCCTCGGTACTACAAATCGCTTCGTCAGATGCTATCCGGCGAATCCAAGGGGTACAGACCCTCACAATCGCATGGATGAGTGTGGAAGCTCTGGTGTCCCTCCTCTCAGCGTGGCGGGCGAGTAGCCCTGCGCTGCTCGCCTTTGGTGGAGACAGCGCCATCGAACTTTTCTCGGCGCTAGTAGTGCTGTGGAGATTTCGTGCAAGTGCTGCACACGGGAACGCGGAAAAGCGGGCTGCCCGTCTCGCGGGAACCTTGCTGTTCGCGCTGGCTGCCTATGTCGCAATCACTTCAGTCGCGAGTCTGTTGGGCTATAGTGAACCCAAGCCCACACTTCTGGGGATCGCCATTCTGCTTGCTGCCGCAGTCATCATGCCGTGGCTTGCGAAAGAGAAGCGGCGGTTGTCAGGATTTACAGGCAGTGCTGCGTTGAGGGCAGATGCCGCTCAGTCTGCGCTGTGTGCTTACCTTTCGCTGATCGCATTGGCAGGACTGGCAATCAACGCTATCTGGCATATTAAAGTGGGCAGACCCGATTGCGGCTCTAGCCTTCCTGCCTCTGATCGCTTGGGGAGTCGGGAAGCCATGCGCGGGAAGACCTGCGGCTGCTGCTAGCTTCGAGCACCATCGGTACCGACAGGAGTGTGTCATGCCAAGGCCAAAGGACGACCTCAAAGAACGCCTCACCCGCTACCACCAGATCAAGATCAGCGTCATCGGCAGGAAGTCAGGGAAAACAATCTCGATCCCAGTCTGGTTCGTGCTTGAAGACGAAACGCTTTACCTCTTACCCGTGCAAGGCTCGGAGACCCAGTGGTACAAAAACGTGGTGACGAAACCGATGATTCGGATTGATGCGCGAGGCGTTGAAGCGGAATTCCCGGCAAAGCCAGTCACCGATGCCAAAGCCGTGAAATCCGTGGTCGAGAAATTTCGGGAGAAGTACGGTGCGAATGAGGTTAAGAAGTATTACTCGAAATTCGATGTGGCGGTGGTGGCTGAGATAGGTTAACCACAGGAGCCTCCTCTTGGTAGATTTGTCGATAGCTGAAGGCAAGCTGACGTTGCACGTTCGAGGCGCTGACAAGCTTTGGGCTTTGAAGAGCAGCCTCGAAATACCGCTCGTCCACATCAGGGGCGTCCGAGCAGATGCGGAGGTCGCACGAGGCTGGTGGCACGGGATCAGGATGCCCGGTACGAATGTTCCCGGCGTCATCACGGCAGGGACGTTTTATCAGGACGGCAAGCGAGTCTTCTGGGACGTGCATCACCCGGAGAAGACCATCGTCATCGGCCTGCACGACGAGCGGTACAACGAATTGGTGGTCGAAGTCGCCGATCCTGAGGGCGCGGTCAAGCTCGTCCAGAATGCGTTGTGAGAATGCGATGTCACAACGGGCTTAGTGTGCGAGATGGCCTGATCGTACCCTGCTTGGCTCATTTCGCGATCTATAGGGAGAATGGCGATGTTTGAGCGGTACACCGAGACGGCGAGACGCGTAATCGTATCGTCGAAGCACAAGGCTGCCCTGCTCGGATGCCATGAGATTGAAACCGACACCTACTGTTGGACTTGCTATCGAAAGATCAGGCTTTTGAAACTCCCTTTTCTCAAGTCCCGATTCAAGGTCTGCTTGTTTGCCAGTGTTGGTGACCACCGTGTCTTCGTCTTCATTGTCTTTGCCTCGCTTGATGGCGGCAGAGCAACTACGCCACTGCCGACTTAGGTCCGCCGTTTGAAAAGGCATCCATTGTCTGAGTCAACTGTGCATCCACTTCGTCCGCGATTATCATGACATCCGGCAATAGCAAGTTGAAATCCAGAGCCGTCAGATGCCTGTGCAATGTCCCAAAGATGGTCACTTGAAGGATTCGTGATTCATGGATCAGCATGCCGGAAGAATAACCCTGCGTCCGTCGCAGCTTGCCATGTTCGATGGCAGCCGGGGACGCGATGGCATCGCTGTCTTTATCGGGCAACTTGGGTCTGCCCAGACGTACTACCAGATCGTTAACCAGCTTGGGAAGATGTCCGGTACGTTCGTCATCGCTAAGATGAAGATGGTTGAGTTGCGGGGTCTTCTTTGTTCGCGCCAACCAATCCGCTATCAGAGGGGCCTTACAGCGCGTCAGGATTGCGGCCACGCTCTCTATGCTCGTAGGTTGTGATTTCTCATGCGAACGCTGAGCCGTTTGTGCGATTGGTACTTTGACTGGAGCAGCCATCTATCACCGTCTTTTCTTGTCGGGATTGAGGCCACTCTAAACCTGAATGATTCGCAAAACTGGTCAATAGTAATCAGGTTCGGTTCCTTGCGCATTTTGGACTCCCGAATTGGGAACCTACCCTCTGGCGCTATTGGCATGTTTGAGTTTTGTGCTCCGACTTCCATCCTCGATCTGTAACGATGGCAAAGGGTCGTTCCAGCGACGGCTGGCATGGGATTTAGGCATGCGACCACGACTGGTCACGGGTGAACACCCCTCCGCACACCGCGCATTCGCGCAGGCTCATAGGGTTGGTCGGCAGATCGCCATTGGTGAAAATCACGGTGAAAGACTTGCCGATTGTGTCATCCGTCATAGTGAGTAATCTCCCAGAGCGACTTTTGCCACGAGGTTGTTGCCAGAAACCAGCGATAATCACTCGGGATTCGCCCTGGATGGTCTCGATCAACCCCGTCCTGCGCATCACTTCGGCAAACAAACCCTCGATGGGCAGGAACAAGATGCCGAAGTCCGTGGTCTTCGGAGGGTTCAAATACTTTTCACACATTGTGGTCGATCCTGAACAGTCTTCAGATGGGGTTCCGCACGCTGGCCATCCAGAAGCGTTCCAGCGAAGTATGGAACCTCCTTCCTGCAGTCAAGACCGAGTGGATGAAGTATGGCGAGGTTTTGGAAGCAGTCCAAAAGAAGCTGCATCAGGCTTCTGACACAATCGAAAAGGCAAAAGTGAGATCAAAGGCGATTGGGAGGAAACTTAAAGACGTACAGGAGCTTCCCGCAGGTGATGCGCCTTGCTTCCCAACCATCTGGTTGATGACGATACAGAGATAAATGGCGGCGACGAAACGGAAGATATCCCATTCAATCTGACGCCTACGTCTTCGGTGGCAAATTCGAGGACGACGACGGCGAGGATGGCTGGAAATCTATGCTGTCACTGTTGAAGAAGGTCGGGCTGCGGAGGTATTAGAGTTGGGAGGATGTAACTATGGCGAACGATGACTTGGACGATTTGGACACAGGCTTCTCCGCACTCATAGGGTGCGGCCTTTCTGATCCCTGCGCGGGGGAGACAATGGGCAAGTTTGCGGCGGATGGACGTAATGGGCAGCTTTTCACACTACCCTCTTGGCGGAACTGCGGATGATCCGGCAAGTCTTAGTCAAATTGGGCGGGAAGACTTACTGATACCCAACGGCCTGAAAATTAGGCAACCCCTTGCTCATTGCATCTACTTCATTCCTGCGACGACCAGAGCCGTCATTGAAGGACATTTGCAGAACTCTTCATGGACAGTTGGCGAACTATCAGAACTACTGATATGAGGCGCAAATCGATGCTGTACACCGAATGGCATGTGAACGATTTGCGCTTAGCACTGGGAAAATCGAGGTCCTACCAAATGTGCAAGCCCGGAATCACGTCGCAAAAACGGTGAGCAACGGTTGTTTTTGTAGGAGGAAACAGAAAATGCACGCAAGAGCAGAAGTGATGCAAGTTCTCGTCGCAAAACGAATGAAACGATGGTATTCAATCGTTCGTTGCCCATTGCTCGATCTCAAGTGCCCCCCGCAAGAGCACGGCGCAACGGCCTGCGTCTCATGGCTAAGCATCCTCTGATCGCACAGGAGCTTGGGATCACGGTTCGCTTGATCTATGGTGCCTAAGTCACTTCCCGTTCAGCGTGAGAGTTGAAGGGGGGGTTGAGAATCGCAGGATTTCGCCATTCTCTTGATCAAGCATCCCCGAGGGTGAATTTCTTCGTGTGGGTGCGCTGTTTCGCCAGAATCCGAGACATCACTTCTTCGACGTGATGGCGGGAGCGAGCGCCCCTCGTGAACTCAGGACTAGGCTCGTGGCCGCTCTTTTTATCTTTCTCGACACTGACACGCACCCGCTGCGTTGTTTTCTCGATTCGTTCCCGCGTCGACACGCTCTCCATCGCCATCTTCACGACGAGCAGTGGAATGCGGAGGCTTCTCAACTCGCCGGAGTTCTTGTCGACTGCGGCAACAAAGACCGAGTTGTCTCCCGAGACAATCGGGTCACCAAGCAGCTCATATCGTTCTCCGTAGAGCTTCATCGGTTCCCCTAGTTTGAAGCCCAATTGTCTGAGCCTAGCGCAGAGCTTGCCCTGTTTTTGGGTCATCGGACCCAGTGTGGGTTGCGCATCAGGTAACACAGGTGTTGGAGTGAGAAGAGTAGCAGAGAGTATTTCCACGATGATGGCTCCTTGTGTTGCGAAGTACTGTCTGGTTTCGCAAGGAACCGTCACGCGAGGGGCGCAGCGGGAAGATGCTGGAGGAGACTCTTCTAGAGTACACCTATTTAAGCAGCGTCGGATAGTTGGCGATAAAGTGCGCCGTGAAAGGCGCTCGACTTCAGCGGATGAGCACCAGCCCGAATCCGACATATGCGCCCAGTGCAAGGACGCCGGAACCATCGTGATGCCGACTGGCGAGATGTACAAGGTGTGCGCACCCGAAAAATGGAAGAGTCACGAATGCGCAGCGAAACAGCTAGTTGCCTCGAAGAAGCCAGTATCCCACGTTGAACTCTCGAAAGCAGCGAAGTCTTCGCAGCGACCGGCCTAGCTGCATCACCCATCTGCGCTTTTATTTGCCGCATGGCGAATCCCCCATGAAAGTTCCCCGTCGTAACGGTTGCTCTCATGCGGTCAGTCTCGCTTCAAATGTACGGGCCAGCGGCTACGCCGCCGCCGCCGCTTCTCGCATGGCGTTCATGTAGCTATCCATTGTCTGAGTCAACTGCGCATCCACTTCATCCGCAATAGTCATGACATCGGGTAACAGTAAGCTGAAATCCAGAAGGCTTAGATTGCTCTGCAACGTCCCGAACAGGGTCACTTGGAGGATTCGTGACTCGTGCACCAGCATCGCAGGAGTGTAGCCCTGCTGATAACGCAGCTTGCCGTGGGCAATGGCGGCCTCGGAGAAGGCAGCATCGCTGTCTTTTGCGGTAGCACTGGGTTTACTTAGGCGAACGACCAAGTCTCGAACCAGCTTGGGAAGATGTCCAGTGCGTTCGTCGTCGCTGAGCGATAGGTGGTTGAGTTCGCTGCTCTCTTTTGCCCGCGCCAGCCAGTCTGCGATGACACTTGCAACGCAGCGATCCAGTATTGCGGCCACCCTCTCTTTTTCCAGACGGGCTGCAGGTTTGCGGTTGAGCATCTTTGCCCGCACCAGATCGGCGAGTTTCGCGACTTCGAACGGCTTCACCATGATTTCGTCCGCTTCCAGAAGGATAGCGGCCATGGCGCTCTGCACGTCGGGATAGCCGCTGACCAACAGGGTAAGAGCATTCGGCTGGGAGTGGCGCATCGCCGTAACGACCGTAAAGCCATCACCGGGATTCGGCATATGCAAATCCGTGATAAGAACATCGAAGGTCTCGGTCGTAATTAGCTTCAGGGCTTCAGTGACGTTGGAAGCAGCGACAACCCCAAATCCCTTGTGTAGAAGAGTCGCAGTCATCATGTTGCGAACGGCATCATCGTCATCCACGAGCAAGACTCTATGCAAGATAGGTCGTTCGGTTGGGACCCTAGTCGAAAATGGAACAATGGGTAGTTCGATTGGAGTCATAGTGGTGCTACCCCCGGTACGATACCTGACAGTGTGACTTAGGCGCATTCTGGAAAGTGTACAAAATTGACCAGTTATTAAGATTGTAACTAGGTATCGTGTCTGAAGTTACACATGTGGTCATCGGTCCAGTGGCGAAGCGCCCGCCGTTCGGACCCTCACGACCACTACATTTCGCTGTTCTGAGGAATGAATGTTTAGGCTGGACCCACAGAGGTTCGGCTTTTTTTCGGCCTAACTCTTATTAACAACGCGCTGAGAATAGAAGCGTATGATCGTCTTGTACGTTGGAGAGTTGGAACATGCAATGTCAGCCAGCAGTTGTACTTATTCTTGCCATCATATCGGTATCCTCGTGTCCGGCGCAGGCCGCTTGGTGTCATGCATCGATTGTCATCTGACCTTCACCTTCCCGGCTAGTGCGAATTACGACACAGTCGTGAAACAGTTCGAATATCATTCGTGCAGTGGACCAATTCCGTCGAACGATGATGCGCCCGTGGAGAGCACTCACTCCGGCTAACGAATGAGTGACGACAAGTTCAGTATCGAGGAGAGCGCGGCTTTGCTCCATGCGATTTTTCCCAATTACCCAGACATACAGGGGATGCGGCCTGCGGCGGATATCAGAGCGTTCTTGAGGGCGTTGCGAGCGGGAGGGCCGTTGCAGACGGGCGCAGGGCGCAGTAATACCAACGATAGAATCTGCCAGTAGGGCTTGGCTACCTATACCGACCCGTGACGATGGCAAAGGGTTGTGCCAGCGACGGCTGACACGGGATTTGGGAATGCGTCCACGACTGGTCGCGGGTGAACACCGCACCGCCCATTCGCGCAGGCTCATAGGGTTGGTCGGCAGATCGCCGTTGGTGAAAATCACGGTGAAAGACTTGCCGATTGTGTCATCCGCCATAGTGAGTAATCTCCCAGAGCGACCTGTGCCACGAGGTTGTTGCCAGAAACCACGGCTGTTGCGGAAGGTGAATGGCCGTTGAATTCCTTCATCAGACGGCACACACTCGCCCTTGAAATGCTGTGGCGCTTGGCAACTTGGGTCAGGGACATCCCACCACGTCGATCTTCGACAATTTGCTCCCTATTGATATCCAATCGTGCCCGACCAATCTCGCGTCCTTCGAGCTTTGCCCTTCTCATTCCGGCCCGAACTCTTTCTACGATCAAACTTCTTTCGAGTTCGGCGCTTGCGCTGACGATCACGATAATCACCCTTCCCAACGCTCCCTCGGTATCGATTGCTTCACGCTGGCTGAGGAATTGAATGCCGAATCCGTTCAGTTCATCGAGCACTTGCAGCAGGTTCTTCGTTGACCTCGCAAGTCGGTCGCACGACCACACTACCACGACATCGAATCTGTGGCGGCGGGCATCCTCCATCATTTTGTCGAGTGCCGGACGGCGGATTTCGTACCGCTGACCCCGTGGTCGGTGTAGGTCTCTACGATCTGAAGCCCGCGCTGAGCGGCGAACTGCCGAAGGTCGAGCGCCTGCGTTTCCGGGTTTTGGTCAACGGTGCTGACCCTCAGATAGAGTGCGGCCCTCTTCACTTATTGCGAATCCTTTCCTGTTGAGCGCAGCAGCCTTTGCCGATGGGGAACGCTTGGGAACTCCTTCGCGGCGATCGCGACCATCTCCTGCCGCGAGAACGGTCCCGACTTCATCTGTCGGATGAACCAGTCAGTCTTATCAATTCTGTTGTAGTCCAGCAGGCACCCATGCTACTCCAACGAACACCCTTAGCCTTTACGCACACCATGCCTGTCAACCGCAGTTGTGCAGTCTTGATTTCGGCCGATTCAACGCCCGCCGTGTCGATGGGATAGACTCCGACCATGGACACCCGCAAGCTCCGCATCGTAGAGCCTCCGCTGCCAGCCATCGGCGTCTGCGAGGGTTGCAATTCTCAGGTCAAGTCCAACAAGCGTTCAGAGGACGAGGTGGCGGCCGATACTAGAGCGGCATTTGAGTCCCACAAGTGCGAACTGACGGACGACAGTCAGAACGCCCGGCGATTCGTGCATGACTCTACGGAAGATGAGTAGCCGTTTTATTGCGTCGGGCTTCTCAGTATCCGCTGATAAGCGGACAAGGTGCTCTACCGAGGTTAGCCATAGCGGGTGCGAGACCAAATACGGTTTGGACTGGCGGCGGCAGCATGGACCCGTCGTCCTTGAGCTTCGTCACCGCTCGTTGAGTGCCCAGCCGCCAGCGCCTCCAAAATTACAACCATCGAAGTTAGCCGGGAATGGCCTAAATGTGATGCGGTGGGGCACGGCGGTGCTATTTAGCCGAACAGCGGCCCCCACACCTCGGGGCCATTCCCAACTCTTTTCGGCCGATGCACACTGAGAACAGCCAACCAAACAGGGCGTTAAGGCCCTGCCTTCGAATCCAAGTCCGATATGGATTCGCGATGGGAGAGAAACCATGTGGATGAGATCGTGTGCCGTATGCAAAGCCCTTCTTAGAAAGCCGCGATTGTGGGACTCCGTTTATTGCAAATGCGGGTGGGAGTGGCAGAGTGCCGGAGCGGTTCGCGGGAAACTTATCGTGTTTCCCGAGGCAACGAAAAAGTCTGCTTGAAGGTAGGCGTGGCTCTCGCCCGTCCTGCGACGGAATCGTCACCTACTGCCGCTCACATCAACCACCAGCCGAACGTGGTCGCTGAGGCGTCCCCACTTTCGGAACGAGCCGACTTCAACTGATCCTAAGTTCCAACCTTCCGGGACAAAAACGTAGTCGATGTGAAATAGCTTGTCCTGATGGCGATAAAAGTAGTGGGTCGGACGCGTTTCGGCTCCTTGCTGCTCCCCATGGTGAGTGTGGTACGCGCTGATTAGAGCATGACTCTCGAATAAGCGAACTACCTCCGTGTGATTTCGTCCGGGGCGGTTGGCGTCCCATTGCGAATTGCTGTTTAAAATCTCCAGCAACAACAACTGGTGGCTTGCTGAACCAGCCGCTTTTTTCCACCAGACATCGGTAAACCTGACCGATGTAGTTGTCCGCACGCTTCGTCCCGACCGGACACGCCCAAACCGCAAGCAAGTTGAAATCTATCGCTCCATTCACTCGAACCGGAATCACCCATTTGCCGAAGGGCTTGCCCACCGCTTGAAGCGCGAACCCCGCGCTGCAAAAGACCGCCAATCCCTTGTTCGGATTCGCACCGAACCACGGGCCGGAGAAATCGTGGCTCGAAAGGACATCTACTGACTTCTTGGAGCATTCCTGAACGACCGCGATGTCGGGATTGAGCGCCAATAGACTCGGCACTTTCTGCGCAAGAGCCATTCCGCAGTTCCAAGTTACGATGCACATGGAAGTCGTGATTCCTGAATCTAGCCGAACAGTCTCCGGTATTGCCTGTTCAAGGCTTCAACCCAAGGTAACTCCACCAGTGACAAGGATCACTGTTAGGGAACCCAGCGTGCCGCCATAATGATTGTGTCAGCTTCCGGACTGCCGAGGATGTCCTGAATCGCATGATTCTCATTGGAGGGACATGAACTGCAAAGCAAACGACTGGATCGAACATCCGGCCTTCGGCTTGGGATGCGTGAGCGAAGACCGGGGCGACAGGCTGGACATCGAATTCGTCACCTCCGGTTACAAAACGATTCTGAAGACCGCAGAACTGAAGCCCGCCCTGTCTCCTCCGGGTTTCAACTTTCCCACCGCCAAAAAGGTCAAATCTCGCGCTCCGCAGTCCAAAGTGGAACCCACGCCCAGCCGACCTCGATTAGATTTTGACTATCACGTTAGCTGTTTCCTCAATCATTTCTCTGAGGGCTTTGAGGGACAGGGCTTCCACATCGCAGAGCGTGAGTACAAGGAAAAAGCAGCAGGTGTACTGGAGGACAAGCTAGGCAAGCATGCCTTTGAGAGTCTGCTTCGTGACGGACATTACACAGAGGTCTGTGGATTTGCGAAGCGCGTTTTGCAAGCCACCAATCTCGTCTTCCAGATCGGGAAGGCCAAGTTCGCCGACGCCCTTGAGAACCCAGCGAATCAGGAGCGTTTTGCGAATGCCCTGTTCGACCTGTTGTACGGTTCCGGCGAAATGGAGGAACGGTTTACAAGCTTCTGCGATCTTCTGTCGGAACTGGGCGCGAACCAATGGACGATAGCCACCTACTACCAGTTTCTTGCAAGTGATGGAAAATGGATGTTCATGAAGCCTTCGATTATGAAGCGCATGGCCGAGTCGCTTAAGATTTCGTTGAACTACAAGGCGGAACCGAATTGGCTCACGTACTGCAAACTTCAGGAATTGGGGGACCGTGTGTACTTAGAGTTACAGAACCGAGGACTGAAGCCACATTCGCGGATCGACGTGCAGGGCTTCATCTGGGCGGCAATCGGTATTGAAGACGACAAGTACGGAAACACCGAGTAGCATCTGTGCTCCAAAACCCGTGCACGCTGCGGCGAATCACCCTATACAATGCGGCCGCATCAAGATGCCCGAGGGGGTAACAATGACAAATCTAAAGGGGCTGGCGTCCATTGTGTCGGAGTTGAGGGTAGAGAACGAATCTGGCAAATCAGCTTCGACATGTTGATGCGGCTCTTGCGGTATTGGGCAAGTTGGACGGTGGAAGCAATTACACCAAGCCGAGGCGCATCCTGTCGGCTTTGGCTCGTCGGCGTATCGGCCATGCGCAAAACGCGAGATGGGCGAGGGCTGGGAAGGGATCGCAGCCAGCAGTCGGGGCAGCGAAGACAACTGGGTCGGCACCTGCAAGGCGCACGATGTCAGCATCGGCCAGAAGGAAGATCGCGGCGGCGCAGCGGGCCAGATGGGCAAGAGTAAAGGCTGCGATGAAGAAGGGGGCGTAGTATCTCGGGGAGCCTGCTGCGGCGAGTTCGCAGTAGGCTTTTGTGTTTGGGTCAGGCGCTCAACTCTCTGTGTTGCCAATTTACTGGAATCGTAATATCTCCCAACCCGTGGCGGCTATTTGCGACCGTTGATCTTGGATAGCAGGCGCAGAATTTCCAGATAAAGCCAAACCAACGTGACGATCAGGCCGAATGCCCCGTACCACTCCATGTACTTCGGAGCACCCGCGCTGACGCCACTTTCGATGAAATCAAAATCGAGGACGAGGTTCAAGGCAGCGACAATCACCACCACTACACTGAATCCGATCCCAAGGAGACCAGAACCATTGATGGCCGCAAAGCGGACACCGAAGAACCCGAGAACAAATTGAACCAAATAGAAGACAGCAATGCCGCCAGTAGCCGCCACCACGCCGAGCTTAAATTTCTCCGTCACTCGAATCACGCCCGAGTGATAGCCCATCAGAAGAACGAACAGCGTCCCAAAGGTCAGGCCGACCGCTTGTATTGCGATTCCGGGATAGCGCAGTTCGAACATTGCGGAAATGCCACCCAGCGCCAGCCCTTCCAGCAGGGCATAAATCGGCGCGGTAATGGGAGACCATTCTTTCTTGAAAATAGTCACCATTGCGACAACGAATCCACCGACTAGCCCAATCCCCATCAGTGGCAATACCGTATCTGAAGTAGGAGCGTGGAAAAACCGACTCCAACTCCACGCCGCAGTAGCCACCACGCAAATCAGCAGAACGCCTGTCTTATTGACGGTCCCGGTCAATGTCATCGCTTCGCCAGATACCGCCTCATCTACACGAAAGCTATTGACGTTCAAGGCGGGGTTCGAGGTCTTCATCAAAGCCATTCGATTCTCCTTATCTATCGCGGCAGTAACGGCCAATTAGCAGTCCAAAAGGCGACTCCACATGGCACCATGTACCGCGCCCAAACGAGCAGGTGGCGAAACGCTTTATCATCTCATGGTCTTACGTTCCTTGAACTTCGGGCGTGGGTTCGCGGGAACGTTGCTAATACTGATATGGGCTGATGCCAGCGTCGCCACAAAGGCTCTAGTCCTGTGACCGCATAGAACGTAACACAGTCAGATACTTGTCAGCATATCTATCCAGGCGTATTGCTGGGGGCATGGAAGACAGCGGAAAAGTTCAGGTTCGGTTGTCCAAGTTGGAGCAGGAGCAATTGAACGAATTGTTGGGGGGCGGTCTACAACCGGTGCGAACGGTGCTCCGCGCCTTGGTGCTGCGGCAACTGGCGGACGGCCAAACCATCCGCAAGGTAGCACGCAACGTGGGCTTGACTCCGAAG
>JBEKRE010000082.1:0-17795 GCA_049519055.1 Candidatus Sulfotelmatobacter sp. | reverse complement strand
CGTGTACCGTTCAAAACCATTCATCGTCGCCAGAGTCCTTTGTTGTTTGTTTGTCGATCTCATCTGGCGAAACTTACTCTATATTCTTGTGGAAAGGGAGACCTTATTCAGACTCTCCCTAGTTATGACGCAGAATCGTCATTACAGTGCGCCGGGTTAAACCGGCTTGAAGTAGAGGATGCAAGAATGAATCCCGCTTTAGCTGTTGCAAATCGGTTCACATATCGTTTGAGGAGGGGCTCCCCCGTATGTGCTGGAGTTGCGGGCGGTGGACTGCCAGAGCGGGGATACGCTAGCCGAGGAGCAGGTCACGGCAGGGTCGAAGGAAAAGGTGCTGGATGTGCTCGGCGCAGCGGCATCCAAGCTGCGCGGCGAACTGGGCGAATCGCTGGCCACGATACAGAAGTTTGATGTTCCTAACGAACAGGCGACAACCTCGTCGCCGCAAGCTCTGCAAGCCCTCAGCCTTGGCGAAAAGGCCTCGAAAGAGAAAGGCGCTAAGGGTGGGCCCGCCGTATTATCAACGCCCCGTCCAGCTTGATGTGGATTTTGCCTATGCCTGCCACGCACTGGGCAACGAGTACTTCAATATCGCCGAATTCGCGCGGTCCAACGAGTACTTCAGCAGGGCATTCCAGTTGCGGGAGCACGCCAGCGAAAAGTAAAGGCTGGAGCTCGCCGCCCGACTGCTATCCGAGCGTTACGAGAGAACAGGATAAAGCGGGCCGCGACATTCCAAGAATGGATCGAGAACTACCCGCAGGAGCCGGTAGTGTATGCCAGTCTGCGAATAGTGTACGCCTGCCAGGGGCGGTATCAGAAAGCTTTAGAGGTACCACGCCAAGCCTACCATCTGGGGCCGGATCGTGGACGTATCTATGTCAATCTCGCCTTCTACGCTCTAGCGTTGCAGCGCCTCGACGACGCACGTCTGGTCATCCACGATTGGGAGGCGCGATCGCAGGACAAAAGTGGATTCTATGACATTCGATATGCTCTCGCCTTGCTCGGTTCGGATTCGGCCGCGATGGCGGAACAGCAAAAGCAGCTCGCGGGTCAGCGCGACTAAGAGCGCTCTGTGTACGCATCGACACCGAGGCGTATGGTGGTCGTCTCGGCAGTGCGCGGGAGCTGACCCAACGAGCCGTGGACTCGCCGTGCGGACCGACCAAGAAGGAAAGCGGGGCAATATCGCAGGCGATCGCTGCTCAGCCGGAAGCCGCGTACGGTTACACCGCAGAAGGGAGGCATGGAGCGGCAGAAGCTCTGAAGCTTGCTCCCACGAGTCAAGCAACGCAAAGCGAAGCTGCGGTTGCGTTCGCCCTGGCGAGCGATACGGCGCGAGCCGAGTCCATGGCCCAAGACCTAGGGAAACGCTTCCCTCTGAACGCTCAGATGCAGTCGATTTGGCTGCCGTGGAGTTGGGATTAATCGATTTCGCCAACAATATTTCCTGCCTGTATCCGGCCTGTATCCGGCGTATGTGCGCGGAGAGGCCTACCGGGCCGCCGAACAGGGCGCAAGCGGCCGCCGAGTTTCAGAAGATTCCCGATCACAGCGGCATTGTCTGGAGCTGTTGGACAAGGGACTTGCCGCATCTGGAAGTGGCGTGTGCAAATGCGCTTGAAGCGAAAACGTCACAGGGCGCCGATGCCGATGCTGCCCGCGTACGAGCGCTGGGCGCCTACAAAAATTTCCTAACGCTCTCGAAAGACGCCGACCCCGAGATCCCCATCCTGAAGCAAGCCAAAGCCGAATACACGAAGTTACAATAGGCCGAACAAACCCTGCTTTGTCAGGCGCGTTTGCGCTAACCTTTGTAAAAGGTTGCGAAATTGAACTTCGACAATTTCCAGCTAATAAAGCAAAAAGCCATGATCGGCAACGGCAAACGTCGACGAGACACCTCCCAGCAATCTGCTCGCTCTTGCGCGGAATTGCGCCGTCTGGTATGCGGCGTGCTGGTCCTGTGGACGAGTTGCATATTGCTGACGGGCCAGAATGTGGTATTGACGGGTGCGCTCGGGGGACGGGTCACTGACCAGAGTGGAGCGGTGGTGCCGGGAGTTCTCCTGGTTGTCCGCAACCTCGCTACCGGCGTGACAGAATCTGCCGAGACCAACTATGCGGGACTCTATCGTTTGCCGGCGCTCATGCCGGGATCCTATAGCATCACTGCAAGTTTCAAAGGGTTTCGTGAGGTCCGGGCCTTAGTGCGAGTCTTGGTGGGAAATGCAACGTCGCAGAATATTAAGCTGCAAGTGGGAACCGGGGCAGACACTATAAAAGTAACCGGGACGACGCCGCTGTTGCGACCGACTGAATCCTCCGACAGCACTGTGATCGAGCGGTCATTGATTAACGAATTGCCGCTCAACGGACGGCGTTACACCGACTTGGCGACACTCACGCCCAACATCAGCTACGACGGCGATACCGGACTGGTGAGCATTGCCGGGCAACAGGGCGGTGAAGACTCGGGATATGCGAATGGGAATGGCTCCAACGCCTTTACGGTGGATGGATCCAATGCGACCAGCAACTACTTTGCCGACATTATCGGCCGCTACCGTATCCCGTACCTGTATGGCGAGGACGCGATCCAGGAGTTTCAAGTCTCGGTCAGCCCTTACTCGGCGATCTATGGAGGTGGAGCGGGCTTCGTAAATGCGGTGACGCGATCGGGAAGCAATGCCTTTCACGGCAATGCGTTTTATTACAACAGGAATTCCGCGACGGGAGCCAACGATGCTCTCGACAAAGCCGCGGGCTTTGCGAGGCCGGAAGACGCTTTGCAGCAATTCGGCGCAGGGCTCGGTGGTCCGATCCGCCACGACCGTTTATGGTTCTTCATGGATTATGAACAGCAACTGCGCAACAACCCAATCTCCGTAATCAACTCGGCGTTGGCGACGACGCCGTCGAACTTAGATAATTTCCTGAGCACCAATTTTGGAATTCCGTCCGGTACTAACCTGCCTCCGCCAAACGGGCCCTTGCCGGTTCCGGGAAGCGATACCAACACTGAGATTTTGATTGACCCGACCAATCCGGTGTACCTGCAGCAAGTGTCGAACAGCCTGAACGCGCTGCACTCCAACCTAGGCACTAAAGCAAGAAAGCGCAATGATTGGGTGATTACGCCGCGGCTGGATTATTCGCCCAGTTCTCGCGATGGGCTGTTCCTCAGCTTCAATCTAAACCGGTTCGACTCGCCGGGAGGCGTCATCACCGACCCGACGGTTGGAAATTATGGGATGCAGACACTGGCTAACGCCTACGTGCATACCGTTCAAGCCAGCCTGGGATGGACGCACACGTTTTCATCCACCCTGCTGAATGAATTCCACGCCAGCACTTCGCAGGACAATCAGATCTCTACCCCGACCGGCTTCGCTCCAAATACTCCCACGTTAATCCTGGATAGTCCGGCCCCTTTCGTTCTGGGGAATGCTCCGTTTTCCGTGGGAAGGGTTTTTGAAAGGCAATACTCGTGGGCCGACCGGGTGGATTACGTGGTTGGCAAGCACACGTTGCAATTTGGTTTCGATATGAACCGTGCCTGGGATTCGGACAACAACGATGGCGGTGCGGACCCGAATGAGGCCGTTGAGTTCGGATCGTTCCTGGGCAGCTACGAATTTTCAAATCTGCAGGATTTTGCGCTTGGGGAGTACAACCAGTTCAGCCAGACTTCGGGAAACCCCACTTTTTCTTTTGCTGTTCCTTATTATGGATTCTACGTGCAGGATTCGTTCCGTGCTTTGCCAAACTTGACGCTGGACATGGGGTTGCGCGAGGACTTTCAGGTTTACCCGCAACCCGCGGAGAATCCGAAATTTCCTCTCACCCGACAATATCCCAACCAGTTTCGACGGCTGGCGCCACGCCTCGGATTTGCATGGCAGCCCATATCGAAGACGGTGGTGCGTGGAGGATTCGGGGATTTCTACACCAACATGAACGGTCTCAATTACCGTAACGCGGTGGTCTCGAACGGACTGGCGTCGCAGCAGTCTTCAGTGAATGCGAGTTATACATCAGGTCTGCCTGACCAGCAGCTGCCAACGTTTCCAAGTATTCTTGCGGGTAACTCTCCCCTGTTCCAGGCGTCTCCTGACATTTCTTTGGTTTCCCCGCAGTTCCGGGCGCCCTACATTTTGCAGGCGAGTTTGCAGATTGAGCGCGAGATTCTGCGGGACACGACACTGACTATCGGCACCATGTGGAATCACGGGGTGCATCTGCTCTCTGGCAGCGCCTATGACGTGAATCTACATCGTCTGCAAGGCGCGACGACGTATATCGTCTGTCCTCCCATCACCACCACAGTGCCTTGCACTGGGCCGACGATCACGTTGCCGAACATGGACAACGGCTTGCTGGCCGAAGGCCGCATCGATGCCAACCTGGGCGAGATCAACGAACTGATCAGCCCTGGGCAGAATCACTACAACTCCTTGTTCGTGCAGTTGCAGCGACGCATGTCACAAGGTCTTGCTTTGCAATTTTCTTACACGTTCGCCAAGAGCATGATGCTGGATGGGATGGACTTCAATAATCAGTTCGACTTCGGCAACACGCATGCTCCATCGCTGTTAGACCAGCGGCATCGAATTAGTCTTGCCGCCGTATATCGGCCGGAACTTGAAAAGCTTACTGGGTCGGACATAGGGCACGTTCTGCTCTCGGGTTGGACGTTGAGCAGTGTCATGGAGTTCTCTTCGGGCCGTCCTTATGCTGGTCTGTTGGGCCCGGCGTGCACCAGTTCGTCGCTGTCATTCAGTAATTGTGACGGCGCCGACGAGAACCTCAACGATACCGCCTTTAATCAAGACACGGCAAACACCGCGGCCGGCATCAATGGCGCTGGTCCCACACCCGGGGTCGGCTTGAATTCCTTCTACGGCCCGTGGCTGGAGAGAATTGATATTGGATTGGCCCGCAGCTTTAAGATCAAAGAAGGCAAGGAATTGCAATTTCAGGCTCAGGCATTCAACCTGTTCAACCATGCCAATTACTATGTGCAGAACGGCGATGGCATCAACCAGCTGCAGTACAATCCCATCGGCAACAACTGTGGTGACGGCCTATCTCTGAATCAGACGTGCTATCTAGTCCCCAATTCCGGACCGGGTAACTTTGGAGCACTGCAGGAAATCAGCCCCAACGGACTCCCGCGCGTGTTGCAGTTCTCCGCGCGGTTCACCTTCTAAAACCCCACACCGAGGCGGGATTCGGTGTAGAATGACATCCATTTTCTAGACCCCACCAAATTAGGATTCAAGCTTTTCTGAATCACGCGAGGCCAAGAAAACCAAATCTTGCGGAGGGAAACATGCGACGAAAGACGAGCTCCTGCTTTTGCGCTGTGCCGGCTGTGATCCTATGCCTGATGATACCCGCACTGGCGGGTGGTCAGACACGGAACGCAGCGTCGGTTGGGGGCAACCTTCTACCCAACGGTTTCTACATTACTCCTACCGCCGCGCCCGGCTCAATTTTCCAAAACCTGCCCACTGGCCTGCGCCCTGACGGCTCCGCCAATGCAAATGGCGCAGTGAACACTGCGCTCAGTCCGGACGGCACCGCTTTGCTGATTCTTACTACCGGTTACAACACGGGCTTCTACACTCAGGGTCCGGACGGTACCGCAATCGTCTGGCCTGCGCTCGACCCTCTCACAGGAATTCCGTCATCCACCACGACTCCGAATGCGGAGTGGGTATTCGTTTTCGATGTCCGTGGCGCGCGACCTAAGCAGAAACAACTGATCAACATCCCCAACACTTATCACGGTTTATTGTGGGATCCGTCGGGCACGCGCTTCTACGTTGCCGGAGGCATCGACGACCGCGTGGAGATATTTAAGTCGACGACCACGGGAGCCAGCGCCGACGGTACCTACGTGCCTGATGCTCCGTTTGTGCTCCTGGGGCATAACATGCCCGCCGATGTTCCTATACAGCAGTATCCAACGGGTGGATTGTTCAGCACGACGCCGATCAACAGCAACCCGATTGCGCAATACATGTACATGCCGTTCAGTGCGCTGGCAGCTGGATTGGCAATCAGTCCGGACGGCTCGACACTGTACGTGGCTAACTATCAGAATGATTCGCTGTCCATCATCAACACGTCCACGCGCACCGTATCCAAAGAAGTAGTCTTCTTCGCCCCGGGACAGAAGACGGCAATCGGAGAAATGCCTTACTGGCCGGTAGTGATATCGGATTCTAAGGGCGCTCCGGTTAAGACCTATTTGAGCAGCCAGCGCGATGGCCAAGTGCTGTCGGTGAGCCCTTCGGGATCGTTCAAGGTGATCAAGGTTGGAGGCGAACCGAATCGCATGGTCCTATCCGCGGATCAGCTTCGCCTCTACGTGGCCAACGGCGATCTGGATGAGATTGAGGTAATCAATACCACGAAAGATGCGCTCAACAGCCGAATCTCAGTCGCTCGGCCGGGATACCACTACAAGGGGTCCAGCCCCAACTCCTTGGCGTTGAGCCCGGACGGGCGCCGCCTTTACGCCACTCTCGGTGGAGAGAACGCCGTAGCTGTGATCGACGTTGCTTCGCAGCAACTGCTCGGTCGTATCCCAACCGGCTGGTATCCGAGCTCGGTAACGGTCAGCGCGGATGGAAAAAAATTGTTCGTGGTGAACATGAAATCGGATCCCGGTCCGAACCTGGAATACCGGTCGGACTGCCCCGGGGAAGGCATCCCACCGGACTATTCGAG
Source organism: Candidatus Sulfotelmatobacter sp. (assembly GCA_049519055.1). GTDB lineage: Bacteria > Acidobacteriota > Terriglobia > Terriglobales > Acidobacteriaceae > Sulfotelmatobacter. The sequence continues at coordinate 11,051 of JBEKRE010000082.1, read as the reverse complement.
CCTTCTTTGTCCACCACCGAACCCAACGTCCCGCAACGAGTACATCCTGGCTTTGCTCAAGGCGGGGTTTCTGACGATACCGGTCCCGGACACCGACACGCTCGGCTATCTGTCGGCTCTCGTCGATGCTAACGACGGCTTCTTCAAACGGAGCCGTGATCCTATGATGGCGTTTCTGCATGATCACATCAAACACGTGATCTTCATCCAGAAGGAAAACCGTACCTACGATCAGATCCTCGGCGATCTGAAGCAGGGCAACGGCGATCCGGCCCGGGTGCAGTTTCCGCGTCCCATCTCACCCAACCATCACCTGCTGGCGACCCGATTCGCTCTGCTCGACAATTTCTACGATGCCGGGGACGTGAGTGGCGACGGTTGGAACTGGGATACGCAAGGCCATGCCAACGATGCCACGGTCAAGAATGTGCTCGTAGGCTATGGCAACGCGAATTACAACATCCCGTTCGACTGGAATGGCAATCCGCGCAACATCGGGATTGCACTGCCCGACACAACCAACGGAACGCCCAGTCCGAGCACGGTGCGCATTACCACGCTGTTCGATCCGACCGGTGGCTCATCGATTGAACCCGGCACGAAGGACATCACCGCTTCGCAAGGCGCGGACGACCTGGATCCCGACGCGCTCGGCGGCTACATATGGGACACCGTGATGCGCGCCGGGCTAACGGTTCGCCACTACGGTCTCTACGCCGACGAGAACTATTATGTCGATCCTTCCGCTGGCGCCCCGTTCTACATTCCCATCGTACGCGACGCCTTCGCGCAGAAGGTGGTGCAGGCGGTGCCGGTGCGTCACTCCCTGCTCGACAAAACCGATGTCTACTATCGTGGCTGGGACCTGAACACTCCTGATCAGTACCGCTTCGAAGAGTGGAATCGCGAGTTCAATGAGTATGTGAAAAACGGCAATCTGCCCAACTTCGAGATGGTCGACTTCATGGAAGACCATTTCGGTAACTTCTCGTCGAACGCCGCAAATCTGGAAAACCCATTGGCGCAGTTCGCGAGCAACGACTACGCGGTCGGCCGTCTGGTCGAGGCCGTGTCAAACTCGCCGTACTGGAAGGATACAGCGATATTTGTGGTCGAAGATGATGCGCAAAACGGGCCGGATCATGTGGATGCACATCGTTCTACGGTGTTCATCGCCTCACCCTATACAAACACCGGAGCCGTGATCCACACCAATTACAACTCCACCAATGTGGTCCGAACCATCGAGGATATCCTCGGCGTCAATTACCTCGGTCTCAACGATGCGAATGCCGTTCCGATGTCCGATGTGTTCATCAAGGAACCCAACTTGCAACCCTACGTCGCGCCTATCCCGGGTATCTTGTGCCAGCCTCCGGTGGACCCGACACTGGTGCCCGAGTGCAAGAATCCTGGAAAACGCCCAGTAACCGTCGCGATTAAGTCGCTCCACGACGGCACCTGGTGGGCGCAAGCGACCAAGGGTTTTAACTTCAAACACCCTGACATGATCAATTCCAATTTGTTCAACCGGATTCTGTGGAAGGGGATCATGGGAAATGATAAGCCTTACCCTGGCGCCGCTAACCAGCAGGCGAATGGAAAGGAGGAGGAGGACGACCGCGATTGATCCGCGGCATTGTCGCACCCTGGAACCGGCATAGAGACTAAAAGAGGGCCGATGGCGCATGTCACCGGCCCCTGAGGTACGAGGAGCTGGCCTCCTCCGTTATACCGGGAGCCATCCTTCGTGCAGCCACTAAGATGCCATGACAGCGTTTGGAACACGGGAGACTGGAGGGGGGCTAACCGAAAACCGTTACGCTCCCGGATGAATCAATCGTAACAGCCAGAATGCAACTGCCGCCACAAATACCGACGCCGGAATAGTCAAAACCCAGGCCCACACGATCCGCCTGGCCACTCCCCACCGCACTGCAGAGAGAGGCTATGGGGCGCTCCCTCCCCGACGATTGCTCCGGTAAGCGTGTTGCATGGTGCTCACAGGAATCTCCGCCAAAGCGGTCCGTCCTTTCGTATCGTTATTTATTGACTCCTTCGGGCGAATCACCGTTCGTCAGATAGATGATTGAGATAAATACGTCGTCGAAGACTCGGGCATAATAGCTCAACTCACTGAAGTATCAGGAACGGGGTCTGGCACTTGTACAAATTCCGATCGTCTTTAGCGCGTCGTACCTTCATAGGTGCTTTTCTTTTGCTAACTTTACCGTTGCCAACCATCGGTGTCTCTGCACAGGCGATCCCGCAGGAGCTGGTGAATGGGCTCAAGTGGCGTCTGATTGGACCTTTCCGCGGAGGCCGCGCGGTCTCGGTGGCGGGCGTGCCGGGCGACTCGACAACTTTTTATTTTGGCTCCGTCAATGGCGGGATCTGGAAAACGACGGATGCCGGAGCTGTCTGGACACCCATCTTTGACGGCCAGTCAGTAGCTTCGATTGGCGCACTGGCAGTGGCTCCGTCCGATCCTAAAGTTATTTACGCCGGAACCGGCGAGTCTGATATTCGAGAGGACCTTTCTTCCGGCAACGGCGTTTACAGATCCACCGATGGCGGCGCGACCTGGAATCATGTCGGCCTGGAAGACACGCGCCAGATCAGCCGGATCGTCATTGACCCGCAGAATCCAAACGTCGTTTATGTTGGTGCCCTAGGGCACGCTTTTGGGCCGAACGAACAGCGGGGCGTCTATAAATCCGTCGATGGAGGGGGGCGTTGGACGCGGGTTCTCGATCTGGGGTCCGAGATCGGAATTTCAGATCTGGCGATGGGTTCTGCTGCTCCGCAGCTTCTGTTCGCCGGCGCATGGCAGGTGCGGCGTCCGCCATGGAGCGCGTATGCTCCGATCGAGGGAGCAGGCAGTGGCCTTTACCGTTCTCAGGATGGCGGCAAGACGTGGGCTCGGCTCAAGGGAAATGGGCTGCCCGCAGGCGATTGGGGGCGCGTGGGAGTCGATGTTGCGCCAGACGGACAGCACGCGTATGCGCTCATCGTTCTCCAGAACGAGATGCAGACCCAGACGCCCGCGAGAGGATCCGGCCTGTATCGCTCCGACGATGGAGGCAACACTTGGGTACTTGCAAACTCCGCTTCTGCTCTTACCAGCCGGGCGTGGTATTTCAATCGCATCACGATCGATCCCCACAATCCCGAGGTAGTTTACATCCCGAATGTGGCTCTTTATCGATCTGAGGATGGGGGGAAGACTGTCTCGGTGGTGCGCGGCGCTCCTGGAGGGGACGACTATCACCAGCTTTGGATCGACCCGAAGAATTCGACCAGCATGGTTCTCGGAACGGACCAGGGAACCACGATCAGCCTCAACCGCGGCCGCACGTGGAGCAGTTGGTATAACCAGCCCACGGCACAGCTCTATCACGTAACTACGGACAATCAGTTTCCCTACGTTGTGTATGGCGCGCAGCAGGATAGCGGCAGTGCCGCGGTTCTGAGCCGCACCGACCACGGCCAAATTACGCCGCGGGACTGGTTCCTTCCTGGCGGCAGCGAAAGCGGATATCTGGTGGTCGATCCGAAAGATCCCAACATCATTTATTTGACTGGATCTTACGGTTCCGTCGCTCGCTTCAACAAACGCACTGGCCTCAGCCAGGACATTACTCCATGGCCAGCCTTTGCATTCGATGTCGAGATCAATCAGCGCAAGTATCGTGATCCTTGGACTCCCGCGCTTGTTCTTTCTCCGGTTGACCCGGCAACCCTTTATCTCGGAACGCAGTATGTAATGACGACCATCGATGGCGGTCTGCACTGGGAAACGATCAGCCCCGATCTCACTGGATCGACCCACCCCAAACCACCGAGTCCGCCGACCCACGTCTCGCGAAGCCCGGTTCCTACTCTCAAGAGCGCTAAACGCGCTGGTTACGGGGTGGTATTTACGATTGCGCCTTCGCCGCTGAATCGCGATCTGATCTGGGCGGGAAGCGACACGGGGTTGATTTACGTTACTCGCGATGGTGGAAAGAACTGGAAAGATGTCACCCCGCAAAGTTTGGCCGATTGGAGCCAAGTATCATTGATCGAGGCTTCGCATTTCGATCCCGCCGTCGCCTATGCGGCCGTCAATCGCAGCCGCGTTGACGATCAGACCCCTTACATTTATCGAACACGCGACTATGGAGCCACCTGGCAACTGGTCACGAACGGCATTTCTGCACCCGAATTCCTGCGCGCCGTGCGCGAAGACCCGCAGGCCAAGGGACTTCTCGTCGCGGGAACCGAATTCGGTGTCTACGTATCTTTTGACGAGGGGGATCACTGGCAGTCTCTGCAATTGAATCTGCCGGTCACCGGAGTTCGGGATCTCACCTTCCACGGGGATGACCTGGTAATTGCTACGTACGGGCGCTCCTTCTGGATTCTCGATAACATCACGCCGCTTCGCCAGGTGCAGATGCTTGACGCGAGCAGAACGAAAGCACCGTGGCTTTACCGTCCGGCCACAGCAGTTCGCGTGGATAATGATTCGTTTTCAGGCACGCCGCTTCCGCCCGAGGAACCCGCGGCCGAGAATCCTCCGAATGGAGCGATGATTGATTATTTCCTTCCGTCTCCAGCGCATACCCTGCAGCTAGAAATTTTCGATGCGCAACAGAATCTCGTCCGACGGTTTTCTTCGGAAGGTCATTCTTCAGAAGAGCGGATCCCGACTAAGTACCTGCCGCTTCCCATTGCCGAGCGGTGGTTCACCAAGCCTGAAGTCCTCGAGAAAACCGCGGGCATGCACCGCTTCCTCTGGAACCTTACCTGGGGCAGTTCGGGAGGCCCGACCGACGATGAGGACGCCGAGTACCACAGACCCAGCGGCCCAAAGGCGACGCCGGGAATCTACCAGGTCCGCCTTACGGTCGATGGGAAACCTCAAAACCAGCCTCTCACCGTCATCATGGATCCGCGCTCGTCCGCGACCCCCGAGGTACTCGAAAAGCAGTTGCAACTTGGCCAACAAGTATTTGCCGAGACGGTTGAACCGCGACGCGCTCTGGCGGAAATGGGTTCGGTTCAGAAACAGCTTGCGGACATTCAAGAGAAACTGAAGCAAGAGAAACCGGAAACCCAAGACGCCCAACTCAAGTCGGTGCTCACCGATGCTCAATCCGCGATCGCCAGGATTGTGATGAATAAGGAACACGCGGCAGAAGAGGGTCCCGGACTGCAGGATGCCTACTACGGCCTCGTGTCTGCATTGCGGGTTGTCGAAAGCGGGGATCGTGCAGTGCCTTCGCAAGCGATCGCGGTTTACCAGGAGTCGAGTCCACAGGCAAAGATCCGCATTGCGGAATGGACACGCTTCAAGCAAATGGGACTGGCGCAACTCAATCAACGGCTGCGTGAGGCTAACTTGGCTCCCATCGCGATTGCTGAAATTGAGCGGGAGGTCGAATTTCGAACTTCCCACTAGACGGACCAGCAAAGGGGCGATCCCGATCCGGCCCGCCCGCCGTAGAAACAAGCGCCCAGAAAGATGGCGAGGAAGACTTACTTCAGGCCTTCGACGAGGTAAAGGTCAGCCAGTGTTCGGTGAAAACCATAGACGTACGTTTTTCCATCGGGCGTTATCAGGATGGGCCCTATGGTTGCTACGCCAGCAGGATCAGCGGGCATGAGCTCTTTCCAAGGCGTGCGCTGTCCCGTGGCGGGGTCTAAGCGATACACCTTGGCCGGAACTTCACCGAGTCTGTAGATGTAGAGAAACTTGCTGTCTTGGGTCCAGCCTATTGGTTGTTCTGCAGGTAGCAGACCGGAAATCGACGAGGGCTCACCACCCTGACTCGGATAAAGATACCCCTTGCCATCCGGACCGATACTGGCGACGAACCGCCCGTCGGGCGATACCGCGATGTTCGTTCCATTCACGCCCTCTGGTGTGATGGGCCGCGGCTTGCCTCCTGAGACATCCTGGAGATAAAGACGCACCCCGTGGGCAGGTTCATTCCCCGCAAAAACAAAGTGCTTGCCGTCGGGCAACCAGCGCGCTGTATCGTGGTTGATCGCATCGTCGGTAAGCGCCTTAGGTTCACCGGCCCCAGTGGGTAACAGTCGAAATTGCGCCGGAATGCCGGGGGTCTGGGCGATCACCCATTGCTGGTCTGGGGATAAAGCTGCAGCTGCTCCTTCCCCCAGTCGAATTGCCGGGGAACCTTCCACACCGCGCATGTAAACCGCGTAAGTCAACTCTTGCCCCTTGCCGAACTGCACTCCTCCGCCCACGCCTTCCTCATCAAAAAGCAGCGTCTTTCCGTCTGCAGAGAGGTCGGCGGGCCACGAGTAATCGAGCCAGGAGAGGTCGCGTTCTTTGGCGCCTTCAGCTGAACCCATTTCTTCGCGGCGGCGGCTGGCGCGGGCTAGCAGCACTCGCCCGTCCCGCCAAATGTCGAACAGAATGAGCGTGCCCGGTATCCGCGTCACCAATCGTTCCTCTCCGGAAAGGCTGACTGCAGAAAGGTAGCGATCCGCTCCCATTGCCCTGGCTGTGAACCAGACTTCGCGGCCATCGGGCGACCAAGCAAGTCCCTGCGCGCTATACCAGTCGTGGGACAACTTCTTCCGATTGCCCACCAGATCCACCAACATGACCGAGCCGCTGTCGTCCCCCTGCACCGGATGGTCGAGAAATGCAATCATGTCGCCTTTGGGAGATATACGCGGATGGCTGATCCAGCTCCCGCTGGCCTCGTAGAGGACTTTGCCGATCGGGTATTCCAGCCGGTTGCGGCCACCCGCGTCACGCACCACTGCCAAATCATTTCCATCGGGAGACCAATCGGCCCATTGCACGTCTTCAAGAACCTTGCGCGGCGCACCCCCCGCTAGAGGAGCTCTGGCCAATGTTCCCGAACTTACCCACGTGCCTGTGACATGGCTGTCCAACGACAATGCCATTTCGCCGGAGGACGAAACCGCTAAAAGCTGGGCATTGCCAAGCCCAAGAGAACGGGATTCGACGGACCCTTGGCGTGCAGTGAATATCTCCACAGGGTTTCCCTGCCAGGCCGCACTGTACAAGATGGTTTGACCGTCCGGGGCAAAACGGGCCGCAGGAATCACACCCCGGCGAAATGTAATTTCGTGATACAGCGGCGCTGACGGTGCGGTTTGCCAAATGCGCTTGCCCGCCAGAAGCCCACAGGCGAGGCCCACCAAGAGTCCCAGGCCGACGAGCGGGGCAAGAAATCGATTCTTTCGCTGCACTGACAGGGGGGCGGCGACAGCTACGGGAGCGCTCGGTCTTTGACCAACAACGTCGGCCCGGGCAGGTTCCATGTCCCGCTTCAAGCGCTTCAGATCCGCGCGCAGCTCGGCCGCGGTCTGGCAACGTAAGTCTCGATCCTTTTCCAGCGCCTTGTTCACAATCACTGCGAATTGCGGTGGCAGTCCCGGGTTCAACTGTATCGGCGAAGTCGGCGCTTTATTGAGGATCGCTTCAAAGATAATCGCCGACGTGTTGCCGGGAAATGGTTGCCTGCCGGTGGCCATCTCGTAAAGCACTACGCCAAAAGAAAACAGGTCCGTGCGAGCATCCAGGACTTCACCCCGAGCCTGCTCTGGCGACATGTAACCAACGGTGCCTACCGTGGACCCTGGGCTGGTCATAAGAGCTTCGGTGGCCAGTGTGGGCAAGTCACCACTATTACTGCCAGTCGTGGGCCCAGTCCGGGCGAGCGGAACGAGCTTGGCCAGGCCGAAATCGAGGATCTTGGCGTGTCCTCGGCTGGTGACGAAAATGTTGGCGGGCTTAATGTCGCGATGTACGATGCCGTTGCTGTGAGCTGCGTCCAGCGCGTCTGCGATCTGGATACCCAGGTCCAGCAATTGATCAAGCTTCGGCGAATTGCCTTCAATGCGATGCTTGAGGGTCTCACCCTCGAGCAATTCCATGGCAATGAAATGTTCCCCCTCGGCCTGATCAATCTCGTAGATGGTGCAGATGTGAGGATGATTAAGCGCCGAAGCGGCGCGCGCCTCGCGTTGAAAACGATCCACCGCCTGCGGATCCCGGGAGAATTCCGGAGGCAGGAATTTGAGGGCAACGAAGCGGCGTAGCTTGGTGTCTTCGGCCTTGTACACCACACCCATACCGCCGCCACCAAGCTTCTCGACGATCCGGTAGTGCGAGATGGTTTGGCCGAGCATATTAACGTTACCTAAGTACCTGTAGAATCAATGTATCGTTCTCTGTTTTCGGTGGACTGTATCTTGGTTATATGGCACACTGTCTGCAGGTAGAGGGAGCGATCAAGATGGGCTTTATTCTCGAAGCAAGCGGCGGGTTCCATTGGAAGTGTTATTCCTCCGTCGACATCACGAACGGCAAGCCGTTACAGAAACTACGAGCCGATGGGACTCCGCTCCGTGTCCAGCAGTCGATTCTTCTTGCCCGCAAGGATGAGAAGTATACCTCGAAATCCTGCTGGCAGGTTCAAGAACTCGCCGTCGCCAGGGCAAAAGAAATCGAGGCGTGGGAAGCGGCCATCGGTTCCGATGATGAAGCCCGCCCAGATCGAGACATGACCGTCTCCAATTTCGTTGAGAAAGTTTTCATGCCGTGGATTGAAGCCGAGAAAGAGGCATCGACGGTTAAGAGTTATAAAGGATATTGGAATGCTTATCTCGCCCCACACTTCAACCACACGAAGACGCTGAAAGGCTATGAACCGTACATGGGGACGAATCTTCTGGAGAAACTGGCCAGCGAGTTCAGCGAGAATACCGTGAGCCACGCTCGGGCTTTGGCCTCGGTCATCTTCGCCTATGCAACGGCCAAAGGATACATCACGGCAAACCCATGGCGAGATGTGAAAAAGACCGTCGCTGGTCGGGATGTCGAGGATGGCTACGCATACACTCAGCAAGAGATTGAGGCCTGTCTCGACGCTCTGGCTCGTGTCGAAGGCCGAGAAGCATACTCTGCCGAGATGGCGAGCATGGCCCTGTCGGTCGGGTTTTATGCTGGCTTAAGACCGTCGGAGATTGCAGGCCTGCGATGGGAAAACGTCACTGCCGACCGAATTTGCGTCAATCAAGCCTTTGTCGTCGGTAAATCAAAAGGTACGAAGACGGGGAAGAACCGCACCGTCGTTATGCTGCCACAACTGCAGAATCGAATGAAAGAGTGGCGGATGAAATGGGGCAATCCCACAAGTGGATGGGTGTTCCCTAATCAGGCGAACGGGGGCCCAATAAACATGAACGACATGTCTTCGAGAGTCATCAAGACGACGTTGCAGAAGGCTGAACTCAAATGGGAAGGCTTCTATGCAGCCCGTCGAGGCTTTGGCACGATGCTGGTGTTGGCTGGTGCCACGCTTGACGAAGTTGCTGATGCGATGGGCAATTCGCCCGATGTAGTTTTTCGCCATTATTTTAAGGATAAAACGAGTTCACTTGCTGCAAAAGGTATAGCAAAAGTCGCTGCCGCTCTTGCCACAGGTGAAGGAGCCCCGGAACAATTGACATTGATAAACGGACAATGATTCAGTCTATCGCCAACCCGACACCCTGCGAGCACGAGCCGAAACTCGCCAAGGGAATGTGCAGCACCTGCTATCACCGCATACGGATGCGTGCACAACGGGCTGCACAAAAAGAAACAGAAAGAACCGCCATTCGGGAGCGTCGTAGAGCGAAGTATGCGACTAAACATCCTGGCATGCGGAAACAACTCACTCCTACCCGGCGTGCTGAAAAATTACGAGAAAAGGCCCGAAAGTATCAACGACGGCATAGTGAACAGGCCCGTAAACGGCTCAATGTTTGGCGACGATTGCATCCCGAATCTCGAATCCCAGCAGAGCACAAACGTAAGGCTCTCAAACTTGGCAACGGAGGTTCTTGGACAACCAAGCAATGGCAGACATTGAAACGGCAGTACGGGTTTCGATGTGTTGGTTGTTGGAAGACAGAATCTGAACTGACGGCTCTGGGTCGCAAACTCGTACCAGACCATATCATTCCGATTATCCAAGGTGGGTTGAATCACATCACGAATCTTCAACCGCTCTGCCATGGCAGAAGTGGGTGCAACAATCGCAAAGGCGGCAAGTACCAAGATTTCGTAATCAGTTAGGGGGCCCAATGACGGCTAAAGTTAAAGTTGGATCAATGACGGTTAGAGTTAAAGTTACTGAGGACAACCCTGAACCGAATCTCACCCCTGAACAGATGAGAGAAGAACTTACTAGACTCTGTCACGACCCCATGCTCTACGAAGCGGTTAAGAAAGTATTCGACAGGTCTTTCACGCTCGGTGTGGATGAATCGGATAAAGGGCGTCCTGTACTACGATTTAGAGAGTCCGACAGTGGTAACGCCGTCATGACTATCACTGATGTTGCTATATTCCTGCAGACAGACCGAGCGAGCGTTCGACGCATGACACGAGAACGTTCACAACGGCAGTCAAGGCATCCTATGCCCTTCGTAAAAATCGGGGCCAAAATGATTCGGTTCAATCGCCCCGACATCGAGGCGTGGTGGAGGAAGTGTTGCGAGAATGGTAATGGGGTGTTGGCTCTCCCGCCGAAAGGCAAAATCAAGAAAATGAAATAGGTCTCTGGGGGCAAGACACCTCGCAGTCCGCCGGAGATGCGAAGAAGGCCCGTGCAGGCGGTCAAGGGCAAGGCTCGAAAAGCTGATAGGGTTGTTACTGTCGGAATGGCGTGAGGGCAGGTGGCTTTCGCCTTTGATTCGCTGCTCCGATGGTGATACTCTGAAGGCGTAACGGAGGGTGTCAAGTGAATCGCCTGATGTGGGTTTCGTTCTTCTCGATCTCCTGCTGTGCCCTCTTGTGGAGTGAAACTACTCTCAACACAGAACACGTGAGAGAGATGGTTGTTTTCCTTCATCCCGCCAACGCTGATGGCAGCGTTGACAAGGACCATCCGCTGGGGACGGGCTTCTTAATTGTTGCACCCGTGAAAAACGTCCCTATGACTATGAATGCAGATGGGACGATTACCGGAGCGGCTTTCCTGTTTCTTATTACAGCACGCCACATTGTTGACCCG
>JBEKRE010000081.1:0-19291 GCA_049519055.1 Candidatus Sulfotelmatobacter sp. | reverse complement strand
TCGGTCACCGTTGGTTTCGTTCCTCCCCGGCCGTAACAGGCAGGACCGGGCACTGCACCCGCGCTTACCGGGCCAACCCGCAACGCGCCCGTTTCATCTTTGTTGAAAATGCTTCCGCCCCCTGCGCCGATCTCGACAATATCCAAACACGGCACCTTCAACGGGTATCCCCCCGAGGTCGGACTCTTCTCGATGAAGTAATCGCTGTTAATGCGCAGTTGCCCTTTGTGGATTAGAGTGGTCTTCGCCGTTGTTCCACCAACATCGAGCGTCAGCAGATTCGACTCGCCGATCGACTCTCCAATCGCGCGTGCACCAATCGCCCCTGCAACTGGTCCCGATTCCACAACCTGAATGGGCGCCCGCTTGGCCTGCGAGAAGCTCATCACGCCCCCATTCGATGCCATCGCATACAGTTGCGCACCCATGCCAACCTTGCGCAGACCATCCTCCAAATTTGCCAGGTATCGAGCCACGACAGGCTGAACGTAACTGTTCAGCACGGTGGTGTTGGCCCGCTCATACTCCCGGTATTCTTGCGTCAGTTCGTGAGAACAACAGACCAAGATCTCTGGTGCATGCTTGCGTATCCAGTCCGCGCATTTTCGCTCATGCTCGCTGTTCCTGTACGCATTCAGGAAGCAGATCGCAATTGCCTCCACATTTTTTTCTTTGCAGCGGCGAATGTGCGTGGCCAGGTCCGCGAGGTCGATCGCTTCGAGCACTTGCCCATCAGCGTCCAAACGCTCGCGTACTTCGAAGCTGAGTTCGCGAGGGATAAACGCGGACGGCTTGGTGTAGGTGAAGTTGTAAATGTCGGGCCGGTTCGAGCGCTGTATTTCGAGCACATCGCGAAAGCCGCGGGTTGTGAACAGAGCCGTTCTTACGCCTTTTCGTTCGGTAAGCGCGTTAATTACGACGGTTGAGCCGTTCGCAAAATACCTCTTCACCGATCGTGGAGGCAGGCCGGATTTGACCAGCGCGCTGAGAATCCCGCGCGAAAAATCTTGGGGCGTAGTGGAATCTTTCGCCACGGTGAGCTGACCGGTCCGTCGGTTGTAGCCAACTAGGTCGGTAAAAGTTCCACCGACGTCCGTAGCGACGTTAATAGTCAATTCAAGTCTCCGGCGGTCGTTTCTCAAGAAAGGATGCCGACTTCCAAGCGCGCCTTTTCAAGCGATACTGGATCGGCGCGCAACGTCGGCGTAGCGACATCAGATCTCAATCGCACACTTTCAGGCAGTTCGTCCCAGATGCGATTGCTGAAAAACAGCAGTTGCCATTTTCCACGCTCCAGCCACTTGTCGAGCGGTTCGATTTCCTCGAGCGCGAGGGCCCCAAAGGCGAGTCCGGCATCCGGGAAAAGGCTCTCAAGCTGCCGCAGAAACAGACGACCATACTCCTCAAGATCGCGTTTCTTGAAAACCAGACCAACGCGACTGCCCGGAGCCAGGCGCGCAATCCTCGCCATCACCTTCTGATCCCAGTGCACCGACACGGTCACCACTTTCAATTTGTGTTTTCGCGCAACTCTGCATGCCTCCTCATAATGAAACGGCACGGTGCACAAATACCGCATTCCGCGGGTCTCCCGCAGTGGCAAAAGCCGAAGCGTGTCGAAGTCCAGGCCGCGCACGGGAACCCCCCACGCCTGCGAAATGTCGGAGGCGAACTGCTCGGCTTGCACGCGATTGCATTCACCAAACACAATGCGGTTATCGCTGTCTTTAGCTTGGCGAACCTGGTGTTGCAGATACAGCGCGAAGCTTTGCGGATGAATCCCGAGTTTCACAACCTGCTTCAAAACTGTCTCCGCGAGATTGCGCACCTGCTGTTTTCTGCTTTCGCGATGTCCTCCATACTCCAATTGCCGGTTCACGATAACGCGACGGCTCCGGCTGATGGTGAGAATCCCGGCGCGCGCCAATTCTTCGTAAGCGCGCCGCACGATTGCCGGGCCAATATCCAGTTCACCGCCTAACTCGCGAATCGAAGGCAGAGTATCGCCTGGTTGCAGTTCGCCGAACGCCAGCGCCATTCTGATCCGCTCCTTGATTTGCTCGTGAGCCGGATACGGGTTGGCCGTATCCACAAAGAAATCGATCACATCTAATACCTCACATCTGTTTTCTTCCGCGCACAAGTGTGTGCGCAGCGAGAAACGGATTAGACCATGGCGTTCGGCCAGTGTCAATTCCGCTCATGCTCAGATGAACCCGATGTTAGGGTCCATTCGGCGCGTAATTTCAGTTCGCCTTCCGCGCCGCGTCCATGGCGTGATCGTCTCCTTTGCGCGTACATATTGGGCAGCGCGAAGGTGCTATCCACTCCTTGAGCATACAGGTCTAGCGGAGGGTTGTGGATTGCCCAGAACACGTTTGTAGCCGCTCGCTTCGATCCTTTGCGGCCGGGGTTCCTGACTTTTGATTTCAAAACCCAAAAAATGGAGTGAGCTTGTCGCCGGCAACTTTGTGAGTAGTTGGGCGGTTTCGCCGGATGGGAAGTATTTCTACTTTACCACCGGAGGCGCAGGACCTAAAGCGCAGCGCTTGCGCTTCGCAGACCACCAGATTGAAACCATCACCGGCCTAAAGGACCTTCGTCGAGTAGTAGATTCGCCTGAGCAGAGTACTCAGATCTATGTCGCACCCGATGGCTCCGCGATTTTTGCCCGCGACATAGGCACTCACGAGATCTACGCACTCACTGTCCGCTGGTCCTGATCGATCTCGTACCGAACAAGCGAAAGCCGGAGCGCTCGGCTCCGGCTGCGTGGTTCAAGTGGATAGGTTTCACTTAAGCGCGATCACGATTTTTTCTTGGTCACTTGCCGGAGCTTTGGCAAGCTGCAGTTCCTTTTCCAGGCTCTTCTCCTTTTTGGATGGCGCGATCACCATCCCGTTGGTGCCAGCACCTCTCCAGATTTCCGACAGGAAATACTGGTCACCCAAATGGTGGAACACCAGCTTGGCGCCCGAGTCGCGTTGATACTCGGGCGTGACTGTCGACAAAGCGCCCGCGCTGGTCTGAGGGTTCCGGATCTCGATTATGCTCGCGCCCATGGCGTTGACGGCATAGGTGCCGGCCGGAAGCTCCGCCGACCCAACCTTGAAGGCAAACGGCACATTAGCTTTGACAGAAGACTGAGAGTGAGCCGTGGTGTTGAGCATCACCGACATCACTACCAGCGACAGGATCCCGATCAGGTTGCGTTTCATGACATCCTCCTTGGGTTCCTTGCAGTGGAACCAAACTGAATTTGTCACTGAAGCTCGTCTGCGCTATCGCTGGGAGCTTGCTGTGACACCACGAGATATTGCATGCGTCGTGCCAAGCGCAACTGAGCTTCCTCACAGATCCTTTTTGCTGGTTTTGCAACAAGATGAATCCGGCCTCCCTGACCGGAATTCTCCGCAGGCAGACCATGTGGTAGTCGAATGGCTACCGGCGGTAGCCTTTTGGTTCCGCACCAGCCGAATTCGACTCGACGATTCTTCTCCTGCAGTTTGGGCTACACTGAACAACCGGAGACTGAGTTGATCAACCCAAGACTGCTGTCGATTTCCGGATTCCCCAAGGAAATTGTTCGGGTCGTGCAGGATGGCCCGCTGATTCTGGGTAGGGATCCCTCCAACCAGTTGGAGGTTGGCGACCCTGCGGTTTCACGAAAGCATTGCTCGGTGAGCGAGGTATCTAGCGGTGTTTTTGAGATCGCCGATCTCGACAGTCACAATGGGACTTTCGTCAACGGAGCGCGAGTAAGCCGCCAGACCATCCACCATGGAGACCGGATTCGTGTCGGGAACAGCGAGTTTGTATTCCTCACCGGCCCTGATGAGCAGTCGGGCCCACTATCATCGCGCCCCGGCAACCATGCGACGAGCTCAGAAATAAAGACGATGTCTCTTGATCTCTCCGGCCTACCCACTGATGACTCAGGGGTGGGTCGAATGGCGCGCGACCTAACTGCATTTTTCAGGATTGCGAGTATGATTAATTCCACCCACGACGTGCAAGCCTTGCAGCGCGAGTTGCTGGAGCTTATTTGCGAAGTGATCCCGGCCTCACAGGCTGCCATCGCGCTTCGGCCGAACGCGAGTGAGGAATCCAGTCCGCCGTGTATGTGGAATAGAGACGTCGGCGCTCCGCCCGACATGCTAATCCGGAACGAGTTGGTGCAGCAGGCGACCTGGGAACACTGTGCCGTCATCGCAGCAGCTCGCACTGAAACCGATTCCGGAGAGCATGTGTTGTGTGTGCCCTTGGTGGCTGTTGAGAGAATCCTCGGGGTGATCTATCTGAGCTCACCGGCTTCTTCACCTGCCTTTGGAGAGGACCACGCCTACTTCCTGAGCGCGGTTTCGCGCATCGCCGCGGTCACATTAGAAAACCTGTCGAAGCTGGATTCCCTGAAAGCAGAGAACCAGCGCCTCCAGGCAGAAGCCAAAGCCGACCGCACCCTCATCGGGGAGAGCAGGCCGATGCAGCGCGTCAGTGAATTCATTGAGCGAGTAGCTAGGGGCGATTCGACCGTGCTCATTCTCGGTGAAAGTGGAACCGGCAAGGAGCTTGTCGCCCGCGCCATTCACGCCAACAGTTTGCGGCCTGACAAGCCGTTTGTCGCTGTCAACTGCGCTGCCATACCGGAGGCCTTACTGGAGAGCGAACTGTTCGGCCACGAAAAGGGAGCTTTCACGGGCGCGGTCGGGACCAAGAAGGGCAAGCTCGACGTAGCTGGAGAGGGGACCCTGTTTCTCGACGAAATCGGGGAATTGGCTCCGCTATTGCAAGCCAAGCTCCTGCGGGTCTTGCAGCAGCGTGAATTCGAAAGGCTCGGGGGAAACCGTCTACTGCCGTTTAACGCGCGCATCCTGGCTGCGACGAATAAAAACCTGGACGAGGCGATCAAGAGGAATGAGTTCAGGCCGGACTTGTATTACCGCTTGAATGTGGTTTCCGTAGCTTTGCCTTCACTGCGCGAGCATCGCGAAGACATACCGTCACTAGCTCTGTATTTTGCCAACAAACATGCGGCCAAGTGCCATCGCGGCTTCAAAGGCATCGCGGCGGAAGCACGTGCGTTGTTGATGCAATACAGCTGGCCCGGCAACGTTCGCGAATTAGAGAACGCCATCGAACATGCGATCGTGCTCGGACTGACCGACGAAATTCTTGCCGAAGACCTACCCAACACGCTGCTGGAGGAACAGTCGGCGGGCTTGGCTGCGGCGCGATACCACGACACTTTGAGCCAGACGAAAAAACAGCTTGTTCTCACGGCACTGGACGAAGCTAACGGCAATCACGTCGAGGCCGCGCGCTTATTGGGAATTCACCCAAAGTATTTGCACCGACTGATCCGGAATTTGAATTTGAAATCCGACGTAAAAAGACGGGCGTAGATTGTAAAACGTGTGCGTGATCCAGCGGTCCCCTCCAGGTGAGCCCCAAGTGCTATTGCTCTCTTACATGTAACGATTACTTGCCGAAGCGCACTACCCAAGTATGCGGTGGCACCGATTGGATGCGAGAAAGCAGGGAAACACAGGGGAGGCAGCAGTTGAGTACAGCGAAGGACCACGTTGCCTTCGACTTTAATTAGTCCGGTGGATCATCAGAAGCCAAACGGTATCGCTACCAGCAGAGGGCGGTATTTGCGCGGCTTAGGACTTGGGTGTAGGATTCCGCGAACTATTGGTTTTTGCGGCGCGTGAACAGCACGCGGTAATCCCTGTCTGATCCCTGAACTCTACTCTCGCGCTTTTCCGATGGCGGAGGTTTCCATACGAGATACTACGGCGGCGACTCTAATCCCGGCGCGATGCCGGGCATCCTCGAGTGGAATCGCAACCCTCCGCTTCCTGACACGTGGCCCGGAGCCGTCTACCATGCTCGCCATCCGGCCGGAGACTGAGCCTAAATGATCGGCCAAACCATCTCGCACTACCGCATCGTTGAGAAGCTCGGCGGTGGCGGGATGGGTGTGGTCTACAAAGCAGAGGATGTAAAGCTCGGACGGTTTGTTGCCCTGAAGTTCTTACCCGACGACGTAGCCAAAGACCCGCACGCCCTCAGTCGCTTTCAGCGCGAAGCGAAGTCTGCCTCTGCACTGAATCATTCGAACATCTGCACGATTTACGAAATCGGTGAAGAAAACGGCCAATCTTTCATCGCCATGGAGTTTCTGGACGGCCTCACTCTGAAGCACCGTATTGCAGGGCGACCGCTGGAGATTGAGATAGTACTCTCGCTAGGGATTGAGATTGCCGACGCGCTCGATGCTGCCCACTGCGCTGGCATTGTCCACCGTGACATCAAGCCGGGGAATATTTTCCTCACCAAGCGCGGACATGCCAAGGTCCTCGACTTTGGCTTGGCTAAAGTGACACCCGTAATCGGCAGCAGTGAATCGTTTGGAGCAACGGCGCAATCGACGGTGACGCTGGAAGAGCACCTGACCAGTCCGGGAACGGCCTTGGGAACGATTGCCTACATGTCGCCGGAGCAAGTTCGGGCAAAGGAACTGGACGCCCGCACGGATTTGTTTTCCTTTGGCGCTGTGCTGTACGAGATGGCTACGGGCACGCTACCCTTCCGGGGGGAAAGCACGGGGCTAGTCCTCGAGTCCATCCTGAACCGAGCGCCCGTTCCCCCGGTGCGTCTGAATCCCGATGTACCTCTCGATTTAGAACGGATCATCAATAAGTGTCTGGAGAAAGATCGCAACCTCCGTTACCAGCACGCCTCCGACATTGGTACCGATCTTCAACGTCTGAAGCGGGACTCCGAGAGCGGACACCTTTCTGCCGCGACCTCTGGCACCGTGGCCATGGCGAACGCTCCTGCACCTCGGCTTGCGAAGCTTTGGAAGATTGCAGTTCCCGTTTTGCTGTTTGCCTTGCTGATTCCGGGCGGGTTTTACTATCGTTCGCGTCGAAGCAAACTTCTGACGAAGAGAGACACCATCGTCCTCGCTGACTTCGCTAACAGCACGGGCGATTCAGTTTTTGACGACACTCTCAAGACGGCGCTCAGCGTTTCTCTGCGGCAATCCCCTTTTTTGAATGTGCTCTCCGACAGCAATGTCGCGAAAACTCTGCGCCAGATGACCCGTCCAGCTGATACAAAACTCACGCCCGAGGTTGCCCGCGAGCTCTGCCAGCGATCAGGCAGCAAGGCGTACATTGCTGGGGCGATCGGCAGTCTAGGCAGCGAATATGTGCTGGGATTGAAAGCGATGAATTGCCAGAGCGGAGACATGCTGGCGGAGGAGCAGGTTACGGCGGCGTCCAAGGAGAAGGTGCTAGATAGTCTCGGAGAGGCAGCATCCAAGCTGCGCGGCGAACTCGGCGAATCGCTCGCCACTGTGCGGAAATTTGATGTTCCGCTCGAACAGGCCACCACGTCTTCGCTGGATGCGCTCAACGCTTATGGCCTGGCCCTCTCCACCTGGGATAGAAAGGGCGACCGCGACTCGCTGCCAATTTTCAAGAAAGCCATTGAACTGGATCCCAACTTCGCCATGGCTTATGGCGCACTGGCCACAATCAACCACAATCTCGGAGAATCTGAACTTGCCCGTGAGAATGCCACCAAAGCCTACGAACTCAGGGATCACGTAACTGAAGCTGAACGGGAGGCGATTGAGGCGCGCTACTACTCCTATGTAACCGGCGATTTGGAAAAAGCGGAGCAAGTCTACGCTGTTGCAGTTCAGAATTACCCGGAGTCTGCGGGCCCCTACAACCACTTGGCCAATGAACAGGGCGAGCTCGGCCACTACGAACAGTCTGTCCAAAGCTTTCGGAAGGCCCTGTTGCTTGACCCTTCGAGGGCCTCGACATACTCAAACTTGGTAGTAGGACTGCTCGCTCTGAACCGGGTGGAAGAAGCCTCTGCGGTTTTAGCCGAAGCCGACCAACGAGGCTTGCGGACAGATTCGCTATTGCAAGCACACTACTGGATGGCCTTTCTTCATAACGACGAAACGGGAATGGAGCAACTGGCTCAACGGTCAGCTGACATGCCGGGAGCTCTGGCGGTTCTTCTATCCGAGCAGTCCAATACCGCGGCCTATCACGGCCGTTTCGAAAAGGCTCGTGAGCTTTCGCACGCCGCCGAAAACCTGATGGAACGCGATGGTGACAAAGAATCGGCCGCAATATACCTGGTCCAGGCAGCACTTCGCGAGAGCGAAGTCGGAGAGTTCGCACCGGCTCAAGAATATATTTCTCAGGCGCAGAAGATCTCGCACGGGCGGGATGTCACAACCCTTGCCGCGGCCGTTCTAGTTCAGATCGGAGAAGTCAATCAGGCCGAAGCCCTCTCGCATGAACTAGACAAAAACTGGCCCGAGGCCACCTATGTTCAGAAATACTGGCTGCCCGCCATTCGGGCGGAGATCGACCTGCGACAAGCGCGATTTTCGAAAGCCATCGATGATCTGGGTGTCGCGACGCCTCTTGAGCTTGCGAACCCTGGATCAACCGCAGTCTCGACCCTTTATCCGGCCTATGTGCGCGCACAAGCCTACTTGGCGATGGGCGACGGACCCAAGGCGGCGACGGAATTTAGGAAGCTCACTGACCACCCCGGCCTTATATTGAATTACCCACTCGGGGCGCTGGCTCATCTAGGACTCGCTCGCGCCTACAAGTCCTCAAGAGACTTACAGAACTCTCGCCAAGCCTACCAAGATTTCCTCACCCTCTGGAGAGATGCCGACCCAGACATACCTATCCTGAAGCAAGCCAAAGCCGAGAGCGCGAAGCTGCAGTGATGGTCAAGCAGAGAGTGGAGGGTTTGTTACCGATTCAAGGGTGCGCCTCAAAACTGACACGACAGAGGCCAGGAGTCTGCGTCTCCCACGTGCCTAATCTTTCTCGCTCTTTCTGACTGATACCAGTGATACCGTTTTCGTGGGAATCACAGCTAATAGCAATACCGCACATTCAAGCGAGAGACACGTAGCGCAGGGCGCGATCAGGGTGGTAGAGCAAGCCACTGGAGGGCACCCCAAGGTGGAAGTCCGGGCGTGCGCCGGAACAAAATCCAGGTATGTAGGATGCCCGACAGACCCATCAAAATTGGCGTATGTAGACTGCGCTCTTTATCCCTATGACAGCACGCTAGTGATCGTTGGCGCGACAGAGGCAGCCATGAGCAGGAAGCTGGTATGGATTGAGTTCAAGCGTTTTCGGGGTTTTGGTTGCTCCGAATGTGGATGGCGGTTCAATCCCTCCGGTGCTCCTGAAGGCAAGTCTTTCGATGAAATGATGCGCGACTTCGAGTTGCAGCGCGACCAAGAGTTTAAATCCCATGTTTGCGCCGATCAGGCTGCCGACAAGAATTCAGCATAGTTTATGTAACCAGATGGGATGAGTTTTGCACGGCGCGCAGCGCCACAACGACGAATGAAAACGGGATTCGGCGGCAGTATGCTATGACGAGGCGTGTGGTCCAGAGGTCTTCGACCTTACTGGTGCTTGAGAGCCCGTGGATGAGTTTGACCCGGGACGCGCTTTGGCGCAACGGACTGTAGCCTCTCCGTGAGGGTGGGCACGCGAGGGAGATTCACCCTATCGGCGCGTCCTGGATCACACTTCAATGGAGGGGTAATCATGGACGCGTTGCATCCGAGATGTGGCGGTTTGGATGTACATAAGAGCTCGATTTCTGCTTGTATTTTGCTGTGGGAAGCAGGACGAGTGCAGAAGCACGAGCGGCGTTTTGGTGCGACGACCCAAGAACTGCGCGAGCTTGCGGAATGGCTACGGCAGTTCGGTGTGACTCAAATAGCGATGGAATCCAGCGGTGTTTACTGGAAACCGGTTTGGAACATTCTGGAGAGAGAGTTCACGATGGTTTTGGCGAATGCGCAGCACATCAAGAATGCTGGAAGCGCGGCGACGTGAGTAATCCGCTTCACACCATGAGAGTGTGATGCCCGTCATAAAAGGGCGTCCAGACCAGCTGGTTCTGGACGCCAGCACACCTGAAGGGAGCGTCAAAAGACTCTCCTACATGCAACTTAGATCGAAACCTTGGGATACGCAAGATTCCCGTCGTACCTCAATCCACGTTACCTGACGGGGCTAATTCTGTCAGAGAACACTGCGCTCGCCAACTAACGCCCAGAGTGGGCGAAGAGGAACGCGACGGCAGCGAAAAAGAAGATGGCGACGAAGGCTACTCGGAGTGATTGTGATTTGCGGCTAGGTGACTTTGGGTAACAAGTCGGATTACGACCGGCAATTGCGGCTATGGAGAGCACAGCGTAAGGTGGTTCAGAGCAGCTTTCGGGGGAGGGCTGATCGAACGAAGGAGCGTCCCGTTGACTCGATGAGTCCGGGACGCTTTCGTTTTTCCACCCGGCACTGAAGTAAGCCGTGTGGTCCGGCCGATGGTTCCACCTGCGAAGCGAGGGACTGGAATTGCGGCAACATAGCCGTGTCGCCCCTGCCAGCTGAAACGAATTGCTTGCGATACTATATGCCTTAGTCGCGGCCTTCGACGGAGCGGATGTCGCAAACATCCTTGGACGGTGTATCACAAATGTGCAAGCTATCGAGGCTTCACCGAATATATATTTCTGCGTTGGATCGCGCTTTCGATTCCGAATATCAGCGTGCAGCCTGCGGAAGCTCAGAACAGTCCAGCTGCGAGCATTCGGAACACGCCCGCACAGATTCACGCGCTCAAGGTAACCCTACTATCGACCATGCTGGTGGGCAGTACAACGGGTCTGGGCGAGTGGGGATTTTCCGCGTTGATCGAAGCAGATGGTCATCGCATCCTGCTTGATACTGGGGCGCATCCTGATACCGTGCTGCAAAATGCACACGACCTGAAAATTGATTTATCTGACGTTAAGGAAGTGATCCTCACACACAATCACTGGGATCATGTCAGTGGGCTCATGACCCTTCGCCGAGAGATGATGAAGAAAAATCCCTCGGCATTGTCAGTGGTACATGTCGCAAGCGGTATCTTCTACAGCAGACCAGCGCCGCAAGGGGAAAAGAACCAGATGATTGCATTGAAGAAGGAGTACGAATCGACTGGAGGGATCAATCACTGGTGCTGAACAGCCCTGAAGGGTTGGTCCTGGTCACAGGTTGCGGGCACGCAGGAATCATCAACATACTCACATTTGCGCGGGCGGAATTTCCCAACGAGCCAGTGGAGGCAGTCATCGGGGGACTGCACCTTTTCCCGGCGACCGATGAGCAACTGAATTGAGCAGTGTAGGATCGAGCTTTGTCCTTGGAGAAGGCATACATCCCGGCGAACTTGCCAAATAGCAGGATGCGCATCCGATCTGCCATAATCTTTGGGCTACATAGTCGCCATGCTGGCGAACGTCTTCAAGCCCCACACTCCGTGTGCCATGAGTCTTGAAATCCGAACTTCTGCAAAGCACAGACCTCTCCGCAAACCCGAAACCGCGCGGCTGTCCTTCGGGCGGTGCGAACAGCAGGTCGAAGCAAATGACATGGCGCTTTAAAATGAGAGATGTCAGGTTCGGTAGGGCAAATCCCTCGAATGAGGAAACATGAGCGAAAAGTCTACTCAAGATCGGTCATACATAGACTCGATTGTGCGACAAGAAGAACAAGCACTAGAGCAGAGGTCGATCGCAGAACGGTTTGCTGATGCTGTCGGAATGTTCGCGGGAAGCCCTTTTTTCATTGCGCTTCACCTTGCGCTACTGACTACTTGGCTGCTGATAAATAGTGGCTCGATTCCGTGGATACGACCCTTCGACCCTTACCCCTTCTCCAGAAGTACCATGAGGCGAAAACAAGAGTTGAGCTGCAGCAGCAGATTCTGGATCTCATGGGGTTCCAGAATCTCGGGTGTCCATTTGCGTTGAGCGATTTGACGAACAAGGGTTATCGGGTTCCTCCCCTGTTCGAGCCACTCATAACGAATGGCATGGTTAAACAAGACGCTCATGAGATTGTGTATTTTCGCCTTGGTGGCGACCGCCAGGCGGTCTCCATTGACGAGACGCAACTGCTTGAGCCGGCGTTCTAGGGCTCCAGTCCGGACATCCCGGATGCCTACACTACCCCAGTGCGGTCGTATCCATCTCTTCAGAAACTCGCTTCAGACAATTCGCGTTGCCGATTTCGATCCTGGTTTATGGAGATTCTAAGCCGTTCACAACGGCTTGGGCCAAGTCTCTGGTCGGGACCGTTCCAGTGTTCCAATAACTGCGGTGCGTAGCACGCGATTTCCGTCCGAGTCATTTTCGCCCCACAGAAACCCCCAACACGACGGGCCGGTCTTGCGCCGCATGCACCTTAAACAACCCCGTTGATTGCGTAGACGCATAAGTGAACTCTCCTCCTGATTGGTTTAGAACCGTGCACCACTCCCGAAGGCCAGAAGGTACGCTCGCGTTGATACGTCTGAGTCCGAGCGAATGTCCTTTGACGGGTTCACAAAACCGCAAGGAGAATGTGATGGTCCGAGTCGGTTTGGGGCGGACTGAATTCCGTCACGCCCCACAAGCTTAACGCGTAACATGTCACATTTCTGGGCACAGTTCCATCGTTCCGCTTAGCATGGATTTGGAATTCCGATATTTGCTTTTCCGAGACTGCCAGTTGCTTGTGATGAATGGCAGCGTGTGATGAATGGCATTGACTTCGGCAGGTATTTCTTGCTGTACTTGAGCTGTTAACCACGGTGAAGGAGTTCACCGCCAACCGCTGTCCTAATTCTTAAGCCGGAACAGCTGATGACTCCTGACAAGCGGATTGTTTTGTCACGGAATCATGGTACCGGCAACGATCCGCAGAGACTAGTCGAGGTGGCGCTTCATGGAGAACGTGTGGGTAATGGCCGCTGTTTGGGTCGGCCTCGCCTTGATCGCGACGCTGGTTGCCATCTGGTTTCGGATATCCACTGCCCTGAGTGAAATTGTCGTAGGCACTGTCGCCCAGTTGGTGATCGGTGCGCTTTTCGTGCACGCTGAACTTGGCGGGAAGACGAGCTGGATCAGTTTTCTCGCCGGCACGGGCGCCATTGTTCTTACGTTTCTGGCCGGTGCCGAACTGGATCCTCAGATCTTCCGGACGAAATGGAAAGAGGCGACGGTCATTGGACTGGTGGGTTTCGTCGGACCGTTCTTTGGGTGCACGGCCGTTGCTCACTACATCTTGCATTGGTCGGGACGATCGAGCTGGCTGGCGGGCGTCGCCCTTTCCACTACTTCCGTTGCAGTGGTCTACGCCGTGATGTTGGAACTGGGTTTCAACGTTACGGATTTCGGGAAGGCGGTGCTGGCCGCCTGCTTCATCAACGATCTCGGAACCGTGATTGCTCTGGGAATGATCTTCTCCCCGTTTACGATCAAGACGCTCATTTTCGTGGTCGTTAGCATGGTTGTCTTCACTATCCTTCCTTTTCTGACGCCGCGCTTCTTTAAGAAATATGGAGGGCGGGTTTCCGAACTGGAAGCCAAGTATTTGCTCTTCCTACTGTTCGCCATGGGGGGATTGGCGGTCTGGTCAGGCAGCGAAGCCGTCCTGCCGGCTTACATCATTGGAATGGTGCTGGCTGGCAGCGTGGGCAAGGATCACATTCTCATCCGCCGACTTCGTACTCTGACGTTCGGATTGCTCACGCCGTTCTACTTCATTCGGGCGGGATCGTTTGTGTCCGTCCCTGCTTTGATCGCGGCACCACTGGTGTTCGCTGCGTTGTTCTTCGCCAAGATGCTGTCGAAGGTAATTCCGCTGTACCCCACGGTCAAGGCATTTGACTACAAGAAGGAAGAGGGACTGTACTTCACGTTGATGATGTCTACCGGGCTGACGTTTGGCACTATTTCTGCGCTGTTCGGTCTGAATCACGGTGTCATCACCCAGGCGCAGTATTCATATTTGGTCGCCACAGTGATTGGGAGTGCCGTGATACCCACTATGATCGCCAACGCTTGGTTCATGCCGAGGCACTTGCTGGCCACCAAGGCAAAGGAAAAGTCGGCGTTACCTCAACCTGCAAGCGAAAACGCAAACTAGGAGGGAGCATGACGGGAAAACGACAGAACGCATATTTTCGGAAGCTGCTGGTGGGCTACGACGGGTCTCCGCAGTCGGAAAAAGCAGTGGATGTGGCCTTCTCGTTGGCAGAGTGTCTGGATGCGACGGTGCTTATTTTTGCGGTTGCGCGGCCGCCGGAACCGTCGACTTCGGTCGAATTAGAAGCCGTACTGGACGACGCGAAGGAACACTTTGAAGAGGGATTCAAGAAGCTCACGGAAAAAGCCAGCGGGCGCGACCTCCACGTGAACACCGCCATGGCGGTGGGCCATCCGGCGGAACAAATCATTCATCGGGCTGAGGTGGACGGCATTGACCTCATCGTTTTGGGTCGCCGAGGACGATCCAGCATTTCCAGAATGATGCTAGGTTCGGTTTCCGAGCGAGCTTTGAGATACGCGCACTGTCCTGTGATGGTGGTTCACTAGTTGGACTGTAGGGTATGCCCTTAGTGGACCACAACGAAGAAGATCGATGATGTACCTCCGCCAAAGGGTATGTGATCTAGAAGGAAAAGTCTTGAAGATTGTTATCATTACTGATTTGCATGGGAACTGCGAAGCTTTGCGGTGCCTACCGGAAGCATACGACGAACTCTGGGTGCTGGGAGATTTAGTCAACTACGGACCCGACCCTGCTGCAATCGTTGATTTTGTGAAAGCCAAGAGCGCCGTCACGGTGCGCGGCAACCACGATCATTCCATCGGCTACGACGTAGATCCGCGCTGTGGGGCACGCTTTCAAAAGATGGCGGAAACCACGCGCCAATACACCGCTTCCGTGTTGAACAAAAGCCAAAAGAAATTCTTGCGGGGCTTGCCACTTCACGTGGAGCTTCGGAGACAGGACAAGCGCTTTTATCTCTGCCATGCCAAGCCGTCCGACCCTCTATATGGCTATTGCCCTGAGGATTCCGACGACTGGATTCGCGAAATGGATAGCATCCCGGCGGATGTGTTGCTTGTCGGGCATACCCACACTCCGTTCATACGACAGATTGGGGATCGCGTCGTGGTCAATCCCGGTAGCCTTGGTCAGCCGAAAACCGGCAAACCGGAGGCATGCTATGCGGTTTGGCAGGATGGCACTTTTGAATTGAAGTCATTTTCCTATCCCATGGACGAGACCGTGGGGAAACTGCAGGCTTTAGCGTTTCCCGAAGATGTGGAGAAAGACTTGATCACCGTACTTCGAACCGGTTCTGTTTAACGAACTCCTATAACTCATGCAAAGGAGACTTATGTCGAAGATAAAGAGTATTGATGCGCTGGAAATTCTTGACTCCCGCGGAAATCCGACGATTCAAGTGAGCGTGACGCTGGATAGTGGGGCAACGGGTGTCGCCAAGGTGCCCTCCGGGGCTTCAACCGGAAAACACGAGGCTGTCGAACTCCGTGATGGCGACAAAGGTCGCTATAAGGGGAAAGGTGTTTTGAAAGCTGTTCATAACGTTATCAGTATTATCCAGCCCGCGGTGAAGGGGCTTGATGCGTCGCACCAAAAGTCGCTCGACGAAAAACTCATCGCACTCGACGGCACGCCGAACAAATCGAAGCTAGGGGCCAACGCCATGCTGGGAGTGTCGATCGCGGCGGCCAAGGCTGATGCGGCGGATAAGAGAATTCCTCTCTATCGTCAGTTTGTCGCACGCGAAGAGTACGTGTTACCCGTGCCCCAGCTAAACGTCCTCAACGGCGGACGGCACGCCGACAACAACGTGGACTTTCAGGAATTCATGATCGTCCCGGCGGGTGCACCCAGCTTCAGCGAGGCGCTGCGAGCGGCGGCGGAAACTTTTCACGCGCTGAAAGAAGTTCTGCACCAGAAGGGTTATGAAACCAGCGTGGGCGATGAAGGCGGGTTTGCGCCGCGTCTGCGATCGAATGAGGAGCCAATGGAATTGATATCCGCGGCCGTGCAGAAGGCCGGCTACAAACTCGACGGAGAGATCGGGATCAACCTGGATCCCGCTGCCAGTGAATTCTACGAGAGTGGCCAGTACGTATTTCGCAAGTCCGACAAGTCTCACAAGAGTTCCGATGACATGATTTCGCTGTGGACCGATTGGCTTAAGAGATATCCCGCACTCCTCTCCCTCGAAGACGGGCTTGCCGAAGATGATTGGGCCGGCTGGAAGAAGCTGACTTCCACACTTGGGCAACAGGTGCAACTGGTGGCCGATGACATCTTTGTCACCAATCCAGAAATCTTTGCCAAAGGTATCAAGGAAGGAGTAGGCAATTCGATTCTGATCAAACTTAATCAGATCGGAACCGTGACCGAAACTCTGCACTGCATAGAGATGGCGAAACAGAACAATTACACGGCTGTCGTGTCCCACCGCTCCGGGGAAACTGACGATACGACAATCGCGGATTTCTGTGTCGCTACCGGTGTCGGGCAGCTGAAGACCGGGTCAGCGTGCCGCGGGGAACGGATTGCCAAGTACAACCGGCTGCTGGAGATCGAAAAAGAGCTCGGACGAAGCGCGAAGTATGCTGGCCGTTCTGCCTATTCGAGATGGAGAAAGTGAGAAAACTTGAACATCGCAGTGTCGCTTAAGCCGTGCTGGACCTGGCAGGTGCCGTCGTGTGTCAACGGGCGCTTTATCAAGGGATAACATGATGCCGGAATCTATCTTTGACCGTGAAGACGAAAGACAGGCCATCAGGCAGCGCCTCGCGAAGAGGCGCCCCTTCCTTCTTCATGGACCCACTGGTGTTGGCAAGACTCTGCTGTTGCGCGGCTTGCTGCCGGAATTCCCGTCAGTCCTTTACTGTGAAGATTCCGCGACCCCACACCTGGTGTTTCGCAGTCTAGCGAATGGCTTGCTGCGCCTCCGTAGCCCGCGCGCGCGGACCGCCTTTCGGAACGAGGAGGCCATCAAGACGAAATCGGCAGTCTCCGTGAAAGGAATTGTGATGGATGCCTTAAATGAGGGGCAATACGCGATTCTCTTGGATCACCTCGGGCATCCTTCACACTTCTTCGCGGCAGCTGTGCGCGAAATAATGAGCTGGGGATCGACACCCGTAAGTGCGGTGGCCCGCTCAAGTCACATGGAGGACACCGGCTTCCTCCAGCCTTTCTACTCAGGCCGTTCCGAGAAATACGAAATCCGAAACTTTGAGAAGTCGGTGGCGGAGCAGTTCGCTCGCGAGGTGGTCAGGCGCACAAATCTCACGGCATCGAACCTGGACGGGTTCCTCGCCAAGATCCTGCAGTTCAGCGAAGGAAACCCAGGAGCAATTGTGGCGCTGGTGGAGACGGCGAAGCACCCAAAATATCGTTCGGAAGAATACATCAAGATCAGCCCACTCTGCATCGACTTTCGCATGAATTGGAGAGTCGCTGGATGATTCGCGAGGCATGGCCCCCTATTGATACACGGCGGGCTGGTTCTTTGTCAGACGGAGTTCGCAGACTACAGGTGATGTGACACGATGCCCGAAGGATCGGAAAATTCGCTTAACTCGAATCATGAGCGCCGGCTGAGTGTGACCTGTCGCTACATCGATAAACTGCTCACCGATATGGCGAG
The DNA here is from genome assembly GCA_049519055.1 of Candidatus Sulfotelmatobacter sp. GTDB lineage: Bacteria > Acidobacteriota > Terriglobia > Terriglobales > Acidobacteriaceae > Sulfotelmatobacter. The sequence goes on along the minus strand of JBEKRE010000081.1, from coordinate 1,696 downwards.
CATATTGAGTGTTTCCTCGTCCAGGCCCGCGTTCCCGCAGTACATTCCCGATCTCACTTCTGCCCAGCGGCGCATGGTCGAGGACAGCGTCGGCCGTATCCGGGCACAGCTGGTTCGTGTGCTGGATGGGCAAAACATCGAACGGCCATCGGCCGATATTCCTGTGGGATGGTCGCTCCATTGGACGTACATGGACGCCCCCGTTTTGCCAAGTCGTCAATCAGTAATGAGGATAAGGTGAGATTGCTGCCGTACATTCGGCCTTTGGATGCAGCTTTTGGCTGCTGGCCCTGATGGAATGCGCTTGGTTGGCTCCTCGATCGCTTACACGCACTTGAAGTGCCGCGTCCGACTAGGGTTTTGCCAACCACGGTCTGAACCTGTTTCGCCATCACGTCATGATTGTCATGATTGCCTGAGCAACTCGTTGGATTAGATTTTGAGTTAGTGGTCTCCTTTTCTCGAATGGCTCTAATTTCGCTGGTCGTTCTCGCCGCCGTCGTCGAGGCGGTGACTTTTCCACGGCCGTTTCTCGGGATATCGAGTTCAGGCCGCGACTGCGTAGCCAGCCTGGTAGCTCCGATCATGCGCCAACAACGCCCAGATCACCCGCGCATTCTTGTTGGCGAGAGCGACCGCGGCGACATTCTTGTTTCTCCGCGACACCAGCCCTTGCAGCCATGACCGTTGCTGGGTCAGAGATTCCTCTACGGGAGATGTTTTTCTGCGCTCGGCCGCCGCAATCACGGATCGACCACCGTGAATCAGCAGTGTGCGCAGATAGCGATCCCCGCGTTTACTGATCCCGAGTAACGTCGTCTTGCCGCCACTGGAGTGTTGCCGCGGCACCAGTCCCAGCCAGGCCGCAAACTGTCGGCCATTGGAAAAGTTCCGCGCATCACCCACCGATGCCACCAGCGCTGTGGCCGTGATCGCGCCGATCCCGGGCATCGCTGCCAACTTCTGGCTGGCTTCGTTCCCACCATGCCATTGCTGCATCTGCTCCTCCATCTCCTCCACCAGTCGGGTTAATGTTTTTAAATGCTCGCCCAGTTGCCGCAGCAGTTGCCGAAACAGTCCGGGTAGCGCGTTGTCCGCATCTTCTAAAATCTCCGGCAGACATTGGCCGATGTGCCGAATCCCCTGCGGAATCACGACGCCGTACTCCGCCAGTAATCCCCGTATCTGATTCGCCTGTGCGGTGCGCTGTCGCACGAAACCCTGTCGCGCCCGGTGCAGTGACAGTACGGCTTGGTGTTCCTCGGTCTTGACGGGTACAAACCGCATATTCGGTCGTCGTACGGCTTCACAGATGGCTTCCGCATCGGCCGCATCATTCTTGTTCGTCTTGACATAGGGCTTCACAAACTGCGGAGCCATCAGCTTCACGGTGTAGCCCAGCTTGATCAACCGTCTTGCCCAGTCATGGGCGCTACCGCATGCCTCCATCCCAACCAAACACGGAGTCCGTTGGGCAAAGAAATTCATGACCTGATTACGCCGTAACTGTTTCCGCAATACCACCTTGCCCTGCTCATCCACCCCGTGGACCTGGAGTACGTTCTTTGCCAGATCAACCCCGATCGTATTAACCTTCATCTTGGACGCTCCTTCAGTCGTAGTGGTTTGTATTGCACTTTCCACTCTGGCACACTCGATGCCGTTTCGATCGGGGGCGTCCATTCCATTGCTTACG
>JBEKRE010000080.1:0-18214 GCA_049519055.1 Candidatus Sulfotelmatobacter sp. | reverse complement strand
TTATGCCTTCCACGGGCACGAGCGTGGTCTTCGGCGGCTAGCTCCGATTCCGCCTGGACGAAAAAATCGCCTGACGGTAGGTGCGGTCCACTAGTCAGCTTGTCGGTTATTCCTGGATTACGGGCAACTCTCACCTTACAGTAACGGCACTTCTCTGATCATTGATCGGTGGCACGGAGGCCACCGGTCATGAAGCTGAAGTCAAGTTCCAGAAGAAAACGCAACCGTACCAAGTCCATCCTGCGCCTGCCCGACCTCGAACACGCCAAGGCCGCGGTATTGAACAGCCTCAACTCTGCAGACGCAAAGCGGGGTTATCGTCACGCCATCCGATGAGTTCGTTGACTGGTATTGTTCGGAACCTCGCTTGGCCTTCAACAGGATCGTGGTCTTGCGGTATCGCTCTCATCTCGAATCCCGTCAACTCGCCCCCGGCACCATCAATCTGCGTCTTGGCGCCGTGCGCCGGCTCGCCTACGAAGCCGCCGACTGCGGTCTTCTCAGCGCCGATTTGGCGGCCGGTATTCGTCGCGTCAAAGGGGTGAAGAAGCTGGGCATCCGCTTGGGGAACTGGTTAACGGCAGAGCAGAGCAATGCGCTTTGGCAAGCACCCGATCGCCAGCTACTGAAAGGAAAACGTGACCGAGCCTTGCTCGCATTGCTACTCGCCTGTGGGTTTGAGGAGGCATGAAGCTGTGGCTTTGACATTGGATCATCTCCAGCAGCGCGAGGAGCATTGGGCCATTGTTGATCTCGTTGCAAGGGAGGTCACATCCGAAACGGTTCCAGTTCCCGATTGGGTGAGAACCGAACTGGACGATTGGCTCCCCGCAGCCGCAATTGATCGAGGAAGACTGTTCCGCAGGGTCAACAAGGTGGGAAGGACATGGGGAGATGGGATGACGGTAAAGGCGGTTTGGCACATCGTGAAGGAATCCGCCAGAAGTATCGGAGTAGCGAAGTTGGCGCCGCACGATCTGCGACCTGCGCTCGGCTCTGCCACGCATCGGGAGGCGAGTTGGAGCAGATCCAATTTCTTTTAGGGCACGTTTCGGTACAGACGACCGAACGCTACCTTGGCTGCAAGCAGCGGATTCGATCAGCCGTTAATGATCGTATTGGCATAGAGCCGAATCCCTGAGCTGGGGGCGATTGTGGAAGCGTAGCCGTCAACTTGTCCGGAAACCAGACTTGCGGGCAAGTTACTACTTGATGCGCTCCCACAGCAGCTTGAAAGTCGCATTCTTTCGGTCAATCACTCCACCTTTCCCGTCTTCGCGAGGAATAAGGAGCAGGCGATCATTGCCTTGAAACTCGAACCATCGGACATTGTTGACGCCGCGCCAATTCGGTTCGCTTGAGTCCTCCAGGTGGTGAGTGACAGTTTGCGCTTTCAAATCCAGCGTGTATCTGCCGTAATACGCGATGTAATTGTCGAAGGCGGCCACCTTCTCTTCGCTCGTACCGCCGGCGGCCCCGCCCACGAAGGGCTTGCGAATGCCCTTGGCGTCGATTTGGACCGACATCCAGCCGGACCGGTCATAGATGATTACGCCCGTAGGGTGATCGTAAGCAAAGTGAAAAGTGGCATCGGTGCCCTCCACCGAAACCAATCGCCAGGCTCCTATCAGCTTCTCAGCAACATTGTCTTGACGCGACTGTGCGGAGAGCAGGGAAACGCATGTGAGGAGCAGAACGAGGACGCGGGCTTTTTTCATGGACGCCAAACATATCACATCCGGATTTCTCTTCAGAGTAGGCGGCTTGAGTCTACAGATGCCCAAGATCGCAGATGCCTGACTGCTCGAAAGGCTGAGCCTCGGCCCGTTCTGCTCCGGCCCTAATGGAACGTGCCTGTGCGGTGTCTGGTCGCCATGCGGCTTGTGCCTGGATGACGGGCTACCTTACCTTATCGATTAGGGAAGGTTTGCCGACGAACCGTCCGCAACGGCCAAAAATGCCGGTTTCAGCGCTCAGGCCTATCTTCGTAATAGATTTCCGGTCAAATCGAAGCCTGTGAATATCACCATGTCAGCGTGATCTGTATACTCATTGGGAAACATCCACGTCGCGGGCAATCGGCCACAGCTCCTGAGGGTTCATGAAATACCAGTACAGGGTGCTTGGGATGCTGTCGCTGCTCGCGGTGATCACCTACCTGGACCGCGTCTGCATCGCTGTCGCTGGCCCGCGCATGCAGGACTCATTGCACATCAGCCCCGTAGCCTGGGGCTGGGTCACCAGCGTTTTCTTCCTTTCCTACAGCGCATTCGAGATACCCACTGGCGCTCTGGGAGATCGGATTGGCCCGCGCCGCGTCCTCACCCGCGTCGTTGCCTGGTGGTCGGCTTTCACGTCGCTGACCGGGGCCGTTTCGAGCTACCCCATTTTGCTGGTCGTGCGGTTCTGTTTCGGGGCCGGCGAGGCCGGCGCCTATCCGAATGCATCGGCGGTGATTGGCCGCTGGATGCCGGTTGCCAAGCGCACCCGCGCCTGGGGCGTGGTATGGATGACCAGTCAAATAGGCGCCGCCTTGTCGCCACTGCTGGTTGTGCCGATTCAAGCCCGCTATGGATGGCGGGCGCCCTTCTTCGTGTTCGGCTTCCTGGGATTGGTTTGGAGCGTGACCTGGTATGTGTGGTTTCGTGATTCTCCACATGAGAAAGCGGGAGTCAGCGAGGCAGAACTGCGTGAAATCGGCTCCCCTCACGGTTCAAAACACCACGGCATGCCCTGGGCCAAGGCGTTGCGCATTCCGTCGCTGTGGCGCATAGCCGCCATCGGCGCCTGTTATGTGTACTCGTTGGGATTTTTCCAGGCGTGGCTGCAAACGTATCTGGTGAAGGGCCGCGGATTCACCGAAGCCGCGCTGGTGTTGTCCTCTCTCACTTATGCGGTCGGGGCTACGGCGAACGCACTGGGTGGCGTGGTGGGCGATTGGTTGGTAACGCGCCATGGCCTGGGCAGCGCCCGCCGCTGGATCGGCGTCGTCGGACTCAGTTCGGCGGCGCTGTTCTTCACGGCGGCGATTTACGCTCCGGGCGGTAAGCTAGCGCTAGTGTTCCTTTCACTCGCCTACGGCGGCATTCTGTTTCAGCAGCCCAGCCTCTGCGCCCTTTGCCTGGACGTAGGCCGCAAAAACTCCGGCGCCGTGTTTGGATTCATGAACACGGCGGGCAACGCGGCTTCGGCCATTTCCGCTGTGGTCTTCGGCTACCTTGTGGGCCATTTCGGAAACTACAACACGCCCTTCGTTCCGATGGTAGCCCTTCTCTGCGTGGGCGTGATGCTCTGGTTGAAAGTGGACCCTACCCGTGAACTATTCCCCGAAGTGCTTCCCGCCGAATCCGCAGCGGCCCGATAGGAATTGGGAAAAGACTCCAACGAGAGCATTAGCCGCCTTTTGCCGGGCGTATGCGGGTTCCGGATGTGGATTGCTCCGGGATGACGGGCAACCCTTCCCTAATCGGGTAAGGGAAGGGTTGCCGACTACACAGGAGTAGTCCTCGCAGGGCGGCGTTCCGCATGGTCACTGGTGGGTGTCATGCGCCTTGCCGTCGGGCTGGCAACGGTTCCGCTACGGCTCGACCTTACACAGCGCCATCATGCCGGCCCGCATGTGGCAGTGGTACATCCACGTGCCGGGGAGCCCAACTAACAACACTCTTTCGGTCCGGCTCGGAAGTATGAGGTACCGTTGCTAAGGAGACTGATGCTCCTTGGCCACGATCAATAAAATGGTCAACGCGTTCGGACGAATGTCAGGGTCAGCGCCCGAGCTGGCTTTACTTACTTTTCAGTCCATCGCGGTAGGCCATCGCTTCGAGTTCCACGCGAATGGCGTCGGCGACGGGCACGACGGGGCGAGCTTCGAACGTGAAGGCAGGCAACATCGAACAGAACTTATGCACTTCGAGCGGGTCGTCACATTCCATCAACATGTACCCGCCCCAATCACCGACGCGGATGACGAACGACTCGATTTTGAAATTGGCGGGTGCTTTCCACGGGCTGAAGACCTCCATAATTCGCTTCTGTGCATTTTCGTACTCGGTGGGCGTGCCCTGCGGACGTTCATTCCAAGTGATCATGTACTTCATGATTTTTCTCCTCTCTCGCATTTTGTGACGATCTGCCCCGTCGCTTATAGAGATGGCGTAGCAACTGGCCACGGGGAGGCGTGAACTTCACAGTCAAAAAAAACGTTAACTTTCGCGGCCCAGGATCACTGAATCCACCAGGACGGAATAGCGTCACTCCGAAACAAACCTATGCTTTCATTGTGCCCGAAAGAAGATCCGCATAAGTTGGCAGCATCCGCTTGTTCGAAGTGCCCATGACTACCGCAGGTTAGTGTCCCAGCAATTCCAGCAATTCCGTTGTTTCGACAGTCATCACCGTTTTGAGAGTGGGCGTATAGTCAGGAGCCCACGTGGAGGAATGGAGCTGCGGGAGGTCTGCGCCGGACTGCTGGGCAGCAGCGAACTTGTCAGGTTCAACCGCCCCGACCCAGAAATCGGCAGAGGGCCAAACAAAACCCCTGAGGCATTCCGAACATCCTAGTTCCCGGTTTAGATTTTCTGAGCCACACCCACCTGCAAACTTATCCGTCGAAGGTCGTTGCGGTGCATGGGTTCATCGAGCGTTTTGATCTGCCCTTTCGCAAACGTAGTAAGCCTTCTGCCGATCATCAACTCAAGCCTAGAAACATCACGACAAGATGGCGGCAAGCCCAGTTCGCCGAGAACGATGTGATGCGCATCACTGCTGTGCGTCCTCGGCTTTGAGATAGTGGAACACGGGAACCGAGGATGACTCATGGAGCGATTACGGCTTTCAGGACCAGTCACACCAAACTATGAGGAATTTCTCGGAGAGCACAGATGCCTTCTGGAACAAGCCGTCGAGAAGGTAGTGCGAGTTGCCCAGCGGGTGGGCGTAACCCCCGAGGAGATCGTGTCATTGCTTGATTCCGGGATCAGTATCCCCGACTTGCTGGCATTCCTTGCCTCGAAAACTTCAGGAGTTGCTTAGGTGGGCACAGCTACAGCCACACTCGCTGGCGTTCGAGGGACTATCCCTCAACGGCGGTTCAGGCATCCAACTCGGTCAATATCCGGATGGATGTGCCGAGGAGGACCGAATGAGCGCCAATGCCCCAGAAGAGATGATGCGTCTGTTAGAGGAGTTAGTGCTTTTGAAGAGATTGGATGCGGCGGATGGTGGGTCAGTAGTTCAATCCGTTGAATCTCAGGAACGCCAAAAACGGCGCGACGAAATAGGCGATCAAATCAAGGCTCTCGGCGAAACAGCAGGCTAATAATCTCAACCGGCAGGCGGTCGCCCGCTGGGCCTGGCAAGTTTCGCAGCTGCACTCCCCGTCTCTGGAAACTGTCTGACGGGCAACGGCAGACCACTTTCGATCCAGTCCGGGGCCTCGGCGAGCAAAGGAATCACAAGATGGAGCGCCTCGATCTCTCTCCGGACGCGCTCAATGTCCGTCTTCTTTTGCTCCAGAACCTGGTATGGATTCTTCATGGTGAGGCTCGATATCCAGACTAGCACGTCGCCGTACGGTTGACTTGTATTCATAATTCCCCCCTTTGTTTCGCTTGGCAGGCCGGTCTGAAAGCGTGTCGAATTCTCCCGAATGCTTGCCCGGGAACAGCCGACAACTTCGTCTCCCCAACCATTTAGATACGATGGCGCCGGTGATCCCTACTGGGAAGTGACTCGTGCTCGCCACTGCAGTAGAGCTTAGGGCGATCTTCATCGACAATCAGGGCGCGCACGCCGTGGACCCGAACCGTTCAGGGTACGAATGGCATCTCGCGCCCCCCCGCATTAGTCATTTCGACGAACGCAAATCCCGGCGGTTGGCCTGTGTCGCGATCGGTGACGGCCGGGTAGTGGGTCAGTTGACCCACTACCGACGGCCGTGACTGTTTTAGCGGCTCCCTTCGCACTGAGTTTTGTCGGAACCAGGTTCTGGCCTATGTAGAATAAGGTGGGAGTGGTGGCTGGAAACTTTAGTGCGAAGCTGATTTTCGGCAACCGTCGGAGTGGCCACCTCATCTGTTGTTGGACGTAGCCGCTCCGTTGAAACTTGGTCAGTGCGCCATTTCGGTCCTTCGACGGAGGAAGTTCCAGAGATCGTTGGCGGAGGAATCCTGTATGTTGATTCAGGTCGGCTACGAATTAGTGTTTTACTGTCCACAAGAGACGCCGATGATCCTCATGGTCAACGTCCATTACTCCCGAGCCTCGGAGATCGTCATTCCCGATATTCCTACCACCGATCCGGAAACGCCAATCAAGGCGTACCGGGACGGCTTCGGAAACTGGTGCACCCGGATTGTGGCGCCCATAGGGAGGACTTGTCTGAAAAGCACTGGAGTGGTTCGAGATTCGGCAAAACCCGACCCGGTGACGCCCTCCGCTAAACAGCATGCGTTACAAGATTTGCCAGAAGATACTCTGGTGTTTCTTTTGGGCAGCCGGTATTGCGAGACGGATCTATTGTCCGATGCTGCGTGGTCGCGATTCGGTCAGACGACGCCGGGGTGGTCGCGAGTGCAGGCAATCTGCGATTTTGTCCACAACCATATCGTTTTCGATTATCAGCAAGCGCGCCCCACGCGTACAGCCTGGGAGGCGTTCAACGAGGGTACCGGCGTCTGTCGCGATTACGCGCATTTGGCTATCGCGCTCTGCCGCTGCATGAATATTCCGGCGCGGTACTGCACCGGATACCTTGGCGATATGGGGACGCTGCCGCCCTACGGCCTGATGGATTTTGCAGCCTGGATCGAAGTTTATCTAGGTGGCGCCTGGCACACATTCGATCCACGAAACAACGTGCCCAGGATTGGACGCGTGCTCATCGCGCGAGGCCGCGACGCGACCGATGTTGCCATCACCACCACCTTCGGCCCAAATACTCTCGAGAGCTTCAAAGTCTGGACGGATGAAATCGCCGAAAGTGTGCCCCAGGTCGGCTAGTCTGCAAGTCTGGTGGAGCGCCGCCGCCATCTTCCCTCCTGCGGCAGTTCGGTGGTCGGGGCGGGAACACCCGAACTACGAACATCAGACATCAGGAAACCGGGAATCAATCGGCTCCATGTCAACGGCGACCTTGAGCGTATGCGATCCACCTCCCAGGATTAAGCCCCGCAGAGGGCTTACGTCGCCGTAGTCCCGGCCCCAGGCGAGCGTCACGTGGCCGTTCGAGGGGACAATGTTGTTCGTGGGATCCACACCAAGCCAACCGATTCCCGGACAATAAGCCGAGACCCAGGCGTGGGATGCATCAGCACCCACCAGCCTCGGCTGCCCGGGAGGTGGGTAGGTTCGAAGGTATCCGCTTACATAACGAGCGGCGAGATTCAGGGAGCGGAGGCATGCGATTTGCAAGTGTGCGAAATCCTGGCAGACGCCCCGCCGTTTCTTGAAGACCTCTTCGGGCGTCGTACGGACGTTGGTCGATTTCGAATCGAAGCGAAAGTCGTTGTGGATGCGTGCGGTCAGGTCGAGAAGCGCATCCGGCATAGGCCGCCCAGGCGTAAAGGACTGGAGCGCGTAGTCGGCAAACTCCGGCCGTACCCGAATGCGCGGCGACTCAAATCCAAACTGGTAGGCTTCCCGACCGGCTGCGCTAAGATCGGTGGGAACCGATCTCGCCACTTCCTCCCAAGGGGGCGGCGGCAATTGAGGCCGAGGCATCGGCTTCTCTTCCATGACCACTTCGCTGCGCGCCTCTACCATCAATTCCCGGTGCGGTTCTTGAATGGTGAAAAAACAGAGAAGGTTGCCAAAAAAGTCCACGCGCTCTGTGCGCGTTGCCGGGCGTGGCTGGATACTCAGTTCGCTCCGAGACAACTGGTGATGCGGCAAAGCTCGAGGCTTTAGGCATGCCACATGGGTTCCCACCGAGACGGGATGTTTGTATCTGTATGTGGTCCGGTGAACGATTTTATAAATCATTCTTCGAAGGTCTTGGTCCTAAGAGAATCATTGGCCTATGGTGATCGGCAAGGTGCGCGCGTGACTAAAGTATCTGCTGGTTAAGTTATTCGACCAGGAAGGCAGCAACCCTTCCAGACCGTGGAGGAAGATCGCCAGCCGGGAGAGCCCGTCAGAAGCATTGGGCGCGCCGGCACCGGGTAACGGATATTTTAGCTTTCGCAAATCGAAACTGCGTAACAACGTCAGCGCAGCCCGCATCGCCTCTAAGTCAACGTGGACGTGCCGAGGCAGCTTTTGATAAAGGTCGGCGAGGTGGCTGAGCTGAAAGTCCAAAGAGCGCGGATTGGTCTCATCCGCCATAAGCACATCCATTACAGCTAAGGGCTGCAGCGTTGTGTAGTACCGAGTCCGGTAGGTCATAGAACTATCCGCAACCTCGAGCAGGCACTCCAAAAGCGACCAGTCCTGCTCCGTCAGCGGTGTAGTGATCTCGCTCAGTTGCCTGGTCAGATAGATCGCGCGCTCGAGACGCCGGCCAGTGGTCATGAACACCCAGCCCAATCCGCGGTTGATGTTCTCCCGTTCCATTCCGGAAAATGCAGAAAGCAGTCCCAAACAATCGGTCAGCATGGCCGGATACTCGAGAAACGGAGTGCCACGCCCGATCTGAATTGAGTCCCGCAGCCGGCCGATCAGGAACATCATATCGCCCGACAAGCGCTCGCGAATGTTGCCTCCAATCCGGAATACCTCCGCCAGAGTGCAAGCCAGACTGTCGGCCCGCTTGGGATCCGTCAACAGCGAGGTCATTTCCTGTTCAAGTTCAAGGGAGGTCGGACGCCTGTGTTTAGGCTTAGGCAACTTGCTGTGCCGTGACCCCAGGCACTTGTGCAGGCGGATAAGGCAGACAAGCTCCGCTTCCTCGGCGCGCCGTGCGCGGGGGATCATGGCGCGTAAGATGCGAGCAATGTTTTCGGCGCGCTCGACATATCGGCCCAACCAGAAGGCATTGTCGGCGACACGGCTCGGCACAACTCGCGAGACGCGGTGCAACTCTACCGGCTCATGCCGCGGGCGCAGCAAACTGAACGTATCGACCGGGCTATCCCACAGGACCCATGCGTCCTTGCTGTGCCCTCCCCGCTGCATCGAGACGATCGACCCCTCCGCTTCGGCGACGCGTACCAGCCCGCCCGGAATCGCAATCCACCCACCGCCGGTATTGAGCACGTAGGTGCGCAGCACCACGCTGCGCGAGTTAAGACATCCGTTGTCCCACACCGGAGCCGTGGACAAAGCGACCTGCTCCTGCGCTACATACTCGCTCGGGCGGGCCCGCAGCTGCTCGGCAAACCTGCCCTTCTCGGCATTCAGAAGTTCGGCCCCGAACACCGGTTCCATACCGCGCGAGGGGAATGCCGGTTTCACTACCACCTGGTCGAGATGGTCGAGCACCCAATCGAGCGCGTACTTCTGCCCGCACCACCAGGTAGCGACGGACGGGAGTTTGAGCTTTTCGCCCAGCAATTGTGTGGAGAGGCCGGGAAGAAAAGGCATGATGGCAGCCGTCTCAATCAGGCCGCTTCCCAGTGCGTTGGCCACCTTCACATTTCCCGCGACGACGGCGTCGACGAGGCCAGGCACGCCCAGAAGCGAATCGGGCCGTAGTTCAAGCGGATCGCAAAAGCTATCGTCCACCCGGCGCAAAATCACATCGACCCTTTCCAGTCCGTCAACAGTTTTGAGATACACGCGGCGTTTGCGCACCGTCAGGTCCGCTCCCTGCACTAGAGTGAATCCCAGATAACGCGCGATGTAGGAGTGTTCGAAGTACGTCTCGTTGAGCGGCCCGGGAGTAAGCAATACGATTCTCGGATTGTCGCGCTGGGCAAGGTTGGTGAGCGCTTCGCGTTGCGCGCGGAAAAATGGAGCGAGGCGCAATACATTCGACGTGCGGAACAGATCAGGTAGAACATCGGAGACGATGGTGCGGTTTTCCAACGCATAGCCGCTGCCCGAAGGCGCTTGCGTGCGATCGGCTAGCACCCACCACTGGCCATCGGGCGAACGGGCAAGATCGACGGCCAGCATATGCAGATAGCTGTGCGCGGCAACCGGCACGCCCACGAGCGGTCGGAGAAATGCGGGGTTGGCATAGAGAAGTGCGGCAGGAAAGTTGCCGTGCGCCACCAGGTTCTGCGCGCCGTAGAGGTCCTCGAGGAGCCGATTAAGCAACTGTGCGCGCTGAATGATGCCAGCTTCTATGAAGCGCCATTCGTCCGCCGGAATCAGTAGCGGAACGATATCGATCTGCCATGCCCGACTTGCCCCCAGTGGATCGCCGTAAACGTTGTACGTGATCCCGTTCTCGCGAATGCGGCGCTCGGCACGAGCCCAGCGTCGTCCCAACTCCTCGGAACCGATGGCTCGAAGCGATTCCATCAGGTGCGCCCAGTGCGGGCGGGGAGTCACCCCATCAGCCGACAGTTCGTCGTAGGCAGCTCCGTAGCGGAGCGGAGGCTGATATAAAGCGACAGTCATGGGACAAGCCCCGGCTTCTCGATGTGGGTCTTTTTCCCGGGCGGCACCAACCGCAAGTCCAGGGTCATAGGAAAGATCGGGTTGGTCTCTTTCTCCGGCGCCGCTATCAGCCCAGGCGTAGGATCGGATTCTTGGAAGCGTTGCCGGCGGCGGTTTGCAGCCTCCGTTGCGTTCACGGGCCGGCTGGTGTAGGCGCGACCGTCGGGTGATCCCACATGGTAGGCGCATCGGCCAATCGAACGCTCTTTCCAGCGATCAATAATGTCGAAGATCAGTGGCGCATGCACCGGAATGGTTGGATGTAACTCCGCCGACAGTTGGCGGGCGCGATACCGTACGCCAGCAACAGTCTCTCCCGGTTCCCCGGTAGGATAGAGTGGCACGCTGCGACCGTTGCACGCAACCACGTAGCGGGACTCCGTGGTCAACCCAGACACCTTCACCTGAATCCGCTCGAACGAGGAGTCCACAGCGCGAACCGTTCGGCCGGAACTAGTCTCTTCCGCGAGCACATTCCAAGGCTCGAGGGCCTCACGCAACTCGAGTTCGACCCCCTGTACAGCGATCGACCCGATCTTCGGAAAGCGAAACTCCAGCTGTGCGGCAAACCACTTTTCGTCGAAATTGTAGTCAGACTCAAGCAGGGAGCCGAGCACATCGGAAAAGTCGCGCCTGACAAAGTGCGGCAGCATAAAACGGTCATGAAGTGCGGTGCCCCAACGGATCAGGCCGCCTTCGAATGGGCGTTTCCAAAACATGCATACCAACGCGCGGATTAGAAGCATCTCGATAAGACCCATTCTGACATGGGGAGCCATTTCGAATGCGCGCAATTCGAGCAAGCCCAGACGCAGCCCCCGACCCTCCGGCGGATAGAGCTTGTCAATGCAGAACTCGGCGCGATGCGAATTTCCAGTAACGTCGACAAGCAGGTTCCGGAACAATCCATCCATCGAAGTCGGGGGGCAGTCGCGTGCAGGCAAATTACTAAAGGCGAGCTCCAGTTCGTATAGGGCATCCATACGCGCTTCGTCTATGCGCGGAGACTGGCTCGTCGGTCCGACATACATTCCGGAAAATAGATACGAAAGCGAGGGATGGTTCTGCCAGAATGCCAGCATGCTGCGCAGCAGATCCGGGCGGCGCAGAAAAGGACTGTCCAACACGGTCGCTCCGCCGATCACGATATGGCTGCCGCCGCCGGTAGCAATGTGGCTGCCGTCATAGGCGAATTTTTCAGCGGTCAACCGATTATGGTGTGCTTCTTCGAAGAGCACGGTGTTGATCTGTTCGAGCTCCTCCCAATTGCTCGCGGGTGGCAGGTTTACTTCCAGAACACCCGGATCGGGTGTGACGCTGAAGGATCGCAACCGGGGGTCGGAAGGCGGAGCGTAGCCCTCCAGCCACACCGGCGTCTGCACATACTGGCAGGTATCCTCGACGGCAGCGACTAGGTCGAGATAGTCTGCAAGCTTGGACGCATACGGTAAAAACACGTGCAGGCGGCTTTCTCGAGCCTGCACGCACAGCGCTGGCCGGATCAATTCCGGCGCAGTTTCGGCGGTGGCCGAGAGAGCAGGCAGCGGATCGGTCACAGGATTTTTCTGGAAGAGTTCCATCTGCCGGATCGGGCGTGATGGAAGCTTGATCCGGTCCGCGAACGGCGCAGCCTCGCGCTCGTATTCGAGCTCATCGGGTGCAACCCATGGCATCGACTCGGTCGGGATACGGTAGCCGATGGGGGAGTCGCCCGGCGACAATAACAGACGTTCTGGAGGTGGGAACCACAACTGGCTTGACCAGCACAACTGGCCCGCCCGTTGACGGCGGCGAATGGGCAAAATGTAACCGGCAGGCTCGGTCGACTCAGCTTCGCTGTTGTAGGCCGGAAGCACGTTTTCGAAGCTTACCTGGAGGCGGCGCGAGAGTGCTTCTATGAACTTAAGAGCATCGGCCGCGCCGAAGCCGTAGTCCTGATCTTCGCGAGCGATGAGGTCAACATTCTCCCAAACAGGGACGTGGTCGGCCCGCCAACAGCAGCTCAGTGCCCAACGCGGCAAGGGCTCGCCGGGATACCATTTCCCTTGTCCGAAGTGAAGCAGCCCGCCGGGCGCCACTTTCTCGCGCAGGCATTGGATGAGAGCCAAGCCGCGGGTTCGTTTCATTGGTCCCAGAGCATCGATGTTCCATTGTGGGCTCTCGGGCTCGTCGATGCCGACGAACGTAGGCTCGCCGCCCATGGTCAGGCGTACGTCCTGCGCTTCCAGGTCCGCGTCGACGCGATGCGCCACCTGTTCCACCTGCAACCATACCCCCTCGCTGAAGGGCTTGGCTGGCCGTGGTGCGTCATTCAAGCGGCGAATGGAAATGGAGTAGCCGAACTGCACGTTCGCCAGCTCGACCGTGCCCTCGATGGGCGCGGCCTTGGAAGCGTTAGGGGTGCAGACGAGCGGGATGTGACCCTCGCCGGCGAACAGTCCGGAAGTCGGATCCATCCCAATCCAGCCCGCACCCGGTAAAAACGCTTCCGCCCAGGCATGGAAGTCCGCCGAGTCGGTTTGCTGATCGCTCGGACCTTCCGACGCTCTCTCGTCAGCTGCCAACTGAACCAGATAACCGGAGACGAAGCGTGCGGCGATTCCACAACATCGGAGAATCTGCACCAGGAGCCATGCCGAGTCACGACAGGATCCCTTGCACTTTTCAAGGGTTTGCTCGCATGTTTGGATGCCAGGATCCAGCCGCGTCACATATTCAATCTCGTTTCGCACCCTCCGATTCAAGTCAACCAAGAAGCTGATCGTTCCTCGCCTCTCGCAGGCAAGCTTCCTAAGAAAAGTCTGGAGCAGGGGTCCGGCTGGCTCGACCGAACGATAAAGTTCGAGATCCTTAGCCAGATCTGGAGCGTACTCGAAAGGATAGTTTTCGACTCCTGGTTCCAGAAAGAAATCGAATGGATTGAAAGGGATTAGCTCCGCGACGAGGTCCACCTCAACCATAAACTCGTTGGTCTTATCCGGGAAAAGAACCCGCGCCAGATGATTGTTGTGGGCGTCGAGCTGCCAGTTGAGAAGGTGCCCAGCGGCGGTGACGCTAAGCGAGTAGCTGAGGATCGGCGTTCGGCAATGCGGCGCCGGCCGCAACCGTATAACCTGTGGACCGATTGAGACCGCCTTGTCGTAACGGTACTGTGTCCGGTGCTTGAGAGCAACCTGTATGCTCATCCACCCTCATGCGGCCCACGCCTGGAGTTTCTGGCTCGTTCTCACTTCGCTACTGCTGTCGCTGCGCAGCGACCAACTGCAACTGCTGGGTCTCGTCAAGAAATTGAGACCACTCTTGGCCCGCCGCAAACTCCTCGTCGGGAGGGAGCAAGGCTGGGGAGGGCGTGACCTGAACTCGAACTTGGAGCTGCGTGTCCGCTTTTCCCTTCATAGCACCCATTGTGGGCGGAACGTCGGCAGAATCGCGACCGATTGCGGTGCGAATGTGCCCCTCCCCTACGAGCCGATTAGTCGTCGGATCGAAACCTACCCAGCCCACTCCGGGGAGAAGAGCTTCCACCCATGCATGCGAAGCGCCTTCGGTCGACGGCACATTTTCGCCGCCGTGGTAAATGTATCCACTGACATAGCGACAGGGAATGTTGGCATTTCGAACCAGTGCGATCATGACATGAACGAAATCCTGACATGCAGCCTGTCTCGACCGAAGGGAATGCTCAATCGGCAAACTCGCCGTAGGGCTATTCTTCAGGTAGCTAAAACTGCGATGCACACCGGCGGCAAGATCCTGCAGAAATGCCAAAGGGCTCCGTCCGTCCCTTTCCGTCGCGCCGATCTCTTTTGCCAACTCTTCAAGCTCTGGGCATGGGCACGCATAATGACTCGGTATCAGCATGTCCCAGTAATCTTTTTTCTCGACGGTCTGTTCCAGATCAGTCCACCCTTCGTAGTCCATGGTTTCGGGAATCGCGGGCTGAGCGTCAATATTTACCAGAGCGTCCGAGATGATCGTGAGCTGGTCATGGCGGGAAGGCAGGTCGAAGTGGTGCACCAGATTGCCATAGGAATCGGTATAACCAAAAATGCGGGCTCGCGGGTTGACCGAGAGCTGAAAAACAAAACAGCGTTGGTTACCTTCGCTTCTGGGGTGCATGCGAACTTCCATCATGCTCTGCCAGACAGAATGGCTGTAGCGGTAGCGCGTGAAATGGCGAATGGCATAGAGCATTAGTTTGGGAAAGCAACCTCAATCGGATACTCGATATATAGTTCCTGAACCGCCGCATGCAGTGCGCCACATTGGTCGATGATTTCCGCAAGATATTTGTGTAATCCAGCAATCATTTCTGCAACCTGTACGTAGGCAACCGTCGATCGCAAACGCCCGATCAATCTTTCGACCTTGTCGGTCCTGCGGCTCAAAGAGAGGGCGCTGATTGCAGTCAAAGCCTCGTGCATGCGGTCCAGCGAATAACGGACGGAATAGGGGAACTCGGGCTTCAGCAGGAGAAAATTCGCTATCCGTTCTGGTTTGAGTTCAGCGGTGCACGCCTTGCAATAAGCTTCGAAGGCAGCGCAACTGCTTAACAGGCCCACCCAATCTAAATCATCCGCATGCTTGTCGACGACAAAATAAGCGTCGAGCAGGGCGCAGAGATTGCAGGCCCTCTCGATATATTTGCCGAGCTGGATAAAATGCCAGGCCTCGTCGTGATTCAGAGTGGCGGCGGTGATTCCATTAAACCTGTAAGAGCCTTCGCGAACCAGGCTCACCACTCGCATGGCGCCTGCATCATCATCGGGTTGCAACTCGAAGCCAGTCACGGCGTGGAAAATTGTGTTCAGGTGCTCCCACATCTCCGAGCTGATTTCCTCGCGAACTTGCCGGGCATTTTCGCGAGCCCCGCTGATGCATTTCACAATCGAAAAAGCTCCTTCCGGATCCGCCACCAACAAAAATAGAGCACGCTGCGGGTCGACATTGCTGGCAGCTGCGCCGGGAGCGAGCGAGGAAACCGCGCGAAACCAGCGTTCCTCCGTGGAAAACTTTGCGGGATTCAGGATCAGGCTGTAGGTTGCCTTCAGCACACGCGAGGCATTATCCGCCCTCTCGAAATAGCGGCTCATCCAGTAGAGACTGTCGGCTACGCGGGAAAGCATAGTGTTCTGTATCCTTCTTCAAAATCTCAATTCTGCAAGACCCACGTGTCCTTCGATCCCCCGCCTTGAGACGAATTGACGACCAGGGATCCCTTACGCAGCGCCACTCGCGTGAGGCCACCGGGAACAATAGTAATTTTTTCGCCGGAGAGCACGTAAGGTCGGAGGTCGACGTGACGGGGCTCGATGGTGCCGTCCACAAAACACGGTGCGGTGGAAAGATTGATGGTCGGTTGCGCGATAAAGTTTCGCGGCTGCGCGTTAATCTTCTCCCGAAATTCCGAGCGCTCCCGTTCCGTGCTGTGCGGACCGATCAACATTCCGTAACCACCCGACTCGCCCACAGCTTTTACCACGTATTCCTCCAAGCGTCGGCAGACGTGGTCCCGTTGCGCTGGATCGGACATCAACAGGGTTTCGACGTTTTCCAGAATCGGGTCTTGGTCGAGATAATAGCGAATGATTTTGGGCACATAGGCATAGATGGCCTTGTCGTCGGCGACTCCCGTTCCCAGCGCATTTGCGAAGGCTATGTTTCCGGCCCGATAGGCATTGAAGAGACCCACAGCTCCGAGCGCCGAGCCGCTTTCGAATACCAGAGGATCGAGATAATCGTCGTCAATTCGCCGATAAATCACATCGACACGTCGCAGGCCAAAAGTGGTACGCATATACACGACATTATCGTGGACCACTAAATCTCGTCCCTCTACCAGTTCAATGCCCATCCGCCGTGCCAGATAAGTATGTTCGAAATAAGCCGAGTTATAGGCGCCCGGAGTCAGTAAAACGACGGTTGGCTCGGAGCGGCCTTCTGGGGCTAGAAATCGCAAAGTCGACAGAAGCGCCTGGCTGTACTGCTCAATCGGCCGCACCCGGCATTTTTGAAATAGCCCGGGGAATATTTGCTTCATCACTCTGCGGCTGGTGAGCATGTAAGAAACCCCACTGGGGACGCGGAGATTGTCCTCCAAAACCACAAAGTTCCCCTCCGGATTTCGTATCAAATCCGTGCCCACCACTGTGATGTAGACGTCGCGAGGTACTTTGATGCCGCGCATTTCCCGGCGGTAATGTTTGCAGGTGTAAACAATCTTACCGGGCACGACGCCGTCTGCAATGATTTTTTCCTCATGATAGACGTCTTTGAGGAACAGATTCAGCGCCGTGATCCGCTGAGTGAGTCCGCGTTCGATCCTTTCCCATTCGGCCGCTGTGATAATTCGGGGCAGCAGATCGTGAGGAAAAATCCGCTCCGTGCCTTTGTCGTTTCCATATACGGTAAAGGTGATCCCCTGGTTGAAGAACGACTGGTCAGCCTCGTGTTTGCTGCGTCGCAGTTCGCCCGGACCCAGGCTCAAAAGCAAGTTGTAAAGTAGACGATATTGTTTTCGCGGATGATCTACGGCACGGAACATCTCGTCGTAAGCGCCATCGAGTTCGTACCGGCGGAGGGTTTCCGCACCACCGGGATCCGACGCATCCGTCTCTAGAATCATGGTTGCCGTGCTCGTTCCCCCGCCAGCATAGTGCATCAGACGGCGAATTGATGATCGGGAAAAGCGATTCGAGTCATTGAAGAAATCGCGCGGAGCGCTCTAGCAAGCCGCAAACGGGAATGTTTCACAGCTGTTGTGGTGTTCATTGTGATCTTCCTAGTGTTCCGTATCGACGTTAGCGATGGCCGTGGCGCTCGTCTGAGCAATAGATGTTGTCCGAGCTATTACAGCGAGGATTCGAGTCCAAAGAGCGCTGAGAAAATTGTCAGAATGTTCATCGTCAGCTTACAGACCTTGCGAAACGTGAAGACCGCTCACTGAATCAGCAGATCGGAGTTTCTGCTGGAGCAGGCTCTTTCCGATGCATCCAAGAAACCGCAAAACGACCAGCCGACGGCAAAAGCAGTCGCGGGAAATCCTAAGACGCCCTCTCGCTGTAATCGTACTGGGCATTGCTAGAAATCAAGCCTACGCGGCCAATTCCACCCCAAGTGGCCACTGGCACCCTCCTGGGGCGAATCGCCCTGAGGGCACTAGCCTCCTTATTATTAGGCAGTGGCTTGGGTTGCCTGGCTGCGGCGGAAAAGACGACTGCCCACCAACAACAGGGTGACCATCGCTTTAAAGATGGCGGCCAGCACCTTGCGGCTAAGCGATACCTATCTGGGAGCGCAGTTCCGTCGATTCAGAACCAGGCTAGGGGCTCCCGTTGCCATCAAGGCCATGGCGGCCAAGCTGGCCCGCTTGGTCTACCGCATGCTCGGCTACGGGATGAAATATGTGGACAAAGGAGCGGCGACCTACCAGGAGCAGCACCGGCAGTTACAGATCAAGCAGCTCAAGTGGAAGGCCGCCACCCTGGGATACCAACTCATCGGAGTTCCAGCGGCTTAAGAACAACGAGTTTCTGGGGAGAAAGCAGGACAAACGGAATTGACACTAACGAAATGCGTTGGCATGGCGGGTGCATTTCCATAGGGCCAATCCTGTCTGTCCCGCTTTTCCCATCGTAGTATTCCTTGAAAGGTGGCCGCACGAGTGCCA
>JBEKRE010000079.1:0-18232 GCA_049519055.1 Candidatus Sulfotelmatobacter sp. | reverse complement strand
TCCGGGAAATTTTCCTCGCTGAAGCGTTCCATAACACTGGGATCGCTTAGGTTCGCCTGGCCAACGAATTTGGGGGAAGGATAATAGTATTCTTCCTCCCGCCAATGAACTGCGATCTGAGCTTCGCTGGTCTCGCTCACTGCCTGCTTCTTCTGAGGAATCTGAGCCATGTCGGCCGCTCCTTTTGATTGCTGAATTTTGCGATACAACTCCGGCATTATTTGTCCAATGCTTACCCCGGCTTGAAAGGAACAACCTCGCGCTCCGATCAAAGCTTAAATCGTGGAACATCTGTACATCAACTGCAGCGAAGTCTGCAAACTAGGCGACCGCCAGCACCTTCTTTGCAACCGACTCCTTTTGCGGAATGACGGGGCGTTTGGCTGCTAATTCGAACATCAGGGCCACGGCCGCCAAGGCCGCCGCCGCGTAGAACGCCATCTGGTAGTTCTTGTACTTGTCGAATAGCACGCCGGCGATCCGGGGACCGATGATACCCGCCACGCCCCAGGCAGTGAATAGCATGCCGTAGTTAATGCCTGCGTTCTTCGTCCCCCAGAAATCCGCCGCCGTCGCGCCATTTACCGAAAGCTGTGTTCCATAGCACCAGTACACGACGAAGACGGTTGCGTATAGCAATGCCACATTGCCACCGACGTGGTAAAGAATTGGCATGGAAATCATAGAGATGGCGATCATGAGTCGCAAGGTGTTCAGCCGGCCGAGTGTATCCGACATCCAACCAGACAAGATGCGACCCGAGGCGTTGCCAACCGCACCGACAACCAAGCTCATCGTAATCAGCGCCGCGCCGGGAATACCCACGCTCTTCGCAAACGGAACCAACTGGCTAATCACCATCAGTCCAGCCGACGTGCCGAGCGCGTAGGCAACCCACATCAGGTAGAACGCGGGCGTGTGCAGTACCTCGCCCGGACTGAAATCATAGGTGGTGGCGGAAGCCTTGGCGGCGGGTACAGGTGTCCAGTTGGGGGGCTTATATCCAACGGGCGGATTACGCAGCAGGAACGCACCGAAAACCGTCATAACCAGGAAAATGGCTCCCAGAATCATAAACGTCGTGTGCACTCCAAAGGCAGGAATCAGCTTGAGGTTGGCCAACGGCCCGAACAGCGCCGAGCCCGCTCCGTAGCCGCCTACCGCCAGTCCAATGGCTAAGCCACGTTTGTCGGGAAACCATTTGGCCATTACCGGGATGGGCGTGGAGTAGCCAAATCCGTTTCCTAACCCCCCAATCACGCCGAAGCAGACATACAGGTAATTCAGACTGTGGGTGAAGGCACACAAGAAGAAACCCAGGCTCACCAATATGCCGCCGGTCAGGGAAACCCACAACGGGCCATACTTGTCTTGCAGGCGCCCCGCCGCGACAAATGTTAGCGCGAAGACGACGACCGCGATGGTGAATACGTTGGACGTCTCGGCCCGTTTCCAACCGAATTCTTTCTCCAGCGGGGCCACGAACACGCTCCAGGCATAGAGAGTGCCCAGTGCAACGTTCATGGAGAGTCCACCGACCACACGCCACCAGCGATTAATTCCGCTGGTATCCGGAGTAGATTCATTGCTTGCTATAGCCACTGTTTTTCTCCTTTTCCGGCCGCGAAATGAGAACCCGGAGCTCGGCCCTTCCTGCAATCACGACTCCCGTTCCTACGAAGCAAAAATGGAGCCGAATTCGGTACGATTTGGCGCGTTATTTCCAACCATGACGGGCGAAGTCGTGACGGCGAGGACGAGAAGGCGTTAAGGAGAACTGCTTCATCGTCGACATGGACGGACGCTCCTGTTTTCCGGCTTCGAGCGCAGCCGGGCACATGGAGCGCAACCGTACTGTAGAACGTCAAATGCCGCTGTGATACGGATCACTGGTGTCAGTGATTAGACACAAAAGATGTGCCGAATTGGGATCTGGCGCTTGCCCGTTGCCTGGCTGGCGGCATCATTCTAGCGTCTGAAGACACACCGCGTTGTGATCTCGGTCACTGCGAGGGTCTGATCTGCGGAGCAAAATCCACGCCAGTCTGCTAGCGATCGCGCTCTCTCCGGAGGTTCGCATGAGTGTTCTAAGCGTCGAAAAACGAGAAAACATCTCCAACCTTCTAGCCCTGGACGGGGAATACGCGGCGCCGAGCATTGTGGCCAGCAACGTCATCCAGAAGAATTGGCTGAGGGAGTGTGCGCGAGCGCAGAAATATCCCGAAGTGTTTTGGGCTGACTACGCCAGCCGGTTTGAGTGGTCCTGCAAGTGGAACCGCGTCCTGGAGTGGGATGGTGTCCATCATAAGTGGTTCACCGGCGCTAAGACCAATATCACCATCAACGCGCTCGACCGGCATGCGAATTCGGACCGGCGCAATCGCGCAGCTTTTATTTGGCTCGGCGAAGACGGCAGCGAGAGGATCGTCACCTATGGGCAGCTCCACCGCATGGTCTGCCGCTTCGCCAACGGCTTGAAGTCGCTGGGCGTCGGGAAAGGGGACCGCGTGGTCATTTATATGCCGTTGACCATCGAAGGCGCGGTCGCCATGCTGGCATGCGCTCGGATCGGGGCCATTCATTCGGTGGTCTATGCAGGTTTGGGGCACACTGCTCTGCAAGACCGGATTGTCGATGCCCAGGCGAAGGTCGTGATTGTCGGAGATGTCGGATTCCGGCGGGGAAAGACGGTGGCGCTCAAGGCCATCGTCGACGAGGCGGTAGAGAAATTGGAGTTCGTGGAGAAGGTTGTGGTGTATTCGCGAGCTGGGGCTAAGCTCTCGCCTCCTCGGGAAATCGACTTCGACCAGCTGCTGAAGTTTTCTCCGGACTGCCCCGCTGAGGAAATGGATGCGGAGGATCCGCTCTTCTTGCTCTATACCTCTGGTTCGACGGGCAAGCCCAAAGGCGTGGTACACGTGCATGGCGGTTATATGGTGGGGACGACCTACCATCTAGAGAACTACTACGATGTGGGCGACCGCGATATTTTCTGGTGTACGTCAGATATCGGCTGGGTTGTGGGACATTCCTATATCGTCTATGCGCCACTATGTGCTGGAGTTACGACGCTGTTCCGCGAAGGAGCCATCGATTATCCGAATCCGGGGACTGCATGGGAAATCGTGGAGCGCTACGCTGTCACCAAGATGTTCACCGCGCCCACGGCTCTCAGGATGTTCATGCGCTATGGCGAAAGTTATCCGGCGGCGCATGACTTGACCACCTTGCGCGTGATCGCGTGCGCGGGAGAACCGCTGAATCCTGAGGCCTGGCGCTGGGCGCAGACGCATCTAGCCGGCGACGGAAAGTGGGGATACGTCATCGACAACTGGTGGCAAACCGAGTTGGGCGGGCCGACTCTCGGGACGCCGCCATCGATGGCAATGCGTCCGGGAAAAGTTGGTGTGACCATGCCCGGGGCCGAGGCTGATGTTTTGGATGAGAGTGGCAAGTCAGCGCCTCCGGGAGTTGGAGGGCGTCTGGTGCTCAAGCGGCCGTTTCCACATATGCTGCGCACCGTATGGCGCGATCCAGCCCGCTACGAGCGCGATTGGCAGGTGATTCCCGGTTGCTATGTTACCGGCGACGTCGCCATGAAAGATAAAGACGGTTACATCGCCGTGCTAGGTCGCTACGATGACGTGCTCAATGTGGCCGGACACCGCATCGGCACAGCCGAGGTGGAAAGCGCGCTGGTCTCGCATCCCGCGGTCGCCGAGGCTGCGGCTATCGGCGTCCCCGACGTGATGAAGGGGGAGACCATCAAAGTGTTCGTGCAGGTTCGTAGCGATCATGTGGCTTCCGACGCTCTGGCCGCGGCGTTGATCGAACACGTGCGGAGAGAACTGGGCCCGATCGCAACTCCTTCATCGCTGGAATTTGTGGCTTCGTTACCCAAGACCAGATCAGGGAAAATTCTGCGCCGCTTTTTGAAGGCGAGGGAAGCAGGCGTGGACGCGGGCGACGTCTCTACGATGGAGGGTTAGCTGCTGGCCACTAGCTTTCGTCTCCTTACTTTTTGGGACTTTCCGGGGTGGGCCGACGGTCTCAGGGGTTGAGGCCGGCACCGATTTTGGATACTTTACGCGGCGCCGGCGGGCCGCTCTCTTCCACGTCACCGTCGTGATTCCCCACTTTCCAGCCTCCTCTAGAAGCTGTGCTGGACTATCCTTTGGGGCTAGAATTGCTCGCGTAGCTGTAAGGGAGAGCCATGCACTTTGAACAGTTTTATCTGGGTTGTCTGGCGCACGCGTCTTACATGCTGGCATCTGACGGTGAGGCAGTCGTGGTCGACCCGCAGCGCGATGTAGAGATTTATCTGCAGGCCGCTGGGGCGAATAAGGCTTCCATCAGGCACATTTTCGAGACTCACCTGCATGCCGACTTCGTTTCCGGCCACCGAGAGCTGGCGGCTAGGACCGGCGCGAAGATCTATATCGGAGCCCGGGCAGAGGCTCAGTTTCCCCACGTCGCCGTACGGGACGGATTCGCTCTGCAAGTCGGGCGAATCTCCATCAACGCTCTCGAAACTCCTGGACACACGCCAGAGAGCATCTGCCTGGTAATTACGGATCAAGAAAAACTCGCCGAGCCCTGGGCGGTTCTCACTGGCGACACGCTGTTTCTCGGAGATGTGGGACGTCCCGACCTCTCCAAGCAATACAGCCCCGCGCAATTGGCAGGAATGCTTTATGACAGCGTGCACAACAAACTTCTCAAGCTGGCGGACAATGTCCTGGTGTATCCAGCGCACGGGGCGGGTTCTTTGTGTGGGCGAAACATGCGCGCCGAGAGGGTGTCCACTATCGGCACGGAACGACTGACAAATTATGCCTTGCAGATCAAGAGCAGGGAAGAGTTCGTGGAACAGTTGACTAGCAACTTGCCGGCTCGTCCTGAATATTTTTTGCAGGATGCTGAGATCAATCGCACGGGAGCGGCGGCGCTCTCGGATCTGCCGCAGTTGTCCTCAGTCGAACCAGCGGAATTGAAAACACTGCTGGCGGAGGGTGGAATGGCGCTGGATGTTCGTCCCGGTGAGCTGTTCGCGGCGGGGCACGTGCCGGGATCCGTGAATATTGCATTGTCGGGACAATTTGCGTCGTGGGCAGGCGCCCTTCTGGGTTTGTCAGCCCGTCCAGTCTTGATCGCGGAGTCGCCAGAGAAAGTGTCGGAAGCACGAATGAGGTTGGCGCGCATCGGCCTGGAGGACGCGCGGGGATATCTGAAAGGTGGTGTCTCGGCGTGGAGCGAAGCTGGACTGCCATTGCCGGTACTTCCGCAGATCAGCGTGGATGCGCTTGCGGAGCAGTTGCGAGGCGGCGTGTTGCAAGTGCTGGACGTCCGGCGCGAGCAGGAGTGGGAGGCTGGGCACATCCAAGGCGCCTCGTGGTGGCCGCTGGATAATTTCAAGGTGGCGCCTCCGGAAGTCGATCGCGACGTTGCGATCGCGGTGCACTGCCAGGGAGGCTACCGCAGCATGATCGCGTGCAGTCTACTGCAGCGGGCTGGGTTTCCCAACGTGGTGAATGTCGTCGGAGGGTTCGAGGCCTGGCAAGGTGCGAAACTTCCAAGTGTTGCCGAGAAGCCGGTCGTTGTCTAGCCGGCCGAAGTGCTTCCTGGGCAACTCACTCTATCCTTACCGCAGTGTAGACTTTCTACAAAGATTCTCCGAGCGAAGAAGCAATGAAAATCTCCAAACTGGCAAAGTCCTACCGCATTAATGATGGCAAACACTTCCAGCTAAAAGACTACGATCCGGCCGATACCGGACACTGGCGCTCCGTTGATCAGGCCAAAGAACAACTGCAAAAAGACATTGCGCGCATGGAGGATTTGCAGGACAAGCTTTACGCGCAGGATCGCTGGGCCGTGTTGCTGATCTTTCAGGCGATGGATGCGGCCGGTAAAGACGGCACGATCAAGCATGTCATGTCCGGGGTGAATCCCGAGGGATGCCAGGTCACTTCATTCAAGACGCCATCCGATACCGAACTGCAGCATGATTTTCTGTGGCGCACGAATGAACATCTACCGGAGCGCGGGCACATCGGGATTTTCAACCGCTCTTATTACGAGGAAGTGCTGGTGGTGCGAGTGCATCCTCCCCTAATCGAAAACCAGAAGGTTCCACCGTCCTTGGTCACGAAGGACATCTGGAAAGAACGGTTTGAGGACATTCATTGTTTTGAGCAGCACATGACAAGGAACGGCACGGTCATTCGCAAGTTCTTTCTTCATCTTTCCAAAAAAGAGCAGAAGAAAAGATTTCTGGCGCGACTGGATGATCCTGACAAAAACTGGAAGTTCTCCGAAGCGGATATTCGCGAGCGCGATTATTGGGATGATTATCAGGACGCGTACGAGGACATGATCCGCCACACCACGAGCCAACATGCCCCGTGGTATGTGGTTCCCGCGGACAATAAGTGGTTTACCCATCTGGTGGTCGCGGCAGCGATCGTGGAAACGCTGGAAGACCTTAATCTTTCCTATCCCGAAGTTGACGCGCAGAAGCGCAAGGAAGTTCAGGCAGCTCGGAAATTGCTCCTGAAAAAATGAGAGCTGCAATCTGCGCGGGAGAAGCGCTTTGCAACCGCCTCTTGCGCGGCATTACCATAGCAACCATCCGTACTAAGGTTCATTCTCCAGGGGAGATATCCGAACATGGCTGGTCAAGACACGTTTTGCGGGAGCAAGTTTGCGAAAATTTCGATCATCTGGTTACTGTTAATTGTGGTATTCGTCGTGCTCGGGACGCGCGGCATGGCTTTCGCGCAAACAAAGCCCGAGCGTCAATCGAAGGCCGCCAAGCCGACACAGCCGGCGTCACCATCCACCACAAACGCCTCCGGCCAGAGCGCCCCAGCTGCAAGCGATTCTGTTAAGCCGGAAGAAAAGCTTTTCAAAGGGATGAAGTATCGCATGATCGGTCCTTTCCGCGGCGGGCGCTCGCTGACCGCGGCTGGAATTCCCGGTGATCCCACGACTTACTATTTCGGTGCGACGGGCGGCGGGGTTTGGAAGTCGACGGATGGGGCAATGACTTGGTCGCCGGTCTTCGATAAAGAGGGAAGTGGTTCTATCGGCAGCCTGGCGGTCGCCAATTCCGATCACAACACAATTTATGTCGGCACCGGCGAAGCCTGCATCCGGGGGAACATTTCTCACGGCGATGGAGTCTACAAATCGCTTGATGGCGGAAAGACGTGGAAGAACATTGGTCTGCACGACAGCCGGGCCATCGGCAAAGTCGTCATCAATCCAAATAATCCTGACATTGTTTTCGTGGCGGCGCTTGGTCACCCATACGGGACGAACACGGAACGCGGTATTTTCCGCACGACGGATGGCGGAAAGACCTGGGACAAGGTTCTCTACAAGGATGAGAACACTGGAGGAATCGACGTAGCCTTCGATCCTCACAACCCCAACATTTTATTTGCCGCGCTCTGGCAGGCGCGCCGCACGTCGTGGAGCATGACCAGTGGCGGTCCGGGAAGCGGACTCTACCGCTCGAACGACGGGGGCACGACCTGGAAACGGTTGGAAGAGCATGGACTGCCGAAAGGGCCATATGGGCGTATCGGGATCGCCGTCGCCGCCAACTCTGACCGCGTTTACGCCCTTATCGAGGCGCACGATCCCAATGGTGGCCTTTTTCGCTCCGACGATGGAGGGGAAAATTGGGACTTCGTCAATCCCAGCCACAGCTTGTGGCAGCGTCCCTGGTATTACATGCACATCATCGCCGATCCGAGAGATGAAAACGTGGTCTACATCATGGACGTGGAAGCGTACAAGTCCACGGACGGCGGCCATCTGTTCAACCGAATCAGGGTTCCACACGGCGACAATCACGGACTGTGGATTGATCCCAGAGATACGGGGCGCATGATCGCGGCCAATGATGGTGGGGTCACTGTAACTCTGGATGGCGGCAAGAACTGGACGCTCGAAGACAATCAACCGACCGCGCAGTTCTACCACGTGATCACGGACCCGGCGACGCCGTATCGTGTCTACGGTTCGCAGCAGGATAGCGGAACCGTGGCCATCGCCAGCCGCAGCGATGACGGCTCCATCGATCGCTCCGACTGGTACGACGTGGGCGGAGGTGAGGCTGGCTATATTGCACCTTATCCACCCGACCCGAACATCGTCTACGCCGCTGACTATCAGGGGACCATCACACGCTATGACCGGCACATTGGGCAGGTGAAATCCATCACGGAGCAGCCCGAACTCTCCGATGCTCACGGAGCCGCCAATCTGGAACACAGGTTCCAGTGGACCGCTCCCGTGCTGATTTCGTCGCACGATGCCAACACGCTGTATCACGCGGGCGAGCGTCTGTTTAAAACTACAGACGGCGGGGTGCACTGGCAGGCGATCAGTCCAGACCTGACGCGCGACGACAAGAGCAAGCAAATTGTTTCTGGTGGCGACATCACTCTGGACGATTCCGGAACGGAATACTACGACACCATCTTTGCACTGGCTGAGTCGCCGATCACTAAGGGTGTGCTGTGGGTGGGGACCGACGACGGTCTGATCCAACTGACCCGCGATGAAGGAAAATCGTGGACGAACATCACGCCGAAGGACTTGCCGGAGTGGAGCCGCATCAGCCAGATCGAAGCCTCTCCGCACGATGCAGGTACGGCTTATGTCGCCGTGGATCGGCATCAGAACGACGACCTAAAGCCTTACATATACAAGACGAGCGATTACGGGCAGACCTGGACGAAGCTTGTCAATGGAATCTCCGAAGGTTCGTTCGTGCGAGCCGTCCGCGAAGACCCTAAGAAACGAGGGCTGCTCTACGCTGGAACAGAATGCGGAATCTATGTTTCGTTCAATGACGGAGCGGAGTGGCGGTCGCTCAAACTGAATCTTCCGACCACCCCGGTGCACGATCTCGTGGTTAAGGACAACGATCTGGTGGTCGCGACACACGGGAGGGCCTTCTGGATTCTCGATGACATCACGCCTTTGCGTCAGTTTACCGACGACGTAGCAAGGCAGGATGTCCACCTCTACACGCCGGGGCCGGCTTACCGAATTCAGGCCGGAGTAGCGGGAGAATCTTGGGAACATCATCCCTCGAAGCGAACGGGGCAGAATCCGCCGGCAGGCGCCGTGGTTTATTACTACCTGAAAGATGCTCCGAAAGCGGGAACGGAGACGAAGGTGGAGATTCTTGACGCTTCGGGAAAGGTGATCCGGAAATATTCGAGCGCCGAAACCGAGGAACCAGACGAGCCGCTGGGCCCGGACGACAAGAAGCCAGAAAAGGAAATCAAACCGGAGGCCGGCTTGAATCGCTTGCTGTGGGATTTGCGATATGAAGAAGCGCATCGTGTGCCCGGTTATTACCTCTGGGAATACAACGGCGGAGCGAAGGGACCCGCGGCGGTGCCGGGTCAGTATCAGGTGCGACTGACGGCAGGCAGCGCGACTCAGGTAGCGCCGTTGGAAGTAAGGTTGGATCCGCGAGTGAAGGTTAGTGAAGTGGATCTGGCGGCGCAATTCATCCTCCTGACGCAGGTTCACGAGAGTCTGAACCAAGTGTACGATGCGGTGAATCAGATTCAGGACGTGCGCTCGCAGGTGGCTGGCCTGAAACGGCGGTTGCCAGAAAACGCCAGCACGAAAGCCATTGCGTCCTCCGCGGACGACCTGGAGAAGAAGTTGGTAGCCGTGCGCGACCAGCTGATCAATCTGACGATTAGCGCGAACGAAGATTCACTCGCCTATCCGCCGCAGATCGACACCAAGTGGGCGTTCCTTGCCATCGATGTGGGCACCGCCGATGCGGCACCCACCGAGGCGGAACAGCTTGAGTTTGAAAAACTGAAGCGCCAAAGCGGAGAGTTGCTCAGCCGATGGGACGACCTGCAGCGGAGCGATTTGGCGGCATTTCAGAAGCTGACTGCAGAAAGCCGTCTTTCTACTGTCGTGGTTCCACCTGCGGGCCGAATCGTTTACACGGGAAACTTAGACGCTCATTAGCTATTAATCTTTACGGTTTCCTGGTGACCGACGTATTACTTCCGTGCCACGCCGGTGGCACCGAGGTGCCTTGTGCAGCCTAAGGCTCGCTGCTATTTTGCCGATAGTGATGCTGATCCTCCCCTGGGGTGTGGTAGCTGAGTCGGGGGGTGTTATGAGGTTCATGCATCTGTGTTACGCAGCAGTAGGATTCGCGGTGGCACGCTGGATATTTCGTCGACAACCAATAGCTGATCCCGTCACTCGTTTGCGTTCTTCGGGCCTTCTGTAGAAGTTCAACGTGTCAGACTAGGGTTTGGGCGCGCGCTCCGTTGCGCCTCCATTTCGTCAACGCGCGCCCATTGTCTTTCCGAACCATCTTCCGGGCCAACCGGAAGGTCTAGTACTAAGGTTTGCCCGGGTTATCTCTCCTTCGCCGTTCACTCTTACTACAATCGTGGCAGGACTGGTGGGGCGCGTGGTGATTCACCGCGTTCTCGTAGTTCGAGAGCCAGCGTGCTTGGTGACATATTGCGCGGACGGTTTCGGTCCTTTAGATACCTAGTGCGAACACCTATATCAAAGCGTTTGACGTGGGCTCTGCTGATGGTGGGGGTGCTCGTGCTGGCCTTGCCGCGGCAGGTTCGCGCGCAAGACGACGCGAACGACGCACCCCTAGGAGATGTGGCGCGAAGTTTAAGAAAAAAGATCCCTTCCTCTGAAGTAGTCATTGATAACGACAATTTCTCGAAGGTCGTGGAGGACGCCGAAAGCCGGCGCACCACCGGCTCTACGATGGTGTTCTCGCTCGATCCGGGCGGAAAGAATTTTCACGTTTCGTCACCCGATGTGAGCTGCAGCTTCAGTTTTAGCGCGAAAACCAGCTCGCTGCTCTCCGATCCCACGCTCTTGGACGAGATGCCGCGGAGCGAACTGGCTAAGCTGGAAGGGCCAGCCATGATCGACGGAGATTCGTTGCAGGTATCGGTGCACAACGGATCGGCATGGCAATTACGGGAAGTCGTAATTGGCCTCACCATCATAAGGCGATCGGAGCCGAGTGATGCGACTTCGTATTATGGTCAAGCGCGAATTGTGCCCGCGGTGGCGGGCGCTTCCTCGCATCCGGTGCAAGACCCTGATCAGAAGCAGCCGGATGTCACACTGCTGCTGCGAGTGAAGGGCTCAGCAGCGCCTTCCGCAACCGCGCTTTTTCGAACTCAGCTAAATTTCGCCCTCTTCCCCGACCAGGAATGGCACTGGGCAATTGTGAGAGCAAAGGGAGTTCCGCCACCGGCCCCGCCGGAAGCAAAGACGCCAATGCAATCCGACTCGGCTTCCGGCCAGCTTCCATCCTTACCGACCGCGACGGTCCCGCAGGCCTTGCCTCTGACTCGGTCTTCATCCAGTCCGGAAGGTGCCGTTCACTGATGGCACTTCGGATCGACCTGCGCGGCCAGTTAGATCACGCGTGTTAAACTGACCACAAACCTCATCAAAGGAACTGCAGATGAAATTTGGCGTCATCACCTTTCCCGGGTCGAACTGCGACCACGATGCTCACTGGACCATCCAGCAGGTCGCCAAACAGCCGGTGTGTTTTCTTTGGCATGAATCGCATGATCTGGAAAATTGCGACGCCATCATCGTCCCCGGGGGATTTGCTTACGGAGATTACCTGCGGACTGGCGCGATTGCGAAGTTCTCTCCAGTGATGGAATCGGTGCGCCGATTTGCTGATGGTGGAGGCTTGGTGCTAGGCATCTGCAATGGCTTCCAGATCCTTTGCGAGTCGGGACTCTTGCCGGGCGCACTCATGCGGAACACCGGCCTGCAGTACGTTTGCAAACCAGTACAAGTGCGAGTTGAAAACGCAGCGACTCCATTCACCAATGCCTGTTCGCAGGGAGACGTGTTGACCATCCCGATTGGTCACATGGAAGGGAACTATTTCTGCGACACGGAAACACTTGATGAATTGCGGCGTAACAACCGCATTGTGTTTCGTTACTCCACTTCCAGCGGTGAGGTCTCGCTTTCGGCGAATCCCAACGGCTCTCTCGACAACATCGCCGGCATCTGCAGCGCTGGGGGGAATGTGGTGGGCATGATGCCTCACCCCGAACGGTCCGCAGAACCCGAACTTGGCGGTACCGATGGAATGAAGATTTTTCAGTCCATGGTGGGTGCGTTGGTTGTTAGATAAAGTATCGACCGACAAATTGTCGGAACCCGTCCCACTTGCCAGAGATTCCGTTGTCTAGAGATTCCGTTTGAAAATCCTCCGATTTCCTGTTAATGTCTCCGCGGAACGCTTCCCTTTTCGCCCCATTGGAACTTAAAAGGTTCGAGGAAATGTAGGGAGGAGTGTGTCTTATGACAACCAAACAGATACTTGATGCGTTTTCCGAAACGCTCATGCAGGATGAGCGCATCCTGAGCCCCCGTGAGCGGGAATTGCTGATGAGCCTACTGCAAAATGCGAAGGACGCATCCAGCAATCAGGAAACTCAATCCGCGGTTAACGCGGCAATTGCCCGCTCCGTGGGCGAGACCGTAGCGCAACGCGCTTTTGCGCTCCTAGGGAGCAGTATCGTAGAACAAATCGTGGCACGTGGCGTAAGTTCGGCTGTCACGGAAGAGAGCATTCCCGCAACTGTATTCGGCGGACCTCAACCTCCAAGCACCGGACCTCAGCCGCCATCCGGACCAGGGCCGCATGCCGTGCCCAAACCGCCTCAGAAACCTCCCAGCGGACCACAGCCGCCCAGCATCAGCCTGCGGCAGCAAGACGTGACAGCAAGGCAAGAGGTGCAGCAAGGCCACTGCGCTTCGGGAGAGGCCGTTGCTGTCTTGCAGGCGCCCGCGATCGGGCGTGCGCAGTCCGTAATACTGGACGAGTTTCTGGCTCCGCAAGAGATGGAGGAACTCATCCGCTATACGCTGCTGCATGAAGCGGAGTTCAGGAACAGCGAAGTGATTTCACCCAGTGGTGAGCCGGGTGTCACCGATTACAGCCATCGGCGCTCGCGCGTTCTGATGGAATTGGGCCCGCATGAGCAGATTATCCTGGATCGAGTTCTGAGTGTACTGCCCAGAGTCTTGGAGCAACTCGGGATCGAAGAATTCCCGGTTACGCGGACCGAAGTGCAGATTACGGCAAGCAATGATGGAGATTTCTTCCACCCACACGCCGATGATGCACAAGAGATAATCGGATCCCGGCAGATGAC
Source organism: Candidatus Sulfotelmatobacter sp. (assembly GCA_049519055.1). GTDB lineage: Bacteria > Acidobacteriota > Terriglobia > Terriglobales > Acidobacteriaceae > Sulfotelmatobacter. The sequence goes on along the minus strand of JBEKRE010000079.1, from coordinate 5,003 downwards.
GTTCGTCTATTTTTTCCCTCGAGAACCAAACCAATTCGAAGGCGGAAAATTGCGGCTGCACGATTCTCGGAACGGTGGAGACCAGCCCCTCAGCACTGGCCGCTACCAGACCATCGTGCCGCAGCAGAACCAGATCGTATTTTTCCCGTGCTCGACATTGCACGAAATCACTCCTGTGCATTGCCGGTCGCGGGCTTTCGCCGATAGTCGCTTCACGGTAAACGGATGGCTGCATCGGTAAAAGACACGGCATGGCTTGAGTGGATTGCAGGCCTCATGGGAGCAGCATCGCGGCAACGACAGACCGCGATGCTGCCAGCACGCCAGTACCACTGCCTCCTGGACGAGTTGCCGCTGCACTTGATTCCGCAATGGTTTCTTAATCGGAAACCCTCGCAGGCTGACGCGGCTCAAGAGTTGTTCCTTAATCCTCAATGTCTGATCTTGCCGGCGGGGGCAATTCCGGAGGAACTGCAAGCGCGTCGAGACTTGCTTGAGGGGTTTAACTTGCACTGCACCGTGGCGTGGGTGCGGGATCCTGCGACTGGCGCGCGGTGTCCCTTCTGGCTGGGACCGCGTCTTGAACCAGCGGTCTTGCGACTCCGGAGTGGAGAGCCGGCACTCTCGCTTCCCTCCGAAGTACGCCTTTTGCTGGCGCAGGCGGGCATTTTGACCCCAGCCGATCAGGCAGAGCGGCATCTGGCGGAGTGGTCTGAGATTGTCAAAATCCGTGCGCAGGCGTTTCGAGAACGGGGCTTTGTTCCTCTCGGCGACTTGATTCATCCTTTCAATCTGGCTGCTTTGCGGCGCTACTACCGGTATGCAATTCGGCGGGGAGCGATCCGCCTGGGAGATGAACAGAGTTCCCGTCGCTACGTAGCCCATAATGAGCCCGTCGCCCGCTACTTCCACCATCAGATTGCGAATGCAGTTAGCGCTATTGTGGGAGAGCCGGTCAAGCCTTCGTACGTTTATCTGGCGTCCTATTTGCGCGGAGCAGAATTGAAGAAGCACACGGATCGCCAGCAATGCGAATTCAGCGCAACTCTATGCCTGGATTTTTCTCCCGAACCGGAGATGGCAACATCTTGGCCGCTTCGTCTTGATACCGGTGAAGGCACAGTTACGGTTCATCAGGCGCTTGGCGACGGCTTGATTTATCGGGGTACGAAGGTTCCACATTACAGGGATCTGCTCGGCGAAGGATATACATCTACTTCCATTTTCTTCCACTACGTTCCTTTGGATTTTGCCGGCTCGCTCGACTAGTCCAGCCGGCGACTCAGTGCAGTCCGGAAATCACATGAAGAACAGAAAAGACCTGGTAGTAGCTGTATGCGAAACGCGAAGCATCGCGATTCACAACCACCGGAGCGATGTAAACGATGCCGACCGACGTCTGGGGCTGTAAGTCCTGAATGAAAGTCCTTTCCCCTGTGACTAAATTGACTTTATAAACCTTCGTAGGAACCTGGCCCGGTCGAAATCCATAGATAGCAGAGGTATCTTCTGACCACTCGACCGGAATAAAGCCCGGCTCAAGACCGGGGATGGGTCGCCCCGAACCCCCACCGATGGAATATAGCGCGGGCGTTAGGCCGTTGTTGGCAACAATGGAGAGACCATCGGGCGAAACCAAACCGCCCGTAATCCCTTCGGGCGTGACCGGTGTAAGTTTTCCTGTTTCCAACTCGAGGAGGTAACAGCGCACTCCATGACCGGGTTCATTGCCATTGATCGTGATTCGTTTCCCGTCCGCCAGAAAATGAGAAGAGCCATTGTGGATGCGTTCCAGTCCAGTGACAGGGATCGTGCGGGGTTGGCCGGGACCGATGGGGTAGAGCGTGACTCGGCCAGGGCTGCCGGCAATAATTGAGATTGCCCACTTGCCGTCCGGTGAAAGCCCGCCAGCGCTCCCGTCCCCCAGTTGTACGGGTGGTGTTCCGTCGATTCTACGGATGGCCACTGAATACTCTGTCGGTGCGGCCTCGCTTGCGTCCTCGAAAAGCACCGATTGCCCGTCACTGGAGATATCTTTCGCAACATCCCAGTCGTGCCAGGAAATATTCACCGTCTCGCCTTTGCTCGTAGAAGTGGCCATGGCGAGACGTTCGGAATCCAGGCTAACCAGCACTCGGCCATCCGGTGCTGCGTCCTGCAAGGTCATTCCTGCAGGAATTTTGAGGATAATTCGAACCTTTCCCGAGCGATCGACGGCGAGCAAGGCGCGCGTATAGCCATTTTCGGCGGCCGTAAACCAGATTTCCTTTCCGTCGGAATTCCACGCCAGCCCGTCCGCGGAGTCCCACTCCTGAGTGAGTGTCTTGAGGTTTCCGGCAAGATCCATGAGGCAAACAAGTCCGCGATCATCCCACATCGACGGATGGTTGATGAAAGCAATTTTATCGGCCTGCGGAGATAGCCGGATATGACTGATCCAGCCGTTGCTCTGGTACAGGATGTGACCGAGCGGGTACTCAACGCGGTCACGTCCCTCGGCGTGGTGAACGACAGCCAACTCACCGTTCGGCCCCCAATCGGCCCAGCGAACGTCTTCTAGGAGCTCTCGCGGAGAGCCGCCGGCGAGAGGCGCACGAGCCAAGGTGCCTTGTTCAATTTCAAGGTGAGCCATGTGAGCGCCGTGAAGCACCAGCGCCAATTCGCCGGACCTGGAAACCGCCAGCAAGTTTGCATCTGCAAGGTTGAGTGGTTGACTTAATAGGGAATCGCCCACGGTGGAGAAAAGTTGGAGCGGTCTTCCGTTCCAGGCTGCTCCGTAGACCACAGACCGATAGTCGGGCGTGAACCGGGCCGAATAGAGTGTGCCCTCATCGAAGGTCAGGCGCCGATATATGGGAGACGACGTAACCTGTCGCGCCTGTCGACCCGCCAGCAACAACGTTGCAATGAGAAGCACTCCCGCAACCGCCCAGGGAAGCAACTTCGCCTTCAACCTGGGCGGACCTTTAAGGTTTGCCCGCCCTCCAGACGTTTCTGCCAGCGTTTCCAAGGCGAACGCTAAATCGCGAGCCGATTGAAAGCGGCTTTTGGGTTCCTTTTCCAGACAATGGCGCACGATCTGCTCGAACGGTAGGGGGATGCCTGATCGCTCCATACCGATCTGCGGCGGATCCTCTCGCAAGACGGCGGTAATTGTGTCAACTTCGGTTTCACCGCGAAAGGCCCGGCGACCGGCGAGCATCTCGTAAAGAATTGCTCCCAGGCTGAAGATATCGCTGCGATGATCTACTGGCTTGCCCCGCAGTTGCTCGGGAGCCATGTACGCTACGGTACCGACTACCGAACCGCACTTGGTTATGGTGGTGAGTTCCTCCACGGTTCGACCGGATTCGTCCGGCGCAGCTTGCAACTTGGCCACTCCGAAATCGAGAATCTTGACCCGACCATCTGTGGTCACAAACAGATTTTCGGGCTTCAGGTCGCGATGAATGATGTGGCGATCGTGAGCCGCAATCAGGCCCTGTGCAATCTGCAGCGAATAGTCGACCGCTTGCCGGACCGGCAAAGCACCTGCGGTCAGTCGTGTGCGCAGGGTTTTGCCTTCCAGCAATTCACAAACGATGTACGGAGAGCCGTCGTCAAGACCGACGTCATAAACGGCGACGATGTTGGGATGATTGAGCGCTGCCGCGGCGCGGGCTTCGAGCTCAAAGCGTCGCACATGGTCGGTGTTGCTGCTGGAGGCTGGGCGTATCAACTTAAGGGCGACGTCGCGCCCCAGCCTCTCGTCCCGTGCCCGGAAAACCTCTCCCATGGCTCCGGCCCCAATCTTCTCGATGATCCGATAGTGCCCTATGACCCGGCCATTCATGTCGAAACCCGCTCCGCTGGCATGTTAGGGTGCACGTGCATTGCAGTCAATCACGGAATTAGAAAGCAATCCCCGGAGCCCTCGCGCAAAAGCTTGCTCTGGGCGGTTCTGCGCATTTATTATCAGAGCAGTCCGCGAGCCACGGATCCGAGGTCGTGCTATAATTCCGGTTCGCCTGCAGACTTATCGAGGCAGCCTGTGATTCCCTCTACGGGCGAATCCCGCGCCAATTCAGATCATTAGATACGAGGTCTAGCCATGTCTGGCCATTCAAAATGGGCCACAATCAAGCACAAGAAGGGCGCGCTCGACGCCAAGCGCGGCAAGATCTTTACCCGTCTCATCAAGGAAATCAGTATTGCCGCGAAGAACGGCGGCGGCGATCCTGATACCAATCCTCGCCTGCGCGGCGCCATCGTCGCGGCCAAGGCAGAAAATATGCCCGCCGATAACATCAAGCGGGCGATTCAGCGTGGTACCGGAGAACTGCCCGGCGCCACCTATGAAGAATTTTCCCTCGAGGGCTATGGCCCGGGTGGCGTAGCCATCCTTCTCGATATCAATACCGACAACCGCAACCGCACCGTTAGCGAAATCCGCCATTGCTTTGGCAAGAACGGTGGCAACATGGCGGAAGCCGGTGCCGTCTCCTGGATGTTCCACAAGAAGGGCGACATCATCATTCCCAAGAGCGCAGCGAAGGAAGACGACCTGATGAACATCGTCCTCGAGGCCGGCGGCGAGGATCTGAATGACGATGGCGAGAATTGGGAAATCCTGACTGAGCCCTCAGCTTTTGAGGCAGTGCTCGAAGCCGTGAAGAAGGCGGGCATTGAGCCTGCGTCTTCGAGCGTCGCCATGATTCCTCAGAACTACGTCAAGGTCGAAGGTCAGGCGGCCAATACCATGATCCGGCTGATGGAAGCGTTGGAAGATCAGGACGACGTGCAGAACGTCCACTCCAACTTTGACATCGATCAAAAGCTACTGGAAGAAGTGGCTGGCTGATTGCTCGGTTAAGAGTTGCGGAGCCGCCCTTCGGGCGGCTCTTATTTTTGGTGCGCCCGGCAGGGCGCACTCACTAGGAGGTGAAAGTCCTCTACACACCCGGCAAGGGGAAGTGTTAGCCGAACAGCAAGGGTGCCCATCGCGAGGCGGGATCCGGAGGAAG
>JBEKRE010000078.1:0-19048 GCA_049519055.1 Candidatus Sulfotelmatobacter sp. | reverse complement strand
GCGGGAGCAGTTGCCATCTTGCGGCGTTTGGTGAGGATGATTCGTCACCATAATCCTGGAGTACAGATTCGGGTACGCCTGGATGGCGGGTTCGCGCATCCGGCTGTGCTGGAGTTTCTGGACGCCCAGCCCAAACTCGAGTATGTCGTCGCGATGGCCAAGAATGCCGTGTTGAAGCGGGTTGCTGAAACCGGAATGCGACGAGCGCGCCAACTCTCGCGGCGCAGTGGAAAGACCGAACATATTTATGGGGAAGTCCGCTACCAGGCCGGGAAGTGGCCACGCCTGCGCCGCGTCATCATCAAAGCCGAAGTCGTCCGCGCTGCCGACAAAGAGCCCAGAGACAATCCTCGTTTCGTCATCACCAACATGAAACAAAGCCCGCAATGGATTTACGAACAGGTCTACTGCCAGCGCGGTGACGTTGAGAATCGTATAAAGGAGCTGCACGACCTCGACATCGACCGCACCAGTTGCACCAGCTTCTGGGCCAACCAGTTTCGCGTTCTACTCACCGCCGCGGCGTACGTCTTAATGCAGGAGTTGCGCTTGCGAGCTGCCGGCACCGCCTGTGCTCGCGCTCAAGTTGGCATGCTGCGCGAACGACTGCTGAAGCTGGGGGCTCGGGTGTTGGTCTCGGTACGACGCGTCGTCGTCCACCTGCCGGCTTCCTTCCCGTTTCTACCCACCTTCCATCGTGTGGCTCTAGCGCTCGGCGCGGCAACCGGCTAAATCCCTTTTCGCAGTTTACGAACTCAATGGAAATCCACACCGGCAACGGTCGCGGCAGCCCTGTCTCCCCATCCTGCAAATTCGGCATCCAGGCATCGGAACTCTGCGATTCCTTCGCTCGACCAACCCAACTACCGGGATTCACAACACAACTTACCCCACTCACTGTCGCTCGTGACAAGTTCACGAATAAAGCGGGCTAATGAGGTAGCGCCAGAATGACTCCCACCGAATTATCCGTTGTTCTACTGCCGAGTAAGTCTCCGACCGGCCCGCCTATTGTGCATAGAGTTCTGCTTGTGGATGACGACGATGCCGTTCGCGAAATGATGGTTGCGACCCTTGAGCGCAAGGGATTCGGCGTAGTCGCCGTTGCCAATGTGAAAGAAGCTCTAAGATTTATCACCACCGAGACCTTTGACGTTCTGCTAACCGACTTGCATATGCCAAACCCAGGTGATGGCTTTACGGTGATCACCGCGATGCGCCACTCCCAACCAAATGCTCTCACACTGCTGGTTAGCGGGTACCCTGACGTGCAGAGTGCTATGGCCGCTATCCTTCTGCAAGCTGATGAAGTCATCGTGAAGCCGTTCGACGTCGGAAGGCTCGCCGAACTCGTCCAGCAAAGGGTGCTGACCCGGAAACCTGTTACCCGACCGGAGAAGGAGAGGGTGGGCGCGATAATAGAACGCTGTATTAACACTGTCGTCGGAGACTGGTTGGCGCGGACACAGAAGAGCAGTGCACTCAACCATCTTCCGCTGAGTGAGGAAGAGCGTACTGGACATCTTCCAAGGCTGATAGAAGACTTGGTGGTTCGCCTGAGCGAGACTAGTGCTACCGAGAAGGACAGCGATGCTGTCTTTTCCGAGGCAGCCATAAAACATGGCAAACTGCGATATCTGCAAGGTTACACTCCCGGGATGCTGGTGCACGAATCAAGAATCCTTCAAGTGACGCTTTTCGGGACGTTGCAGCACAATCTGGAAATTCTGGATTTCAGCTTGCTACTACCCGATGTTATGGCCATCGCAGACGAAGTGGACGCGCAGTTGACCCAGACCATGGACAGCTATATGAACGCACTGCGATGTTCAGCGGCGTAGGTGCCCGCTCACCTTCGCCAGCGCTTCCGACTGCCTCGGAGGCGGTCGGTAGCCCTGGGACCAATCAGTAGCATTACTTTCGGATTGTCCGTGATCCAGGCGCAACCTCCGGGAGCGTTCACCTGATGGACTGAGAAGTCGCTCCCGAATCGACCGGCTTTTTCTGCTAGTTCTTGGAACTGTGCGCCTCGTTCCGCTTGGCAACGACAGAGTGCACTGGGCTCCTCAACTGCTGTAATAATTATTGGGGTGGTTACGTTTTTCTCCTCTTTCAGGTCCTCTGACCTAAGCCAGTCCATCTGAAGTTCTCCAACCTTAGGCTTTTTAGCGAGTGAACGGTCTGCCAATGCCGTTTGCCGCGACCTTGCGCGAAGTCGATCAACTCCGCGATGTCAACACGCGGCTTGAGCGACTGGCTGGGTCGATGCAGAAATCGCCAAGAAAGGTCGTTTTACGAACGCCAGTATTTTTGTCGGTCTGCTTATCGTGCTGTTCGCGATCCTGATACGCCACAGGATGCGCAAGCTAAAACCACAGATCACCGGGTTTCGATCACAAAGAATGTGCCCATCTTGCGGATTGATCACATCCCGCCTTAGAGCACGTTGCTTGGAGTGTGGCGTGGCCAGCTTCTCAGAACGGTAGTGTTACTCCGACTGGAAAGAAATGAACCGCTGCTTTGCTTCACGCTTCCTTAATCGTTCCTCGCGAAGGATAGGAGTGACAACCATATGAACGTAATCAAATTTGTTGTGAAAGTGAGCCGTGGTGTTTATACGAAACTGTTGCAATATCGCTATTTTCCACATTGACGGAGTTTGAGTGTAATGGCGCCTGTTGTCTCGCCTCAGTTGGAAATGGAGAGAGCGTTCATCCGTTAAGATAGCGGAGCGAACGTATGAGAAAAGAACGTAAGCAATACACTGCTGAAGAGAAGGTAGCCGTTCTACGACGCTATCTTTTAGACAAGGTGCCAGTTTCCGATCTGTGTGAAGAACTGGGCCTGCAGCCGACGGTGTTTTACCGCTGGCAAAAAGAGTTCTTCGAGAACGGAGCAGCCGCCTTCCAATCGACGGAACGTCCTCGCCGCCAGGCGGAGGAGAAACAGAAACGAATTGAGTTCTTGGAGAAGAAGGTGCAGACCAAGGACGAGGTCCTGGCCGAGCTGATGGCGGAGCACATCGCGCTGAGAAAAGCCTTGGGGAACTCTGACCGCGACCTGGGTGCCGCATGATGTGCGGGATCAGGTGGCGGATTTCGTCCGGCGCTGGTCGGAGAAGACCGAGATCGGCGCCGGACGGTTCATTCGCTGGCTGAGCGCAACTGCCAGTAAGTTCTACAACTCGCCCGAGCGCTACGGGCGGGCGAATGAGCACAACGGTTCGGTGCCACGCGATTTCTGGTTGGAGCCGAGGGAGAAAGACCACCTGAAGAATCCGTTCGAGGGCTATCGGCGACTGACGTTCATGATATTAGATCACGATGTAGTAGCAGTAAGTCCGGCAAGCGTAGGGCGCGTGCTGCAACAAGCGGGACTGCTGTCGCGCTGGAAAGCGAAGCCGTCGCGCACGGGGACCGGCTTCGAACAGCCACTCGCGCCGCACCAGCCGCTCGCTATTCCACCAGGTGGCCCGGCTTCGGCTTGTATCCCAACGTGAACAACTTCTCGAGCGGAGCCCCACGGGCCACCACGCTCGCCACGTACTCACCCATCGCGGGACCGTTCTTGAAGCCGTGTCCCGAGCCCCCGCCCACGATCCACACGTTCTCCATCTCCGGGTGACGGTCGACGAGGTAGTTACCGGTTTCGGTATTCTCGTACTGGCACACGCGCGTCTCGATCACCGGCGCATCCGTCAAGTCAGGGAAGCGCTCGGCCAGGAAGGCCCGCAGCTGGGCGCGGTACGGCGGAGTCGGCTCGCGATCCATCGTATCCGGGTCGGCCGGCAATGACAGCTTGTCCACGGCCACCTTGAACCCGCGATTCTCCAGCACGGGCATACCGTAGGCCTCGACGTCCTTGCTCTTGTAGATCCAGGTTGGCATTTGCGGTGAGGAAAACCGCGCGTCTCCGGGCGCGACTCCCAGGAAGTAAACCTCGGCTCGTTCCGGCTGGATCAAACGCCCCAGCAGTTCGGGAAAAACCTTGGGCAGCCATGGCCCACAAGCGAAGACGAACACCCCAGCGGAGATCGTCTCGTTTCCCCTGGTCGCGATCGAACTCAACCGGCCTTTCGACGAAGGCGGAGTGGCCGCTGCCACCCGGTAGTCGAGTCCCTGTCGCACCAATTCTTCAACCAATACTTGGAGTCCGCGCCGGGCCATGAGCGCCCCACTGTGTGGCTCAAGGATTCCAACTTCATTACCTTTGAGCCCGATCTGAGGGAACCGCTTGGCCAACTCCGCCGCGCCGAGTCGCTCGTGTACGATCCCCAGCCGCTCCAGGCTGCGCCCGCTCTGCGCCACAAAGTCGGTGCTGTCGTCCGAGAACGTGAGCACGCCGGTTTCGTGAAAAATCTCCTGTCCACAGCGCGCCGCCAGTTCCTTCCACTGAGGAAGGGAGCGCAAAGCCCATCGGCTGTAGAAATCGTCCTCACCATAGGCTGCGCGGATGATCCGCGATTCGCCTCCAGAACTGGCGCGGCTGTTGGCGGCCCCATAGGCGTCGAGCAGGATCACATGCAGCCCCGCCTTCCTCAGCCAGTATGCGGACCAAGCCCCAAACGCGCCGGCGCCGATAACGGCCACATCCCAAGTGCTCGCAGCCGCCGCTTGCGAGGCGGCGCTGGCTGCAAGCCTAGGCGGCGCGACCGCAGCCGCCAACAGGATTTTCGTCACTTCGCGTCGGGAGACCTTCATCCAGAATCCCCTAGTTGACTTCAAACACGGCGATAAGTGTATGCCCGCCTCGCCTGTTCGCGACATTTTTGAACTAAAGGTGACTGCAGGGATTGCCCGACAATGTTCATGATGTGGGGTCTCGTGTATTCCTCGCGAGGAAAACGTCCACGCTATGCCGCGGTAGCTGCAATTCTTGCGGCGTGTTCATGGCCCTATGTGTGTTGTGGGCTTACCCGCATTCTTAGCTGGAAGTGCGGACTGCCTCGATACCCGGCTGACTTCTTGTCCTTGCCATGCACTTGTGTCGATGCGGAGATAAGTTGGCCCTCGACGGTTGTCACAACCGGTTAACCGTATTGCGATCGTTATTGCGATCGTTCACTGTGCTCTGGGTCCGATTCCTTCTCGCCTCGCAATGTGCGCAGGAAAATTCCGATCTCCGGAGTGGGTTTCATTTCGGCTGCGTCCGGATAGTTCGGGAAAATCGCGTGGAGTAGGGCCTCGCTTTCCTCTAGACTAAAATCGGCATCCGGCAACCGAACCGTCTGCTTTACTGCGATGCATGGCAGCTTAGTCTTCATCCGACTTGCGCGTCGTCTCGCGCTTGTCCTCCAACTGTTGGTCCCACCTGTGCAGCATCTATTCTCCACACTTCTTGCATGCGGACGGGCGTGTAGCATTAATGTTGACTTCGGTATATCCGCATCCGACGCAGATGTGTTCCATCCGGTTCATCTCTTTTCGCCGAATACCGTGTAGCCCCTCTCGTTCTGACGTTGCTGGCGGTGACTAAAAGCGAGCGCGGAGGTTCCTCTAGAGAGAAGTGGGATATCGCTCCTTCTTTTGGAATCTTGGGTCAGCAGAAGGTCAGGATTAGCCTTGATTTCCGTCGTCACCTTGGCGATCTTCCGACTGCTTTTGGATATCGCCTGCCTAGCCCGGACTTTACTGTACCGAGGCCACGACGTCTAATGTGCTCGGGGTTCACCATGCACAGAGAGCCTAGCCATAACGATGCCTAACGGCTAGGCAGCAATCGACCGGGTTTGAACCGCGAGTGCTCCGGCCGTCCGCTCTTCAAGAAGAAGCCGGCGGATAGAAAGAAGATCATTCAGGATCCGCTGGCTCTTGCTCATGTGGAACTCAAGTTTTTCCACGTTATACAGAGCGAGCCGCAATGCTTCCTGGCGCCGTGGAAACTTCGAGTCCGATTCCCGCTGGACGTCCGCTTCGATGTCGCGCTTAGCTTCTATGACCGCCTCGCTCAACAATCCGACGAACTCGTGGGCACTCTCGATGCTGTCAAAGGTGGTCTCGATTCCGTGATTCATGGCGGTTCTCCTTATTGTTTCTAGGCAGACATCGTGGTCAGGCTAACGAGATACACGGAATCCCACTTCTCGCCCTTGAATCATTAGAGAACCTACCCTACTTCCCTGTCAGTGACTTCCATCGCCCGCCACTGGAGTCGCGGCCTGGTTGAGGACCTGAACCAAAAGGAGTGCGTCCTTTCAAGCGGAACGGTCGTGAAGCATTATAGGAGCACATAAAACAGCTTTCCAGCTGGGGCTGAACTCGACCGATGAGGCAATGCGATTAGCACTCACGGAGTTGAAGGAAGAAGTAGTTGTTGAGAAATTGCTCGACTCAGGAGTGCGCACAAGCGTTTTCAGTGACATAGCTGGCGCTCCGGCCGGGAGGTGCCAACCGACTCGGCCAACTCTACAAGCATTTGAGTGTTGGTGTTCAGGGACAAGACGGACGATGAATGCTTTGCGATATTCGACGATCTCAAATTGGACTTTGAGTACGTTTTTCGCAACCTGCTCACTATAAACGCCACTCAAGACTTGAGTGCCAGGGAACACCTTGTCGGCGGTCCTTTTGAAAGTGTGGAGAAAGCGAAAGAATCAATTCCCCCCTGATTGGATGACGATAGACTTCATCAGGCCGAACTGGCTTCAGGGGGGATCCCTGGACTACAGATCGGTCCTTCGCTCGTAGGTAACACCACTCGTAACCCCTCTGTGGTGCCGTTCCCTGGCATAGAGATGATGCGTATCCTCGGACCATCATGAAGAGACTTCAAGGACCGATCAGCCGCCTGCCTGAGCCGCTTCCGTACTATGCCGAGATTGCGGCGGCGAGCCGAGCCATGGGACTGGACATCAAGGACACCGATTACGAGATGATTGACGCTCTCCTGGAGGGCTCAGGTTCACCGAAAACCACTCTAGAAAGTCACCAGTTTGCCGACCCCGGAGACGCTTTGGTAGCCGGATTCCTGCCACGCGAATACGAAGTGAAGTTGGTTAACTAATTGTGAGAGGAAGATTCAGGCTGATGCGGTCGGCTCCGCGCGCTCGGTATGCGGTGGTATTGGCTTGCAATTCTCTTCCCTTCTGAAGTTGCTTGCCAGTTTTCGGACGCTCTGCTTCCAGAGCTTTGTTCGCCATCTTCGGCACGCGCTCGGATTACGGGGGTCGCTATTATCCAGTGTACGAGGATTCAGTTCTTAAGAAGGGGAAACTCTGATAGCGGTAGGCGTTGATTACTCCGTTTCTTGAACTCCCAAAAACAAGATTGCGATCAAGATAGTTTCCAAGCATGTTTTGCCCTTTTCGCCGATTCAGTCGGCGCGAGCCCAGAAGAGTGGGCTCGCGCCAATAATTCTTTAGCTGTTTGCCGCTAGAGTGTAACCTCCAGCGCAATGTTAACTCCGGGATACATCGGGTTACACAGGTAGTACACACCGTCAATATCGATGACATAGACGTTTTGTGTGTAAAGCCAGTTGCTTGGCCATTCGCCTACAAATCCAAAGGAATAGCCGCCGTATTGAAATCGGTGATTGTTGTAATCACCTTGGGTCACACGAAAAGTGTGTCCCTGTCCAAAGTTGGCCTTGTAACGGTCAGCGGGAATGCCGCCACCACGGTTGGCACCGGAACGCTGCGCCGGCTGTGCGTTTTGCTGATGCGCGTTCTTTTCTTCCGGCTTGCCGTTGTTTTCCTGCTTCGCATTTTTCTCTTCGGGTTTAGCGTTCTTTTCCTGCTGCGCGTTCTTTTCTCCCGGCTTGGCGTTGTTTTCCTGCTGTTTGCCCTTCTCATCTTCCTTTGCGGACTTCTCCGGTTGCGCCTTCTTCTCGTCCTGGGCGGGCTTTTTCTCCTCTTCCTGATCGTGCTGTTCCTGCTGTGCGTAGGCCGGGGCTGCAAGGATCAAAGACAAAACTGCGGTGCTGATAGCTCCAATTAGTTTCATGAGTGTAGCCTCCATAGTCGATCGTTTACGTTCTTTCTCTACCGCAAATTTCCTGTCGTTGCGTTAACCGGACTGCCGATGGCGTCGCCCGACACCAGAAGTTCCACTCTGCGGTTTTGCTGCCGTCCGGCCGAGTTGTCGTTGGAGGCTACGGGCAAAGAATTACCGAAGCCTTTGGCACTGACCGAATTGGTCAATACGCCTTCTTGTACCAAGTAATTGCGCACGGAACCGGCGCGGTTTTCCGACAAAGTCTGATTCATGGCATCGCCGCCGACGTTATCCGTATAGCCGCCGACTTCAATGTTGAGTCCAGGATAGGCGAGCAGAATACCAGCGACCTTTGCCAGCTTCTCGCGCGCACCAGGTTTCAGTGAAAATTTCCCGGTGTCAAACAGAACGTCGGACATGCTGACGATGAGCCCGCGCGCAGTGTCGCGAGTCTGGAGAATCGAATTCAGTTGCTCGGACAATTTCGCACGCAGGGCAGCTTTATCTGTTTCTGCCTGCTGCGCGGTCAACTGCGCCTGCTGAGCCGCTAGACGGGATTGCTCTGCATCAGCCTGGGCCGCGGAGAGAGCAGTGGCGGATTCAGCTCGACTATCTGCCATATCGGATTGAGCCTTCACGGTTGCAGCTTGTGAATCAGCAGCGTCGGAGCGGGCGTTTGCCGCATCCGCCTCTGCCTGAACCCTTGCCGCCCGGGCCTGCTGCTCCCGGCGACGCGCGTCATCCGCTTGCTGTTGCGATTGCGCCTGTGCGTCGGCCGAATCCTGGCGTTCGTTCGCCAGTCGGACTTCGTCCATTTTCTTAACTGCGATGGCCCGCGCATCTTCCGCAGTCTGCACGGCTTCGCGGGAAACCGCGATGAGCGGCTTTCGGTCCATGTGTTTGTTGATAGCGTACCCATCCGCGTTATCCATTAGACGGACGGCGCGCTGATAACTGTCGGGCGCGTACTGCTCTGCCCCCTCGGATTGAGCGATGCGTAAGGCGTTACGCGCCTCGAAAAACTCCAATGGCAACTTCGCGTTTAGAACCACGGGATCGAACTTGTAGCCGGTCGGAATGTAGCCGCCGCGTTCCATTAGTTCATACTTCGCGTTTACCGCTTCGCTGGTTCCCTTGGTGTCTTCACGAATCGCGTTCTCGAGCACAACTACATTGCTGGGCTGCCGCACCGCATAGTAGGGTTCCGCGGTAACAATCAGGGCGAAGGCCTGAAGGTCAGTGGTCACGCGCAGCTTGCTGCGATCGTCACCGCCAACTAATACTTCTCCCAAGTTCACCGCCCGGCCTTCGGGCGAGATCGCCCACAGGACGTACGTCAGATACTCGTTACCGAAAGTCGTGGGCCTCTGCAGGTTGCCAAATTCGGCTTCAATCTCGATGGATCCACGCCTGCTGTTTACCTTGGCCTCTCCATTTGCTGAGGGCATCAAGGTGGTTCCGGCAAAATCCAGCTTCGAACTTCCGCTGCGGTGCTCATAATTGATGGCCTGCACGCTACGGCTGATGACCGTTACGCGGAACGTGGGCGTTGAATTCATATGCTCGACTTCGACTGTAGTTTGAGAATTAGTCTGAGCTACAGCTGGCAAACTCAATGCGACTACGGCGGCTAACAACATTTTTGTTTTCACACTTCTCCTTGTGGCAGGTATGTGCCGTGTTGCTTTGTACCGATCTTGGTCTATCTAGGCCGAATGTGTCGCGTTAAGTTCCAATGCGGACATGTGACAGCGAATGAAACATTCCAAAAACGTTCAGCAGCCACAGAACCACGGCAATGACCACGACACCGTTCAAGATTGATTTGATGGATGACTGCATGGGGATGAAGCGATTCACCAGCCACAGAAGAACACCCACCACGATGAGAACTTCCAGGAGTTGAATTAAAGGCATGATCTTTGACCTTTCTTCTTTGCGGGCTAACGCCTCTCATCCGACTGAGGTGTTGCGCGACTTTAGATCTTCAAGAACTTCTAAGGGTCGAATCGTGTCCGCCGCAGGTTCTCGGGGACACGCCGACAAGGAATGCCGATTGGCTGGATGTGGTCGCTTCGCCGAGACTTGACTAGCCCGGTCTCCCGCGACCTAAGAATGAGGGCTACGAATCAGCGTCCGCGGCTCCCTCGACACACTCAGGAGAGTAAAGAATGACAGGTGTCGACTTGCGCGTCTGAGCAAGATAGCTCACATGCGGAGATTAACCGAGAGCCCTGCGCGCAGATGTTACAAATCCTGCGCTCGCTGCCTGCGCTCGCAGCTTCCATTAGCATCCAGCCAACCCAGCAGAGAACGCACGCTAGCTCGAGCCAGGGCAATCGCGCAGTCCGCAGCTCCGTAATAGATGTTGAGGGTGTCGCCATCGGCGTCCATCGTGTATCCGCAGGGAAACACAACGTCATCCACGTCGCCGTGGCGTTCATACTCCGCCTCGGGTCCAAAGATCCACGAGTCGCCGCGCAGGAGGCATTTTGCCGGATTCTCCAGCTCGAAAAGAGCCACGCCCAGTCGATACAGACAACCCGACGGCGTATGCCGCACGCCGTGATAAAGGACGAGCCATCCTCTGGAGGTCTCGATCGGCGGCGGTGACATCCCAATTTTGTTTGCGTCCCACCACGCTCCACGCCGGGCTTCCAACATCAGCCGGTGCCGGCCCCAATGGCGCAGGTCAGGTGAGTAGGAAATCCACATGTGCGACCCGAGGGTTGTCATGGGCCGGTGAATCAGCGCCCAGTATCCATTGATTCTTCGGGGCAGAAGCGCCGAGTCCTTGTCGTCCGGCGGCATAATTACGCCGTAGCGCTCGAAGGTTCGAAAATCTTTGGTCAGAGCTAGAGACACGCCGGGGCCACCACGCGAATAGGAGGTGTACGTGACCACGTACTGTTGCAGTTCCGGCACGAATGTAATGCGGGGATCCTCGATGCCCCAGAGCTCCTCGGGAAATTCCATCGGGCTGGGCATCATTGTCGGTTCGCTGTCAATCTGCCACCCATCGATACCGTTTGCAGAGCGCGCGGCACAAAGATGCGACAATCCACGTCGATCCTCCACGCGGCAAAGAAGCAGCGTAGTGCCATCCGCCAGAAGTGTCGCAGCCGCATTGAACACACTATTGATGGAATACGGCCAATCCCTACTCGTTAGGATTGGATTGCCTGGATGCCGAACCAGCAACGGTTCGTAGCGAGTATTGGCAGAACTCATAAGCTTTTCTGTGGAGATGGTCATGATGTGATTTCGATCCCTTCAGACTCTTGCAGCGAACGCATTTCCAGAGACGCCATCAAGAACGATAGTGTCGATTCCGCTCCCTGATTCTCATTGGCGCGCTCGGGATGAAGACCGTCGCGGCAGCCGCCAGTGACGCAATCATAAAGAGGAAGCTGGAGATCGTTGTCGCCAAGGAACCAGTTGAAAGCCGACCAAGCCTCACTGCGCCATCGACTGTCGCCGGTTATACGGTAGGCATGCAGACAGGCAGATACCGCGCCAGCGGCCTCGAGCGGTTGTTGATCGAAGCGGGCTTTTTCACCACCCTGGCGATAAAAACCTTGCGACCCAATCGGCACAAAGTGGCCGTTGCTTTCACAGCGTTGAGTTTCGGTGAGCCACTCCAGCGCTTCGAGCCCAGCAGAGACCATTTGATCATCCGAGGAAGCGGACCCGACGAGCAGCATGGCCTGGGGCAATCTCGCGTTGCCGTAAGCCAGAATGTTCTCAAACCATTTCCAATCCGAGCGCTGGATCGACTCATACATAGCTAGCAGTCGCCCGGCGAGCAACGATCTAATTCTCTGCGCGTCGCGATCGCCGTGATACGAATGGAGATACTCCTGAATTCCGAGTAGCGTGTAGGCGCAGGCGCGAGGACTGCGGAACTCCACAACGGCAGGCAGAGCGAACTCGAACAGACGGCCGGCAGCACACCGTAATCCGTGATCGCGGGACTGCCCCAAGACCGTGCCGAGTGCCCACATTGCGCGCCCGTGACAATCTTCAGAGCCTTTCGCTTCGTTCCATCGGCGATCATAGCCGATAAAATTCCTGAATCTACCTTCCGAAGGATTAAACGCATGTTCGAGAAACGACAAATAGCGGGCAGAGAAATCCGGAACGAGGAGAGTGGCTTTCTCCCGCTCATTTTGATAGGGCGGATCTAGAGCCAACTGCTCCAGCATGACTGTGACAATCAGAGCGCGCGCGTTGTCGTCGGTGGTATGACCCTCGCCACGATTGGGGATGGTGAAGATCCCATGTTGCAATATTCCTGTGTCATCGGTCAGCCGATTCAGGTGGCTCAGGTTCAGCGTAGGCAGTAGATTCAGTGATTTATGAGTAGCGCAGGCGGAGAACTGAACTCGAGGATTTTCCATACGATCGCTACGTACCCGAGAGAAGCTTTCCATATAGCCTTGCGCCACTCTTTTCCAGATCATCTCTCGTGCGAACAGATAGGCGCGTTTCCGCATGGCGTGACGTACCGCCGGAGTGTCCAGGAGTTCGATCGTCTTTGCCGCAATCGCCTCGGGATTTTGGAACGGCACCAGCGCTCCTCTTCGGTCGTCTAACAACTCAATCGCGTGCCAATAAGGAGTCGAGATGATGGCTTTGCCCGCTCCCAGTGCATAGGCAAGCGTACCGGAAACCACCTGGGCTTCATGCCTGTAAGGCGTGATGTAAATGTCGGCGGCACCGATGAACTCGACCATCTCTTCCGGGCTGACAAAGCGGTTGTGGAATATCACCTGCGCGCCTACTCCCACTTCCCTCGCCAAATCTTGCAAGTACGCTCGATACGTATCCCCCTGGCGACGAAGAATGTGCGGATGGGTTGCGCCCGCAACGATGTAAACGACATTCTTGTGTTTGGACAAAATCTGTGGCAGCGCTTGAATTACGTTTTCGATTCCCTTGTTGGGTGAGAGCAGGCCGAACGTCAGGAGAACTGCCTTCCCTTCCACGCCGAACCTGTCCTTATAGAAATTGGGATCCAGGAATGGGAGGTCCGGAACGCCGTGCGGAACCATGTCGATTTTATTGCCCGGAACTTTGAAGATTTCCTGCAAGAACTGGGACGAGAGCTGACTCATGACAATCAGACGATCCGACAACCCTGCGATCTCTTCCATCACCATAAGTTGGTTTGGGTCTGGCTCGCGCAAAACTGTGTGCAGCGTGGTCACGAGGGGCATTTTCAAGGCGCGCAGCAGATGCAAAATATGGCTTCCGGCTTGGCCGCCGAAGATTCCATACTCGTGCTGGAGGCACACCATGTCGATATTGTTGAAATTCAGGAACTCGGCCGCTTCCTGATACGAAGTCACGCTGTCTTGGGCGAGACACCACCGGGCACGCGCGGGATAGTCGTATCCTTCCTGCGTGTCGTTGACAGGTACAGCCAGCAATCGAGCTGTCCCGTATTCTGCGGAGATCGCGCTGCAGAGGTCGGTTGTGAATGTAGCGATTCCACATTGCCGCGGAAGATAATTTCCGATCACCGCAATTCGGCTGGGCAGCGATGGTTTCGATTGCGATCGGGTACGGGTCGTTGTTGAAGTTTTCCCCCGCGCCAGCGGGCTGGGATGGACGATTTCCAGGGGCCGATTTGGGAACGCCGTCATGGGTATCGCCATTTTCCTATTTCTGGTGAGAACTATCGCTGCTTGAGGTCCATCTACCGGGCCCCAAAAGCAAGCACTGAGGACGGATTGAAGTTTGTCTGCTGTTATTATTTAACGGAAGTGGACTTGCGAACTGGTCATTATTGACCATCTTTTTGGTGAGCAACGCTGCACTATCGAGCGATGAAGGCTAAACAGAAACATGCCTTGGCGGTTCGGTGCCCCACGTGTGGCGCGAAGCCGGGTGAAAAGTGCGAACTTAGCACCGGCCTGCCGCGCACAAACCCTCATCGAGACAGGCGCTTGGTGGCTACGGACAAATGAGCACAATTGGTCGATCGATGCCACATTCATGCCAACGCGGGTTCGGCAGAACCTGAATGGTCTAACGCTTCGTTCACCGAGGCGGTTGCTGCTACAGTTTCTTCCGGTGTGGGTGTACAGATCTGAAGCAGTCCCTGCCGACCTAGATCCGCTGGAAGGGTGAATTCCCTTTGGTGTTGCATCGCAAATTCCAGAATGTGAGCCAGACCTTCGGACTCGTATCCATTATCGAAGCGAACACCGGTGCCGTGAAATGTGCTAGAGGACATCCAATACTCGCAAGCCAGGAGCCAATGGCCTCGGGTTATCGATGACCAGATCTTTAGATAGTCCAAGGTGCCCGTCGGAACAAAATCATACTCAATATGAATTAGGCCGGCTTCGGTTCCGCGCATCAAATCGGTCCACGAGACCACAATCGCAGATTGAAGAATTTGGTCAAGACTTTCTTTCCCATTTGCTTTCATGAGTTCACTCTCCGGATCGCCCAACCTGCTCAACTCCGACCGATTCCGGGTTGTGCGGAGAGGCCCGCCGTGCCTCCATGTTGTTTAGGTAGCAGCTCTGTTGCAGATGACGCGAGTGCGCGGAAACGGTTACGTATGGCACTCCCCAAAAACGGCGGGCAACGATGTCAGTTACCTCGAGGCCGTTGAAGTATTGCTGCTTTACCTTTGCCAAGATCCGCTGCAATGCGTTTTGGATCTTCGTCGCTCCAACCCCGCCAAAGAACATCACCTTCACTTCCGCCGCCATGAAAAAGAAGTTCCATCCAGCTGCACGGATCTTGCGGTCAAAAGAAACGCCATCCAACGTCTTGACCAAGCTCCAGCTTCCCGAGCAGGGTTTGCTCTCCGTCTGAAACAGTTGCGCCGTTCCCGGCCAATCCTTTATCAGAATCGAGCCGACTTGAACAGTTGGTGACATAAAGGCCTCCGGAAAAGAGCAGCGCGAGCGACGTCATGCCTTAACCAATCTTTTAGTTTCACCCATCTCCCGCCGGCATACTGAGCAGAAAGGCTCACTTTGCAGATTATTCGATTGTCACGATTTATGCGGTTTGGACCCCATTCCGCGGGCTATACTTTAGTGACGATGAGCCCCACAGTAGCAACCAAGAAGAACGGCAAGTTCGACTCGGATACGTTTCTTGCGACCATTGGTGACGGCAGGAAGATCCTGGCTGTTCCGAAAAAGCAAATGATATTTGCGCAAGGGGACATGGCGGACGCCGTCTTCTATGTGCAGAAAGGAAAAGTGCGGCTCTCCGTTGTATCGAAGATTGGCAAGGAAGCGACAATCGCGATCGTGAGTGAGGGAAACTTTTTTGGTGAGGGATCACTGGCAGGGCAGCTTCTGCGGATGGGTTCCGCTGCGGCGATGACGGATTGTGAGATCCTGCGGGTTGATAAGAAAACGATGATGGATGCCCTCCATCGCGAACCCTCGTTTTCCGAGATGTTTGTGGCGTATCTGTTGGCGCGCAATATCCGCTACGAAGAAGATCTGGTCGACCAACTGTTCAACTCTAGCGAAAAGAGACTAGCCCGCGTCCTTCTATTGCTCGCTCACTTTGGCAAAGAGGGTATTCCGGAAACCGTAGTGCCTAAGATCAGCCAGGAGACCTTGGCCGAAATGGTTGGCACCACCCGATCGCGCGTCAGCTTCTTCATGAACCGGTTCCGAAAGCTGGGCTTTATTCACTACGCTGGCGGTGTAGAAGGGGCTTTGCAAGTCCACAGCTCTCTTCTTAATGTGGTTCTGCACGATTAACTGCCACCGCGTACGCGGTGGTCAGATGATCCTCAGGGCTCGCGCTCACTGGGTCCCATTCAATCGGTAACAAATGACGGACAGGCGCGCGGGCGGTCGCGTTGCTTTGCCGATGGCCGCACGACAGGCAGACTGCACCCACTTGCCGGATTCAGTTTCTTTCGATATGTCATTTTCACGGACCGCAACTGTTCCGGCAATGACCGGGCCGCCACACTTGTCACACGCGTAAGGGCACAGGTGAAGATACTGCCTTCGCATGGATTTCCTCCCGCCGTGAGAAATCCGTCAGATCGTAAGCCTTTCGTGATGGGGATTTCTGGTCAGTTTCGCTCTGCTCCAGCCCCCGAAAAGAGTGATCCCCACCAGGGTCGTCCCCGCCGACTCGTGAGCAATTTTGAGCAGAATCTGAGGATAGCTCTCCCGTATAACTGGCAGCGATGGCATCCAACAACACTCTCCTCTGCATACATCGGGACCCGACTCAACTCAGTTTGTTGCAGGAAAACGGATATGATCTGGTAACCGCGACGAATGGCCACGATGGTCTACGCTTGTTCGCCTCCCAGCCCGTGGATGGCATTGTGCTCGATTATCACCTCGGACTCCTGGATGGCACACTGGTTGCAAACGAGATCAAGAGGATCCGGCCGACAATTCCCATTGTCATGCTCACAGACGATTTGGAATTGCCCGACGGGGCCCTAAACTCCGTCGACGCGCTTGTCACCAAGTCTGATGGGGCCCAGTTCCTGTGGGCAACCGTGCACTTTGTGTTAAATGTAAAACCGGCCCAGAGTCGTGAAAAAAAGTTCAGCACTCAAACCCCGGCACATCTGCGTCGCCTCGGCAGGTCCCAGAACACGCGCATCATCTGCTGATCAAAGCGTCTCCTGAATCCAAGGACGCGCCTTTTACGGCCAAAGAGTGGAGAAGTATTCGAGCGGGAACTGTCCAGTTTTGAGGCTGCGCCCGGCCCAGAGCCCGTTGCCCTAAGTGCCGAGCTAAACCGAAGGGGAAGTGCACGCTTAGCCCAGAAAATCGGAGCATCAAGACACATCTCGCCCGCACCCTTCCCGCTGCCAAAGTCTCCCGTCTGGAGAGCCTTGGCCAAGCCTCTCTACGAGTCGTGAGGGAGGTCACGAGCCTAAGCTTTTCGTGCCCTTTTCCAATGCACGTAAGAAGGCTGAACTCTCCTCAGCTTCGCCAACAAGTGAGCTCTCAAACTGCACTTCGACGGCCGCTCACCAGATTAATCACCAAGACCACCAACGCTACCACCAGCAGCAAGTGGATGAGACCGCCAGCCACATGGAGACTGAAACCGAGCAGCCAAAGAATCAGAAGCACGACAAAAATTGTCCAAAGCATATTTGTTCTCCTTTGCTCATCTCTAAAATCTTGAAAGTCTTACACTTTCCACTAGGCATTCCCGAATGATCTACCGCACTCCAAACAGAATCGCCCGGATCGCAGTGTAATCAGGTTGCAGAAGGGACACACCCTTTGCGATCCGAAGTTTTGAGTCGGTGTAGTGGTCGTAATCCCTCTGGAGAATAAATCGGTAATGACCGCTAGCTCTTTCGGAAAACGATCGCACATCCGACCAATCGTCATCGATTCACCTGCGCTCTCTGCCACTGGAAGATTCGGCTGTCAGAAGACAAAGGCACCCGGGCGATCGAAAGGCATTTCTCATTTCGTGCCTCTCGGCAACTCAACCATGACAGGCCAAAGGCGGCGATGCTGTGCAGGATTGCTCACAATCCACCAACACTTCCGTTCGTATTGGAAACTCGGTGAATCCTAACTTTTAACGGCCAGACGGAAGTGAGCAATTCAGATCAGCTATTTTTTCGGACCTGGGCCATCATGACCACAGAGATGAGCAACTCTTCTCTCTCTTTCAGGTTTTCTGAGCTAAGTCAGCCCATCTGAAGTTGTCTCTCCTTAGTTTCACAGCTCCGAAAGGAACCACTCATGAAAAAGACAATTTCACTGATGCTGATGAGTTTGCTAGGCCTGATTGGAACTTATGCATTTGCCGGCTCAGACCGGGAAGATACGGTTGACCGCATGCAAAAATCCGTAGAGGTTCTGCAGTCGATCATGTCAACTCCGGACAAAGGTATCCCAGAAGAAGTGTTGAGCGGTGCAAAATGCATCGTCGTAGTGCCAAACTTGATCAAGGGTGGGTTCATTTTTGGTGGTAAGCACGGGCGTGGCGTCGCCTCCTGCCGCACGGGTGAAGGCTGGAGTGCTCCGGCATTCGTTTCCGTTGGTGGTGGAAGCTGGGGATTGCAGATCGGCGTCGAAGGCGTGGATCTAGTCATGCTGGTCATGAACGACCGTGGTTTGCAGCATCTGCTTTCGAGCAAGTTCGAACTCACGGGCGAGGGATCGGTTGCGGCGGGCCCGGTAGGCCGTCACACTTCCGCCGGAACTGACATATTGATGAACACTGAAGTCCTAACCTACTCGCGCTCGAAAGGCATATTCGCCGGTCTGACATTGGAAGGTGCGGTAATTGAACAGGACAACGACTCGACTCGTGCCATTTACGGCCATCACATGATGTTCCGCACCATTCTTTCGGGCAAGGCATCAACTCCCGCAAGCGCAGATGCGTTTGTGAAGGCAGTGTCCGAAGCCGGACACCAGGCCCACGTCGCCGAAGCAAGAGAAGACAACAAGCAATAGTTACATGACTCCATCGGCACACTAATTTCTGCCGGTGACCGGAACCCCCCAGTTCCGGTCCCGGTATGCCTGGAGCGTTGAGCGATGCATTGAAAGGGCATCCCGCCGGGAGAATCAGAGTCTCGGGTGGATTGCCGTTTTGTACCCGTCCGGCGCGATCGTTGAATGCGACTACTGGAAAGCATTGCCTAGTCGGTGTCCGGCGCAGCTACCTCGGTGGTGGCAGTCTTGGTGAAGAAGCTTCCCTCCAACGGAGCTGGAATCGTTTTGTAGGCCGCTGCAGGGTGATGGAAGTTGAAAAAGTCGTGGAGATCGTTAGTCGCTCGCGCGTCGGCAAAACCCAGATTGCCGAGGCCAAAGATACCCTCGATAGCTTTCACGATGCTGCCAAAATCGTATTTCAGGTTGCTGATGTACCCAGCCTTGGTCGAGTAGGCCGAAACCACGACTAGCGGTACACGAAAGCCGAGTTGATAGTCATTCTGGTTCGACCCAGTCTGGAACACCGGCCGCACGTGGTCATACCAACCTCCCCAATCGTCCCAGGTCACTACTGTCCGGCTAAATGTCGAAGAGAATCAGTTGGTTAACAGTTTCGGCAAATTCGGCACCTGCCTCGGGGACCTGAAGAGCGCATAAAATAGGGGTTTTCTCGAAAAGGGTGACGCT
>JBEKRE010000077.1:0-20226 GCA_049519055.1 Candidatus Sulfotelmatobacter sp. | reverse complement strand
TATTCCCCGTGGTGGGTATATCAGTCTCCGTTCTTCGGGTACGGATATGGGTACGGCGGATACGGACGCGGATACGGTCACTATTACCATCACTTCAGTACAGACGCCCGTAACTGGGGACCCGGCTCTCACTATGTTGGAGGACGCAGTTATGCCCACGGCATCTATCGCGGAGCGGGATCGACAGGAAGCGGTTTCCATTCCGGACCTAGAATGGCAAGCTCAGGACGGGGCTTCGGAAGATTCGGTGGCGGCGGATTCCACGGCGGCGGTGGCGGGTTCCACGGAGGTGGTGGTGGCGGGTTTCATGGAGGAGGAGGTGGCGGCGGGTTTCACGGCCGGTAAGGTAACGACCATGAACCCGCTGTCAGACCAATGCGAGGCGCGGTCGGCGCACAGTCCCTTATAGGGAATTGGGGGCACGGGCCTAATTCCATTGTCTTTTTCCAAGAGGCCTGGAGATCGCCCTCGACTGCGAGTGTTCATCTCTCGATAGATCCAGCATCGGCTCGGAAAGAATGGCTCGGCTGGTTCAAACACTGTTCTAACGATTAATCTGGCTCATCGCCGAGCGTAAGCGATCCATCGTGTCTCTGGGGCTCGGGTTGGCCTAAATCCACTGAAACTGTTCAATAGCGACCAGTTTTTCTATGTGTGGCTGGAAATGTCTATAGAAAATTCAGTGGTCGCGATTTATCAGACTCATACGGATGCTGATCGAGCGGTAAAAGAACTTCAGCGCGGCGGAGTCGACATGAAAAAGTTATCGATCGTCGGCAAGGGCTACCACACCGATGAGCAGGTAGTCGGCTACTACAATACCGGCGACCGCATGAAATATTGGGGCAAAGTTGGTGCGTTCTGGGGAGGCTTTTGGGGGCTTTTGTTCGGATCTGCTCTCTTTATGATCCCCGGCCTCGGCCCAATTTTAGTGGCTGGACCTCTGGTGGCGTGGATCGTGGCAGGGTTGGAAGGCGCGGTGGAGGTAGGAGCTTTGGGAGCTTTGGGAGCCGGCCTCTTCAGCATAGGCATCCCCAAGAACAGCATTGTGAAGTACGAAACGGCAATCAAGACAGATCAGTTCGTGCTGGTCGCGCACGGAACGGCTGCAGAAGTGGCCAAGGCGAAGGACATCATCGAAACGACGCATCCTGCCTCCTTCACAATGCATCCAGCGGAAGCAGTCGCGGCATAGCAAAGGCAGATCCGCAGGCCGGTATTGAAAGAATTAGGGAGAGCCATCGGCCAGTTTTCGGGCCGCGCTGGCTCTTCATTCTTTCTAGCAGAGCTCACAAATGAGGCAGCTATAGCCCGGGAGGGCACAGATAATGCTAACGAATGCAAACAATGTGAAGGGTCTTGTGATCCGGGCCAAGGACGGCGAGATTGGAACTGTAGATCAGTTATATTTCGACGACGAGAGGTGGTCAATCCGCTACCTCACGGCGGAAACCAGCAGCTGGCTTGACGACCGCAAAGTGCTAATCTCGCCATTTTCGGTGGTTAATGTGGATTGGCAAGCCAAGCGGTTGGATGTGGCTCTGACGAGAAAGCAAGTGGAGCATAGCCCCAACATCGACACACACCGGCCCGTATCCCGACAGCACGAGGCTGAATACCTGGGGTATTTCGGCTATCCATATTATTGGGGAGGTCCCTATCTGTGGGGCCCAGCGTACTGCCCGATGAACTTGGATATTCCAGCAATTGCTTCTAAGGAAGCGCTGGCGGAAAGGATTCGGAAAGAGTCGGCGGATTCGCACCTGCGGAGCACCGAAGCTGTGACTGGCTACCACATCGCCGCGACTGATGGCGACATCGGCCATGTGGCGGGGTTCGTCGTGGACGATGAAGCTTGGGCTATCCGCTACATTGAGCTGGCAACGCAAAATTGGTGGCCGGGCAAGAAAGTACTGGTTTCACCCGACTGGATTAATGAGGTGAGTTGGACAGATTCCAAAGTGTTCGTCAGCCTCTCCAGGGAAACCATAAAAACGGGCCCCGAGTTCACTGAATCCATGCCGATCACTCGTGAGTATGAAAGCCGTCTCCATCTTCACTACGGCCGGTCGCCATATTGGGTGCGCGAAGGCGAACACGAATCTTCTTTTTCCATGAGCGGCGTTTAAGTGAGGGTCGAGATCCAGTAAAGAGTGTTCATCCTTTTCACCGGCTGATGCCGGTTCCACGCATTTCCGTTCTTTGAGCTGGAGACAAGCATGAACAACACGGAACACGCGCATCCTTTGGGCGAGAGTCATCACGGCCATATCCCCTACTGGAAGCGCGCGCATCATGATTGGCGCTTCTGGTTCGGCCTTATCGCCATGCTTGTGGCCATCGGTATCTACATAGGCACTAATGACCTGTCGATGGTGCCTTCTGGCCGTCAGAAGCAGATGCCAGCCGGTAGCAGAGTTCCGTAGCGTTATGCGATTAGCAACCACGAAAAACTATGCAGGCTCAACACGACGGCGGAGACCCCAGATGACAAGTGAGATGGGCCTGCTGACGAAAGACGAGAACAGAAACACGATTCCGCACGCACTTCTGTATCCGTTACGATTCGAACCGATTTATCAGTATCGATTGTGGGGTGGGCGGCATTTTGCGAACCTGCTTACCGCCCCTCTACCGAGCGGACCTGTCGGCGAAGCGTGGATACTCAGCGACCGCGATGACTATGCGAGCCAAGTAGCCGATGGACCTCTCAAGGGACAGACGATCAGTCAATTGTTGAAGCAGTTTCCAGAGCAAATCCTGGGAAAGCTGGCCAATCGCTTTCGGCGATTTCCACTGTTGCTGAAGTTCCTCGACGTACATGAAATGCTCTCCGTGCAGGTGCATCCCACGAAAGCGAATTTGAACCTGCTGCCAGGGGGCGAGACTGCGAAGACCGAAGCATGGGTGGTGCTGGAAGCCGGTACGCAAAGCCGCATCTATGCGGGCCTGAAGCCAGATACGACTGAAGCCGATCTGCGGCGGGCGCTCACGAACGGCACGGTGGCGGCCCACCTCTCATGCTTAACTCCGAAGCCCGGCGAAGCTGTTTTCCTGCCGGCTGGGACGGTGCATTCTCTTGGCGGAGACCTCGTGGTATTCGAGATTCAGCAGAACAGCGACGTGACGTTTCGCTTGTATGACTGGGACCATGTTGACACGAAGACTGGAAAGCCGCGGGCACTCCAAGTCGATAAGGCGCTTGCCTGCATCGATTTTGTGGAAGGCCCGGTTGCTTGGGTCACGCCCCTGGTGGAGACGACAACCCCAGTGGAACGCGAAAGACTATTTAACTGTGAACATTTCGTTCTGTGGCGTCTGCGCGGACAATCGCCGTTTACCGTTGGCGCCGTGGGCGTACCGCGCATACTGGTGTGCATCGAGGGTGCGGGGCAAGTCGAGCACGGACGCGCCACTTACGCCGTCGGAAAAGGCGACGTATTCGTCTTGCCTGCGGCGATCGGAACATGTGTTTTCCAGCCCCACCAAGGCGCAGTGAACGTGTTGGAGATTGCGCTGCCGGAGTGAAATTGCGAGAATTCAGAGGGTGGAAGCATAGTGAAAAAGTTAATTGCGTTTGATCTGGACGGGACCCTCGCGGAGAGTAAATCATCCCTTGACTCCGAAATGTCGAGACTGTTGCATAGGCTGCTTGCGATCATCAAAGTGGCTGTGATTTCCGGAGGCGATTGGCCGCAGTTTGAAAAACAATTCGTCTCCAACCTTCCAAATGACGAGCGCCTGCTGAATCTATCCCTCCTTCCCACATCCGGGACAAAATTCTATCGCTACGACCAAGCGGGTTGGAAAAAGATCTACTCAGAAGATTTCACTTCGGATGAAAGGGATAAAATCCTTGGTTCTCTCAAGAAGGCGATCGGAGTTGCAGGCTTCAAGATCAAAAAGGTCTGGGGAGAGCAAATTGAAGATCGGGGAAGCCAGATAACATTTTCTGCTTTAGGTCAGCAAGCGCCATTGGACGAAAAAGACAAATGGGACCCCGATGTCAGCAAGCGGCGAGAGATCAAATCGATCCTGGAGAAGTTTATTCCGGAGTTCTCCGTCCGAACCGGCGGCTCGACATCTATCGACATAACCAAGCCTGGCATCGATAAAGCTTACGGCATCCGAAAACTGCGAGATCTCCTCGGTATTTCGATAAAAGAAATGATCTATATAGGAGATGCCTTGTACGTGGGTGGCAATGACCACCCCGCCGAAACCGTGGGAGTCGATTGTATTTCGGTCAACGATCCCGACGATACGAAGCGGGTTGTTCAAACAATCATTGCCTGTTTAGGAGTCACCAATAAGGCAGCGTGAGGTCAGAAGAGGCGCTGATAAGAGGATCTGATGAGCGGTTTTGACTTACAGCGCCTCGGAATGTTGATGGAGCCGGAGCCGGGTAACCCCCACGAGATCGAAGGCGTACTGAATCCTGCTGCCGCTCGTGGCCCTGACGGTGAACTCTACCTCTTCCCGCGGCTGGTTGCGCGGGGAAATTACTCGCGAATCGGCATTGCACGAGTGCGCTTCAATGAAGCTGGCGATCCCGTAGGCGTCGATCGGTTGGGCATAGCGCTTGAGCCGGAAGCCGATTATGAGCGGCGCCCCGATGGCAGCGGAGGCTGCGAAGATCCTCGCATCACGTTCGTGGAACCACTTCAGCGCTACGTGATGACTTACACAGCATTTTCGCCGCGAGGCCCTCGGATCGCCCGGGCAATTTCGCAAGACCTCTTCCATTGGGAGCGCCTGGGGCTGTCGACCTTTCCTCCGTATCATGGCATCGATTCCAGCGAAATGGATGACAAAGACGCCTGTGTATTCCCTATTGCCATTCCGAACCCATCCGGGGAACTGGCGCTCGCGCTCCTCCACCGGCCGCTGTTTCCCGGAACTCGTCCTGAGGAAATCGCCGGCGACGTCGCGGCCCCTGAGGTGGACCTTGATCGCGAAAGCATCTGGATTTCCTACCGCCCGCTTTCCTTGGAGCCCCGTGGACCAAGTAACTTCAGCCAGTTTTCTCGTCACCGGCTGGCGACTCCAGTGTCTCCCTGGGAGCGGCTCAAAATCGGCTGCGGCACTCCGCCCGTCCTGACGCGGCACGGTTGGCTGATCGTCTATCACGGCGTCAGCGAAATGGAAGGACCCAGCAAAGAGGTGCATCCCCTGTGCTACTCGGCGGGAGTGATGGTGCTTTCAAAGGAGCATCCGCAAGTGATCCGTTATCGTTCTTCGGAGCCGGTGTTAACCCCAGAGCTGCCGCAGGAACGCCGCGGGACCGTCGCGAATGTCGTGTTCCCGACCGGAATTGACCGTCGCGACGATCTCGGCTCGCCGGAACGCTTCGACATTTACTATGGGATGGCCGACTACCGGATTGGCGTGGCACGCCTTGACGTGCCGGATGTCTTGCCGCCGGGAGGTGTCGCTCACGCACCGGACATAAAGGTATAAGGCGAATAGTTTTTGGACAAAGTTTGCAACGCTCTGTGGCATCTAGTCTAGACGTCTATTTAGAGGTATCGGCAGCGCGAGGCGACGCCACAGGGTCCCAAGTTGTGCGACACTCCGCCCGACCGTAATCACGAGATGCCAAGACGAGCGAAGACAGGGATCTTCACTCCGTCCAAGATCAACCCGAAAACGATTGCCGCTGCAAATTCAACGACCAAGACTGAAACGGGCAATGGTGCCATGGCAATCCCGCGAGTAGCTAAGGTCGAAATAATAAGAACATCGGCAACAGAGGACGCTACGAGCCATACCGTCGGCCGGAGTCCCCAAAGATGGCGACGTCCTCGCAAGGCGTAAATTGTGGCTTGGCTGCCATATACGATGGCGACGACAGAAAGCGTTCTCAGTGACTCTATTCCGAATCGCATCTCGAACTTGCCGACCGCTAGGACAGTTATACAAAACGTGAGAAAGCAGGCTCCCAGAATGGCTCCTGCGGTTGTAATCCTGCCCACTTGCCAGGAATTCGGCATCGGCGATGGCCGCACTCTGTCAGTGGTCAACGACATGGCCAGGAAGTCGCCGGTGATCATCACAATGACCATCAGCATCGGCGTCAAAACCGCGTGTCCGGTCATGACGAGGCCAATTGCCAGCAAAAGCACCTGCACGATCTTCTTGAGGACAGAGTTCAGCGTGTAGGTGAGAATGCGCTGAAAGGTGATCCTGCCCTCTTTGACCGCGGCGACGATGCCGCCAAGCCCAGCCTCGGTCAACACAATGCCGGCCGCCGATTTGGCGACGTCGGTTGCGGTCGATACAGCAATGCCCATCTGCGCCTGACGGAGCGCAGGTGCATCATTGGCGCCATCGCCGCACATTCCAACCATATGGCCGCCCTTCTGAAAGGCCTTGACCAGGTTAAATTTTCCCTCGGGAAGAATGCTTGCAAATACCGCAAAATCCTTCGGATTTACGCCATCAGGAATCGCTCCGGGCGGGCATACAGCTCCGTCCAATCCCACTGCTAGGGCAACGATTGCTGCCGTAGCGGGAGCGTCACCTGTAACCATGACCGTGCGCACGCCCAGGGTCTTGAGCTCCGAGATCAGAGAGATCGAGTCCTTCCGGGGCGGGTCGCTGAGTGCAATAAGACCCATAAGCTTCAGGGATGCTTGGAGGCCGGCAGCTACTGCCAAAACCCTGAAGCCTTGCTTTTCAAGTTCGTCGGCTAAACCGACAGCGATGGGCGACGGGGTCGTGAGGCTCGCGACTACCGTGAAGGCTCCTTTGACAATGCACTCCACGCCACCCTTCGCGTCGGTTGCTGTTGCCTCGGATGTTTTCTTGGCAGGGTCGAATGGCACAAACGTGACTAGCTTCGGCAGGTCCGATGCCGGCTTGTTTTTGGAGGCAGAGCGAATCGCTGCATCCACTGCGTCATCGCCACCCTCAGAACTCGCGAGAGCTGCCATGCCGAGAACGTGGGCCTCGCCAAACCCAGGCATGGGTTTAACGCTGGTTACGGAAAGTTCATTGCGGGTTAGAGTTCCAGTTTTGTCCGAGCACAGGACGTCGATCGTGGCAGCTTCATCTACAGCGGAGAGCCGAGTTAGAAGGACGCCCAGTTTCGCCAGAGATCGCGCTCCGAGCGCTGCCGCAAGGGTGAATGTTGCCGGCAATGCCACGGGTATTGCTGCAAGAACCGACGTGAGCAGCAGAGGAATGATCTCACTCCACGGCATGGCATGAAAATAGGCATACACCCCAATAATAAGGATGACGACGCCGTTGAAAATAGCCAGATTGCGCACGATGCGCAACACAGCTTTTTGCTGCGAACTTGCAGCGTGGGCGGTGCGCACGAGCTCTGCGGTACGGCCAAATTTAGTATGAACGCCAGTGGCTGTAACCTCCGCGGTTGCTTCACCGCGCCGCACCAATGCTCCCGCATAGGTATCAACGCCCGAACCAGCCTCAATGGGCAGAGACTCGCCCGTAAGCATGGATTGATCAAGCAGGACAGATCCCCCGATCAAATGCACATCGGCCGCAACGACGCCGCCGAGCGACAACTTGACGAGATCGCCGCGCACCAACTGCGCAGCCGGTACCGTCTTCCATACCCCGTCGCGCTCGACGGAGGCATTCAAGGCGAGACGCGAGTTCAAGGCCCTTAAGGTAGCGTGGGCGCGACCCTCCTGGAAATAGGCCAGCGCTGCGTTGAAGACCAGCAGTCCCGCAATGACCGCAGCCTCGGCGTACTTATGCAGTACGACCTGAAGCACAATCGAGGCTTCGAGCAACCATGGGACGGGCGCCCAGAACTTGGCCAATGCGTTTCGAAGTGGATGAGCGGATACATCGGGCATTGCATTGGGCCCGTCTTTTTGAAGACGGCTATGTGCTTCAGCGCTCGTAAGTCCCTTCGAGGCGATGTTCTGAAGCGGCTTTGTGGGTGGGTTCGATGATGGGACTTCGACATGTGCAGCCATAATTCGCTAGGCGGAACTCGTATCTGCCTTTACGATTCTTCAAAATTGCGGAGTGAAAGCGGCGCAACTTGCGGCCGGTTCGACGGAGCGAAGACGCAAGCGCGGACATTGCGCGCGTTTACGAACTGCTCAGCCGTCGAGCCGAACGCCATGGGTGGCCAGCCGGAGATGCCGGAGGTCGAAAGCACAATCGTGCTGTACCTGACGATCTTCGTCTCGATTACCCGGGATCGTCTTTATTTGGCTTTCTGGTCGCTAGCAGTCGGTTGCTGCTCTTCAGCCTCCCGCCAACTGGAGTTGGGTTTGTATTCCTTCATGGATCTGGCAAGGGCGTCAGTCTTCTTGCCGAGATCCTTCTCGTAAACTACTCCCTCCTCGTTAACGATGAATGTCATCACGCCGGACGATCTGTATTCTGCCGGATAGGCCACAAAAGCAAACCCCCCGGTCATTTTGCCGTTTACGACGTAACTCTTCGCGCCGCTTGAGCGGTCTTTCCCCTGACGAGTTAGGATATGGAAGTAGTAACCCCGATAGGGAGTCGGAGCGCCCGCCTGACCCTTCGCGTAGCCCTCTGCAACTGCCGCCGCCACCAATGGTCCGATGGGGCTTTGGGATTCGCCATCTGCGGCTTTCCAATAAAGGCCATTGTGCTGCCCTTCATCGCTGAAGATTGCCTGGGCGTACTCGCTGTGCTGTGCTGCGTAGTATTCCTTTTGCGCCGCCACGAGTTCCTGGCAAACGCGAATGGTCGATATTTCGTTCTGGCCAATTCGCCTGTACAGGATCTCTTTCTTGCCCGCGTCGGTGTCGAAATACCACGAATTACCTTGGTTCACGAGCGGTATGGGCGTGGGCCAGTTCTCCGCGCCGATATACAAGGTAGTGGTTCCATCCGGTTCTTTCACCAGACGGTGCATTTCCAGATATTTCTCTACGAAGTTAGCGCGGTTGTTGGTGTCCTCGGTTTCATCTCCGGACGAGACGATTTGCTTCCCGTCTGGTCCGAGGATATCGAGCATCGTTTTTTCATCGTCACCCTGAGCTGCCGTCACCAGTGCGTGGCTCGCGTCTTCCGGCGATGAAAATGTTTTCTGGCCCGGTTGCTGTGCCATGGAACGGATGGGAAAGCAACCCGACAAAAGTATCGCGACCGCCGCCAGTTTAGGAAGATTGACCCAATGATGTTTGTCGAGGTTCAGCGACGTTCGTCGCATATGGCTTCTCTCCATTTCTAGCTCTTACGAGTTTATAGAAAATAACGACATACCGATTACCGATGCCCGCCGCCACCATGGCCGCCTGCTCCGCCTCCGCCACGCGCGCCGCCGCCCATACTGCCGCTTCCGCGTGATGAAAAGCTCCGAGCCTGTCCGCCACGCTGGTAGCCACTGAACGCGCCCGAACGGACGCCGCTCTGCCCGCGAGGTGCGGCGTATCCTCGTGCCGCCCGGGTGTTTCCGTTGAAAGCCCTGCTGGTTGCGCCGGAACGGCCGTTCGCTCCGCCGCGCTCGACGTTCGCTCCGCCGCGGGCGCCGTTCGACCCGCGTTGCACGTTCCTGGCTACGCCACGCTCGCCTCCTCCTCGGTAGTAGCTGTTCCGGTTGTAAAACGTGTTGCTGCGGGAGTAGTACCTGCCGCCGCCGTACAGTCCGTATCCGCCGTGCCAGTTGAATCCCCAGTTATTCCAGCCCCAGCCAAAACCGCCGTACCAGCCGATCCCGAACCCCATTCCGAAGGAAAGGTACGGTCCACCAAACCAGATTCCGGGATACGGGTACCATCCCGGCCACGCCATTACAGGTCCTCCATAAACCGCCCACGGATCGTATGCGGGGATGTAAACCTCATCCGGATCGGCCGGCGCAATACTGATGTTAGAGTCTTGCGTCGCCACGGTTTGCTGCGGCGTAGTTTTAAGATTGCCCGCTTCTTGCGCCCGCCGGCGCATTACCTGTACGGCATTCATAACGTCCGCCTGCTGGTTGTAGTATGCGTCGCCTAGGGACGATGCCCAGGAAAGGTTCTTGTCCATATTTCCCAGGACCGATGGAAACGCAGCGAGGGCTTTAACGCTCGGGTCCCAGGGTTGTTGGTCCACAGCCTTACCCAAATCGGCGCCCTTCAAATTAGGATTCGCTTGTACCCATCGGTCGGCCTCGACGACTTGCTCGGGAAAGGTCGACGCCGCCAGAATCTGCGCCACCAGCGAGTCCGGGTATAGTGCAATCGGTGCCACCAACTGCTGCAACTGCTCCGGACTCTGCTGCGTGTATGGCGGCGCCTGCGCGGCCGACTGGTCTTGTAGCGGCTCCGGCGATTGCGCGCCTTGATCTTGATCGGCCAACAGGTTCTGAGGCCAAGCCACGAAGCACAGAGCTAACGACAAGAGACAAACCAGACTCCGATTGCTCGCCCGACATCTTGAAAGGCCTGCGACATCTTTAGAACTGTTCATATTCCTGAACTCCTCCGTACTTTCATTGTTCGGGTTGCGCAAGTTCTCGGTGCGCCGTTAAGGCCGCGTTGTTCCAGTCCCCTGGCGGAACGCAAAGATTGGCGTATAAAGGCACTCTGATTCTCCGGTCGTACGCGGCCTTAACTTCGACTACCGTGGAATTCTTGTCGATGGTGATCTTCGCCGCTTGACCGAGGTCGGAAATGTGTATGTTTTTCAGTTGGATGTCGGGACCTTCGGTGATAACCTTCCCCCCGGTGAGGGCGGCTATACTCTGCAAGTTGCTCTTGCGCTGGTCCCCAAAGACGGGTGCCTTGACGGCGGCAACTTGCAGCGGGCCGCGCAGATTCTTCACGACGAGAGTAGCCAGCGCCCCACTCCCAACATCCTCTGCGATTATGACAAGCGGCCTGCCACTCTTTGTGATTTGCTCAAGGAGCGGGAGCAGGTCTTGCTTAGAACCGATTTGCTTTTCGTGAATGAGAATGTAGGCGTTCTCGAAGGCAACTTCCATACGTTCTGGATCTGTGACGAAGTAAGGTGAGAGATATCCGGAGCCGAATTGTATAAAGCCATCCTGCGACTGGTCACCAGCGCTGCTGGCGACGATGCTCCCGCCGCCCATGGCACAGGCGGATTCAACACCCGCCTGAATGTGCTCGTCTACGGTAGCAGGTTTGGCTGTCATGCTTGCAGAGTCTCCGGGAGCAGTGCCTCAGGGCTTGTTCTTCCGAGCGCGAGATGGATCACTCTGTTCTTGGCGACGTGCCAGGTTTTTCGATCCAGCAATCACAGATGACCGCTTTGTTTTCGCTATTAGTTTCTTCGACTGCTGGATGATTTCCGCTTCTTTAGCATTCACACGACCGCTTATCTCTCGTCTCTCAGTTGTGTTTGGCATTGCTTACGAGTATGTCCGATTTCAACTTTGCAATATGGTCAGTTTTGTACACTCTGCAGATAAACCACCCGCGACTTCATCGAACGGATTGGAGTGTATCCAGGACTTTTGCGAGTCCATCGGATCGTTGCTCGAAGGACTAATACGCTTACTCTTCCACGACGATGTTTGACGCAAGTAAGTGCGCGCACTTCGAGCCGTGATACCGGATATAGATTTCCATCTGGGAAGTAGGCGGCCCGTCTAGAGCTTATGTTTCCTGCCCACTGATTGAAGTGGCGTTTGCACCTGCGGCCGTCCGGCTAGCGCCGACTGCGTCGTCCAGCATTTAAAAGTGAAAGTTGGTCTCCAGGAAAATGAGCTGCCCATTCGCATCCTTCGGATAAATCGATGAAATCACACCCTTGTCCCAGGCATGGCCGTAGTACAGAGTGGTGCTGAAGGAGCGCGTAATCTGGTAGTCAGCGCTGAGGTCCCATACGTTGGCCAAACCGCGGTTGCCGTCGCTGGGGCGGCCCGTATATCCAAAGGTCTTCGGCTGAAACGCGCCCCCACCTGAATACCAAAGATCCGCGGCATTCGCCAGTCGCAGGGTGTGCACGCCAGTAAGCCCAGGATGCAGGCAGTCGGTGCAAAATCCGGTGCAGTTCCTCGTGGTACCAGGTAAGGCGCTTTCCATCGATTAAGAGCTAAGACCGACACCCCGGTTCGTTTGGTGCAAGCTCGTGAGCGCAGCCTTTTCAAGGCCGACACTAAAAGTGATTACAAGTACTTAGAGGTGCCTCCCGGCTCTATAAGTCACTGATAGTCACCGCAGATAAGGTCAACTGCCGATAAAACTGCCGGTAAGTTTTATTCGCCTTGTGTTCTTCTTGGCAAGCAGTCCGCATACGCAGTGCCGATCGCGATCCGCCTCATGGCTACCGCCGTGAAAGGGCGCTGATTGGCTGTATCACGTTGCAATTACAAGGCAGCGGTCGCTCTGCAACGCCCTGTAAGGAACGATTGAGAACGCAACGGAACATGGGCAGGTTGTACCGTCCTTGTACCGCGGGTCTTGAACAACCGGGTCTAGAAACTGGCCGTTTCAGCATTGGGTGAGGCCTGGCCCTTCAGCTATGCCGATTTCTCAGGACTAATCCCAACGAGGGCACAGAATCGTTTTCACTCGCGTAGCAAGCAATGAAGTCGTGGCGATTTCGAACCCGCCGCGCGGAAACGATCAGAAGGTGAAACGACATCCGACTGTCGGAGCAAGGTTGCTGTTGGAGTTATAGGGGACGCCGGGGCCATGGGGAATGGCGATGGCCAGACCACCGCTCACGTAGGAATACGCAATTCCGGCATAAGCGTCGAAGCGCTTGGTGA
Organism: Candidatus Sulfotelmatobacter sp.; assembly: GCA_049519055.1. Lineage (GTDB taxonomy): Bacteria > Acidobacteriota > Terriglobia > Terriglobales > Acidobacteriaceae > Sulfotelmatobacter. The sequence goes on along the minus strand of JBEKRE010000077.1, from coordinate 7,544 downwards.
AGTGATGATTCACATAAAGCGATCCCTCGTTGAGGGTGCCCGCGCAGGAAGCGCGGAAACCGGCTGAGGCCGAGCAGGTCTGCGGAACACGGAAGTCGTTCTGCCGCTGTTGATACCATGCGAAAGTGAAGTCGGTTTTGCTGCGGTAGGTATACTTTGCGCCCGTCCACCAGATCTGCACCAACTTTTCAGAATCAAGATTGTCGTCTTCGACCCCGCTCATGATATAGCCGCCCTGGTCCGAGGCGCCAACGCCCAACGGGTTCGCCGGGTTATTCTGCCAGATGTATTCGTAGCCCGCAAACAACTTCCACCGGTCCGACGCATATTTGGCAGCGAACATAGCTGCGTTGTTGTCGGTCACGATGCCATACACGGTGTCGTTCGGGTCGATCAGATTGGCCCCGGTGATTTGGTTCGTATTGATGCTGTCCGTGGTCGACTGATAGGGTGCCGACAGACTCTGCGGTCCCAGCAAGGGGTTCAACACGCTGATCGCCTGGTTGTAATGCTGGAAGACGACGTCGGCCGAGAACTTGCCGTAGTCTCCGCCGAGGTCGAATCCAAAGGCGTTGTTGTGCACCGATTCCGGGGTACAGGTGGTGGCCGCCCAGGTTGACGAGGCCGAGTAGCAGCCGGCAGAACCATCGGCGAATTTATACATCGCGCCGAAATGGATCGGGCCATAGGTGAGGCGATACTTCAGGGCGTCGTCCCAACGGCTGTCCTCGGTGTCGCCGCCTCCAGCCATCGTGCCGTTATATCCTATGTACGAAAAGGCATAAGCGCCGCCGGCCGGATCGTACCGGAGCATCGCATCGGTGCCGAGAGAGCGCTGACGGCCGAAGGTCAGAGTCCCGAAATTCGTGGACGATATACCGGCATAGAATTCATCATTGAACGGTTGGCCCGCGCGCGCGCCGTCGATGGCGATCGAATAGCTGCTCCGGGGAAGGCCGTTGTTGATGATGTCGGTCTTTGACGCGTTGGCCAGCAGGCCGGACTGCGGATTGATGCCAGTGGAAGCGTTGAACACAAGCGACCAGCCGGGCATAAACTCTTCCTTGCCCCGGATGCCCAGACCCGTTTGCGACAGGTTGTTCGGTGCGATGAAAAATCGATGCTGATAGCCGTTTCGGTTCACCAGGGATTCGCCTTCATAGTTGTAGCCTTCTCCGGTAAGCCGTGGCTGACCCAGCCGACGCCGACGTCATACGCACCGTACAGCGTGATGCCGTGCCACGTCAGCGTGCAATCGGTGGTGGCGAACTCGTGGCCGCTCGCGCAGGCGTCGGGGGCGCTCCGCTGCATCTTAATGTCGACCGTGGCGTCCTGGCCGACCGCCAAGCTGATTCCGGGGCGCGTTTCATCGGCGAACCCCTGTTTTGCCGCTCGAATCTCGAAGCGCCCCGGAGGCAGGCCGGACGCCCGAAAGTGCCCCTCGCCCTCGGTTGCGATCGTGCGCGTTGCACCTGTGTCGACGCTCTTGATAGTCACCGCGACATCGCGAAGGGCTGCGCCGGTTTGGTCCGTCACCACGCCGGAAAGGCTTGCTCCCGTTTGGGCCCATGCCGAGGATGACGAAAACAAAAAACCAACCGCTGCGATAAACAGGTAAGCCTTGCGCATTTCGACCTCGAAACATCAATCGGTTGGGACAGAACGCGGAAGTGTACATTACATACGATTCAATTGTCCAGAACTGTACGATTTGGTCTGTTTTACGATGAGGCTCGTGGGCTATACTCATGCGGATGTGACTGAGTTGACCGAGAACGTCGTTGTCGCTACGATTGCGTCCCGATGCAGAAGGACCGCAAATCCGAACGGAATATTGAGGGACTGCTGAAGCTTCGAGATGCAGCTTTGCAACTGGGGATCAGCTTCCCAACGATCAAGCAGTGGATTTACAAGAAGAAGATTCGAAGCACTCAGACTGCGGGGGGACACCATCGTATCCCGCAGAGCGAAGTGGACAGATTGCTTTTCCGAACCCGTGGCAAGACCGAGCAACAACGCAAACAAGAAATCCGGCGTGTGAGTGGTCGGAATCAGCTTGTGGGTCGAATAGAGTCCGTGCAAATCAGCGGTTTGATGGCTGAAGTCAGGGTTTCAATCGGTGGTCAGCAAATCACGTCCATCATCACGGCACGCTCTGCCAGAGAAATGCAGCTAAAGCGAGGACAGACTGCCGCAGCCCTCATAAAGGCTACCGAAGTAATGATCTTGCGGGTTTGACTCATGAAAAACCGACCCTTTTCACACGTGCTACTCGTTCTGCTGCTGGGTGCCGCACTGGCGCAATGCCAGCAACTCACGATTCAAACGGAGGGCGGAAAACAGACTGTGTTGGCGAGGTCGGACATCGAATCCTTGCCCCACGTAAATGTCGCGACTCATGGATCAGAGAATAACGCGACATTCGAGGGCGTGGCTCTGAAGACAGTTCTCGAAAAGGGGGGCGTTGAGTTCGGACACTCGATGCGAGGCAAGCGGTTAGCTTCATGTCTTCTCGTGGAAGCTGCCGACGGCTACAGTGCCGTCATCGCCCTTCCTGAGATTGACCCCGACTTTACCGACAAACAAATTGTTCTTGCCTTCTTGCAGGACGGAAAACCACTGGATACAAAAGCGGGGCCGTACCGGATCGTTATCCCGGATGAAAAGAGAATGGCTCGTTGGGTGCGACAGGTCACGACGTTGAAAATTGTGGATGTGCAGTAAGAAGTTAATCCTTCTGAATCATTACCTCTGTGGCTTTAACAACAGCAACCACCGTGTCGCCCTTCTTGAGCTTCAAATCGTCAGCACTGCGCCGTGTGATCGTACTCTCAATGAGATTGTCACCCACCCGGACGACCACGTGGCCACGACATCACCCAACTGGACTGCTTCGATAGTTCCACGCAACTTGTTTCTGGCTGAGATTGGCATTCGCTAATTATGGACGTTATAGGAGAGCGTGTATGAGCAAGCGGACACGGAACCGGATTACGCTTCTGGCGATCACGTTTGTCTGTCAATTTTGTGCAGCCCAAGCAATCACGGTGGCTGCCGCAGCCGACCTTCAGTTTGCGATGCAAGATGTCGCAGCTAAATTTCAGAAGGAAACAGGAAAGGAAGTGAAGCTGACTTACGGCTCATCAGGGAACTTCTTCCAACAGCTTCAGAATGGTGCACCCTTTGACATGTTTTTGTCGGCCAATCTCGACTATGCGAAGAAGTTGGAGATTGCAGGATTAACGGAGCCCGGAAGCTACTACGAGTACGCCAGAGGCAAGATCGTGGTGTGGGTGCCCAAGGACTCTGGGTTAGACCTCAGTTCCGGGCTGCAATCCCTGCTAACCCCTTCCATCAAGAAGATTGCCGTTGCGAATCCACAGCATGCCCCGTATGGACAAGCCGCCGTCGCTGCCATGCAGAAGGCGGGTATTTATGACAAAGTGAAGGACAAGTTTGTGCTGGGGGAAAACATCTCCCAGACTGCTTCCTTCGTCATGTCGGGATCGGCTGATGTGGGAATAGTGGCTCTGTCTCTCGCTTGGTCTCCGAACATGAAAGATAAAGGGCGGTTCGTTGAGATTCCCGTTGGTGAATATCCGCCCATCGAGCAGGCGTGTGTCATCCTTAACTCGTCAAAGAATAAGGAAACGGCAAAGCAGTTTTTATCATTCATCAAAACCGCTGAAGTCGCGGAGACTCTGAGGAAGTACGGATTCGACGTTCACTCATCCCCGCGATGAACGAACATGCTGTCGGCGAAACGAAGTGGAAAGCGAGGCATCTTCGACCTTTGCAGAGATTTCCCCCACAGTTCGGTAAACGTGGTCAACATCTCCAGCATGTATTTCTATCTCGGTGATTTTCATATTTGAACCTTCCTTTCTTCCCAGCTACGTCTTCGCATTCGCCACCGCTTACCACTGCGTCCGAAAGAATCGCTTCTGGAGGCCGGGAACGTATCCAGTGCTGTGAATTTGTAGTATTGCGCCTGTGCGCCGAGTGCCAACCCCATAGCTACAATGAACGCCATCAGCGCAAGGTCCAGACTTCGGAAATATGTAGCGTGTTTGCTGCCTGCGAGAGAGATCAAGAACTTCAAGGTGGGAACCTCCACAGATTTCTTGAGCTTCAGCGAGAAGAATGAGGCCGCGAGGAACGAAAGGGGCGGTTGGACTCTGGCCTCGGGAAGGTTCGGGGCGGCCGGTTGAGTTCCAGCTAAAGCGGGTGCCGTGCGCCCAACGCACATCACTCTAGGCGCGGTTTCGCAGGCGGACTATGACGGGCGTCACCGGCACGTGTGATCGCAACCTTTAGGGATCCTGCTGAGGATGCGGTAATGGGACACCGTCTGCCCCACAGGTTGAGAGGACGTGGACACTGGGAAGACATGTTAGGTGTGGGTGAAGGGGGGAGGTCAAACCTCGGTTGCATTCCAGTTCAGGTCAGTTGAACCACGACCGCCACATCGAATTTCGATCTATTAAATTGCGCACCAGCTATTTCTCGACCTACGCGGCCCACGTCCCCAGGCACGCGCAGCCGTTCGTTTCCGAATATTCTTTACATGCTCGCGCAAACGATTCCCGCGCGGAGTTTTCGTCAGCGACGGCTTGCTCGATTAGAAGATCGAGTTGACTGTAGTCCGCGTTCTGTTGCGAACTCATCTTCCCAGCAAGGGCTTTAGCTTTGTGGGCACCGTCCGCGACGTGCTCTGCGCTTTTGTATGCGGCGGCTTTGTTAGCTAACGCCTTGAAGTCGACGGTGAAACGAGCTGTGTGTCCCGTGATGGCGTTGAGTCCCCAAGCGTTCAAAACAGCTTTCGCCAACTCGTCCGCGAGCTTTATGTGTTCTTCGATAGTGGGTGTTTTTATAGTCGGCATGGCTCTCTGCCCTTCTACACTAGGTGCGGCATCGTTGCGACCTATTCGCGCGGTCTATCCAAATCGGGTCCAGCAACATGTCGTTCTGGTGGTTCGATGAGCGTTCCCTGGGTCTGAACTAATGGTGTGAACAAGGTTGCACCAAGTACTGTTGGCTGCAGTAAGCGGTGTCACAGCTTGCAGTAACCGGTGTCACAGCTTAGTGTGAACTTGGGGTGTAAGCCCAAACCGTCGGAATTGATCAGACAAGGCGTTAGGTGGCTTTTGTTGCCGGGTTGTTGAGACTGGGTGAGCGGAGTTCCTGAGACGATTCAGCATTTTGTGCAGAGTTATTGAGACCGTTTTCTATCAAGGCGAAGACCGGTCCGAAAAGCCGCTCGATTTTTCCCGCGGCATAGACCTCATCGATGCTCCCCAGACCGAATTCATTCAGGAATTCTTCTGTGGTCCGCCAGTGCTTACTTCTGCCCACTTCGTCGTGGGGCCGGACCGAGGCGATCAATTTTCGCTTCTGCAAGGTCTCGAGTGTCGCCAGGCTGGTTACACCCCGTACGGCATTGACGTGCTCGGTGGTTACCGCTTCAGAGCGATGATCGCTAGAGCTAGCTAGAGTTTCGAGAGCCTGAACCGACACAGCGGCTTCGCCCGATAACCTTGGTTCAGAGCAAGGATTGCGCTGGCATGCTCCCGCTTGGTTGCAAGACTGCAACGCGCCCAGAGAGGTTCCTCAACTGGCCCACCGGCAGTGTAGCTGCGAAAAACTACTCTACGGACATCCCAAATAGGATCTTGGAGTAGGAAAATCTACAAAAACTGCCCTTAAACGACTTTCGATGTCATTTGCTGCGTATAAATCCTGCGTATAACATGGTTTGAAGACCTCGGTCGACGAAGCTCTGCTCCACGTCGACCAGCACAAGGTTGTATCCGCCCTTGGCGAAGACGTGGACAATGCCATTGCCCATCGTGCCGGCGCCGATTACTTCTACAGTCCTGATGTCCATGATTGCCTCAAATGCGGTTGGTTCGTGCGTCTAGTCGAGTGTAGCAAAGGCGGAGTGTCGGCGAAACGTTCCGCTACGACGCGCCAATAGGGTCGATGGCAGCGCACATATGAAAATCAAGTCCATGCCTTACTTAAAGCTTATGCCTCTTGGGACTGGGTCATGCTAGACCTTTCACAATTCGTTTTGGTGACGGTAGATCGGAACTCACCATCGATATAAGCTTGCGCCCCAGGTCCAGCCTGCGCCGATGGACACGAGCAAGAGAAGATCGCCTTCGTGGAGGAGACCGCGTCGGTTTACTTGGTCGAGGAGCAGCGGAACTGTGGCTCCAGCGGTGTTCGCGTACAACTCCAGGTTTGTTTGGATTCGGGAAAAAGGGATGTTGAGTTCCTCAGCGATGCGTTTGAGCACGCCAACTGTGGCCTGGTGCGGAACAATCATGGAGACGTCTTCGAGTCTCAGCCCGTTTATGCGGAGAATCTCCCGAATACACTCGGGCACCGCGGTTGTAGCCTTCTGGTAAACCGCCTGTCCATTCATTTTGAAGTAGGCGTCCCCAGGGTAGACTGTGAAATGGTCCATTCCCTCGCCATCGGCGAGGAGAATGCTTGAAAAGAGCCCATTCTCCCGATCCTTCCTCTCGAGTACCACGGCACCGGCACCGTCTCCAAAAACGACGCAGTCGCGGTGGTTCCAGTCCGTGACCTTGGAGAAGGTATCGGCGCCGATTACCAACACACGCTCGTACATACCGTTCTGGATGAATTGGCCGGCGATCGTGACGCCGTAAACAAACCCGGCACACACCGCCGCTACATCGAACGCGGCGCAGCCGTTGGTAATGCCCATCTTGGTCTGCGCAATGCATGCCGATGAGGGCATCTTGCGGTCGGGTGTCGCCGTGGAAACGATGATCAACTCAATATCGTTTGGTTCAAGCCCTGCCGAAGCGATCGCGCACAACCCGGCACCGGCAGCAAGGTCCGAGGTGTATTCCTCTGGTGCAGCGATGTGCCGCTCGCGAATCCCCAACTTTTCGACCACCCACTGCGGAGAGGTTGACAAGTTTGCCACCACTTCTTCGTTGGTCAGAATCTTGGACGGAACGTAAGACCCGGTGGATTTGATGCAGACACTATCAAAGTGGCTGTTTCGGCTTCTCATTCCTTCCTCCACATGATCAAGAACCAAGGCTTGTGTCGTTCCAAGCTGTGTCCGCTGCTGGTGGGATGAAACTCATGGCTCGCTCGGCAAGCGCAGTAATGGTCAGGCTCGGATTAACGCCGAGGTTGGCCGCCACTACCGATCCGTCGCAGATGTACATGTTCTTGTAGTTGAAAACGCGATGGTGTGAATCCACGACACCGTGGGCGCCAGAATCGGCAATGACGCAACCTCCGATGCAGTGAGCCGTGCTCGGAACATTGAAGAGGATCTCCGGAAGCATGCTCATGGGCAACCCCCCGGTCAACTTCGCGAACTTCTGGGCAAACTCATTCGCCTTGGGAATGTAGGTAGGAACTTTCTCGCCCCGGCTGACAAGAAATTTCCGGAACGGCCAGAACCAGGGACGTTGCCAGCGCATCTCAATCTCGCCATCGAGCGCCTGCATGCAAAGCAAAATCACAAACTCCCGTGCCCAGCCCAACGGTTG
>JBEKRE010000076.1:0-20554 GCA_049519055.1 Candidatus Sulfotelmatobacter sp. | reverse complement strand
TTACTTTGTACGAGGCCGACCCGCCACCCGTGAGATGGACCTATGGCGCATATCGCCGGAAGGGGGAAAACCAGAACAACTCACACATCTCAACACTGATATTGCTTTCCCGACACCGATCGGCGAGAGGACGGTTCTGTTCGTAGCCCACAACAAAGACGGGGCAGGCCCATGGTTGTGGGAGTTCGATGGAAAAACGCGAACTACAAACCGCGTGAGTTTAGGTTTGGAACAATATACCGCACTAGCAGCCACCGCGGATGGTCGTCGTCTTGTGGCAGGTGTCGTGAACGCTCAGGTCAGCTTGTGGAGCGTTCCGATCACCAGACGCCTTGTCGAAGAACGGGATGTCAAACCTTTCCAATTACCCACGACGCGCTCCCAAGCGCCGCGGTTCGGGGGCGAAACTCTATTTTATTTGTCTTCGCGAGACGGGGCTGACGGAGTGTGGAGCTACCGCGATGGAAAAGCGCTGGAGATATGGAAGGGCTCCGAAGGCGCACTGCAGACGCCTGCGGCTGTGTCTGCGGACGGGAGCGGCGTTGCATTTGCATTGAGGCGAGATGGCAAGCAACAGATGCATTTGATGGCGGCGGACGGAACACAGGTCCGGCCTCTTTCGAGCGAAGTTGATGTTCGCGGTACGGCGTCCTGGTCTCCCGACGGCAAATGGATTGTCGTTGCGGGTAGCGACCGCGATGGACTGGGCATATTCAAACTTCCTGTTGACGGCGGCTCACCAATTCGTATTGCAACAGGGCCGTACCTCGATCCCGTGTGGTCTCCACATGGGGACCTGATTGTGTATAGCGGGCCACAAGTGTTCACGCTTGCGCCGCTGCTGGCAGTGCACCCGGATGGTACGCCGGCGAAGCTGCCGGAGATCAACGTGCAGCGCGAAGGTGAGCGGGCCCGCTTTCTGCCCGATGGCACGGGCCTGGTTTACATGCTGGGAAATACGCTAGCCGAGCAAGACTTCTGGCTACTCGACTTTGGCACGATGCGCTCGCGGCGGTTGACTCGATTGAGCAGTTCGGCGGTAATGCGAACCTTTGATATCACACCAGATGGCAGCCGAATTGTATTCGACCGATTAACCGAAGATTCCGACGTATTTCTCATTGATCTTGCGACGGATTAAGGTCGACGGTAGTCGGCCGCATTCTTTTCGTTAGCTATGAGGAAGGTAGCGAAACTAAGGCCAAGTGGGAGATTCCTAACTCTTACGTTGGCAACGCGGATGGAAAATGGTAAGAGTCAAAACAGATGCGAGTGTTGCGCCTTGTTCGAAATTCGCACGGCTCAAATGAAAGCAATGGAGTTTTTGGGGAGCAGCGATGCCAGTCTCATGTCGCAAAATCCTGATTCGGTTTCTCACACTCTTGACTCTGACGGTTTTGGTAACCATTACGTTATGGGCTCAGGGCGGCACCGGTGAGTTGAGTGGTTTGGTGAGCGACCCTAGCGGCGCGGCGATAGCGAAGGCGTCAATCACCTTGATTAATACCGCAACGGGAGAGACGCGAGTGGCAACGACGACGTCCGCCGGCACCTACCGTTTTTCTGACCTGCCTGTGGTCGGCAGTTACACCTTGGAGATTGCTGCCAAAGGCTTCAGAGGCTATCCGATAGCCGACATCATCATTAGTGTAGGTGTTACCACTGCCCATGATGCGAAGTTGGAAATTGGCACCTCCAGAGAAGGAGTAATCGTCACGGCTGGTTCTCAGCGTGCAAACGCAACAGTCTTCGATTTCCGGATTGGTGGATCGCGTGGTGTGGCAGCAGATGCCACTCGAGACCCGCAGCCAGAATGAATTCATTGGTCTGATGGCGGGCGCAGAACCGGCCGCTCAAGCCGAGTTGAGTATCGATCGTGGCGCGGCTGTCAATGGATCGCGTAGCGGCACCGGTGATTTCCTGGTGGAGGGTTTCGATAACAACGACCAGGCCCTCGGCGGCAACGGTTCGCTGTACGGCCCAGGCGGAGCCAATACGACCATTTCCCCGGATGCCATCCAGGAATATCGTGTCATTGAGCATGTTCCCCCTGCCGAATACGGCAGAGCCGGCGGTTTCGTCACTGACACAGTGCTCAAGAGTGGTACGAACCAATGGCACGGTTCCCTGTTCGAATACAACCGAATCCAGGCATATTCAGCCAATAACTGGTTCACCGATTATGCAGGTGAGCGGGACCACTTGGTGCGAAATCAGTTCGGCGGGTCGATGGGTGGCCCCATTGTCAAGGACAAGAGTTTTTTTTATTCACCACTGAGTTCCACCGGCTGCGAACATCCTCTCCGCTCAGCACGGTGGCTACCACCCCAGAGTATCTGAATTTTGTAGATAGCACCGCTTTTGAGCAGTGGGCCGAGGGGACGGGACCTTATGCGCCAGGAACCTTGACGCCAGGTCCATGCTTGCAGATTTTGAAAGCAGCGTGCCTAGGTATGTTTTCCAATGCCACTGAGGGGCCGATTTTCAAGCGTTTGGACGCAACTCAGCCTTTCCTGCTCTGCGTACCGGGCGCGCCCAACTGTACGATTAGCTCCAATGCCGTTGTCGGAGAGGGCGTCTATACCGGCCAGGTGTTTGGCTTCAATCCTTCAATATATCCGGTTCCGGTGTATGGAACGCTCCTCGTACCGGGGCCATCCGAGACAAATCAACTCACCGTCGAAAAAGCGAACGGAGAGCTTGCGACCTACGATCCCCGCCGACTCACCGGCGTCAGTGTCTACCAAGAGATCGACCTCAAGTTTTCCGTAGGCGACCGTGTCCAGTTCACCGCGCCCGACAAATCGCTGGGCGTTGCCAATCGCGACCTCGCAGTGATCGAGTCAATTGCCCCGGATGGCCGCGTCACCGCGCGGCTCGACAATAACCGACAGATCGAATTCAACGCCGGCCACCATCGCCATTTCGACCACGGCTACGCCGTCACTAGTCACAGTTCCCAGGGCCTTACCGCCGAACGCGTCCTCGTTCACGCCGACACCAGCGTCCACCCCGACCTGCTCAACTCCCGCTTTGGCTACGTTGCCATCTCACGCGCCAGCCACGAGGCCACTCTTTTCACCGACGACATGGCAAAACTCGGCTGCCGACTGGAAGCCGATGTCTCGAAAACCTCCGCCCTGGATATCTCTCAAGCCTCATCCGTCAGGCAGGGAATTGGGTTGGGCATCTGACGTGTAATGTCATTATTATAAAAGTGCAAGGAACAGACAACTAAGTAGTTAGCTTATATTATGCATGAAACGTTAATAAAATACTTGACAATCTGAGGGCATAAAGAATAGAGGAACCGTGGAGAGTCAGAGAAAATGCGGCCGAGCACACTTGAGCAGTTGAGGCGACATCTTCGCCCTGGGCGTGTGTACCGCAGAGAAGACCTTCTGGACTGGTCCCATAGTGTTGATCGACACCTCAAAGAACTTACTGTCGACGGGACCCTCCAGAAGCTCCGTACCGGCTTGTACTACAGCCCTCGTAAATTTGAATTTGGAGAGGCTCCCGCGGACGAGCACGAACTGGTGAAAGCGTTCTTGAAGACGGACCGTTTTGTCCTGACCTCCCCGAATGCCTACAACCAGTTGGGACTTGGGACAACGCAGCTCTACAACAAACGGGTTGTCTACAATCAGAAACGGCATGGGACATTTCCGCTCGGCAATCGCATGGTCACATTCAAACGCCGTCTGAACGTTCCGAAGCAGCTCTCTCCCGAGTTTCTGCTAGTTGATCTTGTTAATGAACTAGGTGACCTTGCGGAGGATCGGGACGCCGTTCTTTCCCGCGTTCGCGAAAAAGCCAAAGAGATGGACCCGAAAAAGCTCTCACGGGCAGTTTCTCTCTACGGCAAATACTCCACGCAGAAAAAGTTCCAGGAGATGTTGCAAAATGCCGCCTGACCCTTTTCTGCACGAGCGAAGCGACTTCAAGGCGCTCGTCGAGACCGTTGCCCACAACGAGAAGATCAATGATCCGGCTCTCGTGGAAAAAGACTACTGGATCATGCACTCCGTCTTTGGGCTTAAACAGCTTGGCTTAACGTTTGAGCTGAAGGGCGGCACTTCGCTTCCTAAGGGCTTGGGGGCATCCATCGCTTTTCCGAGGACATCGATATTCGTATCGAGCCATTCGATAGACTACAGGTCGATACAAATCCAAATCACGAGAAGCCCCAGCACATCGAGTCGAGACGAGTGTTTTATGAAAAGCTACGGGACAAGATCAGGATCCCAGGGATCACCACCGTCGAGAGGGATACGACATACGATGACGAAACGCTGAGGAACGCGGGCCTCAGGCTAAGCTACGAAACCCGCTTCGGATCGATCGCTGGTCTCAAGGATGGAATTCTCCTGGAAGTCGGCTTCGATCAGACGGCCCCGAACCGCGCAGTCACGATTTCTTCCTGGATCGTCCAGTTCGCAGAGGCCAAGAAGCTTCAATACTCGGACAACCGAGCCCTCGAAATTCCCTGCTATAACCCTGAATACACTTTTGTGGAAAAGGTCCAGGCCATAGTCAGAAAGTACGGACAATTCAAGGGGACTGGAAAAGTCCCAACCAATTTCCTGAGACACTACTACGACGTCCACCAACTCCTTGACGTCGAAGCCGTGCAAAAAATCATTGGGACCCCGGAATACTTGGAGCACAAGAAGAAGCGCTTCAAGTCTTTGGATCACGACGTCGCAAAAAGTGGAGCATTCACGATCGAAGACGAGAATATCCGAAAGCAATTCGAAGCGGAATATTCAAAGACGGCCCCACTTTATTGTCGCGGCCAGATTCCCTTAGACAAAATCCTCGCCCGCATTCAGCAAGACCTGGCTCGTCTCTAGCCTCCACGGATTTCCGGTCCCCTCGGCGATCGGCTGGTATTTGCCAATCTCTTTGCAAGTGCCCCACGAAAAGCCTCGACTGACGGCCCATCAGCCATCTTTTCACCGACGAAGCGATAAATCCCGCTTTATTATCCCAGGCAGTGTGCGGGTATTGTGTCTCTTTGCGATCCTGCTTGTTTTCCTCGATGCCAGGAGCGTTTTCACAGCTTCGCTGGAAATTGAGCAACGTATTTTGAGTACAGCGCGTTGCATAGGAGCTTGCGCCGTGATGGCTGGAAGATGATCGATTTGGTACTTTCGGTATATTTTTTGTTGTTGATTAGACCGCTGAGCAGCGCCGCTCCGATGGCGGAGGCGGAACTGAGTCTGAAGGCATGGACAGGTCGTCCGAGAATATCCGCAAGGAGTTGGGACTGCTGCGGGACTTCGGCCATCCAGCCTGCGAGGCGTACGGAGGATAAAGGCGCTTCCTGTTCAAAAACCTCCAGACAACGTCGAATCTCGAAACACATACCTTCAAGAAGCGCGCGAGCAATCTGGGCGCCGTCATGGGACAGGGTCAGTCCACTGATCGTTCCTCTGAGGCTTGGGTTCCACAGAATACCCTGTTCGCCTTCGGCGAGAAAGGGAGCGAACAGAAGCCCATCCGCGCCGGGAGCCGCGTCATACGCTAGTTCCCAGACAGATTTCTTGCGAGTCCTCCCGAGCACACCCGTTGCCCACTCCCGTGCCGAACCGCTGGCCAGCAAGTCTGCCTCGCGCCCATAGGCACCCTCCAGCGCGAGGGGAGTCACCAGAAATCTATTCCGTTGGTCCCAGCGCGGCTGCGCATCGCATTTTAAAATCACGGTACTCGACCCGGTGAGAAGTGTGGCTGTATGTGAGGCCACTGGGCCTCGATTAAGGGCGTGGGCGCCAGCAACAGAATCGGCGCATCCCAGCACTACTGGTGTCGACGGCTTGCAGCCCAGTAGTTGGCTTCCTCGCCTGCTCAGCGGTGCCCTGAATGAGGAACTCTCGATGCCGGGCAATTGTTCGACTAGGATGCCCCAGAAATTGCACAGCTTCGGATCCCACGCCTTCACACGCAGGTTGTACAAACCGTATCCAGAGGCGGTCGATGGATCGGTGGCCGCCAAACCCGTCAAAGCGTGGAAGAGAAAATCTTTCGCGGAAAAAATAAGGTTTGCTTTCCGCGATTTCGATCGAAAGTGAAATTGAAACATCGGCGCCAGGTAACGGCCGTCAATACGCACCCCAGTTTTCAGGTAGATCTCACGGCGTTGGCGGTCATCGACTCTATCGCTCACCCACTGATCGGTCCGGCTGTCCTGCCACGTAATAGCGCGGGCGATCGGCTTGTCTTTACCCATCACCACCAGTGTGGGCATTTGTCCGGTGAGCGCCACCGCTTCAATCACGGCTTTCTTTCCCAGATGCGACCTGATCTTTTTTGCAGAGACCGACAAAGCTTTGAGCCAGTGCTGGGGGTCCTGTTCGGCCTGACCCTCAGCGGTCGATATGGTGGCGTATGTCGCGCGTGCAGTAGTGATGACCCGGCCGTCACGAGAAATGGCGACAAGCTTGAGGGCTGAAGTCCCCAAGTCGATCCCGAGCACGCAAGAACTTTGTTCCGCCACTCCTGTTCTCACCTCTTGCTTATGTTTGATTGCGCTGCACACGACCGGTCCCACGAAACGTCACCGCATGCGACGCTTTACTTCAGGCAACGCGTCGTCCACCGCCTGCAGCGTCTGTTCCACATCTGTGTCAGTGTGGGCAAACGAGACAAACAGATTTTCGAATGCATCCGGGTGAAAGAGCACGCCGCGCTTCATCATCTCTTCCCACCAGATGCGGAACCGATCCTTCCGCGCATGATGAACGGCGTCGCGGTAGTTGCGGATCGGCGAATCGGTGAACCACACCTGAAACAGCGGCCCGATCCCGACCACCTTCGTCTGCAATCCTGCCGAGTTCATGCGATCGCGGATGCCGAGGATCAGCCGTTCGCTGCGCGCGAACAGATCCTTATAAATACCGGGCGTCGTCAGAAAGTCGAGCGTGGCGTTCGCGGCGCTCACTGCGATGCCGTTGCCGCTGTAGGTTCCGGCCATCGACACGGTTCCATCCGCGACCAGTTGCATAATTTCTTTCTTGCCTGCAACGGCCGCGACCGGGAACCCGCCTCCAAATCCTTTGGCCATCACGGTGAGGTCTGGCGTGATGCCGTAATGCTGCTGTGCTCCTCCCAGTGCCACGCGGAATCCGGTGATGACCTCATCGAAGATCAACACGATTCCCAGTTCACGCGTCAAGCTTCGCATCAATTCCAAATAACCGGGCTCGGGCAGGATGCAGCCCGTGTTGCACATGATCGGTTCGGTGAGCACGGCGGCGATCTCTTCCCCGCGCTGGCGAATCGTGCGCTCCAACAATTCGCCGTCGTTCCACGGCAGGATGATCAGCGAGTTCTCCAATCCATCCGGCATGCCGGGACCTTGTGGAACAGGAACGGGCTGCGATGCAGGGCCGGCTTGTTCGAGCGAGGGATGCTTGCTCCAATACACGGAATCCGAGAAGCCGTGATACATGCCTTCAAAGCGGATGATCTTTTTTCGCCGCGTATATGTTCGTGCCAGGCGGAGGGAGTACAGAACAGCTTCCGTGCCTGAATTTGCCAGGTGCATCTGTTCCGCGCTGGGTACGGCGTCAATGATTTTGCGCGCCAGTTCAATTTCGTCGGCTACGGGCAAGGCAAAAACTGTGCCCCGCTGCTGGATGAAATCAACGACCGCCCTGGTCACCCGTTCGGGACGATGGCCGAGAAGCATCGGCCCGAGCCCCAGCAGGTAGTCGATAAATTCGTTGCCATCGACGTCGACGATTCGTGATCCTTTCCCGCTCTTCACAAAAAGCGGATAGGGCGACCAACCGGAGCGCGGAGCCCGAGCCGTGCTGTTCACCCCGCTGGCAATCAGTTCCTGGGCTCGCGCGAAAAGGCGCGCTGAACCTGAAGTTCCCTTGAGCCCAGCCAGTTCGTTCTCCACCTTCATAGTTAGAATCCTTTGCACAAATCCCGCACAGCTTTAATCAGAACTTGCCGTCTGCCGCTCGCGTCCGCTCAACAGCGGCACCTTGCCAATGTAGTGGATTGCCAACGCGATGGGCAGTCCGAGGGCTGTGGCTCCGAGGCCAGCCCACAACACCGTGGGTGAAACCGCTCGAGTCCAGGCTGCCTCCACCACCACGGCAACGAGCGAGATTGCTCCCAGCGCCGGCCACAGACCGCCGAGAACAAAATTGCCAACGTTCTTTAGGAGCACACGTCGCGACTGCCAAACTGCAGCGACCGCGGTCAGTGCATAAAAAAGGGATGCGATGATGCCGAGAGCCCCCGCTATATTCGAGAGTGCTTCGCGCGTGCCTCCCGCTTCAAAAGCAGTCAGAAAGAGAAAGACGAGATTGACGCCGCCCATGAACAGCGTGACAGCCCACGGACTGCCGGTTCTCGGATTAACAATTTTGAAGAAGGCCGGCATCATGCGGTCCTCGGCCATGGCGAATCCAAGCCGCGAGGAGGAAACAACTGCGACCTGCAGGCACGCGATTGTGCCCAGCAACACCACCAAGCTGAGCACCAGCGAACTCGGACCCGGCAGCAGGCGATCGGCAATCACCGCGAGAGAATTTCCCGCAGACTCCTGCAGCGCCGTTCTGCTCACGACTCCCTGATACGCGAACGTGATCAGGCCATAGACGAATAGCAGAATGACGACGCTCGTCATCGCCGCCCGGCCAGGATTCGTCTCCTTATTCTTGGTTTCTTCGTTGACATAAATCGCCGCGTCCCAGCCCGAGTACATGAACACGGCGATGAGAGTTCCGGCAAGGAATCCTTTCACTCCTCCCGCTCCCGATACGCTGAACCAACTGGAATTCACATGCGACGCGGCGCGGCCAGACGCCAGCGCTCGTATCCCGAGAATCGCAAAGAAGAAGAGCACCAGGTACTCAAACATGGCCAAAGCTTTCTGAAAACGCGCCGCGGTCTCGATTCCTGCGAGCAGCAGAAAAGTCACTACCAGATTCCAAAGTGCGCCGACCGCGACTACGGCCAGCTTATTGTTTATCGCGCTCCGAGCCACGAGTTGGAGAGTGTAGGTGCCTGCGGGCACGGTCATGCTGGTTGTGCCGAGAGTGTAGTACATCACGATCATCCAACCGGCCACGAATCCTAAATAAGGATGCAGCGCTTTTGAAACCCACGTGTAGGTTGCTCCAGCGCTCTGATCCCAGCGGTTCAATCTCTGGTACCCGAGCGCAATACCCAGCATGGGGACGAACGCGCACGCAATGGGTAACAGGCCCGCATAGTTGGCGGCCGCGACCAACGCCGGCAGAGCTACGGCCATCGTCTGAGCCGGCGCGGAACTCGCCAGTCCCAGGATGATGGCATCGCTCAAGGAAAGCGCGTTGGCCTTGAGATGGCCCGCTGGCGCCAACTCGGTTCTCGACTGCACATCGCTCATCCCGAGCTCCTCACGAAATGACTTCTTGTTCACCGAGTCGAAAAACCGTCACGGTTGCCAGTCTCCATGGGCGATCAGATATCCATCGAGCTGCGCTTTCTTGAGGATTTCGTCCACGGCAGCGTGATTTAAGTGCGGACCGATCGGCTGCTCTTGCTGCGCGATGACGTAGGCCAGCACGGCCACGATCGCCCCGTCTGTTTTGAAATAAGCAGGATCCACCTTATCCACCGTATCGCTGGACTTATGATGAACCGCGTTATAAGCCACGTCGTCGACCCAAAGATCGAATGCGGGAATGCCGTGCAGCATGAAGGGGCCCTGATCGGTGTCGAAGGTAGTTTCCAGCGAGACCTGGTCCGCCCCGTATCCTTTGAGGTAGATCGGGACCAGATCGGCCAGCGCTGCTTTCATGTCTTCGCGGCCCTCGACAATCCAACCGCGCGGCTTCCCAGCTCCATTATCGGTATTGACCACGGCCACACAATGATCGAGTTCTTTCGCATGGGCTTGCACGTATGCCCGCGATCCAAGTAATCCCGGCTCCTCGCCAGTCCACAGTGCGAAACGAATGCTTTGTCGTGGAGGATGCGGTAGTGAAGCGATGGCACGAGCAGCCTCAAGAACCATGATGACACCGGTGCCGTCGTCCTGCGCACCCGTTGCGAGGTCCCACGAGTCGAGGTGGGCGCCGACTACGATCCACTCATCGCGCTTGTCGCTTCCGTGAATCTCCGCGATCACGCTGTTGGAAGAGACCGGACCCGAAATCCGATTCTCATAAGAAAACCCGATGACGACGGGACCTTTCGCCAAGAGCCGCCGGATCAGCGAAGCATCCTCCAAGCCGATTTCGGCGATGGGCAGAGGCAAAATTTCCCCCTTGCCGTTGTCGATGTCGAGCCAATCCCCCAACACGTTGTTGGGCACCGCGTCGGGAAGCACGAGAGCCTGCGCTCAGAGCTTTGAAAATCGAATAGGAAGCAATCAGCTTTGGATAAACCTTGTTGAATCCATCCGCGAAAACATGCTCGGTGCCGACAAGAACGATGCGATCCTTGATGGCAGCGGCATTGGCCCGCAGAGCCGCTTCCGAAATATCGGACACGACGACCACTTCACCCTTCACTCCGCCGGGCGGCGTGGAAGGTGTCCAACTGACGGACTCCAGGTGCAACTTGCGTGGGACCGGAGAATACATGGAACTCTCCGCCCAGCCACGCTGCCAGCCGTTGGGAACAGTGATCGGCTCGAGTTTGACGTCTTGAATGCCTACGGCACGAAATTGCGCCGCCGCCCATTCAGCCGCGCGATCGTGCGCCGCGGTCCCGGTGAGCCGCGCACCGAAACGGTCGCAGAGTTCCTCGAGTTTCTCCATGGAGGGGCCTGCAAGAACGGCTGCTGCTACCTGCTTCGACTCGTTCTGGAGTTGAGTTTCGGTCTGGGCACCCCCATCGTGAACGGTAAGAACGATCAAGAGCAATGGAATTCGGCTCCATTTCATCTTCATCTTCATCAATGGACTCCCAAACCGCAAACGTCAACTTCAGTCGCGACCATAACCGAGACGGCCCCCTTCACGCCTTCCAATGTTCCTGGCGAACGGTCAGTGATTCCACTCGTTTTCTGCGGACGCTATACCCGAGGCCCGGCGTCTCCGGCACGCGTATGGTTCCCTCCGGCCTAACCTCCACTTCTGGCTCGATGATGTCTTCATCCCAATAGCGCTGGCTGGCGGAGACATCTCCCGGCAGCACGAACCCGGGTAGCGCGGACATGGCAATGTTGTGGGCGCGGCCCACTCCTGATTCCAGCATTCCGCCGCACCACACCGGAATCGAGTGCTGCATACAGATCGCGTGCACCTGCCTGGCGCCGGTATGTCCTCCCACACGCCCCAGCTTGATATTGATAATTCGGCAGGCGCCCAGCCGGATGGCGGCTTCGGCATGGAAGGAATTGTGAATGCACTCGTCGAGGCAGACTGCGGTTCGGAGCTGGGCCTGCAGCACGGAATGTTGATAGATATCGTCCCAGGCCAGCGGTTGTTCAATCATCAGGAGTTGATATTCATCGAGCGCTTTGAGTCGATCCAGGTCTGCGAGGCGGTATGCCGAGTTGGCATCGACCGTCAGCGTGATTTCCGGGTACTGCTTCCGAACCGCATCGACAACATTGAGATCTTTGCCGGGCTTAATCTTGAGTTTGATTCTTTGATATCCGGCGCGCAACTCGCATTCGATCTTCTCCAACAGCGTTGAGGTCAACGCTTGGATTCCAATCGATACTCCACTAGGAATCTCCTGCCGCGTTCCACCCAGCAACTTCGCCAAAGGCACACCGTTTTGCTGCGCTTCGATGTCCCAGAGCGCGTTCTCGACTCCTGCCTTTGCCATCTCGTGTCCGCGAATCGCATCCAGCAAAGCCCCGACCTCGGCAGCCGTCGCCACGCTTTTCCCGAGGACCGAGGGCACGATGAAATCTCGAGTGATGTGCCACGCGGTATCGGTGGTTTCAGAGTTGTAGAAGGGATCCTCTGCCGCAGTGATCTCTCCCCAGCCGTGGAGTCCATCCACGCCCACTTCGACCAGCAGCACCCGCCGCTCCCAGGTAACTTCCGTACTGGTTTCGAAGGGAGACTTCAGGCGCATTCTCAGCTCTCGCAGCGTGATGTTTTCGATTCGCATAGGGTCGATCACTTCCCAAGACAAAACGTTTCTTACTGATCAGAATTTCAATCCTCGTACCAGCGGAATCCTCGTTGTTGCTCCTGCGCCGCTTCGCGGGCCAGGGCCAGCGCATATTTGCGGCGATAGTTGGCACACGCCACCAGCACTACATCGAGCAACGCCATTGGCCCGACGTAGGAGTCTCCGAAATGGCAAGTCTCGACAGAGGCAATCAGGTTCTCGTGCGCGAAGCGAGCGATCGGGGAAACGAAGGTGTCCGTAATTCCCACGCAGTACGCCCCTTTGGCTTTCGCCTGCCTCATCCCCTCGATCGTCTGCCGCAAAGCTCGATGGAAGCTGATCGCAACTACCAGGTCTTTTTTTTCCGTGGTGCGAACCAGGTGGACTACGCGGCCGGGGCTGGTGGCTGAGAACACAGGCAAGCCCAACATAACGAGATGATGCTCGAGATAGAAGATCAACGCCGCCGCTAGATCGCCCCCGAGCAAAATAATCCGTCGCGCCGCCCACATGCGTTGGACGAGTCTCGCCAGTTGCTTCGTATCCAGCGCGTTGCGGAAACTGCTGAAGTTCTTCTGGTCCTGATCGAGCGAGTCACGGACGTGCGCTGGAATGTCGGAATCCCGGGCGCCGCCCGCCAGCATGGAATCGAGAGAAGTTGCGTGGGCGATCGTAAGCTCGTGCAGGTAGCGGCGAAATTCGGGGTAGCCCACAAAACCCATCCCGCGTATGGCGCGCAACGTCGTAGCTGTATCCGTCCGCAGCCTTTCCGCCATCGCCCGGATACTCAGAAACAGGAAGCTGCGCGGATCTTCGAGTACGGGCCGGATCAACTCTCGTCGCTTGGGAGAGAGGCGCTTGATCCGTTCATGCCAGCTCGGAGTCACCGCCAGCCGACTTGTTGCGCCCTTGGCCACAAAGACCGTAAGCATCAAACAGCGGCAGAGAAAATGTCAAGTGGTCGTCACATCTGTGACGTTTGAAAATCTGCTTGTCTCGTGCGGTTTTTGCAATGCTGAAGCAATATTTAGTCCTTGACAGCCTCCGCCACGCTTCACTATAAGGCGGGGATGCTTTTCTAGTGTCACATCCGTAACCGATTGCGGCTCCCCTTGGCGAGGATGGCATGATAAGAAACAAGCGGTCTATCGGGTCGATCGTTCTGGCTCTTTTGTTTGGGGCGGCGCTGACCTGGGCGCAAACTTCCACCACATCGTTGCGCGGAACGGTGGTCGATCCTAAAGAAGCTGTGGTTCCGGGTGCGGAAGTGACCCTTGGAAATTCAGCCACCGGTTTTTCGCGTACGACCAGAACCGACGACCGCGGGTTCTATCAATTTCTCGAGATTCCCCCGGCGAACTACACGCTCACCATCAAATCGCCCGGGTTCGGCACGCTGCTCGTGGAAAGCGTTCGTCTGCTGGTGAACACGCCCGCCACTCTCAATGAGACCTTGCACGTCCAAGCCGTCGCGGAAAAAGTGGAAGTGATGAGCCAGGCCCCGCTGGTCAATACACAGGATGCGACCATTGGCCACGCCTTCACGGCCGACCAGATGACCACGCTCCCGATGGAAGGCCGCGACCCGGTATCCATTCTCAGCCTCCAACCCGGTGTGCTTTACACGGGCAATAGTTCGTCGATTAATCCGGATGCCGACAGTCGCAGCGGCGCGGTAAGCGGAGCCCGCAGCGACCAGACCGATATCACGGTCGATGGCTTGGACGACAACGACCCCGTCCTGGGATATGCCTTTCAGGGCGCATTGCGGTCAACCCTCGACTCGCTGGAAGAATTTCGCGTCACCACGACCAACTCCAATGCGGAAGCCGGACGATCGTCGGGGGCGCAGGTGTCGCTGGTGACCAAGAGTGGGACCAATAAGTTCCACGGCTCGCTTTACGAGTACAACCGGTCGCGCATCGGCGAAGCCAACGACTGGTTCAACGAACGTTCGGAACTGCAAGGCGGGGAGCCCAATGTGCCTCCGCACTTGGTGCGCAACACGTTCGGAGGATCCATCGGCGGGCCGATCATCAAGAACAAACTCTTTTTCTTCGCGACCTATGAGGGGCAGCGCACCCACGAAACCGCGGTCGTGACGAGATTTGTTCCGACCGCGAGTTTTCGCGCCGGAAATCTGATTTACCAATGTGACAATCTGGGCACGAATACAACAGCGTGCCCTGCGAATGGTCTGTTCACACTCACCCAGTCTGACCTCGGGGGACTGGATCCAAATTGTTTTGCTTTGGGAAATTGCCCGCAACAGCCGGGAGTGGATCCTGCCGCTCTCACTGTCTTCCAGAGCTATCCGCTCCCGAACAACCCGACGGTGGGGGATGGCTACAACATTTCGGGATACACATTCGCCGATCCCTCTCCGGCCAAGCTCGACACCTACATCGTGAAGCTCGATTACAACCTGACCTCGAGCGCAAATCATCGTTTGTTCCTGCGAGGAAATCTGCAGAACGATCACGTCACGACGCTGGGCGCGCAATTTCCCGGACAGCCTCCGAGCCAGATTTCCACCAACAATGGAAAAGGGATAGCAGCGGGATATACCGCGGTCATCAACAACTCCCTGATCAACAATTTTCGCTACGGCTATATCCGCGAAGGACTGGGGCAGGTGGGACTGCAAACGCAGGGTTACATCAGCTTTTATGCGGGTGGCATTTCCAATCCCGTCGGAGAGACTCCGACAACTAATGTACGGGTGCCGCTGCACAATTTTGTGGATGACATAACCTGGACGAAAGGAAAACATTCCCTGCAGTTCGGCACCAACCTGCGGATCATTAACAACTTGCGCCAATCCAATGCGCAGTCGTTCATCAACGGCTCGTCGAATCCGACCTGGCTGGCCGCAGGAGGGATTTCGGGAACCGGAACCAGCTTTGATCCCAACGCTCCGCAATTCGCTTCGCTTGGATTTCCGGAGGTTCTCGGCTCGACGCCGAATCCCAACAGTCAGGCATCATTTACCGCGTCCTACGACCTGGCGGCGACTGCGATCGCCGGAATGGTGCCGGAGGTTACGGCTGATTACCAGGAAACGAAGAATTTCGATTTGCTCCCTCCCGGTGCCATGGTTGCTCGCCATTTCCGCGCCCACGAAGTTGAGTGGTACGCACAGGATGCGTGGCGAGTAAAGCCAAATTTCACGCTGACCTTCGGAGCACGCTATAGCCTGCTGCAACCGCCCTACGAAACGACGGGCACGCAGGTTGCGCCCACGCCCGGCATCCATCAATGGTTTCGCAACCGCTACATGGGAATGGCGCAAGGTCAAAGCATTCAACCGGTATTCAACTATGTGCTGTCGGGCCAGGCCAACGGGAAACCGCCGATCTGGAACTGGGATTACAAAGACATTGCGCCGCGGTTTGCCTTCGCATGGTCGCCGAATTTCGAGAAAGACACCTGGTTGGGAAAAATGTTTGGCGAATCTGGCAAGAGTTCCCTTCGCGGGGGCTATGGCATGTACTACGATCACTTTGGCGAAGGCGTATTGAACAGCTTCGACCGCATGGGATCATTCGGCTTGACCTCGAGTCTTGGAGATCCTGCCGGACTTGTAACTCCAGACCAATCGCCCCGTTTCACTTCTCTGTACGACATCCCGGCCACTTATAACGGGTGCGCCACGCCCCCGTGTCTGCTGCAGCCGCCGGCGCCCACCGGTGGTTTTCCTTATCAGCCGCCGACCGATCCGAGCGCGGGTGGAGCGGCCATCAGTTGGGGACTGGATGACGGTCTGAAGACTCCGTATTCCCACGTGCTTGATCTGTCCTACACTCGCGAGCTTAAGGGGGGATTTGTTCTGGAAACTTCCTACGTGGGCCGCTTCGGACATCGCTTGCTGCAGCAGCTGGACGTGGCGCAACCGATGAACCTGAGGGATCCGCAATCGGGCATGGATCTCTATACGGCGACGAAGAAGGTTGCGATTGCGACCCAGGCCGGCGTGCCCGTACAGAACATCGGAACCATCCCTTATTTTGAGGATCTCTTTCCTCAGACGGCGGGAGCAGCCGCGTTGACCGCGTTGCAGAATAACTTCACGGCCTGCGCTCCGGGGACATCGCCCGCGAATCCCACCGCGACCCAGAACATGTATCAGCTGTTCAGTTGCAACAACGGAGTCGACATGACGACCATGCTGATCCAGCCCGACTGGTACTGCATTCCCGCGTGTCCAACGGTCAAAGGCGTCAACGCTCCATTCCAGTTCTGGACGCCGCAGTTTTCCTCTCTGTACGTGTGGAGCACGATCGGCAACTCGAGCTACAACGCCTTGCAGGCGAGCTTGCGGCGCAAGATGGCCGGAGGTTTGCAGTTTGACTTGAACTATACGTACTCCAAATCGATCGACTTAGGTTCGGACGCGGAGCGGGTGAATCAGTACGAAGGCGGTTCGGGCGTGGCCGGCGGCGGTTTTGCCAGCTACATCATGAACACATGGTCGCCGCGGCAGAACCGCGCGGTTTCCGATTTTGATGCGACCCACCAATTTAATGCGAACGGGATGTATCAGTTGCCGGTTGGAAAAAACCGGCATTTCGTAACGCACGGCATTGCCGAGGCAGTATTCGGGAACTGGGAGCTGACGGGAATCTTCCGCATGACCACCGGTTTCCCGACCACCGTGAACGACGGGAACTACTGGCCAACCAACTGGGAGAACACGGCCAACTCGGTTCTGGTTGGTCCCAAACCGAAAAGTGGAACGTTCATGGTCAACGGGAGTCCGAATATATTCCAGAACCCGAATTCCGCGATTGGTCAGTTCCGCTACGCCTATCCAGGGGAGGGTGGAGAACGGAATCTGATCCGCGGGGCCGGCTCCTTCGGCATCGATATGGGCCTCGGGAAAGTCTGGAATATTACCGAATCGTCGGCGCTCCGGTTCAGTTGGGAGACCTTCAACATTACAAATTCTGTGAGGTTCGACGCTGCCGCCCTGGAGCCCATCGCGGGAAGCAATGCCTCAGGAAACCTGAGCCTGTCGAACAGTTCGAGCTTCGGCTACTACACCTCTACGCTGACCAATCCGCGCGTAATGCAATTCGCGCTGCGTTACAGCTTCTAGAGAATAAGGACTAGAGAAAAGGTAAAGATGAGATGCATTGCGCTCACGGTGCTTGGGCTGTGTTTGCTTGTTAACGCTAATTCTTTTGGACAACAGGAACTCACCGACAAAGTGGATCGCGTCTTCGCAGACTGGAACACTACCAGCTCGCCGGGATGCGCGCTCGCCATTGTCAAAGACGGCCACATCGTGTACGAGCACGGCTACGGCATGGCCAACCTCGAACTCGGCATCGCGATCACTCCTCAATCGGTGTTTGACATTGGCTCCGTCTCGAAACAGATCACCGCCATGGCCATGCTCTTGCTCGCAGAAGAGCACAAGCTGTCGCTTGACGACGATGTTCGAAAGTATCTCCCTGAAATCCCCGACTACGGGTCGACCATCACGATTCGTCACATGCTGCACCACACCAGTGGACTTCGCAACTATGACGATTTATTCGATCTGGAGGGAATTCCGGAGGCCGATCTCACCACCGATCGCGACGCCATGGACTTGATCGTGCGGCAGAAAGGAGTGAACTTCAAGCCGGGAGAAGAATTCCTCTACAGCGATACGAATTATTTTCTGATGTCGCAAATTGTGAAGCGGGTTACTGGGCAAACGCTGCGTCAGTTCGCACAGGATCGAATCTTCGGCCCGCTGGGCATGACCAGCACGCACTTTCATGACGACCACACCATGATCGTGCCCCGCCGAGCCACCGGCTACGCGCCCCACAAGGGCGGCGGCTTCGAAATGGATATGAGCAACTTCGAGCAACTCGGCGACGGCTCGGTCATGACCACAGTCGAAGACCTTGCCAAGTGGGACCAGAATCTCGAACATCCCTCAGTCGGTGGCGCTGACGCTATTCGTCAGCTGACGACGCCGGGAACTCTGAACAACGGGCAGCTGATTCCCTACGCGATGGGCCTGTTCCTCGACCACTATCGCGGCCTCAACTGGATTCATCACAGCGGCGAGTGGGTAGGATACCGGGCCGCGCTGAGCCGCTTTCCCGATCAGCATTTTTCTACGCTCGTTACGTGTAACTGTATCGGCAGCATGAGCCCCATGACGATGGCCCTGCGCGTCGCCGACGTCTATCTGGCGGGCGAATTTTCCCGCACAGAAAAAGCGTCTTCTGCACAGCCTGCTTCGACTGCGCCAGACGCGCCCCTTAAGCAATATGTGGGAACGTATTGGAGCGAGAAAAATGGCGCATTGCGAAAATTTGTGCTCCAAGACGAGAAACTGATCATGGTCTCCCCTGGAATGACGTACGATCTGCTTCCCCTGGGCGGCGGCCAATTCGAAGCCCTTGAGGCGGACATCGAACACAGAGATAAATACATTTTCCACTCCGCGAAGGAAGGTAGTTTCCACTTGGAAGCCGTGGAAGGCGGCGTCCCCGTGTCTTATGCAGCGGTCAAAGGGACAGCTCTAGACCCCTCGCACGTCGCCGATTACGCCGGCTCGTATTCGAACGACGAACTGCGTGCCACATGGACTCTTGTCGTGCAAAACGGCAAACTCATCCGCCAGCAATGGATGACTGAGGACGAGGAGGTAGAGCCCGCTTTCCCGGATGGATTCATTGGCGACATCAGTGAAGGCCAGTTCCTGATGCACTTCAACCGCGACAGCAGCGGGCGTGTCACGAGTTTTGACGTGGCCACAGACATGGTCCGGCCTATGCGATTCTCTAAAGTCGGTGTCCACGCTCAAAAATAATACGAGTTCGCCCGACTGAAAACGGAGATCAACGCCGCCCCAACCCTGCGTGCTCGCGGTCTTAGGGTAACTGCCGTAGTTCTATCACCGCAAAGCGAACTGAATACTCCGAAGGAGGAATCGCACAATCGTCGTACTGCCTCTCCGTGTCGGCGTCGACGGGGGCGGCAGACGAGTGTTCGAAAAAACCTTGCCATTCTCCCTTTCTAAACCGCTGATTCTGCTGCTCTGGATTTCTTATTCGGAGCGTTCAATTAACCTACCAAGATCATCGCACGCAGCGACAGCGGGCGGGGCCACCGATAAAAGGCCATGCAGGGGTCCGCTGACGTGCAGAACTTTGGGGGAACTGCCGGCTTGACGTGCGGACTGCAGTCGTGGTATTACATTTGGTGATATGTAATGGAGGGAAAGATGGAATCCGCGATCACCGTCAAGGGCCAAGCCACCATCCCGAAGGCTATCCGTGAACATCTTCGGCTGCAGCCGGGTGATCGGGTTAAGTTTTTCGTGCACCCCGATGGCAGTGTAGTCTTGCTGCCGAAACTCCCTGCTTCGGCGATACGTGGTATGGTCAAATCCCGGAACGCCCGGCCTGTGACCACCGAGCAAATGACCGCAGCAGTTGCCGAGGGTGCTTTGAGTCGAAATCCGCGGCGACGACACCGATGATCGGACTCGATACCAATGTCCTGATACGCTATCTCACCCGGGACGACCCTGTACAGTCAGCCAAGGCCACGGAGATTCTTGAACTTCGTTTGACACCGAAGAATCCGGGTTTCGTCAGCGTCGTGGCAATGGTCGAAACCGTTTGGGTACTCGATCGCGCTTATGGTCTGACAGCCCAGGAAATCGCAACCGCTGTCGAACGCCTGCTGCAAGTTGAGGTTCTGGCGATCGAAAACGAGCAGGAAGTCTTCACTGCCATGGTTGCGGTAAAACAGGGGCGCGGATCATTCGCGGACGCGCTGATCGCGGAGCTCGGGGCGCGCGCAGGATGTACCCGCACGCTGACGTTCGACCAAAAGGCACTCCGACTTCCTGGCTTCGAGCTTGTGTAATCGACCTCGATTCCGCTCAGCTCCTCTGCCGTGCCACGGTCCGTTCGGCTTACACTACCTGGGTATTTTTTTCTCACAAGGGCTGTATGTGCAGAAGCCCGGTGCACGGGCTGCTGCGAGAACGACTGACGGCCGATCAGCCGTCTGATCCGAAGAGCCTGCATTAGATCTGCGACTGCGGATATGCTGTGCGCCAGCTGTGTGCTGGACTGAGGAGCCACCATGCGCGATCGCCATAACCACTCCGACGTTGTGAATGACGTCCTTTATCATGCACAGATCTGGGTGCGGGGAAGCGACTTTGCGCTTTTAAATGAGGAGCGCCAGCGCCCTGTGGCGGTACGAGCACATATCCATGCGAGGTTGACCTGCCAGCGCCTCTGCTTTCTGGAATGCCGTCATCCTTATTATTAGGCTCCTTGTTCTCTCCGCGTTTTAAACCCCTCATTCCCTCGTTCGAAACCCATAGCAGAGACGGCCCTTTCCGCCGTCAAGGGTAAAGCTGTCGCCAGCCACAGACCGGCTGCCCTGTGACTGCTCGGGCCGCTCTGCACAACACCTCTCCATTACGAGGGAATGAAGTTTTTTAAAC
>JBEKRE010000075.1:0-23271 GCA_049519055.1 Candidatus Sulfotelmatobacter sp. | reverse complement strand
GTGAACAGCTGTCTCCAGGCGACGTTCGACTTTGTAGGAAAAGGGCAGCAGCGCAAGCGCCATGACAAACCCCGACATCGCCAACCAGAATCGGCGGCGAGCGGCATCATGGCCAGTCTTCAGGCTTGGCATTACCATGGAAGGTCCACGTCGTTCCTGGTGCGTCTGAGAGTAATGAAACGACTTCGGTGATCGGGCACATCCATGATATACGGTCAGATTGGATATTCATGGGGGTTCGGCCTTGAGCTAGTTAACGATAAAGTGCGCCGTGAAAAGGCGCTGGACTTCAGCGGGTGTAACTCCCGCCCGGGAACTGGTTCGCTCCACCCGGTGGCAATCGAAACGGCGGCGGAGGTAACAAAGCCTGGCGGAGCTTTCGATGTAGAGGGTCGTTAAGCGACTCGGCGAGCGTGCAGGCCATAACGTGAGTGAACGCCGAGCAGGCCTCGAGGATTTCCGCATCGTAACCGGTGTAGGTCGCAGCCACCTGGCGAACAACCGGCAGCGGCGCCGTACTCTTTCTAGTTTTAGTGGGTAACTCGCGGTCATTCCAAATGACACGCAATGTGATCGAGTACAAGGGAAGTGGAATGCTTGAGTTTCGCGCCGGTGATTATGCCTGCGGTCGAAAGCTTCGCGACTGCAAGAAGGGAAAATTGGAGTCAGTGATTCCGAAATGCATGGGAGCGTTGATGCGCGAGGCACGTGACCGAGTGCATCAAACACAACGAGCAAGGCAGCTGGAGATTGAGAGGAGGGAAGAAGAGCGCCAAGGGTAGACCTATCAGAGAAGATTCGGGAAGAGAAAGATAGGGTGAAACAGTTTAAAGATTGGGTCGATGGCTGGATTCGTGCAAGACAGATGCGTGAGTTCGTTGCTGCGGTAGGAGAGTTGGAAGGACGCGAAGGAGGATCTATCGCCCGATGCGCCAAGAGGTAATCAGCTTGCTTGGATGAAAGTCCAAGCTGATCGAATGGATCCGACTGCCCCGAATCCTCCTTCCATCCTAGACCGAAAGAAGGAAGTTGGTGATTGGTGAACCCAGGCGTCCGAGTGGAAAAGTCGTTCAAAAGACCTTGGACTAGAAGATCGACCCACAGCATTGGGAGCCGATTGGGATCCAGAATTTCGGACTGTGCGCCATTCACAGGTCAGAGTCAATAGAGTCGTTGGGTTTCAAGTGTTTTGTCGCGAGGCGATTAAATTCGCATTCGATGAACCGCGGTCATAGTTTAGCGCCCACCGTGGCTCCGGGTTCTTCTGGCCCGCACGGTTCCCCCATACAACCCGAGAAGATAGTTGGCCTATCCGAAAGGATGATGCGATGCTAACGCCAATCCGCTTGATCAGCCTGCGGCTGTGATCGGGAGAAGGACAGTCAATGCAACATCCTATGAGGATTGTCAGTGGCTGGATTTTTCTTGCACAGGTCGGTGGCGCTTGGCTTGCAGTGAAATAACTCGTCGTGTTCGCGGAGTACCACTTCGGGCTTCGCCTGATCATACGGAGGCACATATGGTTCAGATTTCCAAAGGTTACCAACTTCTTGAGAAAAGCCAGCGCCGCCAGAGGCATGGCGCGCATAAAGTCGGGCCATCTGACCCGAAGGAAACCCTGTCCGTGACCATCCGCGTGCGTCGTCGCCCAGATGTGCCCGCGCTTCCCGATCCGAGGTCCAGAGCAAGGCACAATGTTATTTCGCACGAGGAATTCGCGGCCAAGTATGGCTCGGCGCAAACCGATTTTGATCGGGTAATCGCGTTCGCCAAAGACCAGGGCCTGAAGGTGGTCGATAGCAGCATACCGCGGCGGACGATCATTCTATCCGGCACGGTCGCGCAGATGGATCGAGCGTTCGGGGTGGAGCTTTCCAGTTACCAATCGGCCGCGGAAACTTATCGCGGGCGTGAGGGCGCGGTGCATCTGCCAGCGAGCTTGGCCAACGTAGTTGAGGGTGTGTTTGGGCTCGACAACCGCAGGATGGCCAAACGTGCTGCGGCGCGGCCGCTGCCCAAGCCATCGCTGAGCACTAAGGCGCTCACCCCGCCACAGGTGGCCGCCCTGTAACAAGCGACCTCGGTAACTAGACGCTATGCCGGTAGAAGGTCCGGTTCACGTTGGTTTTCACCGACGTTAAGAAAGAGTGCGCGATTCTGCCTAATTCCTGACGGTCGCCAATTGGGGGCGAATCGAGCAGGGCCACCCTTGCCAAAGGTCCGCGATTCAAGAGAACCGCCGCAAGGAAGACGATCACGTTCGGGCGGGAGAGCAGATGAATGCCAATCCCTGCGAACGAGTCTTCTCACGCTTGCTCGATGCCAAAGAAGTAGCGAACTCTCGTAAGCCAGTTGGATTGCTTGGATCGCCTCGGGCGATGACTGCAAAGAGAAAGCCACCCTCGCAGGAAACGCGAACCCGAGGAGTTGCCTGATAGGGTGAAACGCCGACCATGATCTTAGCACTATTCGTCAGATAGCGGGCCTCGCTAGGGGCACGGGTGAATCTATGAAGCGTGGTATGGGAATTTTCGCGTTTCTTGCGATCCTCGTAGCGGGATCCCGGTTGGCGGTCGCGCCGCCTCCTCAGCAGGCGATTAAAAGTCCCAGCACCGCCGGGGAGTATGTGCCCGCAGAGCTCAAGCTTGAGAACTTGTCCTGTTCGGAATTCGCCAACCGGAATAACGCCCGAGATCCGGGTTCGCGCGGTGAAATTGCTACTCGGGTAGATCGGTATCTCCACGGGCTTCCCGGGCCAGCGAATGCGGAGGCCGAAACATTACCTGAGGGCGTCCATTTGTTGATTGCGACCGTCCCC
Organism: Candidatus Sulfotelmatobacter sp.; assembly: GCA_049519055.1. Lineage (GTDB taxonomy): Bacteria > Acidobacteriota > Terriglobia > Terriglobales > Acidobacteriaceae > Sulfotelmatobacter. Next base: position 20,453 of record JBEKRE010000075.1, on the reverse strand, counting down.
GACCCGCTGCATACGCACTTGAATCTTAGTTTCGATCGAGCCATCGAGGCAGTCCAACAAGCTGCGCAGGACGAAGGGTACACCTATGATTCATCTTGGCTACCTTGGGAGGGTCGAGCCACAGAATACTCCAGTCGGACGGATAAGATTGAGGAGGAGAAAGACACCGTTAACCGCGAACGGTGCCCTGGGTTAATTCTCTTTCGCAAGAGCATTCAGCCGCCCGCCGCACAGGCGTACGACGGCCCCTACTCTCAAGGGCTCTTCCTGTTTCTTGTCGCAGAGAAGCCCACAGTGGGCATCAACCGAATCCAGTGGAACAACGCGCTCGATTGGGTTGGGTACCACTCAAACGAAAAGACGTTGGGCGGGGCGTTACGAGTCTTGGGACCGACCTTCTCCGGGTCGGTGCCTTCCATGGCTCGTGCGCTGGTCGATGTCGGCAAACAAAAGCACTTCACCAATGTTCTTCTCTATACGACGATTCGTTCCTGTTCCGCCTACCAATGGTTGAGTGAGGACTTGCAGTCCGATGTACCCGTACGTGCTGCGGACTTCAATGAAAACGACGTCATCCAGATCGACCGCTATTTTCAATACCTCCAGAAGAGGGGGCATTCACTATCAGAGGTCGCGATTCTGTCTGAAGACGAAACCGCGTATGGCGGCCTACCCGACACCCACGCGAACGGGAAAGCTAGCGGGGATGACAGACAGGAACCTCCTTCACTTACGTGTGATCCAGGATATCCAGCGAACAATCGACCTCTGCATCTCTACTATCCCCGGGACATCTCAGCACTGAGCTCGGCTTACCAGGAACAGTCCATCTTTGCTTCAACCTCGGACACCTCGAGCGCCGCTCACATCGTGCTGCAGCCTCAGGCCACGACGTCCACGCACCATGATACCGACACCGTTGCAACCTTCAGTGGGCCAAATTCAGCGCTCACGCAAGAGGCGCAGATGTACGGAGTCGTCGATTCGCTCAGGACGCACGGAATCCGGTTTGTCATTCTGCGCAGTACGAACACTCTGGATTACCTTTTCCTTACCCGCTTTCTTCACCGCGCCTACCCGGGTGCCTTCATCGTGACGATGGGGCCTGACATGCTCTTCGGACGCGAAATAGACTCGACTGAATTCCGCGGCGTGGCTGCGCTCACAGCCTTTCCGCTGCTGCCGCGCGGTCAGGATTGGACCGCACTTACGAACCCTACCCCGCGGCACGCCCACCGGGTTTTTGGCAACGCCACGATGGAAGCCACCTATCTGGCTACTCGGTTTCTGATCACCGATCCGCCAACAGATCGGTCCGAAAAGAAGCCATACATTCATCTCATATCTCGCAAGTCAGATATCCCCGATTATGGACCGCCGATCTTCGAGTTGGATCGGCCGAAAGACGCACTCGACCAACCTGAGCCTTCCAAGCCATCTACTTGGCTGTCAGTCATTGGACGAGGTGGATATTGGCCCCTTGCCGTCTTGACGGAGCCGTACCACAAGCCTGATCCGAAAAACGTTCCGTTGAGATCGAATCTGGCCTTGGTGCTTGCATCGAAGGATAGCGCGACACGCCAGAGTGGCGACGACAAAACAAACCTTAGATTTTCCTTGTCTCCTGCCTGGAAGCTCTGTTGTGCGCTGGCAGTCCTGGCGCTCGCTCTGCATCTTTTTGCCTGCCGTCGCGGCTATAGCTATCAGAACCTGAGCATGTTAATTCAGTTCACGCCGCTTTCCGGGAATCGACAGCTCTTTCTGATGGGTATCGGTTGGGCGGCAATTGGCTCAGTACTCATCCTTATGTTCCTTTGCACCCTTCGGATCGGCATCGGCCCATATCTCGAGCCCAAGGACGTGTTATGGATTGTGGTCCTCGCAACCTTCGGTTTATTGGCATTTCTCGGCATCGCGTGGGACATGGGTTGCCGATCCTACCTCGAGCCGGGCTCGCCTCGCAGGAGCCCGCGGCGCGCGATTATCTGGATCGCTTTCCCGATGGTGCTGCTCGCTGCCTCGATCTGGGCGGGGTTGGCGATTTTCGATTATTTCCATCCGGACGGAATGCCAACCGCCTTTCGCGCCGTCCATTTGACAAGTGGTGTCTCGCCCATGGTTTCGCTGCTTCTCCTGCTGAGTGGGTTTTATTGGTGGTTCTGGCAAACGCTCTCAGGTTTGGCATTGCTCGGCGAAGGGCGCCCGATTTTACCGAAGCATCTTCCCGTGGGGCTGGCTCGTATTAGTGATGACATGGCTCAGAGCATTGAATATTTTGCCATCCCTCTGCCAAACGTCAGCATTGGGCACGGAGTCTTTTATCTTTTGCCTCTCGCCCTCCTGACTCTCCAAGCCTGTGCTCTCTGGGCAAGCTCGGGTTTGAATTTTGAGACGCTACTGCACAGTCTCGAGAACACTCCGTTCAACGTTATGTTGCACACCATGCTCGCGATCGCTTTCTATGTTCTGGTTCTCGAATGCTCGCAGTTGTTAGGTACCTGGCTGGCTCTGAAGCGCCTGCTGCTTGCTCTAAACCGCACACCGTTGCGCCGGACCTTCATCGTTCTGCGGGGCCTCTCCATGTATTCGCTGTGGAATATGAGCGGGACATCTTCAAGAGCCCGGTACTCCATCTTTTCGCATCAACTGGAATCGCTTCATCATCTTCGAAATGTCCTCGACTCCCTCGACGCCAGTGAGCGCGGCGATGAAAGGATACGCGAGGCTGTTCGCACCGCATGCGAGCAAGGCAGATTATTCATTGCAAAGCGCTGTGCCACCGCTGACCTCGCGATGATCAACGACGAGGAAGGACGCGTCATGCGGGAGGACTTCTGTCGATGCACCGAGAAGGTATTAGACGGCTTGACTCTCGAATGGTGCCGAGAGAGAGGTACTCTCGATCTAGCGGAGAGCGGGGATAAAGCAAGTGCTACAGCAGCCTTGCCGCTGCCTAAGGAAGAGCCGATCCGCCGCGCCGAAGAGTTCGTTTGCCTGATCTACATTGGCTACTTGCAGAACCTTCTGGCTCGCATGCGGACCATGGTGCTTTCGATCCTGGGAGTCTTTGCAGCAGTCGCATTCTCGCTCGCGTTCTATCCGTACATCCCGCGCCCGGCGATTGTCGTCTCGTTGCTTTCTATATTGCTGGTCTTAGGGTCCGTGGTTGCTTCGGTATACGCGGGACTCGCCCGCGACGAAACACTAAGTCACATTACCAACACTGAGCCTGGCGCCTTGGGGTTGGATTTCTGGCTCAGGCTTGCGAGCTTCATTGGAGTGCCCGTCATGGGACTGCTTGCTGCCCAGTTCCCCGGAATTACCGACTTTGTAGCCTCGTGGATTGAACCTAGTCTGAATGCTGTGAAGTGACCTTCAAGCCGGAAAACGGAGCAGCAAGCAGGAGCATCGAGAGTGCAATCGAGAGAATCTTTCGGAAAAAGTCTATTTTGTCCCCTACGACTTTGCTGGAGCTTGAGCTGGTTGTGACGGGGGAGTACTCGGCGTCTTGTCGGGTTTCTCACCCGCATTGCGCAGGTTCATCAATTTACTGAGCGGCTCGAACCAGAAGGGAGCACCCAAGGAAATTGCGACGATCGAAAGAATCCAACCCAGGATGCGGGAAGGCCAAAGAGTCTTTTCTCTTGATTCTTCAGCGGACCAGCCCAAAACCGACTTCAATGCGTCTGAGTCTGGTTTGGCCGCCGACCCCGCAGCTTGCGCGGTTTTTGCTCTCTCGACCATCAGAGCTCGGTCCGTGCCGTGGGTCCAGAGAGTACGGGCAACATGCACGGTATCGGCGTTGGTGGACACCGTGAGCACAGCTGCTGGGAGGATCCGCACGCCTATCTCTTGACTGACCATCTTCGACGGGTACGCGGCGCATCTGGGCATGGAGGTCGTGGTCCCAAACCGAGAACAAACTTTGTTGTGCCGCCGCTCCAGCTAACTCGACCAAACGAGGTGCCACATGAAGACGCCGCCACACCAATCGGTAAGTGCCGATGCCGCCCCGACGAAAGGCATCACATCGCCCCTGAAAGGATACGTCCCTTTTCCGGCAGGACTTCGAACCAAGGACCACCTGATACCGGGCTTCGCAGTCGGCCAGCCCCTGAGGCCAAAGCGAACGGCGGTTCTCGTGTTGCACGGCATCGGTGCTCAGAAGCCCTATGAAACCCTCGATCAATTCGCGCGCGGGCTAATGGGCTTCTTCCGGCCTCCACAGTTTGTCGAACATCCTTCCACCCAGAAGCATAAATTGTCGGATCAGCCCACCCAGGAGATCTGTCTCAGGCAGTACAAAGCAAACCCGAATACCAGCGAAAAAGACTGGACGCAGGCATTCGTCAGAGTACGTACCCCTGGCCGGCCGAAAGACTTGATCGACGTCTACGAGTACTACTGGGCTCCTGTCATCACCGGCCAGGTTTCCGCGCTGCAATCCCTAATGTTCCTTGTAACCACGGGGCTTAGCCCATTTCAGTATCTGCGCGATAACCTCAGCGTGATCAATCGAGCTCATGCGAGCGCCAGTCGTGGAAATAAGCTCTCGTGGTTGTTCTTCGCTCTTTGTCGCGAAATCTATCGCATGCTTTTCATCTTCATGCCGCTCCTCGCTCTCGCTCTTGGCTTCTATTGGCTGCTGGCAAACTCCGTAGCCGACCGTCTCGTCGCTAGCAAGCCTGGCATCTTCAGTTATCTACTACTAAGTCCTCCGCTGAACATCTCGCAATCCATCCATCTCGCCGGCGCCGCCGTCCGTTTCCTGCTGCTCGGAATGTGTGCCATCTTCCTTTTTCATGAGTTTTTCGCCGGGGCACATGGTAATCCCTCGGAGAAATCTCCCCCGATGTATACAGGTTTTATAGCTTCGTTCTTTGTGGCGCTTCTCGTAGTTCCGTACCTGTTGCAGGGACACCTGCACCTGGTTGCTCTGACTGAGGATCTCCTGCATCTGCCCTTAAGGACTGAGGTGATCTACGGCGCAGGTTTTCTTCTCATCCTTGTCGGGGCTTCCCTCTGCTCCAAAATATTCCGGTCTGCCTGGAAACGTGCGGGGAAGGCGCTCAGACGCCATATTGTCCTGACCGTTCTTACCGTCTTGGTGGTTGCCACTCTCATCACTCTTTTCTCAGTGCCGAAACTTAAACCGTCTCTGGCGCAGGTCATCGACCTGCTTGCCCTACCCAGGTTTCTCAATTGGCCCGGCGTAATCCTGTATGCCTTCCTTGCGATCTTCGCTTATATTGGTACGAAGGTCCTTACCTCAGCCATTGGATGTCTCGCCGTCTACCTCGGCGCCGACGACCTCAGTAAGAATTTTGCCGCCCGAAGCCAGATCCTCCACGAGAGCACCACCATGCTCATCAATCTGCTCGCAGGCCGCGACGAAACCGGCACGCCGAACAAGGAGTGGATCTATGACCAGGTGCTGGTTGCCGGGCATTCATTAGGCAGTGTTATCGCGTATGATTCGCTCAGTCAGCTTATCGTAAGAGATCTCGCCAAAGACCCATCGCTCGGCGGTGTTCCGTTGGAAAAGCTAAAAGGACTGCTCACTTTCGGTTGTCCACTAAACAAAGTTGTCTACTTCTTCCGCGCCAGAACAAATCTGCGGACCAATGTGCTCAGCCAGATTCTCTACAAGCTGCACTCCTTCCGTCTCAGAACCCCACTTCCGCCGCAGGCGAACCCAGCGTTAGCAGTGCCCCACCCGTTCCCTGAAAAGATCCCGTTCGCGTCCGACTTTCTTTGGTACAACGCGTACTCGCCCTTCGATATCATCAGCGGGAGAATGCAGTTCTATAGCGCCGACCTCGATGTGCCAGTGGAGCGCGGCGTGACCCCCTGGACCGCGCACCTCAGCTATTGGGAGAACGACGACCTGTATAGTCTCTTCAGCGATCTGATGTACCCGCGTCCACTAGCGAATTAGTGGGTGGACTAACAGTCGCAAAGGCTGCTGCTTTCTACGGCGCTGGTGACCTCGGCTGGCACGCTCGGTGATCTTTCCCTCGCCCACCTCATGCGTATGCCCCTGTTGGAGCATTGGAAATATCTGCCAAGCGTGGCACCCCAAAGATTGTTGGGCCCCAGCCGGAAGACTGTCAAAGCCCTCGGCCCCATGCGGAAACTGACCTGGGGTTTGGTTACAAATGCATTCGTCGCACCGACCGAAACTCTTGGGGCATTGGCCAATGTGGAATTGAGCGTAATTCAGACTCTCCGTCGAATTCAAATGATCCGCATTGAACCCTCCTATTGCGCCAGATGGTAAAGATCCACGCCGCCGTTGTAGTTGGGTACGTAGATTTGCCCTCCGTCAATTACTGGAGGATCAAACTTGTTGAACAGAAACGTGATCGCAAATCTTTGCGAGTCCCATAAAACTTTTAGCGAGCCATCCGCAGCGAGGTGCACTGGGTCGTAGACGAGCAAACGGCCGTTTACCACGTTCGCGTTAGCATCACCGTAGGGTATGGTGCAGACCAGAATCGCTGCGTCAGGGTCCTCTCCATTGCTGGATCCTGAGCAGAATCCTCCCGGCATTCCTCCCGGGGGAGTGTCCCGAACGTTCGCACTGGCGTATTCGTGACCTTGCGCGATGTAGGCTAGAGTTCCGGTCGAACTCACTTTCCATTTGTGGAGTTGCGAATTCTCTCCCCAGGCGAAAATCGTCCATGACTTGAGAAGAGGATCAAAAAACTGTACGGGCGTCATATGAAGATGCGCGGTGTCGCCCCAAGGAAAAAAGTTCAACGTGGTGGGATTGGTGGGACACGGATCGACTGGCCCGGGGCTCATGGTAAGCCAGACCGGAGGCGCTGCGAGTTTTGCACAGTTAGCCTTCGCATTGCCTAAATCTGCAGGTGTAGTGCCGCCAAGGTTTGCTGCCTTGATCGGATAGGCGATTCCGTCCTTTCCGGTAGCGACGCAAACGCCAATTGAGAAGATGCACGCCGGACCAGCCGATCCCCAATCTTCATCCGACCAATTTCCGCTGGCCATTTTGGGGAAGACTAGAAGGACTGGCTTGCCACGCTCGTTGATATTTGCCACCAGCGTCGCGTCCTTGAGCGAGAGGTTCATCCTGCTTCCCACCGGCTTGACAGCTTCGCTGGGCGCGCTTTGCCCTGCCAGCTTCGTCGCCGGCAGTCGCGCTTGCCCGGATCGTACCAAATCTGTCCAGGGCGTCCAGTGATCGACTACCTTCAGCTTGGCCTGCGTCCCTCCGGAAGCAGGTGTGTACTGCACCTTCACGAATGATTCACCGTACTGGGTCTGGCCATCAAAATCTCCGTTGCCGGTGATGGCGTAGAGGAAGCCCTTATCATCCGCCGCAAGCCCTTGTCCACCCATCCATATGCCGGCTCCTTCGCCCTGCGACATTGCCAAGGCTGCGGTGATCGAATTAGTGGCGCAGTCGAAGGCGAAGATCCACCCCGCGGCTTTATTCCCCGTTTCCTGCACTGTCCCGGAGGCCCAAAAGACCGTCTTACGCCCATTTACGTCGGTCAACACCAGCGAACTACGCTGCTTGCGCATGGTACTGCTGTAGGACTGCGCTTCACTGGTACCGGCTACCAGAACCGGCGCTACCACTTGCGTTCCATCTGCCACGTTCAGGACAAACACAAAATGTTTCCCGTTTTGCGGAGTGCCATCGGGGGAGATCCACGAGACCAGGTACACCCGCTGTGTGTCGCGATCGATGACGCCGGTGCTCAACACTCCCCATTTGTCGTTGATCGCGTGGCAATCAATCGTCGGGAAGTTGCCAACGCAGCCATCAGGCGCTGTCTTCTGCGGGCCTATGGGTGTGCTTCCATTGATCGGTGTACCGAGAGTCACACTCCACAACGCTGCGCCAGTGCTCGCATCCACGCCCCGCACAATATTCGCCATCGATGGCAGCACCATGACATCGTGAATGCTGCCGTCGGGAAGCTTCACGTTGGGCAGGATGAGCGGTTGTGCTTCCATGCCTCGCGCATCACCGAACACCGGAATAATCGTTGCCCGGACAATCCCCTTGGATTCCACAGACGCTTGCGTGAGTATTTTCTCTTGCTGATTCCAGCCGCTTCTTGAATTATCCCCAGCGCGCGTGAGCCACGGTACCATGATTGATTGCGACACGCCGGTCCTAGCGGCTGCGAACAGAAATGCGCAGATGAGCAGGCAGAAGTGACAGGGTTTCATAAATCCTCCTATCAGGCAGGCACAACGCGAATCGGAAAATCGATCAAGCTGATGAACGTTTCGTCTGCAGGGCTAGCAATATCCAAACCCTGGACCGTTGCAGATAGCTTCCGTGGAACCCAGCTAGTGACGCACCCTCGTCTCGACTAATATTCTCAGCTCAAAATATGCCGGCCACCGCCCTTACCGGTACGCCGCGCATTAGAGCGGGTCAGCTCACTTCCACACGGACGTAGGAACAATGATGTCGTCGGCTGGTACAAGCGTGTTCACCGAGACATGCGGCCAAGTCAGACCAGCGAAATTCAGCAGCACGGTCTGGGAGTATTGAATCTGCGTGAACGTAACTGTGATCTCGCGCTCCGTGTCCAAATCAAACGCCGGTGTGACGGAGAACCTCGGCGCGCGCTGACCAGGAACGCTCCGTTTGGCTTTAATCAGGAGCGCCGGGTCACCCACCCTATGGGGCCCTACCTTGATAATCTCTTGAACGGTTTCAATCCAGAAGACAGCCGTCATCTGCGCGGCCTGAGCGTTGGGCGCGGTGGCCGCGGCCTGGCCGAGCAGGAACGCGATGTTGTCAGTTCCACCGCCGAAGAGCCCAACCGGGGGCGGCGGGGCGGTTGAAATGAAGATGGTGGTCGTGCGGACGATGTTTTGCTTGCTGATGTGATCTCGCAGCAAACTGTTTGGATCGTTGAGCATGGCCTGCGTGATGGTGCCGCGCGTGATAAACGGACCCAAATCTTGCGGGATTCTGGGTGTGTTAGGGTTGCCAGCGGTCTGGCTGGCGAACGTAACTTTCTTGACAGGATTACTGCCGGTGACGGACGGTGTAATGTCCAATGTGGCGATGGTTGGTGGTCCCGGCTGCGCGGGCGCGACGAGTCCTTGAGCCTCGATCGTGGTCCCGTGCGGAATGGATGCCATGCGCGTGATCGTTTCCCCTAGTTGTGGAACGGTAGTTGCCGGTACGTGAATCCAGATTCCGGGTTCGACGTGAATCCCGACACTTTCGCCGTGGATCGTAATGTCGTTGATGGTCTGCAGATAAGGTACTCCATTGAGAAAAGCGTCCGGCTGTGCCGCCGTGCCGCGGTTCGGAACCGAGCCCAGGCTTGGCGAGAACGAGAGGCTCTCGGAGGTCAGGTTCAATTCCAAAATGTTGTCGCGGGGAGGTGGGGGTGGGGGAACTGGATTCGGGAGTGGTGTTGGCGTAGCGGCACTATCGGGTCGAAAGATGGTGTTGAATCCGTTTCCGACCCAATCTCCAACAAATGCGTAGAGTGGACCGAGCGGTGGTGGAGGTGTGGGTGGGATGGGCTTAGTGTGATCCGGGCGAAGTTGCCCGAATACGAAGTCACTGGGCAGCTTGATGGATGCTCTGGGGTTCGTGTCGCTCATTTGTAATCCTCCTTCTTGGTGCGCCGTTCAATTCCTGAGCAAAGGTCTGCGGGAAGCCTAAGATTGTTATCTTCGTCAATACTGCTTCTGCTGCGAGGCGGACCTAATTGAATTGTTGCGGTAGGTTGCGCTTACGGAAATTCTGAGTTCGACCGGGTGCAAATAAGCTCAAGCAGTTTCCTTGCCATCTTCTTCCGAATCGAGAATCCCGATAACCGGTTCTCTTACACAGTGTTGGCGATTTGGCACTGAGACAAATAATTCGTGGAACCGTGTATGACCATCACTGTAGGGATAGAGTGCTATCTATTCGGATAGCCTTGGCTCTTATGCGCTCGACACGAAGCTAGGTCATTGGGAACTCTCCCTAAATGCGCATTGAAATCACCTCCTCGGGTCAAGAGGCTCTATGGATTCTTCTTGGATGGATAGTGCTGAAAAGCACGGCATCGTTTCAGCCCATCAAACAAAAGCCACAAAACAGGTTCGAGACCCGCGCGGAAGCTTGAACTTACCCCACCCGGAACATTCGCGAGACCGATTTGGAAGAAGGCTGTGGCACTCAGCTTGCCCGCTAAACTAATTCGTGTGAAAAACGCAGTCTGCGTTTACGAGCCGTGCTGTAGTCATCGTCGTGCGATCCGGCCGCTTCGCTGGTATTCAAGCTTTAGGCTGATCAGGGAAGAGGCAAAGGCTGGACTGGACTTCGGAGGAGCGCGCACTGTTGGGCTCAGTCCAAACCCGCAGCTCGCAGGTGCGCCTCTCGGCGATGGTTCCTGCCTTCGCAGAACCGGACAACCGGGCCGATTGTGAAGGTGTTGGTGAGGAGCGCGTTTTGAATCATTTCGTCCATCAGGACGCCTCAATGCAGCCCCAAACAAAGCGGGCCACCAGTGTTGACTGGTGACCCGAAACGCAGTTACAGCAGGGTCTAGAAAGTCAGATGCATACCAAACTCCAGCACCCGAGGTGAACCCAGACCGAATACGCCCGTTCCATTGCCGACACGGTAGGATTGAGCGCTCGTGCTTCCAGCGGCAATACTGTTGATCGAACCACTACCTTGGGTAAGCCAGCCGGTCATCACGCCCGGAGGCTGGTTAAAGTTGGAGAAGTTGGCCACATTGAAGAAGCCAATACTCGGTTCGATCGTGAACCGCTCATCGAACCGATGAACCCAGCTGGCCTTGAAATCCAAGGCTCTAGTCCATGGGTAAGTCAACTGGTTTGGTGGGGCCTGCGCCACGATCGGAGCCACGGCGCCAATCTGTTGCAGTTGCGCGACGGTAAACAAGCCAGCGGTGACCAGCTTCTGGCCGGCCGGGGTTGGCTCATTTCCGTAGGTCGTGTTGTAGCCGTTGATTGCGTTGTTCATTCCAGTCACTCCAAACTGGCGCATAAACGAGCCGTTGGTGGTGCCGGGCATGGGTTGGTTCTCAAGCCCACCTCCGGTGAAGTCGGTCTGGTAGATTTGCCCCGGAGTAAAATTTTGACCGATAATCGCCGGACTGGACAGCGGGCTATAGAAGTGAGTGATGAGCCCAAAACGGAGGCCGTAGGCTACATCGAAGCTTCCGCCGAAGGAGATCTGGTGGGTGCGGTCGAGCAGTGACGGCCCCATGAATCGCAGCGGCTGATCGTTGTCGATCGCAGTCAGGACGAAATCCTGATCATTTTGAGCCGCCGGGTTCCCCGGAGGTGGGGGGCCTTGGAATGCCAGGGGATTTACAAATCTCGATAGCGAGTAGGCGACCTGGAAGTTTGCCGCCTTCAGCCCGGGAGCCGGGTTCACAACGTTCTCCGTCAACTTCATCTGCAGGGCGTTGTAGACCGAACGGCTGATGGGCTCCTCCATGTAAAACTGACCTAGCGCTGGATTGGTCCCCGTGAAGGCGCAGGCGCAAGCCCCGCCCGTATCGAGGGGGCTTCCCATCCCGTTGCCCACGAAATCGCCGATCTTAGCTCCCGCAGCGATGGTCCCTGCGAGGTCCCCAGGGTGTCCGAAAGCAGTCTCTGTCGCACTGATTGCAGCTTGGGCATTGGCAGGGTTAAAGTTCGAGATGTCCCCTGCGTGGTTGAGATCCACCGCGAGCAGGGCGTGGGTCTCGACGTTCCGCAGTAAATCCGCGCTGAACACCATTCCGTGACGAATTTCGCGCTGGATGCCGAGGTTCATCTGGACTGCGCGTGGGCTGACATAGTTGGAATCGAACAGTCCCTGGCTATTGTCGTATGCGTTTACGTTCGCGCCAAAGAGTAGGTTGCCTGGCGTCAAGTAGTTGCCGATGTAGGCGCCATTGGGGTTAGTCAGGCTGAACGGCGTGTTGGCTTTGAACGTATTCTCGAAGGTCACTATGGTCGAGGCCGCATTGCCGATGGTATCCGAGCAGGCAGTTGCCGTAGTTTCACCCAAAGCGAGTTGCGCTGGATCCGGCCCTATCACTCCTGTGCCATTCGAGCAAGGTTGCACGATCTGAAGGAATGCACCATTTTTTAAACGCGAGGGCCGGTCAAAGAGAACGTTGTTGAAGATGACGTTCTCGTAGTACAACCCGATGCCGCCACGAACCACGGTCTTGCCATCTCTCGTCGGATCCCAGGCAATGCCCAATTGCGGGGCGAAGTTGAGATTGGGATTTCTCACCGCGTTTCCATGTCCAGGGAAGAACTGGTTGATGGGAGCAATGGCGGGAATGTCGCTGTCCGTCCGGCCTGTGTCGCGCTCCCAACGCAAGCCGAGAGCCACGGTCAGATTCGGCCGCACCTTCCAGCTATCGCCGACATAAAGGGACAAGCGATTGTCCGGTCCCAGGCCGCCCGCGGGGAACCCTAGCGCAGGTTGAGTGGTGGAGAAGCCTTGACCATTCGATGCGAGCACCTGACTTATGTGGTCGTCTAGCGGGTTGCCGTCGGGGGGAGGAGTGGTACCGCTGATCTGCGGAGCGGTACCAAAGAAGCTGGCAAAGCCGCCGCCCTGAATATGGTTGAAGCCGAAACCGAAACGCAGAATGTGTTTGCCGATGGTCTTGCTGCCGTCATACTTGATCTGATGATCGCTTTGCGGAGTGCTCTGCGGCGCGAGTTCGTTCGGGCCCGTGCTGAAGCTTCCGATGAAGATATTGACCCCGAGGTTGGCCAATGGCAGGTTCGACCCCGTCACGGCGTCGACGATCTGGTTCTGGAACTTCAGATACGAAAAGCGAATGGTGTGGGTAAAGCTGCCGGTGTTGAAATCCAGGCCTACGACTTCATTTCGCGTGTAGTCTTTGTTGTTGTAGACAGAGAAACTGCTCGAGAAGAACGTGGCGTCGGCCGAATTCTGGAAGTAGTTGAAACGGCCAAAGAGACGCGCGGTCTTGGTCAGGGAGTAGTCCAAGCGGCCGGTCAACTCAACTTCTTTGAAGGGAGATTGAAAGGTCCCCGAAAAAGCTTGGTACGGAGCCGCTTGGAGAACCGGCGCAGCCTGGTGCTGCAGGGTGCGCTCGCCGTCGAAGAAGAAGAACAGCTTATCCTTCATGATCGGTCCGCCAATGTCGGCGCCTTCCTGGTTGCGCTGCCACGGGGTTGGGATTCTCTGGCCCGTCGCTGGGTCGATGGGTGAGGGCAGGTTTGCGGCGCCGACAGCGCTGTCGCGGAAGAAGCCGAAGGCCTCGCCGTGGTAGGCGTTGGTGCCAGACTTGGTGGTCACGTTCACCGCGCCGGACGAAGTCAGATCGTTCGAGAGATCCAGGCTGGACTGCGCCAGCGAGAATTCCTGAATCGAGCTCGCCGGAATGTCTTCGGTCGTGGTGCCCACCGTCTCGTCGCTGACGTCGACGCCGTCAACATTGATGCGGGCGGTGCGCCCAAAACGGCCGCCGAACGAAACGGAAGAGTAGCCGACTTTGGTCGGATCGAAATTCGCGCCGTCCTGAATCTGGACGCCAGGTTCAAGCTGCGCGAGATCAAGGAAGTTGCGGCCGTTTACGGGCAGGTTTGAAATTTGCGACGCAGTAAGGACGCCTTGCACTTCGGCTTGTTCCGTGTTCACGCTCACTTCACTGGCCTGCACTTCAACGACCGTGCTTTCCTGGCCGATTTCAAGCTTAATGCTGCCGTTGGCGGTGTTGTTCACCTGAACGTTCACCGACAGTTGCGTCGTCTTGAAGCCCTTGGCTTCCGCGCGCACGGAATACGTGCCCGGAACCAGTGCACCAGAAGAGTACGTTCCAGCGCCGCTGGTGGTGGCATGGACGTTTTGCCCAGTGGGGCCGGTCATGGTGACTTTGGCGTTGGGCACGACTGCGCCGCTGGCGTCCGTCACCGTGCCAGAAATGCTGCCGTCTGAGACTGAGGTCTGGGCGAATACCACAGAACACAACAGCAGCGCGGATAAAGCAACCAGCGCCAGCGTAAATCGTGCGCTGAGGCGGGGGGGACTAAACATGGGCTGAGACTTCAGCTTAGAACTCATCACTTCCTCCATCACACTGGATTTGACCGCAAACTAATTTCCGCCAGAATGTTCCCACCCGCTCCTGCGATCGCCTGTCACTGGCTGACAAACGTTGTGGGTGCACCCGCGTAGAGTGCTGACTTGAACAAGGCAAGCCGAGGGCCGTCTTTGGAGGAAAATACGTGACGTTCCACTGCTCAGGTACGTGTGTGCGGGACTAGAGAGTGACGAATCGACCAATTATCGAAACCAAGTAAAACAAGGTCACTGATCAATTCGTGCGGATATCCGTAGAGATCGCCGGAGATGCTATGGGATTCGGGAGGTGGGAGGAACATTTGCCTCGACAATCGCAGTCGTAACATGCATACTGGTTGGTATGTTAGCGGGTAGAAACAAACCGAGACGCAGCGGGATCACACCGCGCGATCCAGGGCGCACGCGAGAGCGCTTATTGCGGGCCGCCTTCCAGGAGATACACCGCTCAGGATTTCGAAGCGCTGACCTAGATGCCATTCTGGCTAGAGCAGGCGTGACCAAGGGTGCGTTGTACTACCACTTCGACAACAAAGAAGCCCTCGGGTATGCGGTCGTGGACGAGGTCATCGCAACTAACCTTCACCAGAAGTGGGTGCAGCCTTTACAGAACGCCAAGGATCCCATCGCCGTTCTGGTCCGCATTATTCATTCCGAATCGCTGAAAAGAGAGGACGTTCAGCGTGGCTGCCCCTTGCTTAACTTGTCTCAAGAGATGTCAGGTCTTGATGAGGGATTCCGCAGTAGGACGGCAAGAGTTTATAAGGACTGGCGCGTCGCCATGGCGGAGGCACTGCGCGAAGGACAGAAACGCAGGGTAGTGCGGAGTGATATAAATGCGAATGAAACGGCTACGTTTCTGATCGCGGCGTGGGAGGGGTACGTCGTTTTAGGAAAGAATTCTCAGGATCCACGGACGTTGCAATCAGGCCAAAGAAGGGTGAGCGGCCACCTCGAGTCGCTACGCCCGGCCCGCGGCCGGGCGCGAGCGGCAGCCCGCGGCTAGCTCGCCGCTTCTTGGATGGTTGGAACATGTTTTCTAACGACCGTGGTGCAATCACGGCTTTGCCGCCAGGAACAGATGGTTTAGGTTCGCCCTGATGTTTATGATGTGTCGCCCCATAACATACGTACTGGTAGGTATTGTGAAGGTGCAATGATCCGCGGCGATTGGCGCATCATAGTTTTTGAAGATATGTGGGAATCCGTATCGAGAGGGGAAATCCAATGAACCGAAAGATAGTCAGGACAATCACATTAGGAACTCTTGCATCGGTTGCCCTACTGTGCCCGGCGCAGCCAGGACGCGCAGCAGACGCCAAAACTCCGTATCCCAGCATGGCTCCGCTGGATCAATACCTGATATCGGATCGAAACGCTGAGATTGCTCTGGCACGGACCGCGGCTCCGCCGTCCATCTCCCGCGATGCGAAAGTTATGGTCCTGGGGCCGCACGGCTACGAAACCGCCGTCGAAGGCAAGAACGGCTTTGTCTGTATGGTAGAACGCGCGTGGATGAATCCATTCGACAGTCCCGAGTTTTGGAACCCTAAGAATCGCAGTCCGATTTGCTTAAATCCACCCGCCGCTCGAACCGTGCTGCCGCTCACCGTGATGAGGACAAAATTGGTATTGGCTGGAAAATCGAAAGAAGAAGCGAAGGAGGGTATCAAGGCCGCGATTGAGAAAAAGGAACTGCCGGCGCTCGAAGCTGGCGCGATGAGCTACATGATGTCCAAGGAGGCGTATCTTACCGACTTGGGCAACCACAACATGGCCCATCTTATGTTCTACACGCCGCTCGGTACGGTATGGGGCGCAAATCTGGTGGACTCCTCAAATAATGTGTCGGAACCATTCCCGGGATCTCCGCTCTTACTGGCCCCAACATACAAAGGCAACCCGGAACCGATGTATATGTTCCTGATGAGCACTGGAGTGTGGTCCGATGGAACGAGGGATTCGATGTAGGACGCCGCATGGAGAGAAATGCCGGGGCCGTACCCGAGTTTTTCCGCATCGGTTTCGGTCAACACTGGAGTCGGAGAGCATCATGAAAACTGGGTTCGAGGAAGCGGAAAGGACCGTCTCGCAGTGCGGGAGGCTTCTGCTGGCCGCTTTGCTTTTGTTCCCTTCAATGGCACTTGGACAAGTGCCATTGCTGGCCAAAGCGGACCCCACAACGGCGGTAATTCGCCGGTTCAAAGTGCATGTTCCCGACCGCATTCTCATTGATCTTAGGCGCCGTTTGGCGGAAACCAAATGGCCCGATCAACTTCCGGGCACGACCTGGGAGTACGGCGCTGACATCAAGAAGGTCCGGGAACTCGCGCATTATTGGCAGAACGGCTACGACTGGCGTGCGCAAGAAGCCAAGGTCAACCAGTTTGACCAGTTCACGACAGAAATTGATGGACAGCAGATTCATTTTATCCATCAGCGCTCGCCCCGCCCCGACGCAATACCCTTGTTGTTGATTCACGGGTGGCCCGGTTCGATTCTCGAATTTCTCGCACTGATCGAGCCGCTTACCTGTCCCAAGGGCAGCAATATCCCGGCATTCCACGTCATTATTCCTTCGCTTCCCGGCTTTGGCTTCTCCGGACCCACCACAACTCGCGGCTGGGGCCCACAGCGTATGGCGAAGGCCCTGGTCGTTCTGATGGATCGTTTGGGCTATTCCAAGTACGGTATCCAGGGCGGCGACTGGGGTTCAGAAATCGCGCGCAACATGGCTTACCAGGCACCCGCGCACGTGATCGGGCTTCATCTGAACCTTCTTCCCGCAGACCCGCCGAATCCGGAAGCAATTGCGCAAATGAGCGATTCGGAGCGCAAACGGTTCTCGTACTTTGACCGCGAAGAAAGCAGCTTTTACAGAATTCAAGCCGCTGAACCGCAGACTCTTGCCTATGCCCTGACGGACTCCCCAGTCGGGTGGTTGGCCTGGATGATCACTAGATTTCAACTGCTTACTGACAATAACGGCGATTTTCTCACGGCGGTGGGCCGCGACACATTTCTGACCGATGTCACGCTCTATTGGGCGACCGACACGGTTGGCTCGGCCATGCGAATCTATCGTGAGCACCGGCTCACCGGGGGAGAAAGGGCGCCACTTCCGCGGCTGGAGGCTCCCGTGGCGTACGCGGATTTTCCAAAGGAGGTATTTGCGTGTCCGTTTAGCTGGATTACTCGGACTTACGACGTAGTGCAAAGGACGGAGATGCCGAAGGGCGGACACTTCGCGGCTCTGGAACAGCCCGATCTCTTGCTTGACGATATGCGGAAGTTCTTTGCAAAGGTTGATCAGAAATAAGCCGAAATGGTCCCGATACGAAATGGAACGGGGCGGCCCCAGTCAGGTAGGACACTCGGCAATGCGAGAGAATGGGCCGATGTTTTCAAGCAGAGATAGATGAGGAAGCCATGCGCGTGCTGATCGTGGATGATGAGCCCCTGGCCCAAACGGCTCTGGCAAATATCTTGTCGGCAAGGAGCGACGTAGAGCATTTCGATTCGGCCAACGATGCGAGCGAAGCGCTCGAGAAACTGGCTGCGGACTCTTACGATGTTTTGCTTCTCGACATTAATATGCTGGACCTGTCGGGCACTCAATTAGTAGACCAGCTCAGGGAACGAAAACTTCCGTTGCCGTCTATCGTGTTTGTAACGGCACACGTCGAACACGCGGTCGCAGCCTTCGAGAGGCACACCGTAGACTACGTACTAAAGCCTTTCTCCAACGAAAGTATCAATGAAGCCTTGCACCGCGCCTCTCGGAGAGCAAAGGGCGAGCGAGCCGCAAAATTGATCGAAGCTTTGCCGCAGTTGCAGAAGCTGTCTTCTCCCGGTCACCCGATGATCGCAATCAAAGTTAAAGGAAGAATCGGACTCCTATCTGCTGCGCGAGTCAATCTCGACGGTGGCGGAAAAGCTGAAGCCGTACGGATTCATTCGGATCCATCGATCTGCGCTCGTGAATACCTCGTTTGTGGTAGAGATCAAATCCTACTCGACGGGAAAGTATGGCCTCCGCGTTAGAGGTGGGAAGGAATACGCAGTCACCAGCGGTTACAAGAAGAATCTCAAACCCCTCACAGAATTCCGGATCGGTGGCGGTGCGTTCCTTGCCGAATAGTCCACTCATAGACGCAACGTGGCACGTGAGCACCTGCCACCGACTCCGGAAATCGTCTCTCTCTTGCCGCCGCCAACCATGAATACCGCAGGGTTCCCATCACCGCGTGGTTGCCGAGTCAGCAACCAATCCTCGCGAACGTTTTGATGCCAAGAACTGTGCGCCCGCTGGTCGCCGCATTCTGATTGGTTTAGGAAATGCCTTGCTGATACTGGCACTCGACGGGAAGGCGGCTCTAGCCCTGAATCCGATGCCCGCCTTCGGCTTCACCTCGGCAGCAAACCCCGTACCGTTGCCAAAGACGAAACCACGGGCTGTGCGAAAGCATTTCGTCGTGCTTTCGATTGGCAGCCGTGAGGTCGCTCGGGCTCAGCGGTCTAGCGTCCGGCACTGCGAAGATGCGCTCAAGACGTTCGATTTCGGCAATTGTCTGCTCCGCGTCCATTCCATCTCAATATCCAACATAGTAGTGGCAATCGTCAAACGGAGCGGCATCTGCGTGTCGTGCCTGCGAGTGCGTCCTGCACCTAGAGGGGATCTGGCCGCAGCATTTCTGTGCCGAATCCCGCACTCAGACGTATATCCGTCGTTGGTTTGTTGGTTTGAATCTGTGTGCGTGCCGCCAAACGAGGCCCGAAGGCAATTTAGGCCGTCTCGACTGCCCGATTACGCAGCGTAAGCGTAGACAGGGGTAAGCCGAGGTATCGCTGGCGTAGAGGACATTTTGCCGTTGCTGTAGGCTAAATGTGCTCGTTTCCTCTAGGAATTCCAGTGCCGCCCAGATAGCAATGACTCAACTCGCACAAAATAAAGGTATGGTACCCCCCGTGCTCTAGTGTAGACAGAACAGTGCTTGATAGAGCCAACGCTGGGAGGGAGTCATGCTGAATGTAACCGTTGCAAACATAGGTGAATTAGCCGTCGTCAGTTGCGAGGGCAGAATAGTACAGAGAGAATCCGCTTATAAGTTGCGCGAAGCCGTGACTTCGCAAACAGACGCCCGGATTGTTGTCCTTGAACTCTCTGAGGTGCGTGCCATCGGAGGGGGTGGTCTTGGCATGCTCGTGTTTCTGCAACGGTGGGCGCGGGAACACAATATCAGGTTCCTGCTGTTCCATCCTTCCATGTCGGTCCAGAACAAACTAAGGCGTGCCAGATCAATTGCAGAGTTCTACATTTCTTCGAGCGAAGAAATGAGGGCTCTTCTGGCGTATGCGAACCGCCGATATTCGCTAGCTGCCTAAGGCGCAAACCTTAACACTCCGCTCTCAGCAGACGCTACTGCGATGCCCGCCGCTTTGAATTACGTGGTCGCCGACTAGGCTTTACCAGCCAGAGGGCAAGATCGCTGTCTGCCCATAAGCAATACAAAAGAACTGGTCAGTTTGGATCAGTCTCGGAACTGAAGCCAAGCCATACTCTTCATGACCGTCGCGGATGAAAGTGGATTCGCAGTCGTACTTGCAATATCGTGCGGATGCCAGCTAGTTACCCTGCCCCCATCAAGCGTGGTGAAGACAATGAAGACGAAGACATGGACGGTGATCACCAACACAGGCAAACAAGCGGACCTTGAATCCGGCCTAGAGAAAAAGGCTGTTCAAAAGCCGCCGCATATCAGCGCCAGAGAGTTTGTTCATTGGGTAGCACCTGATAGCCATATTGAGGACGATTCTTTGCGATCACTATTTAAGCTGTAAATGTTGGAGCAAAATGAGATGACGTTGGATGAAATCTGCGCTCACCTTCGCAGATCGGACAGTGCTCAGGCGGGTGGTCGGCAGGAAAATCTTGCGTTCCGCAAGTCACACAGAAACTTAAGGTTACGTTCCGCCTCAATCGAGAGGTAATCGGTGACCGCCCAGTGCCCACGAAAGACCGTCAAAGTGCCATATGCATTTCACGCCTTGGCTCGCATCGCCCCTGCCTTTTGCTAGCGGAATATAAAAAGCCAGAAAGCGGGCAGCGAGCAATGCAATGAAAACTGCGCCCCATAAAGTTCGTGGCGCGATGGTTTCTCCGACCGGTCGGTAGCGGCCGGTGAAATAAGAGTCCATCCAGATGAGAATGCTGCACACTAGGCCCGGCGAAAACTTACTTTCAAGAAACACGGGTGACTTGAGTCGGCTTCGTCTACGAGGCGAATAAACTCGCGGTCAACATCGCGCTGCCGATATCCTTGCGACAACCAATTCCCATTTTCCACAGTAGCCCGTTGGAGCCATTCCTCAG
>JBEKRE010000074.1:0-21628 GCA_049519055.1 Candidatus Sulfotelmatobacter sp. | reverse complement strand
TCGAGGCAAGCACGCACTGCGAGAATCATCCGCCAGCTCCGAACCCTCGGCTACCGCGTCGAACTGGAGAATTCGCAGTCGAGTAATCCAATAGCAAGGTGATTTTCGACCCTGCTCGGCACAACACGAAAAAGGGCTGAGCCTGCGGCTCGGCCCTAACTCACAATCAAATAACTATGGCTTATGCGGCGTCAAATCGCACGCGCGCTTTACCTCATCCAGGTTCAAGCCGCCGGGCGAGAACTCTGCGATCGAGTACCCGGTCCGAGTCCTGACTTCCAGATTAAATACCTGCGCTCCGATCACGCCGCGAACCGTTCGCTTGTCCATGGAAAGGAAACGTCCGCGAACCCAGTTCCAGCCCTTATGGTCGTGGCTTCCGTCAATGCGCACCATGACTTCCATCTTTGGCTGGCCCCAGAAACCCGGATAATCCGGCCGTCCAAGCCGCCCGCCCATACTGAAGTCGGCATACTGATACTTGCCATCGCTGCAAACGATCTCGATACGCGGCTTGTAGTCTGGATCTTCACGAAAATAGTTGTTGGCCAGCAATTCGAAACGGACTTTCTTCGCTCCGGTCATTTTGTCTTCCGAGCGAAACTCCATCCATTTGCCGCCGGCGCTGACTCCATCTTGTTCGTCCTGATACGGGCTCATAGCGCCCTGCTGAGCAAAGGCCGAAGCGGCGATCAGCATCAAGCTAGCGGCGACTGTAGCCGCAGCCAATCCAAAACGCTTATTTCGAAACGAGTGCAGTGCTTTCAAGGTTTTCCCTCCCACGCGAGAACATCCTTACATATTGAACCCAAAACATGCACAAGAGTTGCATGAGGTAGTTCCAGGTTGAAAATGGGCAAAAGAAACACGAAGATTTCGTCTCGAAATGCAAGTTCTAGCGGGTATCGATTCTGAGGTCGATGTAGACCTGGGGGCGATCGTCGAACTGGCTGACCGACCGGGTATCGCTCTTGTGGTTGTTGTACTGCGCGTAGACTTCATAGTCCACGGTGGAAAGTCCCGGGAAGCGGTAAGTGCCGTCCTGTCCCACGATGTAGGTCTTCACGGCGTGGGTGCGGGTGTTGGTGAGATATACAACCGCGCTGACCACAGGATTATCCTGCGGATCAAGCACCTTGCCCGAAAGCAGCCGGCCTTGCGGCTTATCTTTCTTGTCGAGGGACGCGCCAGTCAGGGAAAAAACGAGCAGGAGCGCACAGGTCAAAAGGGCGGCGTGCCGCAAAGTTGCTCTCAGAATCATGCGAGCCTTGTCGTTCTTTCTTCCGTTGCCCCACTTCGGATGATTCTATTGGGCCAGATGCAAACCTATGTCGACGCGTTCATCATATTCTACGTGAACCGAAACCTCTTCCACCAGATGCACCGGGTGGCCGTCTGTGGTTTTCACGCCTTTGAGATCGGCGCCGACAATATAGTCGTTTTTACCTGCGGCAACGCGCAAGGCGAATTCACCGCGATGGTCGGAGTAGAGCTCCCACTTAGGTTTCTTATCGGAGGCCAGGCGAATCTTAACCTTGACCCCGTAGGCAGGG
Source organism: Candidatus Sulfotelmatobacter sp. (assembly GCA_049519055.1). Taxonomy (GTDB): domain Bacteria; phylum Acidobacteriota; class Terriglobia; order Terriglobales; family Acidobacteriaceae; genus Sulfotelmatobacter. Next base: position 20,075 of record JBEKRE010000074.1, on the reverse strand, counting down.
TGATCATCCGGTCCCCAGACCGTGCCGAAGATAAGCGCATAAGGATCGGTGGGTTTCAGCTTCTTGGGCCCGGAAGCGGCATTCGCTAGGGGTGCGAGCTGGAGGCTGAGCGCAGCAAACAAAAGCAAGAGCAGCAAGGAAGAAGGGTACCGGCGTGAAAACGGAAGAATGGAGCAGGCGCTAGGCGTCGTCACCGTCTTCGGTCTCCACTTCCTCTTCCTCTTCCACATACCCTTCTTCGACGGCCTTCAACTCCAACGGGCTGGTCGTGACTACTTCGAAGTCTGTGCCACACTCCGGGCAAGAGACAATCTCGCCCTCGTCCACTTCCTCTTCTTCCACATCCAGATCAGTTTCGCATTCAGGACAAAGAACCATGGTTCCTCCGCTCCCATTAGATACCGCTGATAATATTTAGATTCTTCCCCCACGGCAGTGTCAAGGGGGCGAGTGCTGTAGGAGGCAGATTAATAATTTGGCGGGAGGTACCCGCCGGCCTTGACATTCCGCGAGTCGGAGATTACATGATTTCTCTTCGGAATAGAAGATGGAGGCTTATAGTTGCCGCGCTTCTCAGCACAACGGCGCTATCCCAACATCAAGCGAGCTCTCAGGCCTCCGAAGCCGCCTCGCCTGAATCCATGGTTGTCGATAGCCGGATTTCGTCTGCGCTGCAGCAGGTCTCGGCAGAGCGCATCCGGACGAATATCGAGAAGTTGGTGAGCTTTGGAACCCGGTCTACGATCTCGGCGCGCAATGCAGCTGTCATCGGTGCGGGGCGGGGAGTGGGTGCTGCTCGGGAGTGGATCCGGTCAGAGTTCGAGCGGTATGCCAAGGATTGCGGCGGCTGCCTGGAAGTCAAGACCGACACTTTCACCGAGCCGGCTGGGGACCGGATTCCACAGCCCACTGAAATCACCAATGTTTATGCGGTCTTCAAAGGCACAGATGTGGAAAACGAGAAGCGTATTGTGTTGGTGACTGGGCACTACGATTCACGCAATAGTGATACGTTCGATACGAAAGGCGATGCTCCGGGCGCGAATGATGACGGTAGCGGAACCGCCATCAGCCTGGAGTGTGCGCGCGTCTTAAGCAAGCTGAAATTTCCCGCCACGATTGTTTTCTTGACGGTCGCGGGCGAAGAGCAGGGTCTGAACGGCAGCCGCCATTTCGCCATGATGGCAAAGGATCAGGGCTGGAACCTTGAAGCCGTCCTGAACAACGACATTGTCGGTGGCGACAAGAGCGCGGACCAGGACCACTCGGTGGTGCGAGTATTTTCCGAAGGCTTGCCTACCGCGGCCACGGAGCCAGAGATTCGGCGGATTCGCGGTGTGGGCGGCGAGAACGACTCCATCTCCCGGCAGTTGGCACGTTATATCCTCGATGTGGGCCGCGACTACGATGCAGGCGTGAAGCCGATGCTGGTGTTCCGTCTGGACCGCTATCTGCGTGGAGGCGACCATTATTCCTTCAACCAGCAGGGATTTGCCGCCGTGCGCTTCACCGAATTCCGCGAAGATTTTCACCACCAGCATCAGAACGTGCGCACCGAAAACGGCATTGAATACGGTGATCTGGCAAAATTTGTGGACTTCGATTATGTCGCTCACGTGGCGCGGCTGAATGCGGCGACTCTGGCGTCGTTGGCCTCGGCGCCAGCGCCTCCGGTGAATGTACATTTGCTGACCAAGGAAGTGGAGAATGACTCGACGTTGACTTGGGAGAATTCCCCGGGAGGATTGGCTGCCAGATATGAGGTTCTGTGGCGTGCAACAACGAGTCCAGAATGGGAACACGCGAAAAATGTCGGAAACGTAACCCGCACAACTTTGAAACTTTCCAAGGATAATGTCATCTTTGCCGTGTTGGCTGTAGATGCGCAAGGACACCGCAGCTTGCCGGTGGTACCGCTGCCGGAGCGCTAGCGGTAATTCGGCCGTAACCTGTTAAAATATTTGCTGCACACTCTCAGCCTTGGTTTGTGGCGCCTCCTCGCTAACAACGGGCTATCGACCTTCATGTATCGCGGACGAACCATGTCGTTGAGCTTTCCGCCGTTCACGCGGTGGGTAAAGCGGATCATCATCATCTGCTCGGCAGTTTATTTCCTGCAAGTGGTGTTCGCCAGGGTCGCGCCTCAAATCGAAGGCGCCATCGAGGTCTATCTTGGCTTGGTTCCGGCGGCGGTGGTGCACTACGGAATGTTGTGGCAGCTGGTTACCTATTCCTTCCTGCACTCCACGCACACGCTGATGCACCTTCTGCTCAACATGTTGACGCTCTGGATGTTCGGTTCCCAGGAGGAGCAGGACTGGGGCTCACGCAAATTTCTGGAATTCTATTTCTTCTGTGTGATCGGAGCGGCTCTGGTTACGGTTGCGGTGGCCTACTCCCCGCTGCCGGGCGTCTCACCTCTGAACCCCACGATAGGAGCTTCGGGGGGAATCTACGGATTGCTGATTGCCTTCGGGATGCTCTACGGCGACCGGGAAGTCTTCCTCTTTCCCTTTCCATTCTCGATCAAGGCCAAATACCTGGTAGCCATCATCATCTTCATCGTGGTGATTGCGACGTTTCAACCCTCTCAAGGCGGAGTCGCGAACTTCGCTCATCTGGGCGGACTGCTTTTCGGTTTTCTGTACATCAAGTTCGTTCCGGGCCGTGGGCTGATGTTCGGCGCGACGGAACGCTATTTCGGCTTTCGCAATGAATATTACCGCTGGAAGCGGCGTCGGGCGGCGAAGAAGTTTGAAGTCTACATGAGCAAACACGACCGCAAAGTAGAGTTCGACGAGCACGGGAATTACATCCCGCCCGACGAGGGCCCGCGCAAGGGAAATGGCGGTTCGAAATCGGGATGGGTGAACTAGGCGTTCCGCGCAACTTCCTTGCCCAAAGACTTTGCAAGCGACGTCCCTACAGAAATCCCTGAAACTCGACTAGGATTTCGCCCGGCAATCCTTCCCGTTTAGCTTTGCCCTTGAACCCCAAATCGTGCCCAGCGCCTTCGACCGTGAGCAATTTCGTTTTGGCTGGAATCAGCTTTAGGGCTTGCTCGCTCTCCTCGATCGAACCGAAGGGATCGCGAGTACCTTGCACGAAGAGTGCGGGAGTCCGTAAATTGAAGAAATGCTGGGTGCGGAGCTGGGCAGGCTTGCGGGGAGGATGCAGCGGATAAGACATCAAGAGCAGGCCGGGGATTTTCTCGGATTCCTTCTCGGTCTCCTCGGCACATAGCATGCTGGCTTGCCTTCCGCCGTAGGAATGTCCTCCCAGGAAAACTGGAGCAGTTGCAAGATTCTTCATGGCCATGACCGCATTCTTCAGTCCGGCACGATCGCGTTTGGCGTCGTGCGGTGCCGGCGGACCATAGGGCCGATCCTGCCGAAATGGTAAATCGCACCGCAATACAAGGAAACCAGCGCCGGCGAAACTTTCGGCCAGAGCAAGCAACAGAGGAGCCTGACAATTCGATCCCGCTCCGTGAGTCAGCACCAATCCTTTGCCGTTGGGATTGGCGGGCTGATGGAGCAGGCCGCGCACGAACGGGTCCATCGTCACATCGGTGAACACTCGTGGGCTCGATTCAGGGGGCATCTATACGCCTACCTCGGCCAGTTTCTCGTAAACCTTCAGAATTTTGATTTCGTTCCCCAGGCGCGCCCAGCAGCGCAACACTTCCGGATCTTCCTGGGCAGCGCTCCGCGCCTGCTCGGAATTCCAGTAGCGCAGCAACACGTAGCTCGAGTCGCCACTGCGGTAGAGCAGATCGCGGCCGTATCGTTTCCTGGAAACGAGAGCATTGAGTTCGCGAATGGTTTCAAGCGAAGCTGCCTCCATGTCAGGTAGAGGTTCCCAGATCGCGATGGAAAGATATTCCTGCGACATACCCCGCGATTATAGCTTCCGGGGCCTGCCGCCGCGCTTTGCTTTCGTATGAGTGCCGGCGGTAACCTCTTCGGGCGTCACTGTGTGCAAGCGCATCAAGTTGGTGGAACCGGAGGATTGGCGGGTGCCAGCCACGACTCCCAGCACATCGCCGGGCTTGAGCAACCGCCGGTCCAGCAATTCTCTCTCGGCCACGCTCACCATGTGTTCAGCCGAAAGCGCCGGCGGGCACTTCACGGGATGCACCCCCCAGTAGAGATTAGTGCGCTGGGCGACGATCAAGTTTGGGGTGAAGGCGAAAATGGGCGCTTCCGGGCGGTATTTGGAAATCATGCGCGCGGTGTTGCCGGTCTCGGTGAAAACAGCGATTGCACCCATGGGAAGGTCTTCCGCCGCGTGCGCGATGGATTCACAGATGGTTTCGGCGACGGAAAGGCCATGCCGGTCGCGACGGCGGCGGGGCTGCGTGAACTCTCCCATGTTGCTCTCGGCCTCGACCACGATACGCGCCATCATGGCAACCGCTTCGCGAGGGTAGCGTCCGCTCGCGGTTTCCGCGGATAGCATGACTGAATCGGAGCCGTCGAAAATCGCATTGGCCACGTCGCTGGCCTCAGCCCGCGTGGGGCGCGGGTTATCGATCATCGACTCCAGCATCTGCGTGGCGGTGATCACGGGCTTGCGCCAACGGGCTGCGCTGCGAATCACATGCTTCTGAATGACAGGAACCTTCTCGGGGGCCATTTCCACGCCCAAATCACCGCGGGCAACCATCACTCCGTCGGAGGCTTCCAGAATTTCGTCGAGATGATCGATGGCCTGCGGCTTTTCCAGCTTGGCAATCAAAGGAGTGTTGCTGCCGTGGCCAGCGACGATTTGCTTGACCATATTCACGTCAGCTGCGGTACGCACAAAAGAAAGCGCCACCGCGTCCACGCCGTGCTTCAGGCCAAACTCCAGATCCCTGCGATCTTTCTCAGTCAAAGCGGGTATGGATAAAGCAGTGCCTGGGAGGTTGATCCCTTGATGCTCGCCCAGGGTCCCGCCGTTCAGAACATCGCAGACCACATCCTTGCCGCGAATCGTTCGCACGCGCAATTCGATGAGGCCATCGCGCAATAGAATCCGTGCGCCAGCGCTCACTTCGCGGGCCAGATCCGGAAAAGTCGTGGAAATACGCGTCGCTGTCCCTGCGATATCGCGGGGCGTGATCAGCACCGTCGAACCGCTCTTCAGCAGCACCGGTTCGTTGCGTTCCAGGCGTCCAGTGCGGATTTTCGGGCCCTGCAAGTCCTGCAGGATGCACACGGTCCGGCCTTCTTGTTCGGCAGCGCGGCGCAGGCGCTCGATGTTGCGGGCGTGGTCGGGGTGCGAGCCATGAGAAAAATTCAGGCGGGCGACGTCCATACCTGTGCGGAGCAAGTCGCGCATGGCGGCTTCGGAGTGGCAGGCTGGACCGATGGTGCAAATGATTTTTGCGCGCCGTCCTAGGACGCGAGGCAGGAGCGCGGAAGAATGTTCCGCCGTGGTCGAATCCTCTTTCGCGAGTTCCGGCTTCTGTTGTTTCATGAATGAGGAAATCAAACTCGCCCCGGCGAGGGAACTATTGTAAATGTTTTTGATAGGGTCTTCGTTTATACAAAGACGAGTTATACAAGATCGGTCGATTCAGCCTCGGCTCAACAGAGTTCCTGAACTACGTCGCCTACGACCTGGGATGATTGATTGCAGTCAATTCTTTTCCCAGCGTGGCACGGGGGAAAAGCATGGCATTGAACTCGGCGCCAATGAGAATGACCAGGGAAATCATGTACATCCAGACCAGCAGGGCGATCGCGGCGCCGAGCGATCCGTAGATGAGGCTGTAATCGGCATAGTGCTGCAAGTACCAACCGAATAGCAGGGTAGACGAGAACCACAAACCAGTGGCGAGTGTAGCGCCGGGGATAACGCTGGGCCAGGGTTGAGTGCGCGGCACTGCGTTGTGATAAATGAGGGCAATCACCGCGATGCTGGTGAGCGTGGCGATGAGCCATCGAAGGCACGTCCACATCAACAGGATGTAGGCGCTGAATTCATGCGCCGTGTAGAAAAGAATAGTTGTTTCGATCTTGCTGCCGAAGGCCACCAGCAAAGTGGAGAAGGTCATCGGGATAAGCGCGAAGACAACCAGAAGGAATGAAATCAGTCGCTCTTTCACCAAGCCCCAGATTTTCGGGAGTTCATAACAACGGCGGAAGCCCTCCATCCAGGAAATCATGACGCCGGAGGCCGTCCACAGAGTAAGCAGGGAAGCGGTGATGAGCAGGCTCACCGGACGTTGCGCGGCTCCGCGCAAGAAATTCATGGCCGTGTTGCTGCCTGCGGGCAAAATCCTCGACAGCGCGTACGAGATTTCCCGCAAATAGGGTGCACCCTTGCGCGATGTGGCCAACACCGATCCCACCACCAATAGAGCCGGGAAGAAAGTCAGGATGGAGGAATAAGCGGATGCTTTCGCGATGGAGAAAGCGTCGTGCTGGAAAGCTCGCCAAAAAGCCAATCGCAGAAGACGCAGAAAGCGAAGCATCATTGGCCCTAGCTTAGGGCCGGGAGTCGCGGGAAGCAATGAAGGAAGAGGTCCAGGTTCCTCAAGTTGCAATCGCTGTGGATTCGCGTGCATCGATATTTAGTCGCCAAAAAAGGGCTTCGGGGGCGAAGGATTCGCCCCCGATTGCTCCTGTCAATTTGGCTTACTCCGCCGCCAGTTCCTCGGTTTCGCCTTCGTGGCGCATCATCTCGAGAGCGCGCTCGGCCTCTTCGTACGCCGCCGAGACTTCCGCCTGCACCTTGGCCGCGGCCTCTTCCATTTCTGGCGAGAGGCGCACGTTGCGGTAGTACTCCATGCCGGTTCCGGCAGGGATCAGGCGGCCGACGATGACGTTTTCCTTGAGTCCGCGCAGGTGATCGACGGCTCCCTGAATGGAAGCTTCGGTAAGCACGCGGGTGGTCTCCTGGAACGACGCCGCCGAGATGAACGAGTCAGTCGAGAGCGAAGCCTTCGTGATACCGAGGAGCAGCGGGCGTCCGGTGGCCGGCTTGCCGCCCTCCTTGATCACGCGCTCGTTCTCTTCGCGGAAACGGAACTTGTCGAGTTGCTGTTCCAGCAGGAACGTGGTGTCGCCCACGTCCTCCACCTTCACCCAGCGCATCATCTGGCGGACAATCACTTCGATGTGTTTGTCGCTGATGTTGACGCCCTGCAACCGGTAGACTTCCTGGATTTCGTTCACCAGGTAAGACTGCAGTTCCTTTTCGCCAAGCACGGCCAGAATGTCGTGCGGGTTGAGCGGGCCGTCCATAAGCGGTTCGCCCGCCTTGACGCGCTCGCCCTCCTGCACGTTGATGTGAACGCCGCGTGGAACGGAATACTCTTTTTCCGTCCCGTTGTCGGCCTGCACGTACAGTTTGCGCTGGCCCTTGGAAACTTCGCCGAACTTCACCGTGCCATCGATTTCGCTGATGACCGCGGTTTCATGCGGCTTGCGAGCTTCGAACAATTCGACCACACGCGGCAGACCACCCGTGATGTCTTTCGTCTTGGTGGTTTCGCGCGGGATCTTCGCCAGCACGTCTCCCGGGAAAACCGTGTCGCCGTCCTGCACCATCAAGTGAGCGCGGGAAGGCATGAGGTAGCGCTTGCTCCCCTTGCCTTTGACGACGATCGCGGGTTGACGCTTCTCGTCGGGCGAATCGGCCACGACGTGTCGCGACAATCCGGTGACTTCGTCCACTTCTTCGTGCAGCGTGACGCCTTCCTGCAAGTCCTTGAACTGCGCCGTGCCGCCGATTTCGGTAAGGATGGCGAACGTATAGGGATCCCACTCGACCATCACTTTTCCTTGCTGCACCGGATCGCCGTCGTTGACTTTGAGCTTCGCGCCGTAAATCACAGAGTAGCGCTCGCGCTCGCGGTTCTTTTCGTCGACCACTGCGATCGAACCCTGGCGGTTCATCACCACCAGATCGCCGGACTTCGATTTTACGGTCTGGAGTCCGATGAAGCGCACAGTGCCGTTGTTCTTGGCATCGAGACGGGACTGCTCGGATACTCGAGAAGCCGTGCCGCCGATGTGGAACGTACGCATGGTGAGCTGCGTTCCGGGTTCGCCGATCGACTGAGCGGCAATGACGCCGGTAGCTTCGCCGAGTTCAACGAGGCGTCCAGAAGCCAGGTTACGGCCGTAGCACATGACGCAAACGCCGCGCTTCGATTCGCATGTGAGCACGGAACGGATTTTCACCCGCTCGATTCCCGCAGCTTGAATTGCAACTGCGAGCTCTTCGGTGATCTCGTTATTGATGTCCACGATCACGTTGCCGTCGTAATCCTTGATCTTTTCGAGTGAAACGCGGCCCACAATACGGTCGCGCAACGGCTCGATAATTTCGCCGGCTTCGACGATTCCCTGGACGTAAATGCCATCCACGGTGCCGCAATCGTATTCGCTGATGATGACGTCCTGCGCCACGTCGACGAGGCGTCGAGTGAGGTAGCCGGAATCCGCAGTCTTGAGCGCCGTATCGGCCAACCCCTTGCGGGCGCCGTGCGTCGAGACGAAGTATTCGAGCACCGTCAACCCCTCACGGAAGTTCGCCGTGATGGGCGACTCGATAATTTCGCCGGAAGGCTTGGCCATCAGTCCGCGCATGCCGGAGAGCTGGCGGATCTGTTGTTTCGATCCGCGGGCGCCAGAGTCGGCCATGACGTAAATCGGATTGATGATGCCTTCCTTGTCGCGCTTCTGCATTTGACCGAACATCTCGTCGGCAACTTTTTCCGTGATCGCCGACCAGATTTCGATGACCTTGTTGTAGCGTTCGCCGTTGGTGATAGCGCCGTCCAGGTACTGCTGCTGAACGTTGACCACCTGTTTCTCGGCGTCTTTGACCAGCGTTTTCTTGCTGTCGGGAATGACCATGTCGTCGATGCCGATGGAAAGGCCGGCTTTGGTCGCGTACTTGAAGCCGAAATCCTTTACCTCGTCCAGCATCTTGACCGTGGTCTCGAGCCCGAAGCGCAGGTACCCGTAATTCACTAAGGCGCCGATACCCTTCTTCTTGAGCAAGCCGTTGATGTAGGGCATGCCCTCGGGAAGGTGATCGTTCAGAATGGCGCGGCCAACGGTCGTGTTGACGAAAGTTCGCTCCACCTGAACCGGCTCGGTGTGGATGATGTCCTGATCGTCGTAAGCGGTCGTCAGGTCGATCAGTTCGCCCGTGTAGCGCAGGCGGATGGGCGTGAGCGTTTCCACCTCTCCCATTTCCAGCGCCAGGAGAACTTCTTCAATGTTGGCGAACACGCGGCCTTCACCCTTCGCGCCCGGCTTGCCTTTGGTCAGGTAGTAAAGACCGAGCACCATATCCTGCGTGGGGACGGTGATCGGCTGACCGGATGCGGGCGAAAGAATGTTATGAGAGGCCAGCATCAATACGCTGGCTTCCACCTGCGCTTCCGGAGACAGCGGAATGTGCACGGCCATCTGATCGCCATCGAAGTCTGCGTTGAATGCCGTGCAGACCAGCGGATGAATTCGGATAGCTTTGCCTTCCACCAGCACCGGCTCGAACGCCTGAATACCGAGGCGATGCAGCGTGGGAGCGCGGTTCAGCAGCACGGGATGATCTTTGATGACCTCTTCCAGGATGTCCCAAACAATCGGCTCTTGCTGTTCCACCATTTCCTTCGCCTGCTTGATGGTGGTAACGTTTCCGGTCTGCTCCAGCCGGTGATAGATGAAGGGCTTGAACAATTCCAACGCCATCTTCTTGGGCAGCCCGCACTGATGCAGCTTGAGTTCGGGACCGACCACGATGACAGAACGTCCGGAATAATCCACACGCTTTCCGAGCAGGTTCTGGCGGAAGCGGCCCTGCTTGCCCTTCAGCGTGTCGGAGAGCGACTTCAAAGGACGGTTGTTAGCGCCCCGCAGCACGCGGCCACGGCGGCCGTTATCGAACAGCGCATCGACAGCTTCCTGCAGCATGCGCTTTTCGTTCCGCACGATCACTTCCGGCGCATGCAAATCCATCAACTTCTTCAACCGGTTGTTGCGATTGATCACGCGGCGGTAGAGATCGTTCAAATCGGAAGTGGCGAAGCGGCCGCCATCGAGTGGAACCAGTGGACGCAGCTCCGGCGGGATAACCGGAATGACGTCGAGGATCATCCAGCTGGGCTTGTTGCCACTCTTGCGAAAGGCTTCGACTACTTTGAGGCGCTTGGTGTACTTGAGCCGCTTCTGCAGCGAGCTCTCGTTCTTCATCTTCTCGCGCAGCTCGATCGCCAAGCCTTCGGTGTCGATGCGCTTGAGAAGCTCCTTGATGGCCTCGGCGCCCATCATGGCTTTGAATCCAGCTGGGCGATATTGCTGGTCGAGTTCGCGGAACTTGGCCTCGTCCTTGATGACCTCGCGCTCTTTTACCGGAGCGTCACCAGGCTCAACCACCACATAGGCCTCGAAATAAAGCACGGATTCGAGGTCACGCAGGGAAATATCGAGCAAGTGGCCGATGCGGCTGGGCAGTCCTTTGAAGAACCAAACGTGCGAGCAGGGTGACGCGAGCTCAATATGTCCCAGGCGTTCGCGGCGAACCTTGGAGAGCGTGACTTCCACGCCGCACTTGTCGCAGATCACTCCGCGATGCTTCATGCGCTTGTATTTGCCGCACAAGCATTCCCAGTCAGTTACCGGACCAAAGATGCGGGCACAGAACAAACCGTCGCGCTCCGGCTTGAAGGTGCGGTAGTTGATGGTCTCAGGCTTGGTGACTTCGCCATGAGACCAGCTCCGGATTTTCTCCGGAGACGCGAGGCTGATCTTGATGGCATCGAAATCGGCGATCGTGTTTTGCATCTCGAACGGGCTCGAACGAAACAAGGTGTTCCTCCGCTTCCTGCTCTCGATCAGGTACCGAGTACCTAGTACCGGGTACCGAGTTTTTGCGTTCCGCGATTCGAGAGCTCCCATCCGCGGAACGCCTATTCATCAAACTTGCCTAAGAGAGCCCTGGCCCGAGTTATCAGTTCACGATCGGTACTCGGGACTAGGTACTCGGTAACGTTTCAATCTGCCGCCGCGCTGGCCGTGGGCTTCTTCTCCCCGGTTTTGATCAGCTCCACGTCGAGGCAGAGCGATTGCAATTCGCGGATCAGCACGTTGAACGACTCCGGCACGCCCGGCTCCATGGCAGCTTCGCCCTTGACGATGGCCTCGTAAATCTTGGTACGGCCGTATACGTCGTCGGACTTCGCCGTCAGCAGTTCCTGCAGAATGAACGCCGCGCCGTAAGCTTCGAGCGCCCAGACTTCCATTTCTCCGAAGCGCTGGCCGCCGAACTGCGCTTTACCGCCCAGCGGTTGCTGCGTGATCAGCGAGTACGGTCCGATGGAACGAGCGTGAATCTTGTCGTCCACCAGGTGCGAGAGCTTCAGCATGTAGATGTAGCCCACACAGACCGGCTGTTCGAACTGATCACCGGTCATGCCGTCGTGCAGAGTGGTTTTACCTGAAGTGGGCAGGCCCGCATGCTCGAGCAGCGCTTTGATTTCACCTTCTTTGGCGCCGTCAAACACTGGGGAGCCCATGTACACTCCGCGGGCGAGCGTAGGCGCGAGCGCTTCCAGTTCCTCGTCGCCCATCTCGCCGATGGTGTCCGCAAGCTTCGAGTCCTTGAACAGGGCCTTCAACTCGCGGCGAATCGCTTCCGTGCGGGTGTTTTCCTTGAGCAAGTTACGGATTTTCTCGCCCAGCGTATACCCGGCCCATCCCAAGTGGGTTTCAAGAATCTGGCCCACATTCATACGGCTGGGTACACCAAGAGGATTGAGCACAATCTCCACGGGCGTTCCGTCTTCGAGGTACGGCATATCCTCTTCCGGCAGAATACGCGCAATGACACCCTTGTTGCCGTGACGGCCGGCCATCTTGTCGCCAACGCTCAGCTTGCGCTTCATCGCGATGTAGACCTTGACCAGCTTGATCACGCCGGGCGGCAACTCGTCGCCCTTGGTAAGTTTTTCTTTCTTCTCGTTAACGATCTTCTTCAGGACATCGATCTGGCGCGAGGTCATTTCTTCGATCTCGTCGATCTGCTCGTTCACTCGCGGATCCTTGTCGGCATACTTAATGCGCTTCAGATTGCGGGTGGAGATGCGCTCGATCGCGTCGCGGTCCAGCACGTTGCCCTTGTTCAGAAGACGCTTATTGGTGCGCTCGTCGTGCAGGTCGGCCTGCACTTCCTTGCCACCAAGAATGTTCTCCAAACGCTTGAGGCGCTCGTCAGTCAGAATGCGGATCTCGTCAGAGAGGTTCTTCTCCAACTTTCCGATCTGCGTGGCTTCGATTGATTTCGCCCGCTCGTCTTTCTCCTGACCCTTGCGGGAGAAAATCTTTACGTCGACGATGACGCCCTCGATGCCCGGCGGGCAGTAAAGCGAGGCATCGCGGACGTCGCCGGCTTTTTCGCCGAAGATCGCGCGCAACAGCTTCTCTTCCGGTGTGAGCTGAGTTTCGCCCTTCGGCGTAACCTTGCCCACCAGAATATCGCCCTGCTTGATGCTGGCGCCGATGCGGATCACGCCCGCTTCGTCCAGATTGCGCAACATTGACTCACTGACGTTGGGAATGTCGCGCGTGACTTCTTCCGGACCGAGCTTCGTGTCGCGCGCTTCGATCTCATACTCCTCGATGTGCAGTGAAGTATAGTAGTCGTCCTTCACCATCTTCTCGGAAACGAGAATTGCGTCTTCAAAGTTGTAACCGCGCCAGGGCATGAAGGCCACCAGCACGTTGCGCCCGAGCGCCAGCTCGCCGTGATCCGTGCAAGGACCGTCGGCGATGACCTCGCCCTTCAGCACGCGCTGTCCCTTCTTGACCACCGGTTTCTGGTTGATGCAGGTGTTTTGGTTGGAACGCTTGAATTTCGTGAGCTGGTAAATATCGCTGCCCACTTCGCGCGAAAGCTGCGTGGGATGGTGTTCACCTTCGACGCGCACGATGATGCGGTCGGAGTCGACAGAATCCACGATGCCGTTGCGTCGCGCCAGAACCACCGCGCCCGAGTCGCGCGCGGTAACACCTTCCATTCCCGTGCCCACGATCGGCGCTTGCGCGCGCAGCAAAGGAACGGACTGGCGTTGCATGTTCGCGCCCATCAAAGCGCGGTTCGCGTCATCGTGCTCGAGGAACGGAACCAGCGAGGCCGCGACCGAAACCAACTGCTTGGGGCTGACGTCGACGTAATCGACTTCGTCCCGGCTGACCAGCACAAAGTTTCCGGCCTTGCGGGCGTTGACCAGTTCGGCCACGATTTTGCCTTTATCGTCGAGCTCCACGTTGGCTTGCGCGATGGTGTGCCGGTCTTCCTCCCACGCAGAAAGATAGAAGGAGAACGGGTCGACCTGCGCCGGCTTCTTGCGCTTCTCTTTCAATTCGGCGTTGATCTTCTCGATCTCATGCTTCTCCATGTGATCGCCGACTTTGTAATCGCTGTCGCCCGTATTCACCACGGTGACGTAATCGATCACGCGGCCGCCCTTGATCTTGCGGTAGGGCGACTCGATGAAGCCGTAGTCGTTGATGCGGGCGTAGCAGCTCAGAGACGAGATCAGTCCGATGTTCGGACCTTCCGGGGTCTCGATCGGGCAGATGCGGCCGTAGTGCGTAGGGTGAACGTCGCGCACTTCGAATCCGGCGCGCTCACGAGACAGACCGCCCGGCCCAAGGGCCGAGAGACGCCGCTTGTGCGTGATCTCGGAGAGCGGGTTGGTCTGATCCATGAACTGCGAGAGCTGCGACGATCCGAAGAACTCGCGGATCGCAGCCATCACCGGCTTGGCATTGACCAGATCGTGCGGCATCGCCGTGGACATTTCCTGGTAGACGCTCATCTTTTCCTTGATGGCGCGTTCCATGCGGACCAGGCCGATGCGGAACTGGTTCTCCATGAGTTCGCCGACCGCGCGCACGCGGCGGTTGCCCAGATGATCGATGTCATCGACCGAGCCGATGCTCTTGCGCAGTTTCAGCAGGTAGCCGATGGTGGCGTAGAAATCGTCTGGATCAAGAGTCCGCTTATCCAGACTGGTGGCGTCCTGGTTCTCGAACAACTTGATGTTGAACTTCAGCCGGCCGACTTTCGAAAAATCGTACTTGCGCGGATCGAAAAACATGCCGTGGAACAGCGCTGTGGCCGTATCCAAGGTCGGTGGATCGCCGGGGCGCAGCTTGCGGTAAATTTCAATCAGTGCTTCCTGCGGCGTCTTCACCGAATCGCGCTTTAACGTCTGGCTGATGACCGTGCCCACGTCGTCGCGCTCGGGGAAGAACAGGCTCATCTCCACCACACCGGAGTCGAGAATCTTTGAGACCTTGTCCGCGCTCAGTTCGGTGTTGGCTTCGAGCAGCACTTCTCCCGTGGTCGTATCCACCACATCGGCGGCCGCCCATGCGCCTTCGAGATCAGTCACGTCAACTTCAATCTCAGTAATCTTCGCCTTCTGGATTTCTTTCAGGATCTGCGCATTCAGCTTGCGGCCGGAGTGAGCGATCTCATCGCCCGACTTGTTCTTGATGCTGTGTGCCAGCTTCATGCCCAACAGGTTCGTGGGCTTCTCGCTGGTTGGGTCGAGCGTCCAGAGCAGCCTCTTGTCTTTGATCGCAACGCGATCGACCGTGTAGAACGACCGGAGAATATCTTCGCCGGAACGCAGACCGAGAGCGCGCAGGAAGATCGTTCCCAGGAACTTGCGCTTGCGGTCGATGCGGACGTAAAGCACGTTCTTCTGGTCGTACTCAAACTCCACCCAGGAGCCGCGGTAAGGAATGATCTTGCCCAGGAAGTACGTGCGGTTGTTGGCGGTCTCAAAGAATACGCCGGGCGAGCGGTGCAACTGGCTGACAATGACGCGCTCAGTCCCATTAATAATAAAGGTCCCGTTCTGCGTCATCAGCGGCACGTCGCCGAAGAACACTTCTTGCTCTTTGATGTCACGGATGGAGCGGTTGCCGGTTTCGGCGTCCTTGTCGAAAATGGTCAACCGCATCGTGACCTTGAGCGGCGCGGAATAGGTCATGCCGCGCTCTTCGCACTCGGCCACGTCGTATTTCAACTGCAATCCGACCGGGTCGCCGCACTTGTTGCAGAAGTCCGGCGTGTTCGCGTTGTACGTTCCGCACTTCTGGCAAAGCACGTCGCCGGGGTGGAACGGGTCCGTAATGACGGTATTACCGCAGTTCTTGCAAGTGGTGCGGAGGTGGTGCAGACCTTTGAGGTGACCACACTTGCACTCCCAGTTACCAATGGCGTAATCCACAAACTCAAGTTGTGATACGTTGCGGAAGTCGGTGATCGGGAAGACGGACTGGAACACCGCCTGCAATCCGCCGTCTTCGCGTTCGCTGGGCAGTTTGTCCATTTGCAGAAAGCGGTCGTAGGAGCGCTTCTGCACCTCGATCAGATTCGGGATCTGGATGGTGGCTGGAATTTTTGAAAAATCAAAGCGTTTACGGAAGGCATTATTCTTCATCGTCAAGAACTCCCAATGTCAGGCGCAGCCGTGCGCTGCGAACACCCGCGGAATGTGGGGCGCCGAATCGCGCCGGCTGCTTAGTTGTTTCGAACCTGTGTAAAATTGCTGTGAACTCTGGAAAACACGACGGGGCGCCCGCAGGGACAAGCGTTCCCGCAGACGCCGAGCAAGGCGTTTCGCCAATATGAATTTGTAATCTTTCGCGCCAGTTTCCTTCGGCCGTTTCCGTTCCGCCTGCCCACGGAACAGTGCCCAAGCTTCCCTGCGAGTCTCGCTCGCTTGTTGAGTGAGGCCAAGAGAAGCGGTGTTATATAGATGCTAACACCACCGCCCAAGCTTCACAACTAGAACGCCGCAATTTCCTGAGACTTGCACTGGATCTTGAGCATAAAGCCTGCCTCAGCCAAAGACGCTCCCAGATCCTTCGCAAAAAGCACTCAGGATGACGCCAGCGGGGCTCTTCCCCTTCGACTTCTTCAGGGTCACGCCCGCAAGAGCGCCGCTACTTTACTTCGACGACAGCGCCAGCCTCGGTAAATTTCTTCTTGATGGTCTCGGCTTCGTCCTTGGAAATGCCCTCTTTGATGTTCTTGGGCGCTCCATCCACCAATTCCTTGGCTTCCTTCAAGCCCAGGCTGGTGACTTCGCGGACGGCCTTGATTACGTTGATCTTGTTGGCGCCAACTTCCTTGAGGACGACGGTGAACTCCGTCTTCTCTTCCGCCGGAGCCGCTCCCGCCGCTGCTGCACCACCGCCAGCCACCATCACCGGCGCCGCCGCGGCCGCCGAGACGCCCAGTCGCGCTTCGAGCTTCTTAACCAGCTCTGCCGCATCGAGCAGCGACAAGGCCACGATTGAATCTTCCAGCTGTTGCAAGTCTGCCATGTTCAGTTCTCCACTCTTCGAGTTTTGAATTTTTCATCTCGTTATCCTTGGGCCGGGTTTCCAGTGCGGCAGGTTCATTTCCGAGCGCCAGACAACGCCTGGATCAGAACCGCGCAACCCCCTGACTTGCGAATAACCAAATCTCTTCGGACGGCTCTCGCCGCCCCGAAACCTTGTAGCGCCAGCAGATTGTCCTTGAACAAAGCCGAAGGGCCCCGCCGGCTCTCCAGCCCTACGCTCCGGCGGGCGTGTCCGCCTTAAACTTGCCTTTTTCCACGCCCTGGCCGAGCACAACTGCGAGATCGCGGCCGACCGCGTTCATCACGGTGACCAAACGCTGCGCCGGCGAGTTGATGAGGAACAGCAGCTTCGACATCAGCTCTTCCTTCGAAGGCATGCTGGCCAGCGCTTCGATCTCCTTGATCGAAATCACGCGGCCCTCGACCACGCCTACTTTGAACGTAAATTCCGGCGTGTCTTTCGCGTATTTGGTGAGCGCCTTGGCCATGGCCACGGGATCGCCCGTGGTGTAAGCGATCGAGGTCACGCCCGCCAGATTCTTGAGCCCTTCTTCGATCTTGGTGCCCTTGGCAGCGCGCTCAACCAGCGTGTTCTTCACGACCTGATATTTCGCGCCCGCGCTGCGCAGAGCTTTGCGCAGTTCGTAGTCCTGGGCGACGGTCATCTTCGTATAGGTGGCGACGACCGCGTTGGAAACATTCTTCAGGTCGGCACCCAGCTTCTCGACCTGTTCCTTTTTTCTTGCCTTCGTAACTGCCATTGTCGAATCCTCGAAATCCGTTGATCTATGTGAGGACAGCCGCCCTCGGCTGTCCGCCGGGCTCGGCCCGGCAACTCTCGACTATGCCTTGGCTGCAGTCTCGATCGGCGCCGTATCCAGCAAAATCCCCGGGCCCATAGTCGAACTCAGGGTGCAGCCTTTGATGTACTTGCCCTTGGCGACCGACGGCTTGGCCTTGATCACGCTGGTAATCAGCACCGTCGCGTTCTCAATCAGCTTGTCGGGCGAAAACGAAATCTTGCCAACCGGACAATGCACGAGAGCCGTCTTGTCGGTGCGGAATTCCACCTTGCCAGCTTTTACCTCCTGCACCGCCTTCGCCACGTCGATGGTGACCGTACCGGTCTTCGGATTTGGCATGAGGCCCTTGGGTCCAAGGATTTTGCCGAGACGTCCGACAGATTTCATCACGTCCGGAGTCGCAATCAGCGCGTCGAAGTCGGTCCAGTTCTCCTTGGTGATCTTCTCGACCATCTCCTCGCCGCCCGCGTAATCGGCACCTGCAGCTTCTGCTTCTCTGATTTTGTCGCCGCTGGCGATGACCAGAACTTTTTTTGCTTTGCCCAAGCCATGGGGCAGAACAACCGTCCCGCGCACCATCTGGTCGGCATGCTTGGGATCAACTCCCAACCGCAAAGTAACTTCGACGGTCTCGTCAAATTTGGCGAACCTGACCTTCTGCAGCAGCGGAACCGCGTCCTGCAAAATGTAAGGCCGCTTCTCAACGGCAGCGTGCGCCTTGGCGATATTCTTTCCTTCTTTTTTCATTTACTTTTCCTTGTCTCCCACCGCCCATCGCTGTTCGGGTGCGCCGTGGTGATTTTCGACTCAAAGCTAGCCAACCACTTCAATGCCCATCGAGCGCGCCGTTCCGCGAACGCTCCTAACCGCGGCGTCAATCGACGCCGCGTTCAGATCGGGCATCTTCTGCTTCGCGATGTCTTCCACCTGCTTCAACGTCACTTTGCCGACTTTGTCCTTATTCGGCGTACCCGATCCCTTTGCGATGCCAGCTGCGCGCTTCAGAAGAATCGAAGCCGGAGGTGTTTTAGTGATGAAGGAAAAAGAGCGGTCGCTGTATACCGATACGACGACCGGAATGATCAGCCCTTCCATTTCCTTCTGGTTCGTGCGAGCGTTGAACTGCTTGCAGAACTCCATGATGTTGATCTGCGCCTGGCCGAGTGCCGGACCCACCGGAGGAGCCGGGGTCGCCTTGCCCGCCGCGATCTGCAACTTTACGAAACCTGTTACTTTCTTCGCCATGATCTCTCTTCCGCTTCAACTCCGGGGTCTAGGATTTTCGGCCCGGGATCTTGAAGCTCACACTGCGTTTTCAAATTCGAAACTGGAAACCAGAAACTACCTTACGCCACCTTCTCCACCTGGTTGAATTCCAACTCCACCGGGGTCGAGCGGCCAAAAATTGTGACCATCACCTTCAAGGTTTCGCGATCCTCGTTTACTTCGTCCACAATGCCTTGGAACGTCGCAAACGGTCCTTCCGAGATACGCACCGTTTCGTTCTTCTCGAACTTAACCTTCAGCTTAGGCTTCTCACGGCTGTCCGCCACTTTGTAGACAATGTGCTGCACTTCTTCGTCCGACAGCGGCGTCGGCTGCTGACCGGTACCCACAAATCCAGTCACACGCGGCGTCGATTTCACCACGTGCCACACATGATCGTCCATGTCCATTTCCACCAGCACGTAGCCGGGATAGAACATGCGTTCGGAGGTGTACTTCTTGCCGCCGCGCACTTCGGTAACCGACTCGGTCGGGATCAGCACTTTGCCAATCTTTTCCTGCAGACCAAACGCCGCCACGCGCGACTCCAGCGACTCTTTCACCTTGCGCTCGAACCCGGAATAGGAGTGGATGATGTACCACTTCATATTCGGATTGCGGGGCGGCTCGCTGCTTGGGGCAGCGCCTTCCGCAGTCGGCGCCTGTTCCGCACCTGCCGCCACTCCGCCTGCTGCCGCTTCGTTTTTTTCTTCGTCCTGCATGATCAGGTTAAACTCCGCTCCGCGCGTTGTGGCCTATTTCCCGAAATAGTCGTACAGAAATGAAACACCCTTCTGAATCAAACCATCGATCAACCAAAAGTAGGCGGCAAAAATAAATACCGTAATCACCACCACCGCGGTGGTGGCCTGCACTTCTTTCCACGAGGGCGCCGTCACCTTGCGCGTCTCCGTGCGCACGTCGTTGTAGAACGTCTTCACCCGCTCTGGCCAGGACTTTATCTGGTCTCCGAAATTGCCGCCGGCGGATGCAATTGAGTTTGCCATCTTCTTTGTCTCCACTCCCATGCTTCTCCTTGCCCTGTAACCACCGCCCTTTCCGGCATCCTTGCAAATCTGGCAGGGGCGGAGGGATTCGAACCCCCAAGTCCGGTTTTGGAGACCGGCAGTTTAACCGTTGAGCTTACGCCCCTGTTCAACCACTCCTCCAAAGCAAGTGCGCTGCTCGCAAGATCCTTCGCCAAGTACGCTCAGGATGACGCCAGCGGGCTCCCGCTCCGCTCACGCCCGCCAGCGGCGTCATTTCACTTCTTTATGCGGCGTATGCTTGCGGCAACGGTTGCAGAACTTTTTGAACTCCAACCGCTCCGTCGTAGTCTTCCGGTTCTTGGTGGTCGAATAATTCCGCTCTTTGCAATCACCGCACTGTAACGTAACAATCTCTCGGGGCATCGCTCACTCCTAAAATCGATGCAGAAGTCAAAATTCAGAAGTCTAATCCACTTTGCTTTTACTCCTGCATTCTTACTTCTCCACTTCTAACTTCCCTTTGTTACTGCACAATCTCCGCAATGGTTCCGGCGCCGACGGTGTGTCCGCCTTCGCGAATGGCAAAGCGCAAACCCTTCTCCATCGCCACCGGTGTGATCAGCTCAATCACCAAGCTCACGTTGT
>JBEKRE010000073.1:0-21688 GCA_049519055.1 Candidatus Sulfotelmatobacter sp. | reverse complement strand
CCTGATTTTTCGCGCTTCCCCAGCGGTCCGGAGTTCGCTTCCTGGCTCGGACTCTGTTCGGACAACCGGGTAAGCGGGGGGAAGGTTTTGTCGGTCAAAACTCGCAAAGTCAAGAATCGAGCTGCCACCGCGCTCCCCATGGCCGCGCTCTCGGTCCATCGCAGCCAATCTTTTCTCGGGCACTTCTATCGCCGGATGCGCGCCAAACTGGGTGCTCCCAAGGCAATCACGGCCACGGCGCACAAACTGGCCCGCATCCTCTATCACATGGTAACCACTGGGCATGCTTACGATGAAACCATCTGCGCGCAGAACGAAGTGCAGAATCGCAAACGGATGGAAGCTAGGCTCCGAAAACAAGCCCGCGAGCTCGGATTACAGCTTGTTGCCCTATAACTAAAGAAGTTCCTCAGGAGGCATTTCATGAATGACCTCGGAAGGATCCGAAATAAGCTGATCGCGAATTGCTGGCCGTAGCTTTTGACGTGCGAAATCGAGGTTCGGTTTCCGATGCTACAATTAAAGACAGACCAACAGAAAGTCGATCGGTCCATTTCTGGACCTGGATTTCCATTCGAGGAGCGTCCA
Source organism: Candidatus Sulfotelmatobacter sp. (assembly GCA_049519055.1). Lineage (GTDB taxonomy): Bacteria > Acidobacteriota > Terriglobia > Terriglobales > Acidobacteriaceae > Sulfotelmatobacter. The sequence continues at coordinate 21,100 of JBEKRE010000073.1, read as the reverse complement.
ACCATGGCAACCCTAGAAGCCCCCGCCCGGCCGCGTTCGCAGTCTTCCCATCAAGGCCCTTTTATCAACGAGTCTTTTTACGATTTTCGCCACGAAGACAACGCCCGCAAGATGCGCGCCGCCATCGAACGTGTCCGCGGCCAGCTGGGACGCGAATATGACCTCGTCATCGGCGGCCAACGCGTCCAGACCACCGACAAGATCAAGTCGCTGAACCCGTCAAAGCCGTCGCAAATCGTCGGCATTCATCAAAAGGCTGGCAAAGAGCACGTCGAGCCCGCCCTGCAAGCCGCCCTGAAAGCCTTCACAACCTGGAGCCGCACCTCCGTCGAAGAGCGCTCCGGCCTTCTATTCCGCGCCGCCGACCGCCTGCGCGAACGCAAAATGGATTACATGGCCTGGCTGGTTTTCGAAGTCAGCAAGAACTGGGCCGAAGCCGACGCCGACATCTCCGAGACCATCGACTTCTGCGAATTCTATGCTCGTGAAGCTCTGCGGTTTGCGAAAACGCAACCGCCCGTGCAGATGCCGGGCGAGCACGATTCGCTTAGCTACATTCCGCTCGGCGTGGGCGCGGTCATCCCGCCGTGGAATTTTCCCTGCGCCATCATGGCCGGAATGACTCTCGCCTCCATCGTCAGCGGCAACACCGTCATCTTGAAGCCCTCCAGCGATTCGCCCACCATCGCCGCCAAATTTGTCGAGCTGCTGGAAGAAGTCGGCATGCCCGAGGGCGTCGTCAATTTCTGCCCCGGTGCCGGCGCCAGCTTCGGCGACGCCGTCGTCGCGCACCCCAAAACGCGCTACATTGCCTTCACCGGATCCCGCGAGGTCGGCCTCCACATCAACAAAGCTGCGGCCACGCAAGCTCCCGGCCAGCTCTGGATCAAGCGCACCATCCTCGAAATGGGCGGCAAGGACGCCATCATCGTCGACGCGGATGCCGATATCGATTCCGCCGTCGAAGGCGTCGCCCAAGCTGCATTCGGCTTCCAGGGTCAGAAGTGCTCGGCTTGCTCCCGCGCCATCGTCGACGAACGCGTCTACGAGAAATTCCTCGAACAACTTAAAGCTCGCGTGGAAAAAATCACCGTCGGTGATCCCGTGGAAAACAGCAACATGGGTGCGGTCATCAACGAAGGTTCGATGAAGACCATCCTCGAATACATCGAGCAAGGCAAGAAAGATGGACGCATCCTCACCGGCGGCGAGCGCGCCACCGGAGCCGGAGAAGGCTACTACATTCGCCCCACGGTCATCGCAGACATTCCGGCAAAATCAAAACTCGAACAGGAAGAAGTCTTCGGCCCGGTTCTGGCCGTGATCAAAGCTCGCGGCTTCGACCACGCCCTCGAAATCGCCAACGACACGGAATTCGGTCTCACCGGCGCCATTTATACCAAGTCACGTGACAAGATCGATCGCGCTACTCGCGAGTTCCACGTGGGCAATCTCTATATCAACCGCAAATGCACGGGAGCCATGGTAGGCGCGCATCCCTTCGGCGGCTTCAACATGTCCGGAACCGATTCTAAATCCGGTGGCCCGGATTATCTCTATCTGTTCACGCAAGCGAAGTCGGTGGCCGAGAAAATCTGACTCGTCATCCCTGAGGCGGGCGCGTTTCCCCCGTCAAAGGATCTATACAGCTAGACATTTGAAAGGGCGCGGCATCCGGCCGTGCATCCAGATCCCACTAAGGATAAGCACGCGGGCTTTAGCCCCTGCGCGACCCTTACTTTTCTTCTGGGATTGGCAACGGATTCCTCTCCGCAAACTGCCCCTGGTGCCAGTAAGGATAAACCGGCGTCACATCGCTTGCAGCGTCTAACTTCGCGATCTGCTCGCGGGAAAGATTCCAACCCTCCGCCGCTAGATTCTGCCGCAACTGCTCCTCGCTCCGCGCCCCCATGATGACAGTGGATACTGACGGCCGCTGCACCAACCAGTTCAGCGCCACCTGCGGCACGCTGTGCCCCGTCTCTTTGGCGACTTCATCGAGCGCATCAACAACCTTATACAGGTACTCGTCGGCCACTTGGGGACCCAGTGCGGCCGTCTTGTGCAGCCGGCTCTCCGCTGGCAGCGGCTTTCCGCGCCGGATCTTTCCTGTCAATCGTCCCCATCCCAGCGGACTCCACACCAGCGCGCCCACGCCCTGATCCAAAGCCAGCGGCATGAGCTCCCACTCGTACTCTCTGCCCACCAGCGAGTAGTAAACCTGATGGCCTACGTAGCGCGCCCATCCATACCTGTCAGCCACGCTCAAAGATTTCATCAAATGCCAGCCGGAAAAATTGGAGCACGCAAGGTATCTCACTTTCCCGCTCGTCACCAGTTGATTGAGCGTGCTCAGAACCTCCTCGGCCGGAGTGAGTGCGTCAAATCCATGCAGATGATAGATGTCGATATAATCGGTGCCCAGCCTTCGCAAGCTGGCCTCGCAAGCTCGGATCAAGTGATACCGAGAGGATCCCAAATCATTCGGCCCCGGCCCCATGCGAAACGTCGCCTTGGTCGAAATCAAAACCTGGTCGCGCCGTCCGGCAATCGCCTTCCCCAGAATGGTTTCGGAGAGCCCGTCCGAGTAAACGTCGGCGGTATCGAAAAGGTTTACGCCTGCTTCCAAACAGATATCAACAAGACGCGTAGCCTCGGCGACATCACTCGCGCCCCAGGCGCGGAAAAACTCGTTTGAACCGCCAAATGTTCCCGTGCCGAAACTCAACACGGGTACCTTCAAACCAGAGCGTCCCAACGTTCGAAATTCCATAGGAAATAGATGTCGCCTGCTAAGGCGAAGATGCGCTTAACAATTTATTACACGATAAAAGTACTGCAAAACCGGCTGCCCAATTTCTCGCGTCCTTTGCGAGAAGTGGGGCCCGCCCGTGTCGCAGCAACTGCTCCGAAAATAAAGGGCCGCCCACCGGGCGGCCCGCTTTCAAACGAATGTTCCGCGAAAAATCTACGGCATCACTCCCGCCGGCGCTTGTGGCGCCGCTCCCGTGGTGGTTGCCGCCGCCGCTTCGTTCAAAATCCGGTGATGGATCGTGAACAGCGCCAGCTCCAACCGATCCGACACGCCGATCTTGTCATATACGTTCCGCAGATAATTCTTGATGACCTGTTCGGTCGTCCCGAGCTGCGTGGCAATCTCTTTATTCTTGTAGCCCTGCACGATCAGCGCCACAATGCGCAGCTCTTTCGCGGTCAGCCGGTCGCGCACGCGCAACCCGACCATATCGTTTTCGGTCAGCTCGCTGGGCACCGCGACATCCTGCACCCAGGTTTCCCCGCGCGCCACTTTGCGTACGCAGTCCACCAGCGCCGCGCTGGTCACGTTGCGGTAGACCACGCCATGGGCGCCGTTCGCCATGTGCCGCTGCGCGCTCTCGCCCGTGTCGGCCAGCACAACTACGCGCGTCTTTGCTTTGTTCGCGCCCAGTACGATGGCGGCAAAATCGTTGTGAAAGCCCGCCGCCACCACCAGCACCGCCGCACGAAATTTGTCCAGAGCCATGAACATCTGCTCCGGCGTCTGAGCCTGCGCCACGATGCGCATCTCGTCTTCCACCGCCAGCACCTTGGCAATGCCGGCCCGGAAGATTGCCTGGTTATCGGCCAGAATCAGTTTGAGCATGTTATTTGGCGCTCCAAAAGTCAGTCTAACGAGTCAAGAGTTCCTCACGAACTCGTATGAGTCAATCACGCACGCCACACCTTTGCCTTCTGCACTGGAGCCGGTCGGGTCAGTGCGCACCACCCGCCCCTTGCACTGAATGATCACGTTCTCCTGCCCTCCGGTTACGTCCGGTGGCAACGTGATCTCAAACTCCACCGGCGACCCAATCTCCAGCGACGCATCGGCGCGAATGTAAACTCCTGCCGCGCTCAGATTTCCGGTCGTCCCCTTCGCATCGCCGCTGGCGGTATCGCTATGCAACTTAATCGGCAATTCCAGCGGAAACCTTTTCCCGGTCCGTGCTTCTTCGGACACAGTCCCTCCTCTTTCGTGGCTTGGTCCTTCTCTCTTTGCGAACGAGGCCAATACCATCAAATACGCTCCCAGCAAGCGAATCAACCACCTTTGTGGCTTAGGGGCGGTTATATCACGGATGCCCACTCGATAAAAGCCTGATAACGAATTAGTTAAGGGTAGAACCTAGATTCCCCCGGGCTGCTCGGGGAGGAGCGGACACCTTCGTCCGCTCAGAAAAAGCGCGCATCCCATAAGCCCCGCAGTCACTCTCACAAAATCCGACATCAAGCGCGCCGGACCGGCCTCCGAGGTTTGCGCGGCTCCTCCGTCCTGTAAACCGCGAACAACGTCTCCAGCGACCCCCGAATCCATCCCCCAAGGGTTCCTTTGCGATAAACCGCCCAATCGAGCATCGCCCCGTTGCTCACTTCCTGCACCAGCCGGGCCAAGCCCGCCGTATCGCAGACCTTCAACTCCCCTGCCCCGACAGCTTCATCCAGCAGTTTCCTAATCTCGTCGTGCGTAACCGTGAACTGGGTCAACAGCACAGCGTAAAATTCAGGGTCCGTGAGGTCGATCTGTAAGTAGGCCAGCCCGATCGCCATGGACTCTGGGGTGGCCGCAAACCCACTGCACTCCACCAGCATTTCGACTAGTGTCTTGAGCGGCGACTCCCGCTTCGCGCGCGCCGCCCTGAATTGTCCGGCAACACCTCCCGTCCACGCTTTGCAATTCGCCAGCAGCAACCCGCGCTTCGTTCCAAAGCGCTGGATGATCGTGGCAGGGTGCACCCCGGCCTCCTTGGCAACGTCGGCGAGTGTGAGTTCAAGCGGGCTCCGCCGCTCCATAACACGAGCAGTGGCCGCAAGAATTTCAGCATCGGATGTTTCGCGCGGCCGGGGCGACATGTCTGGAGAAGAATAACTGAATGACCATTAAGTTTCCACTTGACATTACTGAATGACCATTTATTATTCTCAGAGTTTCGTGAGGGCGTGAAAGTAAGCGGGTGAATTGAAATGGCTGAAGCAACGAAAAAGTTTTTGCAATCCAAGATCGCCCTGGTGGCCGGAGCCACCCGGGGTGCCGGCCGCGGCATCGCGATCGCCCTCGGCGAGGCCGGAGCCACCGTCTACTGCACTGGCCGAAGCTCAAGAAAAGATCTGCGAAAGCGCCCTCTCAAACCTGGCCAGCGCGAAACCATCGAAGAAACCGCTGAACTGGTTACCGCCGCTGGCGGACAGGGCATTGCCGTCAAAGTGGATCACGAAGTTCCCGCTGAGGTAAAGAAACTCGTTGCCCGCATCAAGCGCCAGCACAAAGGCCTCGACATCCTCGTCAACGACGTCTGGGGTGGCGACGCCCTCACCGAATGGAGCAAGCCCTTCTGGACCGTTAATCTTGAGAACGGCCTTCGCATGCTGAAGCAAGCCATCCACTCCCATATCATCACGGCGCACTATGCCGCACCGCTAATGCTCAGTCGAAAGGGCGGAATCATTTTCGAAATCACCGACGGCGACGCCTTCTACTACCGCGGCAATCTTTTCTACGACCTCGTCAAGATCTCAGTCATACGCCTCGCCTTCGCCATGGCCCGCGAACTCCGCAAACGCGAGATCGCTTCCGTGGCTCTGACTCCCGGATTTCTACGCTCCGAAAGAGTCCTCGAGCATTTCAAAGTCACCGAAGCCAACTGGAAGGATGTCGCAAAGAACAAGAGTAAAGATAAAAACAGCAAAGACCAGAACAACGCCCCCAGCGATTTCATGGTCTCCGAATCGCCACGCTACATCGGCCGCGCCCTCGTAGCCCTCGCCACTGATCCAAACGTGATGAACAAGACCGGACGCGTTTTCAGCTCCTGGGCGCTCGCCGGCGAATACGGCTTCACCGACCTCGACGGCAGCCAGCCCCACTGGGGCGACTACGCCCGCAAGAAATACGGCAAGTACAAAATCTGCGACGACCAGTTCTACTCCTACTGGACCCCCGGCCTGATCGACCTGATCTTCCCCGACTGGTTCTGATCCCGAACACACCTCAACTTTGTCATTCCCTGAGCACAAACAATTGCACCCTCGGCAGTTGTTGATTAGAATCGTTCCCGGTCCCCTGCTCGAGCTCTCCCGATTCAAGGAGGCCCAATGCGAACCGCCCTCTGCTCATTTGGCTTGTTCGGCGCTGCCCTTTGTTGCGTTCCTGTCCTCTGCGCCCAGACAAATCCTCCTCCGCCCGACCCTCACGAGATGGTGACGCGCGACCCACAGACTCTCAGCAAGCCGGCGGACCGCTCCGCCGCGCTCGATCTGCTCGACCGCGCTCGTCACAACTACGACCTTCATGACGTCGCCACTCCCTACGCTCTGAAAGTTTCCTTCGAAAGCAACGGCGTGGCCGAGACCGAGGGGGCATGGAGGATGGAGGAGGTCTCCGATGGTGGAACGCACTGGCGCTGGACGGCACAGTTGCAAGGCACCGACTGGCGCGTTCTCCGTCTCGGCACCGACGGGCGCGTCTATGGCAACAATCCGTCCGAGCCCGTACCTTTGCGCGTTCAACTGATCCGTTCCGCATTGCATTGGCCGATCATGCGCAACGCTGGAGCTTCCGCAATTCGCGCCGCGAACGTGGAGCGTGACGGCATCACCATGTCATGTCTGCTGCTCAGCGCTTCCATCCCGCCGAATCCCGCGCCGCGCTCCTGGGTCGAAAGAGAGTACTGCATCGATCCCGCCTCCGGCCTTTTGCAGATGTGGTCTGAGGCTCCGGGAATTTACGCGGTTTACGACTATGCTGGCGCCAGAAATTTTCACGGCCACACGGTCCCGCAGCAAATTTCCATCTTCGAAGATGGTCGCCTCGCGGTTCAGGCGCGCCTGGAGAGCCTCGAGGATGCGCCCACACTCGATCCCGCTCTCTTCAAGCGGGCGCCGGAATCGGCCGACGCCGCTGAATCGTTCACCCTGGCATCGCCCAGTCGCTTCCCCATGCGCGTCGATCCTTCCGACGGCCCGACTTCTCCGTTCTTCCAGCCGCTGATCGTTCATGCGATTCTGGACGCGCAAGACGGTACGGTCCTTGACGCCGAGGCTCTCCAGACTTCCGATCGGGACTTGAGCCGCGCCGCGATCGATCTGGTAAGGAGCACCACGTTTCCCCCGTCAGGACTCCAGCAGGAGGCTTTCATCAACGTGCAGTTTCACATGCCCGCCGCAAGAATGGACGGCCCACCCATATTTCACACTTCCGTCCGCTGGATGATTTGGGAGCACCGCGGCAGAGTCCCGCCCGTGAGAAGGTCGTCCCGGCCCGGAAACTAGCTCTCAAGGATCCCCGTCCTTGTCTTTCACGGCCTCCTCCTGCAACCGAACTGCGCGTGATACCGTCGAATGAGAGTTAGCTTCTCAGGAGAGCGAACCCATGCTCGATCCATCCTCGTCCCCCTCACACGCCAGTCGTGATCCGCATCCTGTCCTCTGCTGCGCCACAACTCTTCTTTTGATTTTGACCACGACCGTGCTGGCGCAATCCGCGCCCAATCAGAAATCCACCGGGGGCGCCGCTCAGCCTGCACCAGGAAAGTCTGCCGAGGAACAGCAGCAGCCCAAGCCGGACGAATCGGCTTCGTCAATGGCCGCCCTCATGCAGCTCAACAACGCGCTCGAGGGTCTCGCCGCAAAAGTCTCGCCGGCCGTCGTCCAAATCCTGGTCACCGGCTACGGCCCACTGCACGAGGAGAACCGCACGCAGACCGCTCTCATCGTTCGCCAGCACGCGGTCGGTTCGGGCCTCATCGTCGATTCCAACGGCTACATTATAACCAACGCGCACGTCGTCGAAGGCGCGCAGCGCATTCGCGTAGCTTTGCCGCTGCCCGGTGATTCCGGCCGCGCTGTGCCGGTGGGAAAACGCCACATCCTCGAAGCACGCCTCGTCGGCGTTCATAAAGATACCGATCTGGCCCTGCTCAAGATTGACGAGAAGGACCTTCCCACACTGCCACTGCTTTCGCAACAACGTCCCCACGTCGGACAGCTGGTGTTCGCCATTGGCAGTCCCGAAGGCTTGCAGAATTCGGTCACCATGGGAGTAGTGAGCGCCGTCGCCCGCCAGCCCGATCCCGACAAAGCCCTGACCTACATCCAGACCGATGCCCCCATCAACCCCGGCAACAGCGGCGGACCGCTCGTCGATATGAATGGATCGGTCGTCGGCATCAACACCTTCATTCTGTCGACGGGCGGCGGCAGCGAGGGACTCGGCTTCGCCATTCCCGCCCGCATCGTGGATTTCGTCTATCACAGCCTCCGCAAATACGGTCACGTGCATCGCGTGGAAATCGGCGCCGTGGCCCAGGAAATCACGCCCACTCTGGCCGATGGCCTGCACCTGTCGCAGCGCTGGGGGGTGATCATCGCCGACGTCAAGCCCGACGGCCCCGCCGCCAGCGCCGGCCTGCAGGCTGAAGACATTGTCCTCAGCGCCGACGATCGCCGGATTGAAACTCTTCCCGGACTCTCCTCCGCACTTTACCTTCATAGTCTCGATAAGGTATTGAAGCTGGAAATCTTGCGCGGCGATCAGAGAAAAATTCTGTACGTCCCGGCGATCGAGCAGCGCGACCCCATGGATCAGCTCTTCGATGCCGCCGATCCCGAAAAAAGTCTCATCTCACGTCTGGGCATCCTCGGTACCGATATCACGGGCGACCTGCGCAATCAAATGGGTACGCTGCGGATTGCTTCCGGTGTGATTGTCCTCGGCCGCGCCGCCGACCTGATTACTCCTGATACCGGCCTGCAGACGGGAGACGTGATCCACTCACTCAACAACATCCCCATCACTTCCATGGAGGAACTGCGCGCCGCCGTTCAAAGCTTAAAGATCGGCGACCCCGTCGTCCTGCAAGTGGAACGCAGCGACGGCCTCAGCTATTTGAGTTTCGAGATGGAATAGAGCCTGGCGCTAGTATCGTAGCGAAACCGAAGCGGCGGGGATTTTGATCTCTCGAAATCTACGCCAAAACTTTGTCATTCCGGCCGAGACGGAGCGAAAGCGAGCGAAGGGAGGAACCTGCTTTTCCTTGCGGTTAACGCTACTGCCTGCCCTCATTTTCCTGCCGATGCCGCAAGCCCGGACCTCTTCACCACAGAATCGACCGCCCAAGAGTGCCGCAAAGCGCCTTCCACCGCCAACCCAAGATTGGACGCAAAGGCCTGCAACAGATTCAACTCCTCGCGCGTAAACGCATCCTGGGCGAAACGGTAAACCGCCAGCACGGCCACAACCCTCGATGCTCCTTCTAAAGGAACCGCCAGAGCGGAGCGCAGCGCCCCGTATTTGGGATCGTTTATATAGCCGGGCTCGACCGAAGGATTGCCGTTCAGGATCGGCTTGGTGTTCTGCGCGACCCAACCCACGAGCCCTTCACCGATTGGAATCCTCAACCAAGAGAGAACGTAAGAATTCTCCCCGCTCACAAACTCCGGAATGAGAACCTCGTTCCTGAGAACGCATACAGCCATGGCGTCGTGCGGCAAGAGGTGCTTTACCCTCACGGCAAGCAGCGAGAGCACATCATCAAGACTGAGAGATGAACCGAGCTTGACGCCAAAATCAGCCAGCGTTTGGGCTTCTTGCCGAGCCGCCGCCATGGCGTTGAAGGATTCCTTGGCCGACTTCGTCTGATGTGCCGGAGGCTTTTCGGACTCGGCGAAACCAGCATCTGGAGCCAATCCCCGCTTCACTTTGATGTCGGTAGATAATTTCGCCGGAGCCTGAAGCGGTTGCTCGGTGGCAAGTTTCTCAAGATCCACATACCGCCGTTGCAGAATCGCGACGACTCGCGGATCAAAACTGCTTCCAGCTTCCGAGGCCACCTTGGCCATGGCTTCGTGCAACGGCAATGCTCTCCGGTATTGGCGGTCGGAAGCCAGCGCGTCCAAGCAGTCGACGGCGGCAAGTATGCGCGCGCCGATCGGTATGTCTTCCCCCTTCAGACCATTCGGGTATCCGCTGCCATCCCACTTCTCGTGATGAGCCCGCACGATGGGCACCACCGGATAGGGAAAATCCACCTGCCCCAGAATCTCCGCTCCAACAATGGGATGGATCTTCATCTTTTCGAATTCCTCAGGGGTGAGCTTGCCCGGCTTGGAGATGATGTGTTCCGGCACTGCCAGCTTGCCAATATCGTGAAGCACCGAAGCGGCCCGCAGCGCTTCGGTTTCGTCTTCCGTCAAACCCAGCTCCCGTGCGACCTCAATGGCATAAATGCGTACGCGCTGCAGGTGCTCACCCGTGGTTTGATCCTTGGCCTCGATGGCCAGGGCCAGAGCTTCGATGGTTCGCAGATGAAGATTGGAGACTTTTTCCGCGTGGAGCTTTTCCGTCTCCAGTTTGCCCAGATACAGACGGTAGGAGCGGTACATAAGGTAGATCGGCGGCAAGACCAGAAAAGAAGGCTGCCATCCAATGTGACTGTTCAAAAAGCTGACGAACCCGGCAATGGCCGCTCCCACCATGTAGTAGGGAAACGACCACAGATAGCTTTCCTTCCAAACTTTCGAGATGGGCTTATCTTCCGTCAACCCGATGATGGTCGACATTGCCGCGGTGTTGCAGGCGAAGTGCGTGATCGCCGCTACCAGAAGCGCCAACGGCCCCGGAGCATGAAGCACGTAGATCGACACCAGCTTATAACCGCCGTACGCAGCCGCACTGCAAACCGTGACTTGTGAAAGATTAAATACTAGCTGGACCAACTTCAGTTGCCGCGCCGGACGCCAATAGAATTGCGCCAGCGTGCTCACCAGGCCGATCAGCAGAGTCTCTGGCAAACTCATTTCCAAAATGCCGATCAGAGTGAACAGGAAATTCACCGACAGCGTTCCTTCAATGCCAGGTAGGCTTACTTTGAGCGACGACGCCAGCATCGCTGCGATCAGGTAGCAGGCGAACTTAAGCGGGTCTGTGGCGTACCAATGAAAACACGCCAACGTGAAGCAACTAAGGGCCGCAAGCGCCATTGCAGCGATATAGACCCGTGCGCCAATTTGTCGTGCCCATGACATTAGGAGGTCCTTAGATTCTTGCCGAAGTGAGGGTTATTTTCCGCCCCAAAGTGTCTCCCCTGATTACCATCGTGTTCTTCAATCCAATCAATGACTTGCGATTTTTCTTTGGGCTGACGGACGGGCGGGATTGGAAGGCATGAGAGCACCCGCGACTGCAAACTCAATCCTTCCGCAGGGACAACGTGTCCTCGCCTCAGCGTGGTGGGACAGGCTGTCCCGTGATCGGAAAAACCGAGGCTGCTAAACCATTGATTTGTAAGCACCGACCCGTTCGGTTTTGGACTTCAGGCTGCACATCAAGGCATGCACTTCAATCCTGTCGCCCGGCGGAGTGGGTCCGCCTTTGAGGGGATATGAAAAGACTTCTGGTTATTCTGTTGCTGGCCGCTGGTGCGCTGGCGTACGCCGACGACTCGAAGCTATCGCCGGAACTGCGTGGTTACCAGTCGACGAAGCAGGCTCAAGTCATCATTCAATATGCACCCGGAGCTCAGCTGAACTGCAGTGGGCTGCTTGGCCTGGTGGATTGTGTTCTGAATGACGTTCTGCAACTGGGCGGCACCATTCTTGGACCGTTGCCGCTGGTCAATGGCGTAGTCGCCGTGCTCGATGGCAATGGCATCCAGACGCTTTCGAACCAGTCGAGCGTTGTCTACATCAGCTCAGACCGGCCCTTGGCGCCATCACTCAGCAACGCCGCCGTCGCGGTGAACGCGCCCTTCGCGTGGCAGTCAAATTACACCGGCGCCGGCGTCGGAGTGGCGCTGATCGATAGCGGTGTCAGCAATCACCCAGATCTGTATCTGGGAATTCTTCCGCTGTCACGAGTTGTGTACCAACAGTCCTTCGTGCCCGGAAACTCCAGCACCAATGACGAGTACGGCCACGGCACTCACGTCGCCGGCCTCATCGCCGGAGATGGTCTCAGTTCCACCGGTCCTTTCTTCAGCAAGACTTTCAAAGGGATCGCGCCCGGAGCAAACATCGTCAACCTGCGAGTGCTGGATCAAAACGGCGAGGGTACCGATAGCCTGGTCATCGCTGCCATCAACCAGGCGATTTCTCTGAAATCGATATACAACATTCGTGTGATCAATCTTTCGCTCGGCCGGGCCGTATACGAGACTTACACACTCGATCCGCTGTGCCAGGCGGTCGAGCAGGCCTGGAAAAATGGAATTGTGGTGGTCGTGGCTGCCGGCAATAACGGCCGCTACCAGCCCACCGATGGTTATGCCACCGTCACCTCTCCCGGCAACGATCCTTATGTCATCACCGTGGGCGCAATGAAGCCCATGGGGACGCCCACGCGTGTGGACGACCTGATCGCCAGTTACAGCTCGAAGGGCCCGACCGTGGTTGACGCGGTCGTGAAACCAGACATCGTGGCGCCCGGCAATCTCCTGACGTCGCTGGAGGCGCCGAACTCGACCCTCTACAACGCTGTTCCCGGCAACCAGGTTCCGTACAGCTACTACCTGAGAGGCGGAAGCGGCGCATCCTCTTCCAGTTACTTCTCGCTGAGTGGGACCAGCATGGCGACCGGCATCGTCAGCGGAGTTGTCGCCGACCTGCTGCAGAAAAGCCCGCTGCTCACTCCCGATCAGGTGAAGGCCCGCCTGATGAAGACGGCCTATAAGACATTCCCGACGACTAGCAGCACCACCGATCCAACCACCGGCATCACTTACACCGATCAATACGACGTCTTCACCATCGGTGCCGGCTACGTCGATGTGCAGGCAGCGTTGAACAGCACCGACGTACCGAAAGGGACAGCGATGTCTCCGATCGCCAGGTTTAATTCAAACACGGATGACGTGTACCTGTCCGACGATCCCTCGGCGGTTTGGAATACTTCGGCCACCTGGTCGAACGCCGCGGTCTGGGGATCTTCGCAATTCGTCACCGGCCCCTCGGCAGCGTCTAGCGGCAATACATCCAACAGCACGCTTGGCGGCAGCAACGCTCTGTGGGGCTCGAACGCCTTGTGGGGATCGAATGCACTCTGGGGCAGCAATGCGCTATGGGGATCGAATGCACTCTGGGGTAGCAATGCCTTATGGGGTAGCAACGCGTTATGGGGTAGCAATGCTCTATGGGGCAGTAACGCTCTCTGGGGTAGCAATGTTTCGGGTGGAGAAAACTAACACTCAACTCTTAATGAGGAGGGGCCCAGTCTCTTTTTTGGGAGCGGGCCCCTTTGCCTTTCCGAGAATCCTGCCCGCCGCACCCCTCGCAACAAAAAAACCAGCGATGCAAACTCGGCTTAGACCATGATTTGCCGTAAAATGTATTTCTTGTTGCGCCCGTAGCTCAACTGGATAGAGCATCTGCCTTCGGAGCAGAGGGTTGGGAGTTCGAGTCTCTCCGGGCGCACCACTTGCAATCAGAACGCGCTGCCTCCACCTCCGCCGAAGCCGCCGCCAGAAAATCCTCCGCCTCCGCCAAATCCGCCACCACCGCCCCATCCCGATCCCGTCGAACTCGCTCGCGGCGCGGATACAAATACCTGATGCATATCCGTCGCCATCCCATGCATCGAAGACGAAAATAGGATTGGGTTGAACGCCATGCCGTATCCATATCCGGCGGGCGCGGCGTACCAACTCGGCGGATCTTTCACGATGCCAGCAAAAGCCTGCGCCCAGTGATGTTCTACGCCGAGCGCCATCGCATAAGGCAGAAATTTTTCGAACGTATCCGGCGGCATGGTTTTCAGCCGCTCGGCATCGACGCGATTCATGAATTCCTGAAATCCCAGCACCGCGATGTGAGTGCGTGCGCCCTTCAGCGTCTTCGCCGTCATGACTCGTGCGAACAGCCACCAGATTACGGTGCTGATCAGCACGCAGCCGATCAGCACCGGAATCGAGCTCAGAAAATCGGCCCATCCCAGAAATTGCAAAATGGCAAACGGAATCAGAATGCAAAACGCTGCCCCTATGCTGTACCCGTTCGCCGATTCCGGATCGAGCGTGTAAACCCCTTTCTGTTTGAGCGCCGACATGATGTCGGTGCGGATCGCCGGAACGGCGGTGTAAAAGCGGTTCTTCAGGCTCGACAATCGAATTTCAGGCGCCTCGCCAACAAAAATACTTTCCATCATGACGCGCTCATGCGGAGCCAGACCGCGCCAGTCCTGGCGTTTCTGCAGCAAATGAAAAATGTAATCCTTGTTATGAAACAGCAGGCCCTTCTCGTCCGTCTCTTCAATTTTGAGGAAGCCGCGCACGGCCAGATCGACGATAGTCGATGTAATGTCCCGGGGATGGATGTGGTCGTCCAGCAGCGTCCCGGCCTCCGCGGGGGAAACGCCGGGCGGCGGCTCATACATCGGCGCCACCGACATGCCGGGATCCGGATCGCGGCCCGCGTACCACCACAGCGCGAACATCACAGCAAACGTGACCAGCGGCAGGAATACGACCGGATTGCTGCCGATAAACCAGAATAGTTTCGTCAAACCACCCGGGGGATTCAGAATGCCCTTCGGAATGTAACCATCAATGGTCAGGCCGCCGCGCATCGGCAACGGGTTATTCGTTTCGAACTCCGCGTTTGCACCATCCACTTTCGCGGTTGCATCGCGCTCGGTCGAGCCATACACGCCGGTAAAGGCCTGCGCGCGCAACGATCCGCTAGCGGCCGCGGGAAAGCTCACGCTGGCGGCCGCGTGGTCAATGGGCACCGGCCAATCGTTGCCCGTGACGTTCCAGTAGAACTCGTCATATTGATCGAAGAAGCGCATGCCGTTGCGCACACGGTAGGCGATCCCCACCGTTCGCGTGGCGTTAACCGCATCGGGGATATAGATTTTCAGATCGCGATACGCGCCCGACGTGGAAGAATCGTATTTGAGTTTCCCGCCGTTTTCATCCGTGACGCTGGTGACGTTCACGAAGAGTTGGTAGTTCGTCCCGTCCGGTCCGGGATATTCGAGCGGAATCCTGCGATGTATACCGTGCCATTCGCCGACGAAAACCAGAGTGATGGTCTCGTTGACCAGAGCGCTGCCATCGTGGTTGACGGTGATCGTGTCTTGAAAGTTGGAGATGCGCCAGGATTTGGCCGCGAGCGGCGAGACTAACAGACAAACACACAGAGCGAGCGCTGTGACACGGGTTGCGCTTCGCAGAACGCCATGGGTCCGCGGCTTCATCGCATCAGAACTTCACGGCCACGGGCTCGCGGTCGGCTTCGGCAGTCTCGAAAAACTGGCGCGCGGAGAAGCCAAACATGTTGGCAAGAATGTTTGTGGGGAACGACTGAATCTTCGTATTCAGGTCACGCACCACGGCATTGTAGTAACGGCGCGCGTTCTGGATCGAGTCTTCCGTCTGGCTCAAAGCTCCCTGCAGTTGAGTGAACTCTTCTGACGCCTTCAGCTCAGGATAATTCTCCGCCACCGCGAACAGACTCTTCAAGGCTCCCGTGAGCTGATTTTCAGCCACGGCCTTGCCCTCGGGCGTGGTCGCCTGCATGGCTTGCGAACGAAATTTCGCAATATTTTCGAACGTGCCTTTTTCGTGCGCTGCGTAACCTTTCACCGTCTCCACCAGGTTCGGGATCAGGTCATGGCGCCGCTTGAGCTGCACATCAATATCCGACCACGCCGAGTCGCAGCGCACCCGCAGCTGCACCAGGCTGTTGTACATGCCGATCAGGACGACTGCGATGACGACCAGGATTACGAGAAAGATGATGCCGAACATGAGCGTCTCCTAGGGGAATATCGAAGGCCTAATCTCGAAATCAATGGGACGGTAGCACAGGGAGGGCGCGGGTGCAAACGGACCTTCGCTTCTCATTCCGTTCGGGAAGCCGGAGCCCAGTTCGGGATGGACCGTCCCCACAGCGGCCAAAGCCGGGTTAATTCTGTAGGCCTTACGGCGCGGCTGGAAGCCCCACCCTTTCAAAACGGATTCACAAGTTGCATGTGGTAACAATGGCGCGGCCTTGGGCCGCGATTTCCATTTGAGGCAAAGAGGTGAGCCAATTGTGAAAAACCGTAAGAATCTGGGATGCATGATCAAAGAACCAAGCAACGCGGAGCGTGGGCGGAACTCTATTTCATGGTACTGCGATGAGCTAGGGCCTGAGGGTATCGAGTCCGTATGGAGGGTTCGCGGCGTACGAGGTGGGCGTGGAGAGCACGGGACCGATTCTGCGGGTGCAGGTGAAGTACGCTTTATCAGTATCGCAAAGGCAGTTACAGCATGAGCATCAATGTGAAGGATGGGTTCGGGGGGGCGGGCCGCAGGGACCAGAAATACGGCTAGTATCGGGAGGCCTGGCAGCTGCTGGAAGCGTGCCAGGGAGCAGCCGGAGAAGCGATCGACATTCGAGCGTGTGTAGCGACGAGGCGGCCGAAAGGCTGTTTACCGCAGAGGCCCAGCGAGACAGAGAAAAACAGAAGAAAAGGCAGAAACGATTGGGGATTTTCTCTGTGTCTCTGGAGTGAGAGTTCTTTTTACTGCTGGGGGGCGAAGTAGCCTTTGCGGGCGCGGACTTGCAGGTCTTTCTTCAGAGCGGAAATTTCGATGGAGCGGTAGCGGCCGTCGGCATCGAAGTCGGCGGGCTTGTAGGAAACGACGTACTGGCTGCGGAGCTCGTCTTCGATGGCGGCGAAGGAGTGCGTGATGTCCTTCATTTTGAAAGGAAAGAAGGCGCGGCCGCCGGTAGCTTCGGCGAGTTGCTCGAGCACTTTGTCGCCGCGCAGGATAAGGCCGCTGTCATCGGTGGAGATGGCGTAGATAATGACTTCGGCGCGTTGCGCCATTTCGATGGCTTGCGCGCGTGACACTTCGCTCTGATTGTCTTCGCCGTCGCTCACCACGACGATTGCTTTGCGCGTCGGATGATCGGGGCGGTCCTTCAGAAATTTATCTTTGCAGGCGCGGTAGATGGCATCGTAGAGCGCCGTGCCTCCGCCATCTTGCAGCCGGTGAACCCCGTCGGATAGAAGCTGCACATTGTCTGTGAAGTCCTGGGTCATGTCGCTTTGCTTGTTGAAGCCGACGATGAAGGCTTTGTCGAAGCCGGCACGAATTGAGTGCTGCAGAAAGCTAACGGACGCATCCTGCTCGAACTGAAAGCGGCTGTGCACCGACCCGCTGACATCGATGAGCAAGCCGAGGTGCAGCGGCAGATCGGTTTCGCGGCGAAAGTTAACAATCGATTGCGGCGGCTTGTGATCGTCCAAAATCGAAAAATCTTTCTCACTCAGGTCGCGGACAAACTTGCCATGCTTGTCGGTGGCGATGAAAAGAACATTCACTTCGTCGACGCGTGTGCGGATCGTGAGCATGGCGCCAGACTGAGGGTCGTCCGAGGTCGAATCCGACGCGGACGCGTTTGTGTAGGTAGCGCTGCTGGCGTAAGTACTGGAGTACGACTCAGATTGGGCAAAACCCGGGCAGGAAAGCGCCAGCGCGGCTGCCAGAGCCAGAATGCGACCGGCGCACAGAGTGTACTTCGTGCCTGAGAAGTCCAAAATTTTCACTCCAACCCGCCCTAAAATGTACTCCCTACTTCCTTAGATGCACGCCAGATGCCGAATGACGTGCGGGCCTTCCCCAGCCTATTCATCGACTGTAGAGGGGCCCGACCACGGAGCCAAGTTACAAAAGGAGCACTCGTTTGGTCATGTCCAGCATTTCGCCGAAACCGAATACTGGAAGTAACTTAATTCTTACGACTTCGCACAGTAGAAAACGGTTCGAAACAAAAGGAACGGTTTAAGATGGTGCGTCTCATGTGGTGAACTAGATCCACGCTCGGGGAAACTGATAAGGATGAGATCGATGACGAAACACATCGGCAAAGCTACAGCCATGTTAATGGCACTATCGTTGTGCTCTTTGATGGCGTTCGCCGCCACCGAAGAGGAGCGGGTGAAAGAAGCGGGCGAGGTGATGAAGGAAATTCTGGACATCCCTGATGACATTCCACAAGACTTGCTGGACAAGGCGGAATGCGTCGTGATTCTGCCCTCGGTGAAGAAGGGCGCATTCGGAGTGGGAGGCAGCTACGGACGCGGAGTGATGGTGTGCCGCAGTGGCCTGCACTATACCGGACCTTGGGGAGCGCCCGCACTCTACGCGCTAGAGGGAGTGAGCATCGGTTTTCAGTTGGGAGGCCAGGCGACCGATTTTGTTTTGCTGGTGATGAATCCCAAGGGCGCACGCTCGCTGCTGTCGAGCAAAGTGAAGTTGGGAGCAGACGCTTCGGCCGCCGCCGGTCCGAAGGGGCGGACGGCGGAGGGAGCGACCGACATCGTGATGGATGCCGAGATTCTTTCTTACTCGCGCAATAAGGGACTGTTTGCCGGGATATCGCTGGAGGGATCCACGCTACGCTCCGACGGCAACGCCAACGAGAAACTGTACGGGAAAAAGTTGAGCGCGAGAGAGATCATTGTGGACCACAAAGTGGGAGTTCCGCCTGCTGCACGGCAACTGGTATCACTGTTGAATGCAAAGTCGCCGAAGAACAAGTCGGATCCGAAGTCGCTGGAATAATTTGCGCGGCGGCCCGAGGGGAGAGGTCAGCGCTTTATGAAACGAGCCAGCGAAGAAAAACACCAGCGTGTACGTTGCGCGTGGGCGCGCGGCGAATTGATGATTCGCTATCACGATGAAGAATGGGGCGTGCCGGTCCATGACGACCGTAGGCTTTTTGAGTTTCTGATTCTGGAAGGTGCCCAGGCCGGGCTGAGTTGGGAGACAATTCTGAATAAGCGGGAAAATTACCGAGCGGCCTTTGACGGGTTCGATGTGGAGCGAGTGGCTGGATACGGCCAGCGGAAGATTGCGCATTTGTTGAGGAATCCGGGCATTGTGCGCAACCGCTTAAAGATCGCTTCTGCCGTGCAGAATGCCCGCGTATTTTTGCGCGTGCAGGAGGAATATGGCAGCTTCGATCGCTACGTATGGCAGTTTGTGAATGGCCATCCGAAAGTGAATTTACGAAACGCTCGGAATCCGGTTCCAGCTCGCACTGCGGAGTCGGACGCGATGAGCAAGGAACTGAAGAAGCGCGGCTTCAATTTTGTGGGATCAACCATTAGCTATGCCTTCATGCAGGCGGTGGGAATGGTGGATGACCACGTGGCGGGCTGCTTCCGTCGTGGCAAAGGCCGGCGATGAAACAAACGGATTCCAAGTTTACGGCGATGGTCGATTCCGCGCATGCTTGTCATCCAGATCTAATCCAAAGGTCGGATGCTCGTAGGTCCCCGATATTTTTATCAGAACGATTTCTCCTTTGCGCTTTGTCTTGAAAAAGGGCTCCATCATTTTCAACAGCAAGGCCTTTGTACCGGTACTGGTATTTGAGATTTTGGTATCCGCTCGCATCTGGCCGCGCAAGTCGATCGCGTGATTGATCAGGTTGTAGGTTCCGTGCACCCTGAAGGATAGATCGGTGAATCTCGCCGCCCCGGAGACCAGGCTGACTTGACCGTTCAAATCGGTCAGCACAGTTTCAGGCTCGTCGCGGTCTTTTTCTCCCCGCGCACCCGCGCTCAGTTTGTTCACGTCCTGTTGCGTGGAAGAATCGGAGAAAGTCCCGCCGGCGATGCCGAAGCCGCCTTGCACCTTAATTTTTTTCAGAAATTTTTCTGGCCCCGGAGGAATCTCGGTACGGCTTTGCAGCGTCACGTTACCCGACATGGGCGCACGGTTTCCTTCGACAAATAATCGCAGCAGATCTTCAATGCGCGCCCGGCTCCCTTTGAAGTCGATCAATGCAGTTTTTCCCTTTCCATCCGAAGATGCGGCAATGCTGCCCTGGGCCGTCAGATGAGTTTTCCAGAAGTCGGCGGCCACATGATTCAGGACCGTATCGCCGCGCGTTGCGTCCACGTAAGCACTAAATTCCGTAGTCAGACGCACAGGATGATGGCCCGATTTGACTTCGAAATCAGGGACGTCGGTGGTTCCTGAGATATCGATATGAGCTAACTTGCCACCAAACTTGCCCGTGGAAGTGAGTTCGCCTGCGATGCCCTCGTAAACGCTGAGATCGGCCTGCTCGAATCTGTATTTGCCGGAGATCGGAGTTTCCCCGGGATCATTCTTAGTCCAGACTCCGAAATTTCCCTCGCTTGTGCCCTCTCCCGGTGGCTCAGGGTTTCGCACCTTCACTTGATAGGCAAGGGGGCCACTCCATCCCACATTTCTCAGCAACGCTTCGTGAATGTCGAAACGCAAAGGACTATGGCCGGGATCGTTATACGCGAACTCGATCGCGGCGCCGTTGGCGACGATCTCGTCAATCGTAATTCTTGACGGCGTGATACGGAACGCCTCGCCAGTGCCGAAGAGCGGAATAAATATTCGCATGCCTTCGGCGGTAATGCGGCGGACTCGCTGCGAAAGAAGACCAAGGTAGCTGCCACGAATCGTCAACCTGACAATGGTGATGAGGGGCTTGGTCTCGGAAGAGCCGCGGCGGAAACTTACTTCTTCCAGAATGCAACCAGGTGCAGGAAAATAGGTTTGATGAAAGGCACGGATCTGCACTTGACTGTCGCTGGCCTCTTGCAAATTCTGCAAGACTTGAACCAGGGAGAAGGGCCAGGCGCGACTCAACCCGAACACGGTCGCACCTACCGCAACGCAGACTAAAATCACGCTCAGAGCGACGAGCTTGGCAGCACGTCTCCGCCGTCGCTGACGCTCCGCCTGTGATCCCTGTGCAGGCGCAGGTGTGACGCTAGACATGAAGAGTTTTGACTCCGAACCGCCGGTTGAGGTTGCTGCTCTTAGCGCTTCGACTCAGCGGATAGGTGGTCCGAATTGGCAATTGCTGGTTGTTGAGGAGTTTCTTCGATAAATCGCCGTGCCTCATCCTGCGGTTGCAAAGGCTGAAACCGTCAATTAAGCTAGTCTTCTCTTGAGTGGACGTTTCGAGCCGGGATGGCGGAACTGGCAGACGCAGCGGACTCAAAATCCGCCGGTACTTAGTACCTTGGGGGTTCGATTCCCCCTCCCGGCACCACAAATTATCATTTGTTTTGAGAGAGTTGCGAGCG
>JBEKRE010000072.1:0-21911 GCA_049519055.1 Candidatus Sulfotelmatobacter sp. | reverse complement strand
GCGAGCGCAGCCAACACAACGGATAGCCCTGCGGTCAAGGCCCTGAGGAAGGGTTGGCTCCAGAAGAAGGCGGAGATCTCCGCTGGCAAGATGCACAAGCCCGACTCCGAAGACCCGGACACTGTCAACCATTTCAACTGGTATGAGTCCACCGGGTTTACGCGGCCCTATCCCGGCGAGAAGACAGTTCGCCCGGCGAGCGAGTTCAACAACCCGGCACCCACCAAAGCAGACGACGACGACTAAAACACGTTCCGACTGCAACGGACCCTCTCCCCTATCACCGGGGAGAGGGTTTTTTGTTCACGTCTCAAACGCAAAGTCCCCGCCAACCTGAACCCGCCCCGCCACCGGCGTGAACGTTGCTGCCGTGGGTTCGTCCCGCGACAACGCAAAGAACACATCCCCTGTCGATTTTCCTTAATCCGTAGAACTTGGTGAAAAAAGGCAATCCGAGTCCCGAGATGGAAGAAGAACGGCGGAATTGCTTCGTCGCCATCACTCCTTATTATGACAGTTATCATTGGCAGCGAGGAAAGGCACGGGCCCCGAAGTCGCGTCCGCGACGAAAGCCGGCGCCGTTGCCGCATTTTCATTATTAGTTATGCGTTCAATCGCGTTGGTGATCGCCTGCACGTCGGTCTCGATCTGTTTATCAATTGAGACGCCACCGGCTTATGCGAACAAGGAACAAGGCTCCCGAGATTGAGCTCGCACGGGGAGCCTTGGTTGGTTAGAGCGTATTTCATAAACAGTGTCTCAGGGTAATCCAGAAGCACGCGAGGTAGAAGAAGGCGCGATAAGTGGAGAGCAGATGCTCATGACGGACCAGCAAGCGTGGGAACTGGCCAAGCCAGGAGTTGGTTCGTTCGACGATCCAACGCCGCTTGTAGCGGCGCAATTTGCGCCCATCTTCGTAACGCCGTTGCTGATTGTTCTCCCGGTAAGGCACGATCAACTCGATGCCGCGTTTCTGCAATCGCTGGCGCAACGGATCCGAATCGCAGGCGGTGTCGGCAATCACCCTTTCCGGCTTTTGTCGCGGACGGCCTTTGGGTTGCGGAACCGAGACTTCTTGGAGCGTGGCTTCCGCAAGCGTAACCGCGTGCGGAGAGGCACTTTCCAGCCGAACTCGCAGCGGAAGACTTTGACCGTCGACCAGTACCATCCACTTTGTCCCCTTGCCCCGCTTGGTTTTTCCGACGGCAGGGCCCCTTTTTTTGCGGGAGCAAAGCTGCCATCCAGGAAGGTCTCGTCCCACTTCAGCAGACCTTCTTTATCCAGCGCCCCCAGCAGGGTGCGCCACGCATTCAGCCAAACTCCTTCGTCTTCCCATGGTTTGAGCCGCCGCCAACCGGTCGAGGGCGAAGGAAACTCGTCCGGCAAGAATCGCCACGCCGCGCCGGTTTGCAGAATCCACAGAATGGCTTCGAAACACGCCCGATTCGATGCCCAGGGTCGGCCCCGATTATCCCGCCGTCGCCTGGGCGCGGGGGCACCATCGGCTCCACCAGTTCCCACTGCTCGTCGGTCAACAGCTTCTGCCGCTTCTTCATGGCAGAAGCTCATCAGCAAACCCGCCTCATTCGTAAGTATCTGGCATGAGGCCGAACCTATTTATGAAACACGCTCTGGCAACTCTGTTGTTAGTTTCTATCTGCCGTTTTCCTCGGGGGCTAGGGCGACGCCGCGGAACGCTTCGACGGCAAGGGCCGAACGAATCGTGACGAACGTGTCGAGGTAACCGTTCGTTGCTGGCTGGGTGGCGCTGATGAGATCGGTGACTTCCACCAGCTTGTTGGGATCGGCGCCGTTGTCGCCGTTTTGGCTGATCGTGGACGTGATAGCGTAAATCGTGGCGGTGCCGTCGTCGTGGGCGACGCCGATAATGTTGCGACATCCGCCGGTCGCGGGCTCGATCGATGCGGGATAGTTCGGGACGCTATAGGGCACGCCAAGGTTGAGTCCATTTTGGATGACGTACTCGCGCACCCAGGTTTGGCTACCACTCGCCGTTGTGGTGAGGACCCACTTTTGAAGGCCGGCGGTCGCCAGCGTACCTGTGTCCGCAACGTTCACCTGACCATTGATCACCTGGTTCTGTGTGTAGATCAGGTCGCCCTCATCACAGACGTACAAAGTAGTAGCACTAGCGAACCAAATCCCAAAAGGATAGTCACCACCCGGGCTATTTGTGCTGGCATTGGTGTCGGGGAATCCAGGGAGGATCGTATAAGGTTCGTTAACGAGGCCGCCCGAGGGGGCGTTGGCTGTAGTGGGTAGAACGCCCGGAGTACCGAGCTGATAGACGGTATTGATGCCGTTACCGCCGCTGCCCTTTGCGACATACAGCGTATTGTTAAAGATCGTCATTCCGCGGAAATTCGTGTCCTTACCTGGTTTGTCTCCGGGGAACACGAAATAGGAAATCATGTTGTTGTCCGGCGGTGTTAGCGGCGCTGCGCCAGGAACGAACAGTTCGGCACCCGTCGAGTGGGAGAGATTGAAGCCGAGCTGCGTGACCGGCAGCTGCTTCTTCGTCAGCCCCCCGTTGTTGTCGTTTCCAACCGTGTAATGCAGCCAATTGTCCGCCTTGATCGCAGCGCGGGAGTTGTCGCCGCTGTAGGCGTCGCCATCGGTGGAGGAGATGTGGCCCCGGGCGGCCACTTCGGCGACGGAGCGGTAGTAAGCAGTCGGATTGGATGCGCCGGCATAGCTGGCGACCGAGGGATTGGTCGGGTCACAGAGGCCCGGCGTATTGGAGGCCGAAACATCGATCGGTAAATGGCCCCTGCGTGCACCTCCCGACGACGATGACTAATCACCGCTGGGCTTGCACAGCTCTCCATTCTGCGACCGCTGATGAAGCTAATGTTCTCAACCAGAGTGCGTCCAGACAGTAACCGCTGCTCCGGCGAAACAGACTAGCGAAAGGAGAAGCAGGGTGATCAACCACCAGTCGATCCTACGCGTTTTCGGATGAAGGAAAAAGCCGAGCATCACGACCTCCGCCATCCATGACAGCGCCCTCTTGAGATTCGCTACACGATACTTTACCTTTGTTACCCGCCGATGACAGGGATTTGAACAGGCGGTGAAATTCGCGATTCGGCGAATCACGCCGGGCTACACCTTGACTGAGAGAACGTGATCTCTGACGACGAACAGAGCGATCAGTAAAAAGGGGCCTGCAAAGCGAATCAAGCGGTCTAGCGGTCTTGAAGGTGCGGGTTTTTGCTCCACTGACAATACACGAGGAGCAAACAGCACGGCCGCCTTTACGCCGGGTCCTTTTGCTTTGACGAGCTAAGGGCAGCTTGGGCAAACCGGAGTTCGCATTGCGAAGTATCCGGAAGATAATTCAACCGAAGATAAGGAGTCTGCTTCAATGAAGAACCCATGACTTGAGTCGATGAGGTAAAAAACTACCGCGATTGTATTCGGATTACTGCCAGGTGTGGGCAAGAAGGGAAATCAGGAAATAGGGCCAGAACCCGGCGATCCGCTTTATAGGGAGCATGGGCGCGATCCAAAGGCGGACGATGCGAGCAAAATCGCGGATCTGACGGGCATGAAGATCAGAAGATCCCTCGCCCTTTCAGGCAGGAGCCTTTGGGGCGAGGGGTTCACGAAAACGACTTAAGGCAAGTAATAACGGAAAGACGTGAACAGCATGTTATCGACGCCGTGAGGATTGGAGAATCCGCCTCCGTTCGTTCCCCTCCAGGCATTGCGCGAAACATAGGAGTATTGCGGTCCGAACTGCAATCTTCCATGCGGTCCGCTATGCGCCTTGATCCAGAATCCCGCAGTGCCTTCGAGCAGGTATTGCGTATCGGCGCTGCACTTGGAAAGCGATCCGAAGGCGAAGCCTGTGGCCGCACTGGGCGCGTTCTCCGAATAGCAGCCGGCAACGTTGAAGAGCGGCGAACCATATCCCACCGGAGTAAACGGGTTTGTAGGATTATTAGGATCGAACTGCCAGCGGCGCGCCACGTACTCCTCGCCGCCGTTCAGATAAAGGTCGAGTCTCTTCGTGTGCCACTCGAGAGTAGCCAGTCCCTGATAGCTGCGCAACGGAGCCAGGGTTCCATCGGCATTGACGGTGGAGTCCGGCAAGCCGCTGGTGCCATACCGGCCCATGCCTTCTCCTATCAGGGCATGCAGCCCGAAGTCCAGCTGCTTGAGGAACGTGACCCGCGCGTTGGCGCCTACGCCGCCGACGGTCACAGAGTTGTTGTACGCCCCGAGCGCCGAGACGGCGCCGTTACAGTTGGAGGAGACTGCCGGTTCCGCGCAGGGATAAACGCGATCGCGGAGGCGGCTTAGAATGCCGAAAAGTTCATAGTGGCCGAAGCCCGGCTCCGCGGCAGCCTTAAAGATGAAATCGGGCATGGCGTTGAACGAGTAGTTTGCCGCGTTAGTACAAGTGGTGGTGACGGTGGTGATCGTGCCGTTCGTGCCGGCGATCGTGCTGGTGCCGCAAGTCGTGATGGCGGAATTGTACAGTCCGCTGCCGTTGCCCGCGCTGCCGAGAGCGAAGTTCTCCGCGTTGTTGCGCGCTGCAAACGTGGTCTGCGGATTTTCGACCGATGCCCCGAGCCAGAATTTATTGTCAAAGTTTCTCACCAGGCGAATGCCGTACTGCCGCGCCCAGCTGAACCCGACGCTATACTGCGGGTCGATCGTCATCGGCACGGCTTCCGTCCGGTTATCCATGCCATGTTTGGTTTCAGTGACCAGACTCCACATCTGGCCGCCAGTCAGACTCCATTCTTTATCGGCAACCTGTCCCCACACCTGCCGCTGCCGCAGCGTATAGCTATTGCTTTCGTTATTGTTGGAGGTGACGCCCGCGGAGAGAAAGTCGGCCTCGTAGTATCCGCTCATTCTGAAATCCGCCACCTTTCCTTCAGCCAGCATTGTGATTCGCGACTGCCGACCGGAACCGAAGAATTCCGAAACCTCGTTCTGTCCTGCTCCCGGCATATTCACGCTGTTGAACGGCGTATTGATGTCGGATGCAAGCGCGCGATTGCGATATACGGATTCGCCGGCCAGAAAGCCCCCGGGAGTAATGGTGATGCCCTTGAAGTGAATCGCAATGGGACTCTCCGCCTGCTCCCGTGCCGTTTTCTGCGTTTCCTGCAGGCTCAAAGCCACGCTCGCATTGCTGGTTTTCAAATCCGCCACGTCGCTCTTGAGGGTGACAACAGTTTGCTGTTGGTCGGCGGTTTGAGCAGCCGCAGTATCCGCCTTCGCCTGCGCTTGTGTGGCCGCCGTCTGGCTCTGATCGAGCCGCTGCTCGAGCTGCTGGACACGCTGATCGCGGCTCTGAAGTTGCTGGCCCAGATCCAGAATTTGTTTCTGTTGCGCCTCAATCGCCTCTCTCATCTCGCCGAGTTGCTCCGCGACGCTAGGCGCCTTCTTTTTTCTCGGCTGTGCCGCCCCACTCGACGCGTCCTGCTGGGCGACCGCGGCGTAGAGGCTGCCCATTAGCACCACGAACAACGCTAAAGCCAAAAGTCGTTTCATTCGTCACTCTCCTAAAATTCAAGTAAATAAAAATCGGGACACGACTGCAGGTGCTTTCAAAAACTCGATTGTCCCGTTCTGCTCCCGCGCGGGCTATCGCAGATTTTTTAGACTCCGCGAGCTGCGGGCTTTTGCCCCACGTTTGCTAGCGCCGGCCGCTTGCTGGCAGCTCGTCGTACTGGTCACGTCGCAAGCCTGCACAAAATAGCCGAGGCTCGTTTGCGCTGAGGTGGCGAGATCCGTCTCGACCAAGAATCCGCTATTGTCATCGACCAGGTAGTAGGCGTAGAACGGACCGTTGGTCCCCGATCCGGGGACATTCATGAACGTACCGCTGATGCGGCCGAAACGATCGGCCGGAAGCGTGAAGCTGTCCAAGATTGAGAAGGAAAAAGGAGGGCCGCCGCTATAGAAGTCATTCGCTTCCGTGTCGTCCACAGTGCCCGTAAACTCCCATTGCGGAGGCGACTGGGGATTCTGCTGCGCGGTGATCGTACCCGAGCCGTCATTCTCGCTCCCGTTGTATTGCGTAAAGTTGATACCGTACGTTTCCGGATTGCCGAAATTGACAAGAGCCGTGCTCGGCTGTGGATACGCAATACCAGCTCCGACAGCCGGATAATTCGAATCGGAATCTCCGGCATACATCACGAGCGGCGGAGTTCCGTCTCCAGTGAGATAGAAAATAATGGTTGGCTTGGGCTTTCCGGAGGGGCCAGTTTCGCTAAATTTGAAGCTCGCGTCCGCGCGGCCGAGCCCCGCTCCTCCACTCCCGTCGGTGTCAAGAGCGTACGTGCCACTGATAGACATGCCAGAGGTGCCAGGAGGACAAGCGGTGCCAGAGTTGCCGGAGTTGCTCTGGGGGAGAGGGCAGGTGAAGGACGCGCCCTCAAAGCCGTAAAAACTGTCGGCTTCTCCATTCAGATTGCCATTTCCATCGGCTGTGACGGTGCCAACCGAGGTAAGTGTGGCAGGACTTGCTGCTCCGGACGTAGCGCCGTCAGAGCCCAGAATGCCGAACACGTACGCCCCCGATAAAGACGCCTGGGTGAAAGTTCCGGCTGCAGAGCCTTGGCTGACGGCGATCCCGGAGGTAAGAAACCCGCTCGACCCGCTGACATCGTCAATCTCGATCAGTCGGATGTGCTGAGAGTCGACGATGTAACCGGCAAATTGAATCGTGGCTGGCGTCGTCGTCCCGAAACAAGTCTGCCCCGTCAGACTGATCGCGACCACGCCCATCGAACTGGGTTGGGTGACATTCCCTGTCAATCCAGTCGGTGGCACACAGCTTATGAGCGTGGGCTGTAGCCTGGAGTTATAGTAATCCTGATCCGCCAGGCTGCCATTCCCGGAAATATCTCCGGGCGAAGGGTTGTTGTCGATGTTGAATATGCCTCCGATCGCAGTCGGCGCTGGAACCCCGCTCAGCGGGTTGCTGCTGTTGCCGGAATCGGTTCCGTTGGTGACAAATGCGTAAGCGCCGCTGGGCATGGTGGAAGCGGCTGCCGCATCCTGCAATTCCAGTGTGCCAAACCCGGTCGTACCGAATGTGACAGGACAATTGAAGGCACAGTTCTCGTCATTTTCCGCAATCAGCGCTTCCGAGCTGGAGACTACGACCAGGCTGAAGGTCTCGGTAAACGGGGTGACCGGACTACTGGCGCTCGTTGGCTGAAAGTTCGCGGTAATAATTCCGCGTCCATCCGGCCCGATGAAATAAGTGCTCGGAGCACCCGAGGAAGGTTCCAAGGTGTAGGCCGTGGAAAACGGCGGCGTCGTAGTACCGAGGAGGTTATTTACCGTCTCCTGACCCGCTGTAACATTACCGTTGCCGTCGAGCACCAGTATGCCTATGATCTGATAATTGCTGCTGCTGTCATTGCCCTGCACCTGGAAGACGTACGTGCCGCTGAGTGCGGCGGCATACGAACTGACCGTCACCGCAGTGCTCACGTTCTGCGTGTGGTCGGCGGTAGCAAAAGCGGTCACGTTTACGCTTAAACTGCCAGCCGCAAAATCACTGGGAGGAATGTAGGTGACCGCTGTTCCACTCGCCGAATGCATCGAGCAGGTTCCCGAACCTGAGCAGATGCTGAGTGAGCCGCAATTAGGCGTCGGCGGCATGACGTTCGAGCAGGTGAGCGCCCAATCCACTCCGTTTCTTCCGGGATCGTTATCCACCACGGGAGTGAACTGAATTCCCGTCGTGTTCCCGGCGGGAATCGTCGTGCTGGAGGGGGCTGGGTTTAGAGCGACAGAAACAGCGGCTTGCGACGTCGAGTTGGAGGAAGACGAAGATCCTCCGCAGGTCGCCAGGAGAGACATCGCCGCCAGCAAAATAAAAGTGAGAATCCACCGTTGGGCTACCACAAACTGCCTCCTTAATGTCTTCGTCTGAACTCCGGGTTCTGAGTTACGCACGCCCCGGTGCTCAAGTCGGTGCAGCCGCTGCCACGCATGGAAATCGTTTGCGTCAACCCGAATTGGGTTCCCAAGCTGTAAGTAATTGTGATATTCCCTGGATCGAGACCCACCACCTTCGGCGTAAACGTAACCGTGATCGTGCAACCGGCATTGGCAGGCAGACTAGGCGGGCAGTTATCCGTCTCGAGATAGTCGCTGCCGGAGACAACCTTATTCGTGAAATTCACCGTTGCAGCGTTCGGATCAGCGGGATCATTGAATAAAGTGATGTTCAAGGGCGAACTGGTGATGCCTTCGGTAATAATCCCAAAATCCATTCCTGCACCGGGAGTCATGCGCAACGGGCTGGGACCGTTGGTCTTAATCTCCACTGGAAAACGACCGCTATCGATTTCGCAGTTCGGCGGCGGAGAATCATTCACGTCACCACACCACGCCGTGTTCAATTGCACGAAGTCATCGAGCCCGGAGCTGACCAACGACAGTTGCCCCCACGTTCCCGGCTGAGGCACAAACGTGAGTTGGAGGCTGCAACTATCCCCGGGCTGTCCGCTCGGGTGGAGCGTCACCCCTGAACATCCATCATTCGAAATTAGGATGTTGGGATTCCCGCTGCCTTTGGGCAGTGGAAGGTCAGTGTCGCAGTTGTAGCGAATGGTTGGTGGATTCGGAGTCGGATCTGCCAGAATCGAAGCCGAAGTTACTGCCGCTGCTGCGACTTTGAGCCCGCCGTCCGTTCCCGCAATCGCAGGCCGATCCTGAGGTGGCGCGAGATTGTTATTTGAGTAAACGCAAGCTGCGCCCGGCGGAAGAATTGACACTCGATTCGGGCTCTGGTTGGTGAAGGTAAGAGTTTGGGGCGGGCTTGCCTCGCCAACTGCTTCTGCGCCGAAATCAATTTCAGGAACCGAAGGCGCGAGGAAGCTCATGCCGGTGCCAGTGATCGGTACCTCGAAGCTGTTGTCCCCGTCGGCGCTCCCTTTGGGGATCGTCACCTCCAGATCCGCACTCAACGTGACGGGACATTGCGCCGGCGGAAGCCCGGCGATAGGGCCCTGTCCGGACTGCGTCTGCGGTAGCCACGGGCAGCTTTCCTGTGGCGAAAAGGAGACGGTGATCACGCAGCTGGCTCCCGCATTTAGATTGAATGTTCCCTGTTGAGCCCCGCAGTTGTCTTGTTCACTAAAATGAGGAACGCCGTTGAAGTCTCCTCCTCCGTTCGGATAAAACGACTGACTATCGGTTTCGAGGAACTGTAGTTGCAAGCCGGTGATTGCTGTGCCGGAAACATTCGAAACGGTGATGGTCTGCGTGGTGGGCGCCGAGCCGAGAAGCTGAGGCAGAAACGTCAGGAAGAAAGGCACAAGCGTGATCGGTTGGTTGCACGCATTGGTGCCCTGAAATGCCAAGCAGAGATTGCCCGAGTCCGTGAAAGGACAAGGTTTGGTAGTTACGGTGTAGCCGGATCCCCCGCTATTGTGCAGCATGAACCCGCCTTGCGCGCTATCAAGCGTAACCGCACTGGTAGGCGCGCTACCGCTCCCCGGCGTCTGTCCAATCTGCCCGACATCGGCTCCATTGGTTCCAAAGATCTGCAGGAGAACTGTGTTTCCGCTGATCGTCCCGTTTACCGATGCGGTTGTGAGGCAGGGATAATCGTTCAACAAGCTGACCGGATCCTGGAATACGAGCGTACCTGTAACGGTAGCGCTGCTGATTCCCATGTTCGGACCCTGTGTGAGCGTACCCGATAGGGCAAAGTCCTGATTGGACAGACCGGTTGCGGTGCTGTGGAAGAATCCTTGAAAACTACCGGTCGCCGGTGGCACCAATGTCGCACTCCATGTCCCGCCATCCTGCGCCGAGCCGCAAGACACCAGTTGGTCCTGGACAGTCGCATAGCCAGCGGTCAACCCATATGTACCCCCCTGGAGGACCGGCCTGCCCCCGCTGTCGGTGCTGAGCTGCCCGTTACTGAGGGTAATCGTTTGCGTCGTGGGGTTGCCGTTTGGATCCAGCGTCGCCACCACCGCAGTGAGGTTCACGGTCTGGCCATTGAGCGTTCCCGCAACCGTAGCCGTTCCGTTATTGCAGGCAGTGCTCCCGCCCCCCGCAGTCGGTATGATGAAGAAAGCAATTTGCCCCGAAAGCGTCCCATTATTCTGCTGCAGGAACCCGCCCTGCAATGGAGACGCGCTGAAAGAATCACCGGTGGTAGTCAAGGTAAACTGCCAGTTGCCGGCAACCTGCGCTTTTTGCTCCAAGATCGAACTGCCGCCTCCTCCTCCACAGGAAACGAGCAGAAGAGTAAAGCTCGCCAGCAAGAGAGCGCTCGCGCCCTTCGCCGACAACCGACTGGCTGCAGAATGTTGGCCGCGCGGACGCGCTTCGCATTGCAAAACCCAACCCATCATTTCCAGTCCTCAGAATACGTACTTCAATGCAAATTGCATGGTGCGGGCGCGATGCGCATCGACAGGATGCAAGAACGATGCGCCGGTGACGCAATCGGCTGCGCTGCCTTTGTAGCCGGCGGAAGATGCCGGTCCCGCGTAACAACTCACGACATTGTTGCCCGTGCTGCCCGGATTGTCGGGATCGTACACGCGAAATTCCGTATGGTTGAAAATATTGAAGGCCTCCGCCCGGAATTGAAGCTGGGTGGCCTCCGTGATCTTGAAGAACTTGGCCAGCGCCATATCGAAATTCAACTGCGAAGGATTGTTCAGGAAATTCCGGCCGGCATCGCCGAAGGTGAGTCCGCGCGGCGCCACGAACTCCGAAGGATTTCCGATCAGCGGCCCGAAACTCTGGAAATTGTTGCCCGGCTTTGGCAGTCCACGAACCACATCAGGATAGGAAGCTGCAATTCCCAGATTGCTGTCGACGCCGGCATTGTCGGTAACCGAAATACCGGTATTGCCGGCATTGTTGATCACGGTAAAGGGCACACCGGAATGAAACAGAGTGATACCGGAGAACTCCCAGCCATCCAGAAGGTTTCCGGCAAATCCAGAGCAGCAACTGGAGCCTGGCGGCACTGGGTCTTGCGCCTGACGCTCGCGCTCATTGGCCCAGTCGGCGATGTTATGAACCAGTTTGCGGAACGATAGTTGATAGATGTAACTCAAAGTCAGCAAATGTCTCTCGTCAAAATTCGAGCTCGCGCGATTCTCGCGGAGATCGTAGGAGTTCACCAGCACCGGATCGCTGCGGTCGGAAGAGTCGTCGATTGAGTGGCTATACGAATAGGAAAGACTGGTGGTAAGCGAGCCGCGGGTGCGCCGCACACCAAGCTGGAACGCGTGATAGGTGGAATCTGCACCATTCTCTAACGAGAGCACCCGTCCAAGGCCTGGGTAGGGATGAAGCGGCAGCGAGTTTAGGCTCGGAGTAAAGAAGTTCGCACAAGCCGCCTGCATATGAACGTAGGCAGGATCCGTCGGCCCCACCAATGTGCCACTCAGCAACTGGAACGGGACACCGGCGGCTCCGGGATTACCGGTAGTGGCCGGAGGCGGAACGGTGCAGTCGCTCGTGGTTAACGGCTCGTTAGGACCGAAAGGATTCTCGTTCGCCGGCAAGGGCGGCAATTGGTTGAGCTGGCGCTCCACCGTCATGTGCGTCCCTTTGCTGCCCGCGTATCCAAGATTCATCACAAAATCGTGTTGCACCTCACGCTGGATGCCGAAGCTCCATTGCTGCACGTAGGGCCAGACGGCCTTGGTCGGGATGGCAGTAACATCGATGGGATAAAGCGAATTTGGCGGCACGTTGCTCCCGCCGCAGTAATTTCCCGCGCCCACCTGTTGATTGAACGTAGGGCCGAAGCCCACGTTCCCAATGCACATCAGGCTGAAAGGAATTGGTTGCGTGACGCTCAGAACGACGGGAGCGCTGGCCTCGAGCGAGCCGGTATTAGCCTCATTGCCGGTCCCGTGCTCGTAGAAAATGCCGTAACCACCTCGAATCGACGTCTTTCCATCGCCTTTGGGATCCCATGCGAACCCAACTCTCGGCGCCCAGTTAAACAAGTGCCCGGTCGTGCAGCCGGCCGGGACGTGATTTACCCCGCACTGCACCAGGCCAAGGCTGCTGACTGCGTCGGGATCGAGGGCGAAAGTGGTTGGATTGAAAGAAACAAAGTTCCCTTGATCCAAAAGTGCGCCGCTCAACGGATCCACGCTGAACCGGCCCTGCTGAAATTGCGACGCCTCCCAATTCCACGCCTGGTGATATTTTTCGCGATAGCTTCCGAATAAGCTCA
Organism: Candidatus Sulfotelmatobacter sp.; assembly: GCA_049519055.1. Taxonomy (GTDB): domain Bacteria; phylum Acidobacteriota; class Terriglobia; order Terriglobales; family Acidobacteriaceae; genus Sulfotelmatobacter. The sequence goes on along the minus strand of JBEKRE010000072.1, from coordinate 9,682 downwards.
GGCGCAAACCAAGGTTCAAGGTCAACCGGCTTTTTATCTTCCAGTCATCCTGGAAATAAGGTTCGGCGAGTTGATAGCGCTGGTAGTAACGATGTTGGGCCGAGTCCTGCGTGAAGCTCTGGATGAGCTCCGCGGGTTGCGAGACGAGGGATTCCTGCATGAGGAAGTCGGCAAACGCGTTTCCCGTACTATAGGAATTGTTAGCGTACGTCAGTAAGCCTTCGGTATCGCCTGAGGCGGCGCCGATCACGTTGTTATCTTGGTTGCGCTGGTAGTCAACAAATTGCGCTCCAAACGTGAGCGTATGTTTTCCGATGGCTTTGCCCACGTCGTCGCGTACGGAATAGGTGGGATTTGAGTGTTCCCAAGGCATGTACGAGGGATCTTCCAGGAACCCTCTGCCTCCGTAGGCCGCGTTGGTGCCGAGGATGGCGACGCCAGGCATCTTGCCGCCGAAGCCGTTGTTAAAGATATAACCCATGCCGCATTCCGGATACCCACTGGCCGGATCCACACTGAGGTTCGGATTGCAGCCGCCGCTGGCACTGCCAACCAAGGGGGCGTCAAGCAACGGATTGCGCTGGAACTGGGCACCTCCCGGCCCGTTTCGATCCGCCAATCTGATCGTGGAATTCGCGTAACTCAAGTTGATATTGTTGATCAGCGTCGGCGAAATTGCGTGACTTACCGTAAATACCCAACTGATTCCCGGACCGGTGAAATAGTTCTGAACCGTCGGGAACGTCCCCGCCGCCGGATTCGTGACGCTCTCATAGCTCCACTGCGGAGTCAGCACAGTCGTATTCCATTGGTCATGCACATAGCGGAACGACAGTTTCAATTTCTGCGTCAAATTGTGATCGATGCGGAACAGTTCCTCGCGCCAGTACGTCGAAGGCGAAACCGACGTTACGTAACAGCGATACGGATCGGACGGCGCTAATATCGTGGTTACGGGCAAATTGTAGTTGCAACCGGTCGCGGAATTAGGCAAAGGGATGAGGTTCGCATTGAGTATTAAGAGTGAGTTCTTGTCCACTCCAATATTGCCTGCATTACTTGGTGCGGGCGGACCGCTAGGCAGGGCCTCCAGGTAGCTCACGATCGGCTCCGCCTGCGTCGAGCCGACAGGCCACGTCGACGGACAATCAGGGTATTGAGTCCGGTTAAAGCTGCCACTTCCTCCCGCAGGCGGGCATACGTCGCTGAAATCGAAAACCTGCCCGACTATTCCCGTGTTTTGGTTAGGAGAGCTGATGTTCGGCTGAATCCCATTCGCGGTCATAACTAGCCCGCGCTCTTTTAACCCCGGAACTGCCTGGTTGTAATCGATGGGAGTTTTTTCGTAGCGGAACTCCTCGGAGTAAAAGAAAAACGTCTTGTCTCTTTTCGTGTTGTAAACCCCGGGGATGGTGAGCGGACCGCCGATGTAGCCACCGAAATCCTGGCGGCGGTAGAGAGGAGGCTTTGCGGTCTGATCGAAGTAGTTGCGCGCGTTGAAGAACTCGTTGCGGACGAACTCGTAAGCGCCACCGTGAAATTTGGCGGTTCCCGACTTCGTCGTTACCTGCACCGTGCCCGAAGCCGTGCGGCCATATTGGGCGCCGTAGGTCGAGGTCAGCACCTTCACTTCCTGAATGGCATCGACGCTGGGGTAAACCACCAGCGTGCTGGCCGAGCGATTCAATCCGGTATTGAGGACGTCGCCGCCGTCGACTTCGAAGGTGTTGTATTCGACGCGACCGCCGTTCACGCTGTACTTCACGCTGCCCACAACGCCCACTTTGCCTTCATCCTGCCCCGTCTGATTGCTCACGCCGGGCGCAAGCGCGATGAGCTGCGAAAAGTTGCGCCCGTTCAATTGCAGCCCAGTAACCTCTTTCTCTTCGATCGTGCCTGCGACCGTCGCGGTCTCTGTCTCAACATGCCCTACGTTGCTCGACTCGACGTTCACTTTTTCGCTGGTTGAGGCTGGCTCCATAGCGACGTCCATAGGCAATTCAAGCCCCGCTGTGAGCGCAACGTTGTCAAGTACTTTCTGGGTGAAGTTCGCCGCTGACGCCGTGAGGGTATAAGTGCCAGCGGGAAGATTCTTAAAGGCGTAGGTTCCGGTCGCGCTGCTCACCACTTCCAGCTTGACCGTTCCCCCTGCGAGCGTAACTTTCACGCCTGGCATCAACGCGCCGGAGGGGTCCGTCACCGTTCCGGTGATCGAAGCCTTTTCCCCAGGTTGCTGCTGGGCTGCACAACAGAAGACCAAAAGCATCGCGAGCGCGAGCACAACGCCGCCGCGACTTAAAACACCAACAGGCAGGAAGCTCACAGAATCGCCTCTCCAACTAGCGGGAGTTTTTATCGGGTAATAAATAAAGAAGGGCGATTGTAGAAGACGAGCGGAATTGTCAGATTAAAATCCCGTTAATTAATAGGCGATTGGAAGATTGCTTTGCCGCAGCGGTGAGTTGCACGGGAGAAGCCGCGCGTCCACAGAAACTCTTCTTGCTCTGAAGCGCGATCGACACCGCAGGTGGAACAACTACTTTCTTGCTACTTCTTTCTTCGCACCTTTCTGTTCATTTTCCACAATTCATTTGTCGTTAACATACTTTTGTTCAACGGTTCACACTCACCGCGAAGCAATTCCGTTAGTATCCTCCTGCCGATCCGGTATCCGAAGTGCGCGCAAGCCGCATTGTGGGTGTGGAGCGGTCACCTCGTTCCCAAGTGCGTCGACTCGATGGCGCACATGTCTGTGAATTGATTCTTCGAACAAACGAAGTATCTTCTAAAGGAGATATTGCAATGTCCAGAATGAATGCAATCCTCGCGGCGCTGGTAGTGGCTGCGATGGTCGCTGTTGTACCCTCTGCCAAAGCCGTGGCGCCGGATGGACTCGTGGTCGCCTCAGGTTCGTCGGCCATGTGGCAAAGCGTCGCCCTGGCTGCTTTCAACCACGGCAATTGCGCCACAGCTAAAGTCAAGGTCACGCCGCCTTGCAAGCACTGGACTGGCAGCACAAAGTTGAACATGGAAGACCAGCGCCCAGCGTTGGTACCCTCCTCCCGCGGCGGCCCGGGCACGAACACCACTGACGCCGGTAATACCTGGGTGGTGTGGGACAGCGCTGCAACCCCTCATTATTGGCTGTACGTAAACGTTGACTCCACCATCGGAAACCGCTGCTTCTTCGCAGTACCACAGTGCCTCGTCATCGCCCCGGCGGGTGACACTTACGCGATTTCGAGTCCGGCGCTAATCTCGACCGTTTTGTGGGGACCCGATTCCGCTCTTCCGACATCCATTAAGGATGTTCTCAACACGGGCGTCCTGGTGAACGCGGGTGCTTCCGACATCCGTGCGGAAGATGCCTTGTTCGCAACTTGCCGCGCCAATTCCAAGTTAGGGAACGGAGACCCCGGATTCGGAGACGGAACGGACGGTCTCGGCTATAACGATAACAATGCTTCAGGAACCTGCGTCCAGTACGAAACGAAAGTTGGCACGAAAACAGTTTTTAGCACCTTGGCTGAATTGCTCGGCAACTCGGTGGAGACTGGCTATCCGGGATCCACATCGTCCTTCCACGTCAACGCATTCGAGGTTAATGACTCGACTACCGCTCTCGACGATCCTTTCACCGGAAAAGCGACATTGACGAAGACAGCCTGGACAACGATCGATGTTGGAATCGACCCGATCGTGTTCGTCTTCAGCAGAAGCGGTGGACAGCTTGCCGGCCTAAAGAACGCTAGCAATTCGCAGCTGCAGGCAGTGTTTTCGGGAACGGACTGCGACGCGTCGGAGTTCGGCCTGGCCGCAGCTCCGATCTACGCATACTTGCGCGAACCCCTCTCCGGCACGTACAACACAACAGAAGCCACGGTCATGCGCCGCCCAACCGAGACAGTTCCGGACCACCGGGTAATCGGGCTGAGCTTAGAAGCGAAAACCGCTGGCGTCAACCCGCTCAAAAACACGCCGTGCGCGAGCGGCCACGGCTTCCGCTCACGCGCCATTGGCACCGGCCAGGAAGTACAGTCTGTGCAAGATTCCGTCACCAATAACAGCTTGGATGGCATCGGCTTCACGTTCTTCAGCTTTGGCAACGTGAGCCCGCTCGCCGCTAGCGCCCACTATGGCTACATCACGCTGGACGGAGTCGACCCGATTGCGATTCCCGGTACACTAAACCAGGAACTGCCCGGTGCGACCACGGTCTGCGAAGGAAAAGGATTCCCCTGCAGCGAGGCGCAGATTTGGGGCACCAGCAACCTCTCCTTCCCGAACGTCCGCACCGGCTCATATAGCGCTTGGTCGCTGTTGCGCTGGGTCACCAGTGTCACCAACGAAGTTAACGTCAAGGATCTGCTCAACGCCTCGGAGGAGTATGTAGTCGACGCTACTCCGGACTACATTCCAGCTCTGGCGCAGCCCCCCGGCTGCAGTGTTTCCGCCCACACCTGCAGAGATCCTGGCGTGCAGATCTTCCATACTCACTATCAACAGCTGGACGGCGATGGCAAAGCCCTCGGCGCTGCGCCAGGCAACGGCACTTTCAATGCCTACGGCAACCCGACGGGTGGAGACGTGGGTGGCGACATGGGTGGCTGCATCAAGTCCACGCCGCTCAGTGGCGACTTCAACTTCATCCAGATCGGACCCGGCGACGCCTGTTCCAATGCCGCTGTGCGGTAAGTTTGCTACTAACTGTTCGTCATGGGCGGGCCGTTTAACGGCTCGCCCATTTCTAATCCCATTGAACTATATCCGTTCGCTACTGGCGGTAAATTCTCGGTTGCGGTCTTTGAAAGGAGTTGTGAAACACGGAATGTCGCGCAGTCAACTGTCTACATTTTTCATTCACAAGCTGCTGCTGGCAGGAATCATTTTTTTATCCTCGCAGGGAATGAGCCTTGCGCAACTGGCGCCTGCATCTCCGCCCATTGCCGACCCTCGCGACCAACGCTTCGAAGGCGTAGCCGAGGACTTCTCAACGCCCTCGCTGAAGACGAGCAATCTGCGCCCGCTTCGCGCTCTGATCGGCTCGAAGAGCGACAGTGATTCCGGCTATAGCGTGGAGTTAATTCAGGTGCAGTGGAGATGGGGAGATCCGATCGAACTCTATGTAATGAGGCCAACCGGAGTAGAGAAGCCCGCCGTCATTCTGCATCTCTACGGCTACCCGTCCGATACAAAAATCTTCCAGAATCCGAAATTTCAGAAGTTCGTCACCAAAGGTGGTTTTGCCGCCGTTGGTTTCGTCACCGCACTGACGGGCCATCGTTATCACGATGTGCCATTGAGGAAATGGTTCGTCAGCGACTTGCAAGAATGCCTCGCAGCGTCAGCTCACGACGTGCAGGAGGTGCTGAATTATCTGGGCGCACGGGGCGATCTCGATATGGACCGTGTAGGCCTGTTTGGCCAGCTTTCCGGCGCCAGTATCAGCATTCTCGCTTCCGCGGTCGACCCACGCATTAAAGTGCTCGACACCTTGGATCCCTGGGGAGATTGGCCGACATGGATGGCAACCTCTCCGTTCGTGCCCAAAGATGAACGAGCCAATTATGTGCAAGCCGACTTCTTGAAGAAAGTTGCCGCGCTCGATCCGGTGGACTGGATACCGAAGGTGCAAGCTAAGAAGTTCCGTCTGCAACAGAGGAGCTTTGAAAACGAAACCCCCGCGGCCTCCAAGCAGAAGCTGCAAGCTGCCGCTTCGCCGAATACGACGGTCGTTTGGTATAAAACGCGGGACGAGTTTGCAGCTTCTATTGGAAGTGATGGCGGCAAGAATTTGGATTGGATCAAAGATCAGCTTCGTTCCCTTCCCAAACCCGCTCCAGCTACTGCTATCGCCGCGGAGAAGGTCGATCTGAGAGCAACTCTGAGAGACAAATTCAGCTCAAGGGCACATCCGACAGGGCTGAGTTCAAGGGTGAAGGCCCCACAGAACACCCAGCGAGTGAAGAGTGATGCCCTCTCCGATTGTCAGTTTGTCAGGACACAGAACAATCTCGGGAGTCCATTCAATTTTCACACTCTATTCACACCCGACAACCTCAATAAAATGCTAAACTCCGCGAACTGAGGAACTTCTCCCCCATGAGACTCAACGAGAGATTGGAACCCCAGCGTTACGAGCAAAGATTGCAAGAGATTCGCAAGGAACGGAAAGCCGAAACCAAGCAGGTAGAACGATTGTCCGCGATTCTCGCGAAGAAATCGACCTCCGCCAAAGTCGCAGGACTACCCGAGCGGGTTGCATAGTTTGTCCGTTTCCCTACGCGCTGTTTTTCGCCTTGGGCAAGCTTAAAGCTGCGCTCTTTGGTCAAAGCCAGCCTTCGCCCAACCTAACCTTAGAATCTCTACCACTGCAGCCGCACACGCTGCAATTCCAATTCCCGTTGCTGTCCAGCGTGACCATTGCCGTGCAGGGTGCTTTACGGCGTACTTGATGGCGAACGCCGTTGTCCATCACTTCGGTTGCCGGAACCATCTTCCATCCGGGGCATCTCTGCTGCTGCACCTTGGGAGAAAACCGTCGCTTCAGGAACCCAAGCATGATGCCTCTCCTCGTGCCTCAGTAAACCAGTCGCGTTAACCCGAAGTGGATTGCCTTCGTCTCATGACGCCTTTCGGCTCACATCCCCGCAATGCGCACAGCGGCATTGATGCCGAGAACCTGGCATGACAAGATGTCCGCATCTTTCACATGCAAACAGTTGACCACCTGCGTGGTCTGTCATGCGTTTGAAATGGCCGTCTTCAATGCAGTACGGGCAGCGAACGGGAGCATGGCCACGCATAATCTTCGTCGATGAAATCACAGTCATGTTGTCTGCCAGATGAAAAGCCCTGACTCGGAAAGGAGACCCCTAACGAGTCAGGGCGAAGCGGATGTCACATGCGGACAAGATGATAGGCCGGATATTGAAGGACTACAAGTTAACTTACAAGGAAAATTTCCACAGGAAACCCGCCACACATATTGGCAGCGTCCCCGGCAGAATACTAAATCTTGACGGAAGACAGATTCCCGGATGCGCTAGGTCAAGGCACATCGAAATATCAGGTGTCCAAGGCAAGTTCTGGGAGATGCAAGATAAGTTGTACGAAAATCAGAAGCGCTTGGGCGAAGCACTCTATTTGGATCTTGCCGAAAAGCTCAAGCTATCGACCACCGCGTTGCGTCAGGCGTTGGAGCAGCGAACGTACGAAGCCCGTGTCCGCGCATATTTCAGGGGCGGTGTCCGAAGTGGAGTGAACGGAACGCCGACGTTCGTCATCAACGGGCATCGTCATGATGGTTCCTTCGACTTTGAAACGCTGGTTTCAGCGATTCACCAGGCCATGGTCACGGCGAAAAGCGCCTAGGGGTAGGCGAACCCCCGCGCATCTTTGCGAACCCCTGGGGTTCGGCTCTTAACGAGTTGGTCTATTCCAGCAGCGCGGTCGAGTGCATTGTAAGGCCGATTATTGCTCTAGGATTTCCTAGTAAAACATCTGCCGGAATTGCCCCAGATCACCCGACATTGTCCTGAGGGTCATTTCAGTGTGTATTCAAAAACACCGTCGAAACCCGCATCTGCATTGAAGTTTACCAACATTGATGCTATTTTGAAGTCGCCGCTTGGAAAGCGGGGGATTAGATTCCCCCCTCCTGGCACCTTTCAGCTTTGAACGCATCGGAAATCCCCATCGACGCATTGGATTGCGTCTCCGCCGCGTTTTTCTTTCCGAACTGGGAGCCCCTGGTTTTCAGCAACTTGCTGGTTTCGCCTGACACTCTGCCCAAGTCCTGCCCGTCCTCCTCCATCCAGCCGAACGACCTTCCAGCCAGTTCCAGAAAAAAGAAATCAAGAAGACACCGCACTTGGTCGAGCAAATAGATTGAGCTATATCCAGCGAACCGCCATTACACAATCGGCGGCTCACTATGGCGACGGATAGCGGGGCCGCAGAATTTGGTTGCCCGAGGGATTTGCTGCGTGATCGCTAACCAGCTTTCTTCGCTCGAACCTTTGCCCATCGCGCTCGTTGCGCCGCTGCAATCTTCCTTCGAGCCGCTGCTGACATGGCGCGCTTAGGCTTTGTGGGCTTGCTGCCAGCCTTTTGCTTTGCCCATCTCGCACGTTGCGCTGCTGCTATTCGCTTGCGTCCAGCAACCGACATTGGTCGCTTCGATTTAACTCCGGAGAAGTAAACTTTTCCGAAGGCGGTTAGGACCGCTGTTACGCGATGCAGTTCGTTCTCAAGCCGTGTACGTTCCTTGCTCAACTGCTGGACTACCCCAGACAGATTTCCAATTGGTTCCTCCTCTGGCCAGGCATCATAGCAGGGGTGCGACACAGTAAGAAGCTTGGGCCTACCCTCGGGTTCAGAGCCGTCAATTGCGTGTAATTGATTTATCACCAACACGCTCGGCGCGAAACCGAGAAACCGATAAGCCCATGCTTTTGATGGGCTTGCCAGTTTTATGGATCCCGATTCCGCTCCGGCAAGTGGCCAAACGTCGATAGTCGAAGGCCGCGCACGGGATGGGAATCAAATCCATCGAAAATGAAGTTTAGACTTGGCGATATTGGGCTAACCTGCTAAACTTTGCCGCCTATATCTGATGCCGCGCGATTGGGGAGGCGTCAGCCAATCGCGGTTACAGAGGAGACTCACATGGAAACTGCAATCGGAGTGTTCACTTCGCGTGATCACGCGGAGAAGGCCGTCAAAGAGTTGCTGGAGCGGGGCATGCCAGAAGAGTCCATCGTTTTTCTAACTCTGTCGGAAAACGAAGCGAAGACCATCGCGAAGGAACTGGGCGCATTTGTGGGGGGCTTCGTAGGGGGAGCCGCGGGGATAACAACCGGTGTGTTGGCGTCAGTGCTTCTACCCGGCATCGGGACGGTGTTCGCGCTCGGGATCGGTGCCGCCGCACTGCTCACGGGAGCGGGAGCGGGTGCGGGTGCGGGTACCGCTGTCGGTTCCGTGGCAACGACGGACGCGCACGCTCCGAAACCGACAACTCCCGAGAAGAGCGCTGAGGACGCCGCATTCTTCAGGGAGGTACTCAAAGAGGGACGTTCGCTGATCGTGGTTCGCACAGAATCAAAGGAACTCGCGACATCGGCGTGCGAAGTACTTGATAGGTTGGGTCTCGGAATGCAAAACCGCACGCCGGTCAAAATGCAAACGACCACGCGCCACGTGGGCGATGTTGCGGTTCTAGAAATCAGTGGAAGGATTACGCTGGGCGAGGGAAATGTCATGCTCCGCGAGATTGTCCGCGAACTGCTAGACAAAGGAAATAAGAAGATTGTTCTAGACCTAGATGAAGTGCAGTATGTGGACAGCTCAGGAATAGGCGAATTGGTTAAGACCCACACGACTGTTCGGAATCAGGGTGGTCAGCTTAGGCTCATAAACCTGAATAAGCGAGTAAATGACCTGCTTCAGATGACTCGATTGTCCGCTGTGTTTGATATTGAGAGGGACGAGGCTAGCGCAGTCGCGTCTTTGAGGGGCGACACAACGTCGCAGGCTGTGGCTTAGACCCTTTAAGTTGATTCACTACTGTCCGGCTAAATGTCGAAGAGAATCAGTTGGTTAACAGTTTCGGCAAATTCGGCACCTGCCTCGGGGACCTGAAGAGCGCATAAAATAGGGGTTTTCTCGAAAAGGGTGACGC
>JBEKRE010000071.1:0-22036 GCA_049519055.1 Candidatus Sulfotelmatobacter sp. | reverse complement strand
GCTCACTGTCCCCCCCCTGCAATTTGTCATCCACCATCAGAACATTGTGTGCGATTGGTACTTTGACTGGAGCAGCCATCTAACACCGTCTTTATCTTGTCGGGATTGATGCCACTCTAACCCTGAATGATTCGCAAAACTGGTCAATAGTAAACAGGTTCGGTTCCTTGCGCATTTTGGATTCCCAAATTGGGAACCTACCGTACACAAGTTAACCTTGCGCCCCGCTAGCCGATTTCCCGAAGATTTCGAGAAAAACGGGGACACCTTGCAACCCCGCTGAAATCAGGGGTCCCAAGCACCTCCAGCCAAGAAGCCCGGAAACGATTGGGAAAAGAAAAGGCTTGATGTTGTTTATACTGAAGCCTTTCCGGATTTCCCTTATCCAACACCGTCTATGAATCTGTTCTCGCTAATGGCACATCACGGATACGCCTTGACCTTCGGACTGCTGTTGGCAGAAGCCATGGGTCTTCCCTTCCCGGCTGCGATCGCCCTGGTAGCTGCCGGAGCCGCCGTGGCGGCGCATGCCCTCTGGGGTCCATACGTTGTGATCACGGCCGTCGCGGCTTTGATGCTTGGCGACTCCGCACAGTTCTGGCTGGGCAGATATATGGGTTGGGCCCTGCTGGGATTTCTATGCCGCGTCTCGATCAATCCGGAAACCTGCATTCTGCGATCTGCTGAGTCGTTCTACAAACGCGGCAAAATCACACTGGTTGTTGCCAAGTTTATCCCTGGCGTCAATACCATGGCGGCACCGCTGGCCGGCAGCATGAAGATGCGCTTCTGGCAGTTTCTGCGCTTGGACCTCGCTGGGGCCTCGCTTTACGCCCTAAGCTACCTGCTGTTGGGGTATGTATCTCGCGACTTTCTGGCCGCGGTCTTGCGCGGCTTTCATGCCGCCGGTCGAGCGATGGAAGCGGTAGTTGTAACCGCGCTGCTAGCGTATGCAATTTACCGTGTCGCGCAATACCGTAAGAACAAACCTTATGCTGTGGTGCCGCGAGTGCAGGTGGAAGAGTTGGCCAGACGGCTGGCATCGGAACACCCGAGCCAGGTGCTGATTGTCGATGTCCGCAGCCACGGCTATTACGACTCAGGATCTTCGCGAATCAAAAATTCGATCCGCATCGAGCCCAACAATCTTGAGGAAGAAATCAAGAACCTTCCCAAGGACAAGGATATTTATCTCTACTGTACTTGAGCGCGCGAAGCGACCAGCGCCCGGGTGGCGCACCTGCTGCGGGAAAAAGGATTCAACACGTTTGTAATCGTCGGTGGATTCACCGCGTGGCGCAAGGCGGGCGAACCGGTGGAATCTGTTCCCCAGAATGATTTGGTGAAGCTGCCTACGTTTAATTAGTCATTCGTCGCCTTTTATACTCCCCTTATGTCTTCCCACAAAGAGATCGAAATCAAGTTCCGCGTCCAGGACGTGCAGGCTCTCATGCGCACGTTGCGGGCTGCGCGCTTTCGCCTCGTTACGAAGCGGACGCACGAGATGAACACGCTCTACGATCTGCCAGGCGAAGTGCTGCGCCGGCGTGGGGAACTGCTGCGGATCCGAAAGTATGGGACGCAGTGGACACTGACGCATAAAACCGGAAACAAGACCGCACGTCATAGCAGCCGCGAGGAGTTGGAAACTTCCCTGGGCGATGGGAAGCAGGCGGATGCGATCCTGCGCGGGCTAGGTTATGCGCCGTCGTTCCGCTACGAAAAATTTCGTGCGGAGTGGACGGACGGCAAAGGTCAAGTCGTGGTGGACGTGACACCCATCGGAGATTTCTCCGAGATCGAGGGCCCAGCGCGCTGGATTGATGCTACGGCAAAGAAACTGGGAGTGAAGGAAGCGGACTACATCACAAAGAATTATGCGACTCTGTTTACCGACTGGAAGCAGGCAACAAAGAGCCAGGCCAGGGAGATGACGTTTACTGCGGTAAAGAAGAATACGTCGAATCGGCGTCCCTAGGTAAGGTCCCGCACAAGGTGTTCGTCTATGCCCCGTGGCACTTCTTGAATTTCTTGCCGGAGCCGCAGGGACAAGGATCGTTACGCCCCACCTTTTCCTGACCTCGAACGACTTGTTGCACAGGCTGCACGTCTCCTGCACCCGCCATGCGCGCCTGTTCCAGTTCGCGGCGCTTGCGGCGCATAAAGGCTTCTTCCAGATCATCGGCCGAGGTTGCCACTAGTCGCGGCGGATGATGTCCATTGCCGCCATTGTCTCCACTGCCTTGCTGCAGCGGAACTCCCGACTGGGGAGCCTGCCCGGCGACTCCGTCCGGGGCCACATCCGGTGGTCGTTCAATGATTTGCATCAGGTAGAGATAGCGCGCCGTGTCTTCCTGGAAGCGCTGCAGCATAGCCTCGAACATCTCGAAAGATTCTTTCTTATACTCGACCAACGGATCGTGCTGCCCGTAGCCCCGCAGCCCGATACCCTCCTTCAGATGGTCCATGCTGAGAAGATGATCTTTCCATTGCGAGTCGAGCACGCTCAGCATGATCATGCGCTCGTGATGGCGCATGGCTTCGGGACCGATCAGCTTCTCCTTGGCCTCGTATCGCTCCTTGAGCTTCTCGAAAATCGCATCGCCGAGTTCCTGCCGATTCAAGGTCTCAGGCTTCACGCCTTCCGCGCTGAAATCCACGCCGAAGCGCGTGAAGACTGCATCTTTCAATCCCTTAATGTTCCAGTCATCGACATGGCCCTTCGGCGGGCAATACTCCTCCATCAGATCGCCGAGAATGGCGGAGACATAGTCTTCAAGGATCAGATCTTTCTGATCCATGCCCTCGAGCAAGCGCCGGCGCAGACCATAGACGGCCTCGCGTTGCTTGTTCATCACGTCGTCGTATTCGAGAAGATGTTTGCGGGATTCGAAGTGCTGGCCCTCCACCGCCTTCTGCGCCGTCTCGATACGCCGGCTGATCAGCTTTGATTCGATCGGAACGCCTTCTTCCATGCCCAGCCGCTCCAGCAGCTTTGACACCCACTCCTTGGCGAAGATGCGCATGAGGTCATCTTCCAGCGCGAGGTAAAAGCGCGAGGAGCCAGGATCACCCTGACGACCGGCGCGGCCGCGAAGCTGGTTGTCGATGCGGCGTGATTCATGCCGTTCCGTGCCGAGAATATGCAAGCCGCCGACTGCCGTGACCTCGTCGTGCTCTTTATCGGTTTGTCCCTTGTAGCGGCTGAAAACCTCAGTCCATTTCTCCGTTGGAACCGTGTATTCATTGCCGTTGTAGTAAAAGATGGAGGTCGCACCATCTTCCTGCGGACCTTCGATCTTGCCCTGAGCCACGCGCAGTTGCTGCGCGATTCCCTTCTTTACCAGTTCCTGCTTGGCCATGAATTCAGGATTGCCGCCGAGCAAAATGTCTGTGCCCCGTCCGGCCATATTGGTGGCGATGGTGACCATACCCTTGCGTCCGGCCTGCGCCACAAATTCGGCTTCGCGCTCGTGGAACTTGGCATTCAAAACGACGTGCTGCTTCAGCCCCTTCTTCTTCAGCAATTCGGAAAGGCGCTCAGATTTTTCGATCGACGTCGTACCGACCAGCACCGGCTGACCCTTCTCGTGAAGCTTCTGAATCTCGTCGGCCACCGCGAAGTATTTTTCCTTCTCGGTGCGGAAAACAACGTCTGGATTCTCCAGCCGCAACATCTCCTTATTAGTCGGAATAACGATGACCTCTAATTTGTAGATATTGTCGAACTCGGTTGCTTCGGTTTCCGCCGTCCCCGTCATGCCCGAGAGCTTTTTGAACATGCGGAAGTAATTCTGAAACGTAATCGTGGCTAAAGTCTGGTTCTCGCGCTCAATCTTCACACCCTCTTTGGCTTCAATCGCCTGATGCAAGCCGTCGGACCAGCGCCGGCCCGGCATCATACGTCCAGTAAATTCGTCGACGATGATGACCTCGCCGTCTTTGATCACATACTCCACATCGCGGCGGTACAGGGCGTGGGCCTTAATGGCGGTTTCGACGTGATGCTTGAGCGGCCAGTTCTCCGGATCGGCAATATTGCCGATGCCCAGAAGTTGCTCAACTTTTTCCCAGCCTTCGTCAGTGACTGTAATGTTGCGGTGCTTCTCGTCGACCACAAAGTCGCCAGTAAGCTGCGCGGGCTCGCCCGGAGCCACGTCCAGCTCTTCGCCTTTTTCCAGCTTCGGAATGATGCGGTTGACGCGATAATACTTGTCGGTCGATTCCTCGCTTGCGCCGGAAATGATTAGAGGCGTGCGCGCTTCGTCGATCAGGATGGAATCGACTTCATCGACGATGGCAAAGTTGTGGCCGCGCTGAACACAATCCTTCAGATCGAACTTCATGTTGTCGCGCAGGTAGTCGAAGCCAAACTCGTTGTTCGTGCCGTAAGTCACATCCGCGGCATAAGCGGCGCGGCGCTGTTCATCGTCAAGGTCGTGGACGATCACACCCACGGTAAGGCCGAGAAAGCGATAAAGCTTGCCCATCCATTCCGAGTCGCGCTTGGCCAGATAGTCGTTGACCGTGACCACATGCACGCCGCGCCCGCTAAGAGCGTTGAGATAGACGGGCAGTGTCGCGACCAGCGTTTTTCCTTCGCCGGTCTTCATCTCCGAAATCATGCCCTTGTGCTGCACCATGCCGCCGATCAACTGCACGTCGAAATGACGCATGTTGAGCACACGGCGGCCGGCCTCGCGCACCACGGCGAAGGCTTCTACCAGGATTTCATCCAGAGCTTGCTGCAGCGCTTCGTACTGCTCTTTCTCGAACTGCTTCGTCTGATCGACATCAACGTCGGATACGGCTTCCTCCTCCGCCGCCGGAACACTGGCAACGCGGCTGAGCCGCTCCTGAATGCGCTGTCGGAACTGTTCCGTCTTAGCGCGCAGTTGATCATCGGTGAGCTGCCGCATCTGCGGTTCGAGGGCATTAATGGCCTCGACCCGGGGCATCATGCTCTTGATGACCCGTTCGTTCTTGGTCCCAAAGACCTTGCCAATGAGTGTGTTTATCAAACTGTGAAATCCCTCAGAGGGCGGGAACTGCCCCAGCGTATCTCTTTTAGCCTAGCATAATTAGATGCGGCAGACAGGAGCAAGGAACATGCTTGGGAACTGATTCACCACTAGGAACTTGAAGAGTCTTCAGCGAGGTCGCCGTACTCTGCGGTGAAGGGATTTTTCGTGTATATTCCCCACGACGCATGCCCACTTTCTACGACCGCTTTCTCGAATGCGAGGAGCGCTGGCCGAACAACGTCGCCCTCGAACTTCAACGCAATGATCAAATCGAGAGTTGTACGTACGCCGACCTCCGGCGGATGGCCGAATCTGTCGGACGCTGGATCGGCGAGAACCAATTCGCACGCGGATCGCGTCTGGCTATCGCTGCGGATAACCACCCGCGTTGGGTGGCCACCTACTTAGGCATCATTGCGTCGGGCTGCACCGTTGTCCCGCTCGACACCGCGCTGCACGCCGATCAACTCGCAAAGCTCTTGCAGGATAGTGGCAGTTCCGTCCTTTTCTGCGACGCCAAGCACGCGGCAATCGCGCGGGAAGCGGTTGCGGATGTCAAAGCCGGGCTCGTCCTGATGGATCCCGAGTGCATGGCCAACCAGGCAACAGACGAGCGTTGGCGGGGAAATCTACCCGCGATCTTCGAAGCTGGACCGGGAAACTTCCAACCTGCGCCCTCGCAGGCGGAGGATATCGCTTCCCTGCTCTATACCTCGGGAACCACCGCCGATCCGAAAGGCGTGATGCTCACCCACGCGAACTTTCTGGGAGAAGTGGAAGCAGTATTCAATTGGGTCGAAATCGGCCCATGCGACGCGTTGCTGGGCGTACTGCCCATGTTTCACGTGCTCGCTCAGATGGCCAATCTCCTTCTGCCGTTGGTAAAAGGTTCGCGCGTGGTGTATCTGGAAACATTGAATACCACAGAACTCTTGCGGGCTGTGCGCGATCGCAACATCACAGCCTTCGCCGTTGTGCCGCAATTTTTTTATCTGATTCACCAGCGCATCTTTGAAGAGATCGAGAAGCGAGGAGCGCTGACGCAGGGACTCTTCAAAACTCTGGTCGGCCTGAATCGCAATCTGCGAAGGTTTGGCTTCAACGCCGGACCGATTTTGTTTGGCAAGATCCACCAGACTCTGGGAGCGCAAATGCGTTATCTGGTGACGGGAGGGTCGCGCTTCGATCCCGCCATTGCCAGGGATTTCTACGATCTTGGCATCGACGTCCTGCAAGCCTATGGGCTGACGGAAACAACCGCGGCCGTCTTCGCAAACTCCCCCGGCAACAATGTGATTGGTTCGGTCGGCAAAGCAATGAAGGGCGTGGAGGCAAAGATCGTCGACTATCGACCTGATGAGGATGGAGGTCCCGCGACGGGCGAAGTAGTGTTGCGCGGTTCTGTGGTGATGAAGGGTTATTGGAACCGTCCGGATGCCACAGCTGCCGTGTTGCGCGATGGCTGGTTTTACACCGGCGATCTCGGTCACTTTGACGCCGATCGAAATTTATTTCTCACCGGGCGTAAGAAAGAAGTGATCGTCCTCAGCAATGGGAAGAATATTTATCCGGAAGAAGTTGAGGCACATTACCTGAAATCCCCCTACATCAAAGAGTTGGCCGTCATGGGAATCGAAGGCAAGCCCGGGAAAGGCGGCGACCGGCTGCACGCAGTGATCGTGCCCAATTTCGATGTGCTGCGCCAGAAAAAGATTGTGAATGCGAAGGAAGTCATTCGCTTCGATATTGAAAGCCTGTCGCAGCAGATTCCTTCCACCAAGCGCATTGGCAGCTATGAAATCTGGCCGGAGGACTTGCCGCGCACCACCACCCGCAAAATCAAGCGCTTCGAAGTAGAGAAACGCGTGGCAGCGGATCAATCGCGGAAAATTGCAGATGATTCAGAATTACCTGCCGAACAGCCACCCACTCCTGACGAAACGGCATGGCTCGATCAGCCTGATGTCCAGCGTGCTCTTGAGATTGTGCGCGAATCAGCACCTTCGGCGCCTGCGACTCTTCGACCTACCCACAATCTGGAACTCGATCTGGGACTCGATTCCATGCAGCGCGTGGAGTTGCTCAGCCACCTGGAAGAAAAGCTGGGAGGGGATGTCGAGGAGTCGCAGCTCTCTGGAATTTACACGGTGCGTGACGTTTTGGACGCGGTTTTACAAAGCGCGTCAATCGGCGGCCGTGCGCCAGGAAAGCGCCACGCTTTCGCCGGGTGGAAAGCAATTTTGGCGGAACAGCCGGATCCCTCGGACGTGATCCAACTGGCCCGACCACAACCCATCAGCGCCACATTTTGGTACTTGGTTTCTCGGCTGACAAATATGGTCGCGCTCGACCGTTTTCATTTGCATGTGCGCGGAATTGAAAACCTTCCGAAGAATCGTACATATATTATCTCTTCCAATCACCAGAGCTATCTCGATCCCCTGATTCTGGCGGGCGCTCTTCCACCATCCGTCTTTGACAAAGTCTTTGCCGTGGGAACGAGCGAAATATTCGGGACGGGATTCATGCTGCGGCTCGCTCGTTCGCTGCGCATCGTGGTCGTCGATCCCGACGCGAATCTGATTCCGGCGATGCGTGCCGGTGCGTTCGGACTGCGGCAGGGACGCCCGCTTATTCTTTATCCCGAAGGCGAGCGCTCGATCGACGGCGCACCGAGAATCTTCAAGAAGGGCGCCGCCATATTGTCGATTCACATGCAGGTGCCGATCGTGCCCGTGGCGATTGAGGGATTCTACAAAGCCTGGCCGAGAAACAAGGGGTTTCAGGGATTCACTGCCCTCAAGATGGTGTTCGGCGATCCCATCAATCCGCCGTCGGAGAGTAAGGCGTCGGAAGCGACTTACGAAAAGCTGACTGCCGAGTTGAAAGCCCGAGTGGTCGAGATGTGGGAAGAGTTACAGAAGCATTCGTAATTTGAAGCGCCGGCGTCACGCCGGCTATTTCATTTTGCTCTTGGATGCGTCTGGTCGTACACCTGCAGCACCTGCCTCATCGATAACTGCGTGTAGCGCTGTGTAGTGGCAAGACGTTCGTGCCCGAGTAACTCCTGAATGGCGCGCAGGTCGGCGCCTTCTTCCAGCATATGCGTGCCGAAGGCATGGCGCAGCGTGTGTGGGTGCACATCCGGCGATAAACCTTTCGCGACAGCAATCTTTTTGATGATGCGGCCAACGCTGCGCGTGGTGAGTCGTCCGCCACGCCAGTTTATGAGCAAAGCATCTGAGGGGTTGTGGCCCGGGCCAAAGATCTTTTGCCGCTCCGGCAGATACGCTGCAAGTGCGCTCTTCACCGACTCGCCAAAGGGAACGTACCTTTCTTTTTTTCCTTTTCCGCGAATAAGAATGGCTTCGGCACTCAACCGAATGTCATCGAGATTGATCCCTGTCAATTCCGAATTGCGGATGCCACATCCATAGAGGAGCTCCAGCATGAGCCGGTCACGCTCGGGGAAAGCCGCCACCTTGGGCATTTCGCCGTCGATCACGGAATTCATTTCTTCGATCGTGGGCACGCGCGGAAGTCTCTTGGGAAGCTTCGGCGTTGCGACCAGCTTCGCCGGATTCTGTTCCACCATACCTTCCCGCGCCAGCCAACGGTAGAGTGACCTCACTGCCGCCAGGGCGCGCGCCACTGAAGGTTTGCTCAGGCCCTTGTCGTAGAGTTGCGAAAGAAAAACTCGCACGGCGATGTGATCGATCTGCTTCCATCCCCGAGAACCGGCAAAGGCGGAGAAGAGAACCAGATCCTGGCTGTATGCCTTAATGGTGTGCGGCGAAGCGTTGCGCTCCCGCAGATGATGGATAAAATCAGCGACCGCCTTGGCCACTATGGTTTGACCAAGCCAAGGGCTGCCGACGAGGCGCGGCGTCACAGACGCGACGCTTTCTCCGGGTCTGCGTGCCTCCGTGGTGGCTCCGATCTTGCCAGTAGATCTCATCTCGCCTTCGCTCTCGGGTGATGCTTCTGATACACGGTTCTGAGTCGCTCCAGTGCCAGATGCGTGTAGACCTGCGTGGTCGAGATATCGGCATGACCCAGGATGGTTTGCACGGTGCGCAGATCGGCGCCGTTCTCCACCATGTGCGTGGCGCACGAATGTCTCAGCATGTGTGGAGAAGCAGCCCGCCCCGAATCAGAGGAGGCAGCCCGCACCATCTGCCAGATACGCTGGCGCGTCAGTTTCCGACCTCCGCGCGCAATAAATAGTGAGGGCGAATTGTTAATTGATGCGACCGCCGCTCCCCTTCGCTTCCCCACCGCCAGATCCGGGCGGGCCGTCTTCAGATACTCGCTGAGCGCATCCTGGGCTGATCGTCCTAAAGGAACCACGCGCTCTTTGTCGCCTTTGCCACGCACCAACATGTAACCCGCGTCGAGCTTAAGATCTTCCAGCTTAGCGTTGACGATTTCCGAGACTCGCAGCGCTCCCGCATAGAAAACTTCCAACATGGCGCGATCCCTTGCCGCCAGTGCAGATGCGTGTCGCGCATCACGGGCAGTCCTCCGGCGCTTAAGCGGGGCACCCAGGGTCGCTTCCACCTCGTCGCGAGCCAGCGCCTTCGGCAAAACCTTCCACTGTCGGGGCGATTCAATGTCGAGCGTGGGATCGTAATCGATTTTTTTGTCCAGCAGCAGGTAACGGTAGAGGTGGCGCAGCGCCGAGAGTTTTCGTCCTACGCTGCGGCCATCCACTTGATGCGAAAAAAGCTGTTGCAGGAACTCGCGTACATCCGAACGGCGAGCAGACAGCAGTAGCCGTTTGCGCTTTTCCAGAACCTCCGCAAACTGGCTAATGTCTGTGGCGTAAGCGCTGATGGAAAGTGGCGCCAGTCCCTTCTCGATTCGCAAGTAATCGAGAAAACAGGAGACCACGCGCGAGTTGGCTTCTACGGCCATACCGAGGGATGAGAAAGTATGCGCGTTATCGGACTCTGAGGAAAGTAATGAAGAAGATGCTCAAACAATTGCCCCTCATGCGGGCGTCGCCGGCTACGTCTGGCTGGCGCCACGCAGCAGATCCACCGCATACAACGCGCCTTCCGGCGTCTCCTCATGCTTGAAATATGCGAAAACATCGCGACCGGCAGCCATGTGCTCTCCCATGCGGGCGACCATATCTCGGCGTTCATCCCCCGTATAACTCGGCTTGCGAAAGCGATAATAAACGAACGAGCCGGTGGCCACATCCGGCGTGGTGCGCTCTTCGGTCTCGGCCACGCACAGTGCGACGCCGCGTGACTTCAGCAGCTCCCACGTGGTATTAGCGAACCACGACTCGTGGCGAAATTCAAACGCCGCTGGCAAGGTACGCGGCAACAGTGCCAGGAAATCCTTGAGCAGCACGAGATCGATCTTCAGATTGGGAGGCAACTGGAACAGCACCGGTCCAAGCTTGCCGGCGCTTGCCAAGGGTTCAATCGTCATCAGGAAACGCGGCACGAAATCCTCCGTCCCCTTCAAACGCTTGATGTGGGTGATCACCTGGTGCGCTTTCACTCCAAAACGAAAGTGAGTGGGGGTTTCCTGAATCCAGTTCTGGATCGTGCTCTCCTTCACCAGTTGCCGAAAAGTAAAGTTGACCTCGACCGTATTGAGTTGGGTTGAGTAATGTCCGAGAAACTTTTTCTGCGCCAGCTTGGCGGGATAGAAATCAGGCTTCCAGCCCGGGTAGGCCCATCCGGAAGTCCCAACAAAGAGTTGAGGCATGGCGAGGTCTCGAGAATAATTTCGTAGCGAAGCGGATTATACCTTGCGTCGCGACTTGCGCAACGGCGGCTTGACGGCGTTCGGTGCGGCATGGCTGCGGGCCCGCTTTGGCCTTTCTTCCGCTGGAGCAGCGATCGAAATCGGCTCCTCGGTTTTTTCTACGGCCGAAGCCGCAAGTCCCTTGAGATTCGGCAAACTCTGCTTCAATTCGTTCACCGGAGCAAACAAGTCGCCCATCTTCCCCACCCGTGCAAGCGTCTGGCGCGCTTCAAACACTAGCAGGTTTGCATCTTTCTTTTTCAGCGCTCGTTCCACCTCTTCCCAGCTCACGGGCGCTGAAACCGTGGGCCGCTCCCGGGCCCGCAGCGAATAAACAGCCACGGTTGTTTTGTGCTCGTCGTTCTGGCTCCAGTCAACGAACACTTTGCCCGTTCGCATCTGTTTCTTCATGTCGGACACCACCAGCTCGGGATGGTCATGTTCCAGCAACTGCGCCAGCGCGTGCGCAAAATTCTTCGTGAATTCGTACCTGGTCGGAGTATTAAGCGGAACATATATTTGCAGGCCCTTGGAGCCCGAAGTCTTCGGAAAACTCTGCAAATCAAAATGCTCGAAAACCTCGCGCAGCCACAATCCCACCTGGCAGCATTGCACAATGTTGGCGGGTGGCCCAGGATCAAGGTCGAAGACCATCATCGTGGGGCAAGTAATATCTTTAGCAAGCGCGAGTGAAGGATGCAGTTCTATCGCGGCCAGATTCGCCAGCCATACCAGCGTCGGCAGATCGTTGGCCAGAATGTAGTGGACCGTTCGATGATTCCCTTCGCTCCAGATGGGAACGGTCTTCAGCCAGTCCGGCCGGTGCTGCGGCGCATTCTTCTCATAGAAAAATTCTTCGTCCACGCCGTTGGGATAGCGCTTGCGGGTGAGCGCGCGCCCCGCCAAATGTGGCAAAATCGCGGGCGCGATACGGACGTAGTAATCGATAACCTGCTGCTTGGTAAATCCTGCAGCGGGGTACAAGACTTTTTCCAGATTCGACAACTTGAGTTGCTTGCCCTGAACCTCAATGCTCGAATCCATGGCGCGTGTGCTCCAGCAGGCATTGTGCCTCAAACCTCGGCCATCGCAAAATACTGCTGTATCCCTACGCAGTTTCTTCCATGAACGTACCGCGAGTTTGACAACCTCCCCGCCTGCCACGTAATTTCAAACTTCTGCCCCTCATATTCGTCTAACCATGGCTGTCGACGCATATCCGTCTGATCTTCCGGAGGTCCGATGAAACATCGCATGCTAAGGCCCCTTTCTCTTATTCTGCTGCTCGCCGCCCTCGCCGCAGCGCAAGATGTCACTTCTTTCGAAAAGCGCATCAGGGTGAAGAAACTCGAAAACGGTCTGACTCTGATCGTCTGCGAGCGGCCCGAGGCTCCGGTGTTCTCCTTCTTCACTTTGGTCGATGCGGGCTCGGCGCAAGATCCCATGCGCCAGACCGGTCTGGCCCACATGTTCGAGCACATGGCCTTCAAAGGCACGGACAAGATTGGCACCTCCGACTACGCTGCCGAAAAGCCGGCGCTGGAAAAAGTTGAGATCGCTTATGCCGCCTACATCGCGGAGCGCGACAAGACGGTCGGCCGCGACGAAGCCAAGTTGATGGAACTGGAAAAAGCCTGGAAAGACGCCATCGCTGCAGCCGACAAATACGTCGTGCCGAACCAGTTTGGCAAGATCATCGAGCAGAACGGCGGCCAGGACCTCAACGCCTTCACCGATTACGACGAGACCGGCTACCACTACTCGCTTCCTTCGAATCGTCTGGAGCTGTGGGCCTACCTTGAATCAGAGCGCTTCCTTCATCCCGTGCTGCGCGAATTCTACAAAGAGCGCAATGTGGTCATTGAGGAGCGCCGCCTGCGCACCGATAGCAACCCCATCGGCCGACTTCTGGAACAATTCACCGCAGCCGCATTCGAGGCTCATCCTTACCACCGCCCGACTGTGGGCTGGATGTCCGATTTGAATTCCTTCTCGGCTATCGACGCGAAGCAGTTTTTCGCTCAGTATTACGTTCCGGCGAACATGGTGGTTGCGATTGCCGGAGATGTGAAAGCCGAGCAAGTGATGCCGATTCTGGAAAAATATTTCGGCCGTCTCCCCATGAGCCACAAGCCCGATGAAACCACCACCACCGAGCCGCCGCAGAATTCCGAGCGCAAAGTCGTATTGCAGGAAAAAACGCAGCCACTCTACCTCGAGGGCTATCACAGACCCGATTACCGAACCAACGACGACGCGGTGTTCGACGCCATCACCGATCTCATGTCCGAAGGCCGCACTTCTCGCCTCTATCGGGCCCTAGTGCGAGACAAGAAGATCGCTTCGTTCTCCGCCGGATTCAGCGGACTGCCCGGAATTAAGTATCCGCACCTGTTTGCCTTCTATGCTTTTCCCCTACCCGGTCATACGCCGCAGGAAGTGGCGGACGCGATTCATGTGGAGATTGAGAGGCTGAAGAAGGAAGACATCAGCGACGACGAATTGAAGATGATCAAAACCCGCACCAAGGCCAACCTGATTCGCAGCCTGGGAGACAACGAGGGCCTGGCGAATCAGTTGGCGACCTACCAGACTCGCTACGGCGACTGGCGCGAGTTATTTCGTTCCGTGGACCGCATCGACAAAGTAAACAAGGCCGACATTCGACGCGTAGCGAACGCAACCTTCAACGACACCAACCGTACCGTCGGTGTGATCGAAACTGTCGGCGCCCCTGGAGCGAGCGGCGGACAGGACCCTGGCGATCAAAGCTCAGCCAGCCAAGGCTCTGCGGATCAGGGAGGTGCGCAATGAAAAACAAGCGCAGCCTTTGGATGGTTTTGCTAACTGCATCGAGTCTGCTGTCGTTGACTCCGTGGGCCACATCGCAAGCCACCGACTGGCAGCAGATTCCGATTCCCACTCTGCCGAGTTTCCATCCGCCACAGCCCAGGCGCATTCAGCTTTCCAACGGCATGGTGATCTTCCTTCAGGAAGATCATGAACTCCCGCTGATCAACGGCTCGGCGCGCATTCGCGGCGGATCAGGCAACGAACCCGCCGCGAAAATTGGATTGCTCGAACTGTTCGGCGAAGTCTGGCGCACGGGCGGAACCAAATCCCAAACCGGCGATCAACTGGACGACTTCCTCGAAGTGCGTGCCGCCAAAGTGGAGACGGGTGCCGGTCCCGACTCGACTAGCATCAGCTTGTCCTGCCTGAGAGGCGACTTCGATGACGTTTTCAAAGTCTTCGCTGAATTGCTGCAGCATCCCGAATTCCGCGCTGACAAACTCGACCTGGCGCAAAAGCAAGCCGACGACAGCATTTCGCGTCGTAACGATGAGATCGGAGAAATTGCGGCGCGCGAATCCGCCAAGCTCGCCTACGGACCGAACAACCCCTACGCGCGTGGGCCCGAATATGCCACCATCGCAGCCATCACTCGTCAGGATTTGATCGATTGGCACAAAACTTACATTCATCCAAATCACATCATCCTGGGGATGAGCGGCGATTTTGATTCTTCCGCGATGGAAGCAAAGCTGCGGGCTGCGTTCGAGTCCTGGCCCAAAGGTGCGGACCTTCCGAAAAGTGAAATCAAGTTTCAGCCGGCGTCAGCGGGCTATTACCTCATTCCAAAAGAGGATGTAAATCAAAGCAGCATCCACATGGTGGCGCTCGGCACAACGCGCAACAATCCCGATTACTACGCCATCTCTGTATTCAACGAAGCGTTCGGTGGCGGATTTTCTTCGCGCCTGTTCAACGACATCCGAACCAAACGCGGCCTGGCTTACAACGTAGGTGGCGGCATCGGCACAAATTTCGGTCATCCCGGCATCTTGCAATTTGTCGCCGGGACCAAGAGCCAAAGCACGATCGAGTCTATCCAGGCTCTCGACGAGGACATCGACAATGTCACCAAGAATCCCATTACCGAGGATGAGATCAAGCACGCCAAAGACGCGATTCTCAACGCATTCATTTTCCGCCTCGACTCGCCCGACAAGGTTCTCGCCGAGCGTATGACGTACGAATTCTACGGATATCCTGCGGACTGGCTCGACCGGTATCCAGCGGAAATTCAGAAAATAACTGCCGCCGATGTCAATCGCGTGGCCGCGAAGTATGTCCATCGTGACCAACTTGCCGTGCTTGTGGTCGGCAACACGAAAGAGTTCGACAAACCTCTCTCGTCCCTCGGGCCGGTAAAGGAAATCGATATCACCATTCCGCCTCCGCCCGGAGCGAAAGAGGGAGCGAAGGAAGAAGAGAATGCCAAGCCCACCGCCTCGAACGCTGAGGGCAAGGCCCTGGCGGCGAAAGTGGTCGCTGCCATGGGTGGCGAGGCCAAACTGTCGCCCATCAAGGCGATTAAGGCGGATGTCACCTTCACCCAGAAAACGCCGCAAGGCGACTTCCCCATGGAGATGGAAACCGTGGTCGTCTTCCCCGACCATTTGCATGCTGAGATGCAAACCCCCAATGGTGCTGTAACAATCGTGGCCACACCGGATGCGGCATTTGTCGATCTTCCCAATGGAGCGGTTCAGAACTGGCCTGAGGCCCGAAAAAACGAAACCCTCGAGCAGATCAGGCGAGACCCCATTTTCATCGCTGCTCACTCAAAGGACGCCAACGTGTTCTTCCGCGCAGGCGGGAGCGAAAAAGTCGGAGACACCGAGGTTCGCATTGTGGACGTGAACGCCGCCGGCGCCGCCATCCGTTGGTTTGTCGACCCGCAGAGCGGCCACGTCTTAAAGGAAACCTACAGAACCCTTGGCCAAACTGGTCCGGTGCAGGGTGAGACCGACTTGGACGACTGGAAACCAGTAAGCGGCCTGAATCTTCCGATGGTTCGCCACAACAAGCAGAATGGTCAGGATTCCAGTACGGCTCAGTACACGGCGCTGGAGCTGAATCCAACGGTCGATCCCAAATTGTTTGAGAAGCCGGCCGAAAAACCCGCCACCCAGCCCTAAATCTCGAGCACAGCATAGCAGGGATCTAGGACTCACCGTTTTGCGAAGCGTGCGCCCCCTTGACAGCCACACTTTTAGCATTCTATATTTGGCGAACAAACAGCGAATATGTCGAGCCCAGTGTTGCCCTTGTTTCCTGTCCCTGAGAAGTCGCCGCTCGTCGGCATCGCCCGTCTCGCATCCGAGGGCGAATCGCTTCGCGAAGGCCATCATGTGGAGTACTTCACCCTGCCCGCGCGTTCCCTGCTGAACCGTTGCATCAGCAATCGCCGGCTGCCGTTTACCTGGACCATCAATCCCTACCGCGGCTGTGAATTCGCCTGCAAATACTGCTATGCCCGTTACACCCACGAATTCATGGAAATGCGCGATGGGGCGGAGTTCGAGCAGAAAATTTACGTCAAGCAGCACACAGCGGAGTTGCTGCGGCGCGACTTGCGTCGCGTCGAGCCCGGAGAAGCCATTGCTCTGGGCACCGCGACCGATCCCTACCAGCCGGCGGAGCGTCGTTATGAAGTCACGCGGGGCATTCTGGAGGAGTTTGCTCGTCATCGCGGCTTCGAACTGGGCATCGTCACCAAATCAGATCTCATTGTTCGCGACCTCGATCTATTGCGCGCACTTGCGCTCAATAACGCGTTGTCGATTCACATTACCGTAACCACAATGAATGTGGAACTGGCGCGAATTCTGGAGCCCCGCGCCCCTCGCCCCGACTTGCGAATCGACGCAGTCCGCCGGCTCAGCGAAGCTGGAATCAACGTGGGCGTCAGTTCGTCCCCGGTCCTGCCCGGAATCACGGATTCTGCCTTGGGTCTGGAGGATGTGGTGCGCGCCGCCGCTGCAGCCGGAGCGCGCCACATCTTCGCCGGGCCACTGTTTCTGAAACCATGTTCGGCGGCGATCTTTCTTCCCTTCCTCGCAAAAGAGTTCCCGCATTTGCTCGAGAACTATCGCAAGCGTTATCAGGATCGCTCTTTTTTGCCGCCTTCCTATGGCAAGCGGATAGGGCAACTGATAGCGAAATTCCGACAGAAATACGGCATCAAGCGTGCCGATCCGCGGGGAGCGATGTATACCGACAAATGGCCGGTACAAGCGTTCAACGAACAGCTGGCGCTGTTCTGAAATTTTCAATTTGCGATTTCTGTTGCCGATTTCTGAAACCAACGGCGATTGGAAATCGACAATCGGAAGTATGGTCGTTTCTCTTCTTCTATAATCGCACCATCCTATGGCGACCGCTTCCCCTCCGGCTCCCGCTGAACGTCCGCCGTTGGGAGTGCGCCTGCGGCTATTCTGGCGGCGCGTCACGGAAGGTCTCGAACTCACTCAACTTTGGTCCCAGTTCGAAACCGAGGCCCGTGCCAGTTACCGCCTCTATTCTCGCGACGTCGCCGCCAAGACGCCGGAAGGGCTGACCCGCCGCGGCCACCACCTTCACGTAGCCAAGGAGTTTTTCTGGGCGGTTCTCGAAAAACTTTCGCCCGCGCGCCGAGTCCTGCTGCTGGCTGCGCTGGTCATGCTCGTGTTTCCCAGCAGCGGGTTCAGCTACCGCGGCGGCGATCACGAGATGCACGTCGTCGAACTCGATTTCCATTTCTGGGGCGGCCTGCTGATGTTCGTGCTGCTCATGCTAGAGATTGCCGACCGCGTCGTAATGAAGCGCGACTTGCAAATTGCGCGCGAGATCCAGACCTGGCTACTTCCCGGAGCGCCGCCGCAAATTCCCGGCATCTCAGTCGCTTACACTACCCGACCCGCCAATACCGTCGCCGGGGACTACTACGACGTCTTCCCGCGTCCTGGAAGAACTACCGAGGAGAATCGCGTAGTGTTCGCCGTGGCCGACGTCGCCGGAAAAAGCATTCCCGCAGCCATGCTCATGGCTACGTTTCAGGCCAGTCTCAAAACCCTCTCCACAGTTCAAGTCGCCCTGCCCGAGCTTGTGGCAGACATGAACAAGTACGCCTGTTCCAACAGTCAGGGCGGATTGCGTTTTACTACCGCATTTCTCTCCGAGTACGACGCGGCCCGACGCGTTTTTACCTACATCAACGCAGGCCACAATAATCCAATTTTGCGCCGCAGTAACGGATTGATCGAGCGCCTGGACGTTGGCGGGCTGCCCCTCGGCATTCAGCCCGAAGCCAAGTACGAATCTGCGAGCGTGGCACTCGCGCCCGGCGATTGGCTCGTCATCTTCACAGACGGCGTGGTCGAGGCCGAAAACGCTCGCCAGGACGAGTACGGTGAAACCCGCCTTCTTTCCGCCATCGCAGCAGAAGCCGCGAGCACCCCCGCAGAAATGCTCAACCGCCTGATGGCCGAACTGGATCTATTCGTCGGCAACACACCCCAACACGATGACGTGACGTGCTTGCTAGTAAAAGCGCAATGAAAGAAGATCTACCGCCGAGAACGCAGAACCCGCCGAGAAATAAAATTCCTTCCCGCCACGGATTTAAGATGTGCCGCTCGACTCGGCGTGGTCTGCGTTCTCGGCGCTCAAGCCTCTTTTCATCCGCTCTGTATACATTCGATGAAAGGCATGCACGCCCTTTTCCTGCTTCACGCTGAACCGTCCTCGCGAGTAACTCCGCGACCTTAGGTTCTTCTGCACCTTCTCGCAGATGCCCACATCTTCGATCTGAATCTGATCGCTAAATTCCACCGAAGCTCTGGCGTTCGCGCTGCCATGCTCCCGCTCCGGCAAGTACCACTCGAAGATGGCAAGAGAACGCTCGGGCGCGAGCGGTAGCACAATATTCAAGGAAATATTGTCGGGATAACAGTTCAGCATCCAGTTGGGAAAGATCCAGAAGTAGTCGGTGGTCAGGTCCTCGCGCGCTTCCTGATAGCGCCGCGGCGTCGTATCCCCGGGCTGCGCCCCGCGAATCGGACTAAACTGCCGAACGTGCGCCGCAGACGGTTCTACTAGGTACGCGTTGTAATCGAGTTCTCGATTCAGTCCCGGATGCACGCTGGGCAAGTGATAGCCCTCGAGATAATTGTCGACATAGGTTTTCCAGTTGCATTCCATTTCGTAGGTGCGGCGTTCGAACAGCTTCATCCCGGCAAACGGAAACCTCTCCGCTTGCCGCGGCAACTCACCCAGACTCTCGCGCACAGGCCGCGCGTCGCAGTCGAGATTCACAAAGACAAAGTTGAACCACTCCTCCGCCCGGACCGGCGCCAGCGCAAAATCTGCGGGACGAAATTCTTCCACGCCATCGATTTCCGTCGCGCTGATCAGCGTACCCTCAAGATCGTAGGTCCAGCCGTGATAGCCACAGCGAAAGAGCTTTCGCGAACCGCAGCCTTCTGCCGGCGGTCCCGCGCGATGACGGCACACGTTAAAGAAGGCACGCAGTTTTCCATCGCTGCCGCGCACAACTAAAAGTGGTTCGCCCACCAGTTCGGTCGTGAAGTAGTCGCCTGCTTTCGCCACCTGGTCGTGATGTCCTACCACCTGCCAGCTTCGCGCAAAGATCTTTTCCTTCTCAACCGCGAAGATAGTCGAGTCCGTGTAAAGATTTGATGGCAGCGTCCATGCTCGCGCCACGTCTGCATCGATCTGCAGGGACTCAAGAGGGTTAGACATAGGAGGAGCAGGCTTATTGTAAGCTGGGAACACTGAACTGCAAATTGTGCCCCAGCTTAAAACCCAAAAACCGGCTTACTCACCGCCTCCTACCGAACTGGTCCCTCTGGCGGGCTTGCTGCTAGCGACGCTCGTAACTTATGCATCTACCTTCAGCTATGGATGGGTCTATGACGACCCGCCCCAGATTCCGCAAAATCAGGATTTAGTCTGGGGCCGGATCGGATTCTTATTCACCCATCAGTTGTGGGCACCGATGGGCGGAATGGAAGCGCGCTTTTATCGGCCGTTACTTACGCTCTGGTTCCTGCTCAACAAAACGTTGTTTGGCCTTAACCCTCACTGGTTTCACGTTACCAGCGTTTTGGTTCACCTGGTGGCCTCGGTCCTCGCTTTCTTCGTGGCGCGCGAATTATTGAAGGACGCAAGCGCGGCACTGTTTGCCTGCGCGATCTTCGCCTTGCATCCTCTGCAAGTCGAATCCGCGTCATGGATCTCCTCGGTCAACGATCCCCTCGCTGCCGCGCTGTGCTTCGCCAGCTTTTTGATCTATCGCAAAGCCCGCAGGCAGCAGCGGAATGCTGGCGTCGAGTGGATTCTGGCCGGAACTTTCTTCCTTTTAGCGCTGTTCACGAAAGAAGTGAGCATCGTCCTGCCCGGAATTATCCTGGTTGACCTCTGGTTCGATCGCGCCGGCGACGTGCGATCAATATCTTCCGCGCGCTTTCTGCTGAAGGCAATTTCACCCTACGCGGTGATGGCTGTCCTTTGGCTGGCCTTGCGATCCTGGGTTCTTCGCGGCGCGGAGGCTGCATCTTCGCCAGTCGCGTGGAGCGCCATTCTGCTAACCGCGCCCGAGATTTTTCTTTTCAATCTTTATCGTGTGCTTGTGCCTGCAGGCCTGAGCCCGCAATACGACTTCCATCTGATCGAATCCGCAGGCAGCGCACAATTTCTTCTTGCGTCGATCACCATCATCGCTCTAGCCTCATTCGCCATCCAGGTGGCAAGGCACGCTCCTCGACTGTGGGTGGCCTTGGCGTGGCTGACTCTGCCTCAGCTTCCTACCTTCAACCTGCGCTGGATGAACCAAGACGATTTCGTCCACGACCGTTACATGTACATGAGCATGCTCGGCGTGGCGCTGCTGGCCGGATCGGCTTATTCCTGGATACGGAGGAAATGGCCGGAGCAGCAGTTGGTCCGGCCTTTAGCGGTGTGCATCGCGGTAACTCTCGCCTTTGCCAGCGCGATCCAATCCGAATATTGGGCAAATGATGTCATTCTGTTTTCGCGCGCCGTCAGTCGCGCTCCCGAGAACGAGTGGGCGCAGCTGAACTACGGTTCCGCTCTAAGCGCACACGGCAAATTCGCCGAGGCCGCCCCTCACTTCGTTCGCTCTTACGAATTGGAGCCGGGCTGGCGCGCCGCGGATTTCGCCGGCTTCGCGTTTCAGCAGTTCGGAGATCTTCCCCAGTCGGAGCACTGGTTCTCTGCAGCGCTGCAACTTAATCCTTCCTTGGCTACAGCCTGGTTTGGAATGGGCCAGATCCGGCTGCTACAGCATCGCCCGCAAGACGCGATTCCCTATCTTAAGAAAGCACTGGAACTTCAACCTACCGCTGACGGCTTTCACTTTGAGTTGGGAGATGCCCTGGAACAAGTTTCTCAACTATCCGCTGCCATCGACGAGTACAAAGCGGAGTTGCAGTTGCATCCGTATCAGAGTGGGGCGCGTAAGGCGCTGGAACGACTCCAACCCTCGGGCCTAATAGACAGATGATCCGCCATAGCCGCTCCGGTGCAAGTTACAGCGATTGGCCCATTCTAAGTGGGGGTTCTTTTCCCAAAATGACAGGAATTGTCAGCCTCCCGACGCATTTTGGCAAAGTGCAAGGGTTTGAGAAGCTTTAGAATAGGGACTGAAGTTTGGCCTTGTCATGAAAATAAGACCCTTGCCGCAAGACCCGACCAGAACCAAGGTAACTACCCTGTTTGGCCCGGCAAGTGCGAATATCAAGCCCGACTGCGTCATTCCATGACCAGCATAGTTTAACGAGGAAACGAGAGGAAAAAAGAGATGCGGAAACAGAAGGGTTTCTCACTGATTGAGCTGCTGATCGTGGTGGCAATCATCCTGATCATTGCAGCTATCGCGATTCCTAACTTGATGCGCGCCAAGATGGCAGCCAACGATTCGTCCGCGGCCGCTTCCGAGCGCACTATCACCACCAGCGAGATTGCTTATTTCGCGGCATTTCCCACGATTGGCTATACCGGCTTGTTAGCTCTGGGCGGCGCGCTCGCTACGCAATGCGTTCCCAGCACGACCACGGCCTGCCTGCTCGATAGCACCCTGGCCAACAACGGCAACCCGGCAAACGCCGGCAAGAGCGGTTACTCCTTTGCCGTCACTCCGGCCGCTGCTACGGCGACCGCTGGGCCTACGTTCTTCAGCACGGGCATTCCGCTTGGGCCCACCACCGGTTCCAAATCGTTCTGCTCGTCGGACGATGGCGTGGTTCGGCAAGAGCCGGCTGGCACCATCACGGCGGCTGGTACATACCAAGCTTGCCAGTCACTGGGCCCGTTGGCCAACTAACGTAACGGTTTAACGAGAAAGGGTAAAAACTGAGAGCAGCGAAGGCAACTTCGCT
>JBEKRE010000070.1:0-23859 GCA_049519055.1 Candidatus Sulfotelmatobacter sp. | reverse complement strand
GCTAAGTTTCTCATGATCCCAGGCTCACAACGGATCATGAAATGGGGATCTCTTTGGTAGGCTCCATCTGAACCTGGACTGTGGACTGAAGGTCGTAACTAGACTGGCGCGGAGTAGAGCCCGCAGCTAAGTTTGGCCTGGACGCTGCACGGAACAACGGATTGTCGCTGGTATTACCAGAGCACGAGAGGGAGACTCAACCAACCCCTGGCGTCCCCCACGACCGGGTTCAGAATAAGGAGCCTGTCATGCGGATAGTTTACCAACGTTGTTGCGGCATGGACGTACACAAGGACAGTGTCACGACCTGTGTGTTGTTGATCGATGAGTATGGGGAATGGCGCTCGGAAAAACGAAAGTTCCGGACGATGACCCGCGACCTGAGGGAGATGGCCACCTGGTTAGCGAGTCTTCGGGTGGAGGCGATTGCCATGGAGGCTACCGGAGTTTATTGGAAACCGGTGTGGAACATCTTGGAAGCGGAGAACAAGTTCCGTTTGCTTTTGGTGAATGCGCATCACATCAAGCAAGTGCCGGGACGAAAAACGGACCAGAAAGACAGCGAGTGGATTGCCGACCTGCTACAGCACGGTTTATTGAAGGCGAGTTTTGTCCCGCCGCAGACCATTCGGCGTTTGCGTGACTTGACGCGGATGCGAGTGAAAATCCGGCAGATGCTGGCGACCTTTGCCAATCGAATCCAGAAGGTGTTGGAGGACGCCAATATCAAGCTGGGCTCGGTGGCCAGTGATGTGCTAGGGGTCTCGGGGCGCCACATACTGCACGCCGTTGTGGAAGGACAACAGAACCCCGAACAGCTGGCAGCACTGGCGCTGGGGCGGTTGCGGGAGAAGCGTGCCGAGTTGCAGTTGGCCTTGGAGGGTCATATCACGGATCACCATCGTTTCCAACTGAAGTTCTTGCTGGAGTCTGTGCAATTCGGCGAGAAGCAACTCAGTCAGTTGGAAGCGGAGATCCGATGCTTACTCGCCCAAGTGGAGCCGGCATCGGTTCCGCCAGAGGACACCGTGACCGCAGAGTTGGAAGCTCCAGGCGCGGGGGCGGAAGCTGTGGCCACAGCCGTGAAGAGTCCCCTACAAACCGTGGTCGAGTTCTGGGATACGATCCCAGGGATCGACGAACTGACGGCTACGACCTTGGTGGCGGAAATGGGAGCCAATATGGATCAATTCCCCAGCGCGGGCCACGCTGCCAAATGGGCGGGGCTCTGTCCTGGGAACAAGGAAAGCGCGGGGAAGCGTCTCTCCGGGAAGACACCCAAAGGCAGCGTTTGGTTACGACGATCTCTCTGCCAAGCGGCCTGGGCTGCCTCGCGCACCAAGAATACGTATCTAGCGGCGCAATATCATCACCTGATTGTGCGCAAGGGCAAGAAAAGGACGATCGTGGCAGTGGCCCACACGATGCTGGTCATGGCCTATTACATGGCCAAACGACAGTGCACATATCAGGAACTGGGAGGAGACTATTTCGATCGGCGCAACGCGGACACTATGCAACACCGACTGGTTAAGAAGCTGAAAAACTTGGGGTATGAGGTCACGCTAACGCCGATTACCACTCCCCCCACGGCCCAGGAACCGACCGCGCAATGCTGCTAACACCAATAAGTGGTCTCTAGGCGTGCGCACGTAAACATCGATTGCAATAAAGTTCCGCCACGCCGTAAAGTGACACCACTCCGCGGGGAGAATCTCTTTGTTCTCTTACGACCGCTGAAGGCTATTTCGAGGGAGCTAGGCCGACTTATCGTTTCTAACACGTCCTCGAAGCTCGTCTCTGGAGTGCGCGCAAGGTTTGAGGTCTGGAATAACTTCCGGCGCTGCCAACGATCCACCCGAAACGCTCAGGTAACAGTTCTCGGGAATGAGTTTTCGATCTCGAACTGAGGTACATGCTAAGAGAGAAGAGAGAGCAAGACGTATCCTGCCATCTCAACCACGGCCTCTTTCCATCACTTCTCGGCCATCGGACTCTGGCGGTAAACCAGCATCACTATTGCAACCTCATAAACCGGGCTCCGTATCGGCCGAAGCGCAGTTGTTGCTGAAGCAGATTGCGGGCATCGTCGCTCAGAATCCTCCGGCTCATCACGTCTTGTGAAGTGCTCTCGCTGGTCGCAACACCGTGTGTCGGGGTCGCCAGATAGGTGTGGATTTCACCGGTGCTGGTCAGACCCAAGCCAGTGATTTCCCCGCGGGAATTGATGGAGCAACCAGTGAGTAGATACAGGGGAGAATCACCCGCAATCAGGGTGTTGAGGTCGGTCATCAGGCCTTTCTCCCATAGAAACGCCCGCGGGTTGAAGTTCGCGTCCAGGGACGCGCCAACCACCGAGCCGGCATCGTTAATGCTGATGCTGACGCTGGCTACATCCCCGGAGAGTGTGCCCAAATCCTGCATCCCAGTTCGCTTGGTCCAGAGAAAGGCGTGAAAAGTTGCGTCGCCCGGCAGGTCCGAGTTACCGACCACCTGGCCTTGGTCATTAATGTCATAGGCGATGTTTCCGCCAGCCCGTCCCGTTTTGCCGCCGAGATTGCCGAGATCAGTCGCTTTGCCTTTTTCCCAGAGCAAGGCATGAACCGGTACGAGGTTGTAGAGGAAATTCGAGTTGAAGGTTGCACAATTGCCCGACCCGCCGACAACCTCTCCTTTGTCGTTGATCTCCTGGGCGACGCCATCAGGATCGCCTCCAAACGTAGGCAGTTTGTGAATCACCCTTTTTTCCCAGACAACAGGCTTAAAGTGGAGAACCTGGGGAGCTGGGCAGCCTGAGTCCGGTGTCGAGCTCTCGGCAAATCCGGCCACTTCTCCCCGATTACTGATCGCCATAGCCACGCCGTTGTTGCCACCGAGTGTCGGGAGCTGAATCATTCCCCCGTCCTGCCACAGGAAAGGTAAACAGGTGAGGTGCGTACTGAATCCGCAGAAATCTTCGCGGTTGGGATCCGGAATAGAGGTTTCAGCTTCACCGGCGGATTGGAATCTTTCGTTGTCGCCAAACGCAATGCTGTTCGGTCCGCCGAGTCCGGGCACGCCGATGTCGACCTTCAGTTCTTCCAGCCAAAGGGCTGCGTGCTGAGTGCCGTCCGGGAGGCTCGACGAGCCACTCACTAGACCATATCTGTTAATAGAGAATGGTTGGCTAAACGTTCCGCCCTCCAACGTGCCGAGGTCGGTGACGGTGTAGTGGGCAGCAGGGAGGGTACGTTGCTGGGTGTCCTGCGCGGTAGCGGTCGGTGGAACCGCCAGCACCGCGAGTAACCCCGCCGAAAGCGACAGCAGAGATTGGGATTTCATGTGGCCTCCTAAGTTTTGTCCGCGTTGTATGCGGTTGATCTTTGAGCTCATTTCGCTCTTGTCCAAGTAGGCGCAATCTGTAGCGCGGAACTATCACGGGAAATCTCTTTATCTTTGAAGGGCTGGCTTGGCAAGGTATGATTCCCGTGCGGGCGGCTATGGGGAACTCAGAGCAGCCGGTGAACAAAGCGGAGCAGGCTCCCGATAATGGGGAAGTGAGCGGGTTGCTCCGAGCCTGGAGCGACGGAGATCGAGCCGCGCTCGACCGGCTGACCCCCATCGTCTATGACGAACTCCGGCGCCTCGCGAGGCGCTACATGCGAGGCGAGCGCCCCGGCCACAGCCTGCAAACGACGGCCTTGGTGAACGAGGCCTACATGCGACTGATCGATTACAAGAGCATGCAGTGGCAGAATCGGGCCCATTTCTTCGCGGTTTCGTCCCAGTTGATGAGGCGCATCCTGGTTGATCATTCGCGGCGTCACAATCTGAAACGCGGAGGCGGGGTGCAGCACGTTTCTCTGGAAGAGACGGCCATCGTGGGCGGCGATCGAGCTGCGGATCTGGTCGCACTCGATGACGCTATGGATGCGCTGGCCCGTATCGATCACCGCAAAGTGCAGGTCGTCGAAATGCGTTTCTTCGGCGGACTCAGCGTGGAAGAAACGGCGGAAGTGCTCAAGGTCTCGCCCGTCACCGTGATGCGCGACTGGAGCACCGCCAAGGCCTGGCTCTATCGTGAACTAACTGGCGGGGCGACCGATGGACACTGACCGGTGGCAACAAGTCGATAGCCTGCTGCAGTCGGTGCTGGAGCGTCCGCCCGAGGAACGCGTTGCGTTCCTGCGGCACGCATGCGCGGGTGACAAAGCCCTGGAAAGCGAAGTCCGCTCACTGCTGCGGGCACAGCAGCAGGCTGGAAGTTTTCTGGAGTGTCCCGCCATAGAAGCAGCCGCTCTTGCCCTCGCGCAGCAGCAGCGCAAAGAGGCACAGGAGGACTACGATTTCCTGATCGGCCGCGCCGTGTCCCATTACCGCATCGTGGGAAAGCTGGGCAGTGGCGGGATGGGCGTGGTTTACAAGGCCGAAGACACTGAGCTTGGCCGCTTTGTTGCATTGAAATTTCTGCCCGAGGACCTGTCCCGCGATCCGCAAGCTTTGGAACGCTTCCGCCGGGAGGCGCGAGCGGCGTCTGCTCTCAATCATCCCAATATCTGCACCATCTACGAAATCGGCAAACACGATGCCCAGTCTTTCATCGCCATGGAATTCCTGGACGGTGTGACCCTGAAGCATCGCATCGCAGGGCGTCCCATGGAAACCGAGTTGATCTTGTCGCTGAGCATCGAGATCGCGGACGCACTGGATGCGGCTCACGCCGCTGGCATCGTCCACCGCGACATCAAGACTGCGAACATCTTTGTCACCAAGCGCGGACACGCGAAAGTCCTCGACTTCGGCCTGGCCAAGGTTTCCCTCAACGACGAAGGTATGGACCTGAACGCCTCGACGATGGAGGAATCTCCTACGAACCCGGGCACGGCTGTGGGGACGGTCGCCTACATGTCGCCGGAGCAAGTTCGTGGAAAGAAATTGGATTCCCGCTCCGATCTGTTCTCCTTCGGTGTGGTGCTCTACGAGACAGCAACCGGAACGCTGCCATTTCGCGGGGAAACCACAGGAGTGGTCTTCGACTCCATCCTTAACCGGTCACCTGTCCCCCCCGTGCGAGTGAATGCGGACCTGCCGGCCGAACTGGAAAGAATCATAGGTAAGTGTTTGGAGAAAGACCTCGACCTTCGCTACCAGCACGCCTCTGAAATAGAAGCTGATCTGCGACGGCTGAGACGCGACACCGATTCGGCGCAACTGCCGGCGACCACCGGGACCGAAACCTCGGGTCGTAGCAAAAAACATGGGATAGGCATTGTTCTTGCTGCAGTGGCTGTTCTGGTTCTTACCATTGGTGGTTACCTCTATCTCCATCGCGCGCCGAAGCTGACCGACAAAGACACGATCGTCCTCGCCGATTTCCTGAACACGACGGGCGATCCCGTGTTTGACGGGACCCTGCGGCAAGGTATTGCCGTGCAGTTGGAACAGTCGCCTTTCCTGAGCCTCATTTCAGAGGAGCGTATCCTGCACACGCTCTCCCTGATGGGCCAGTCATCCGATGCGCGGCTTACACCAGACCTCGCCCATGAAGTGTGCGAGCGCACCGCGAGCGCCGCTGTACTCGACGGCTCGATCGCAAATCTCGGAAGCCAGTACGTATTGGGGTTACGCGCAAAGAACTGTCGCACGGGAGACATCCTCGATGAAGAGCAGGTGGAAGTGGCAAGGAAAGAAGACGTACTGAATGCTCTGACTGAAATTGCGAGTAAGTTCAGAACGCGAGTCGGAGAATCGTTGGTGACAGTCGAAAAGCACGACACTCCGCTCGCCGAGGCTACGACCTCGTCACTCGAGGCCTTAAAAGCTTATAGCATGGGCTGGAGAGTTGTCGCCTCTCCGGGTGGGGACGCGGCTATTCCTTTTTTCCAACAGGCTGTCGAGATCGACCCCCAATTTGCAATCGCATACGCCTCGCTCGGGCTCATGTACGGTTCCATGGGTGAAACTGAAGCCGGTACGGAAAACATTAGGAAAGCCTACGAATTACGGGACCGTGCCAGCGACAACGAGAAATTCTTTATCACCGCTTATTACGATGGACGGGCGACGGGAAACCAGAAAAAGGCGCAGCAGACCTGCGAGGCTTGGGCACAAGCTTATCCTCGCGAGTGGAAGCCCCACTCATTCTTGGCGGGCTTCATTTATCCTGTGCTCGGCGAACATGAAGAGGCAGCCGAAGAGGCCCAAAAGGCGATTGAACTGGCTCCCGACTTTGGCGTGGGCTATGCTCTTCTTGGTTTCAACTCTCTTAGCCTCGACCGTCTGGGAGCAGCCGAAGACGCGGTTCGCAGAGCCTCCGAGCGAAGAGTCGAAATCCCTCTGCTGGCCCTCCTGCGATACGATGTCGCCTTTTTGAAAGGCGACAGCGGTGGCATGCAACGGGAAGTGGCCGCGGCTCACGGAAAATCGGGAGCGGAAGAATTGATTTCCGACCACCAAGCCTTCGCCCTCGCATATGCCGGTCACCTGCAGGAGGCCATGAAGATGTTACGGCGGGCAAGCGATTTGGCGCAGCAGGCGGGCCATCGAGAAAAGGCAGCTCTATTTGAAATCCGAACTGCCCTGTGGGAAGCCTTTTATGGGAACGCGCCGGCCGCAAAGCCAGCGGCCACGGCAGCTCTTGCGCTTGCCAAGAACCGGGAGGTGCAGTATGGCGCGGCCCTCGCCCTGTCTATGTCGGGGGATTCTTCGCAGGCTCAAACATTGACCGACGATCTGGAAAGCAGCTTCCCCGAAGATACGTCAGTTAAGTTCAATTATCTGCCGTCCGTGCGTGCGTTTCTTGCACTGAACCATGGCGATCCTGCAAAGGCGATCGAACTTCTCCAAGTTGCCGTTCCCTACGAACTGGGCCAGCCGCGCAGCACTCAGACGGGTTTCTTCGGGGCCCTCTACCCCATCTATGCGCGTGGCCAGGCGTATTTGGCGGCGAGCCAAGGCGCTGAAGCCGCCAAGGAATTTCAGAAAATTCTGGATCACCCCGGAATGATGGTCGGGGACCCCATCGGCGTACTGGCTCATCTCCAACTGGGTCGAGCGTATGCCATGCAAGGCGACGCCGCCAAAGCAAAAGCCGCCTATGAGAACTTCCTGCTCCTCTGGAAAGACGCCGATCCCGACATTCCTGTCCTCAGGCGGGCCAAGGTAGAGTACGCGAGGTTGCAATAGCGGCTGTCATTCCACGTCGGCCACTGCCCGTGGCGATTGGCGCAAAGGGCAGTTTAATAAACCTTAGCCGACGATTCTGGCTGGATAACGGGCGGCTGCGCTTATCGGTTCTTCCGTCGGATTAACACGAGAAACGCGCTCGGCTTTACGTTACTGTCAGATGTCGTCGGGAACTCGTAACTGGCAGGAACGTTGCTTGATACAACCCACCGCCAGGGCGAACTTAAGATGTAAGTGGACTCGTCCGGTCATTGAAGAAGGAACAAGATCGATTGACAAAGGCACTCGCCGGATTGCCTTCCTCACACCCTTTGCTCAGCCCGAAAGACAGAGAGCCTTGGCGATACGGGACTATTGTGATGCGGCATGTCGCCGTGCGATACCTATTATAGGGCTAGCAGAGACCGTCTTGCGAAAAAGGGATCTACGGGCAAGACTCTTTCGGGCTATTGCAACTTCGCGTACCGCTTTGGCTTCCTTCAGTATGGGGATGTCGGGGTCGGCGTCTTTCCAGAGGGCGAAGAAATCTTGGTATGCACGTGATGGCGCGGGTGGTGGAAGATTAAGCTTCCGAGGCAGAGAAGCAGCCGGATGGCTGCTTCTCGCACCGGGAGAATTCCGAAGGCTAGAGCGTGACGCTAACCGTCTCGGTCGTGGTTGCGCCGTTGGCCGGCACAGGGATTTCCGCGATGGTTTGACTGCTGGCGCGTCCCGCAGTACTCATAACTGTGGTTCCCGTGCCATTGGCAGCGGTCACCTGGATCGCCTCGTAAGTCTCTGCCTTGTAGCTCAGAACGATCTTATCGCTGCTTGCCGAATGCAATTGCCAGGAATAGGGCATGCTGACGCTACAGGTATACGTATCCCCGCTTTCCAAGGTCGCGATCCCAAACCCTTGCTCGTCTGCCGAGTAGCTGGTCTCGATTACGGCGCCACCCGCGGAGCAGATGACGAGGGCGTTTTTGGGAAGGGGAGACTTCAAGGTGATAGTGAACTTATAGACCAGCGTGCCGGTCGTGGGGGTTACGGCCGCCTCAGCGAGATCCTGCGTCGCCGAGCGAAGGGGCTCGAACAGTCCAGTGTCCGAATTGTAATAGCCGAGTGTGCGATGTGGCGTGAGCGCTTGCGTACCAAACTGGGCGAACCCCAAGGGCGCACGTACGAGGAATAGAACTACAACCAGCGCGAGAAATACATTTCGTTTTTGCATTCATAGTCTCCCGGGAGAAGATTGGAACCGATTGGAACCGATGAGGCTGACAAGCCTCGGCGCGCGACGATACGCTAGTGCACTGCGGGCAACAATGGCCCATTCGTGCCACCCACATTCGTGGTGACCCTCAAAGGCACTGCTTTATTGAGGTTGGGAACGGTACGGTGGGAGCATGAAAAGTCGATTGCAGCGGGCGGCGTGTTATTTGGCGCAGTGCTGTCGGAGAAGCGACAACTGCGAAGTCAAAGGCACCAGTGCCTATCATCCCGCAATTGGCTCAGAGACTTGATGAGCACAGAAAGAGATGTGGTTATCCGGCTGCGGGGCCGATTTTCGCCAACTCAGTCGGACGCCCGCTGGACCTGAACGCCTACTACAGGCGGGATATGAAGGATGTCTTGAAGCGAGCGGAGATTGCTTGGCATGGCTGGCACAGGTTCCGTAGGGGGCTCGCGTCAAACCTGAATCGCTTAGGTTGTCGATGATTCTGTGATTCAGCCGATTCTGAGACACAGCACGGCGACGACGACGCAGAATCACTACATCAAGACTGCATCGGCAGATGCGTCGCTGCAATGAGGCTACTCTCGAATACCTTATTGTGCTCCACTTGTGCTCCAGAAACTGACGCGACCGCGAAACACCGCGTTCAGTAGGAGTGATTAAGTGGTTTTCCTTGAGTGAGCTGGCGGAGAGGGAAAGATTCGAACCCTCGGTACAGGTGTTAGCCCGTACAACGGTTTAGCAATTCTCTCCTCCGGAGCGACGCCCAGCAATCCCAACTGCTTACAGTCGCGCCCAGTCACCAAAACTCACCTAATGTGACCTCATTCGTCAATTTCAGGACACCACTTGGGACACTAAATCCGAGGAGTGAAAACCCATTGAGTGCTCGCTACATTTCCGCACAATGCCTCGGGCGAAATGTCGCGGGACCGAGTTTCTTAGTCCGGGGCAGCCCCCAACTCTGCACGCCGCACTTCGTCCACCGCTTGGCTGGCATGCTGCAGAATGTGAAACTTGGCGAGGCGGGGTCTGGCGTGGGCGTCTTGGGAGAAGCAGTGGGCCCATCTTTTCGCTGAGAGTGCACAGAGCGCGGGAGGCGGGTCAAGCTCCGACAACTGAAACAGCGCAGCAATGTTCCTGGCTCATCTCGAGGGCATCCTTAACTACTGCCGGACGAAGATACCGATGGGTGTGGTGGAAGCCGTCAACGGCAACATCAAAGCTCTGCTCCGTCGCGGCCGTGGTTATCGTGCCATGAACTGTCTGCTGCTGAAGGCGCAGCGCTTGGCCGCCACAGAGACCGAATTCGCCGCTTTTCAGAAAGCCGCGTAGAATGCGCACTCCTACAGATTGTTGTGCAGAACCCAATTTTTCAAGCACTTAAAGTGCACTTCTGGTTTTCCGTCTACATCGATGGTGTCGAAACTGTAGAGGTGCCTGCGTCACTCACTGCCAGACTTGCCAGACTCTGCCCCAAGAAGGCAGCCTTCGGACGGCTTGCACATCGCAGATCTACTTTCTACGACTAAGGCTGGCGAGACCAGCGGTAGACGATGCCTGCCGCAAGCAAAAGATTGTTTTGGTGGTCGTTGACTCCGTTCTTGGCCAAAGTCAAATAATAGTCGGCTTGAATGACGCGGACGGCGAAGCGGGCGTTGAGAGGCAAGTCGACGCCACCGCCGATGCGGAAGGCGAAACTCGTGCTTCCATTGGCGGCTCCTGCGACTTGGCCGCTGGAGTGCGCACCGCCCAAAAGCGCCTGGGCAAAGGGCTGTAGAGCGTGTGGGCCTTTCATCCACGGTTGTGAAATCCGATAACGCAAGCCACTCTGATAGGAGCTTAACGTAAGCGAATTGCCAGCTGCCGCGACTATATCAGCAACCACGGACCAGCGGGGGCGGAAGTTTATAGAAGAGGAGATTCCACCTCCATTCAGACCAAAGCATCCGCAATCTCCGGGCTGGGCGTTCGTGTGCACCCAGTCATAGGTCAGGGCCACATCGCCGTGTTGGGCGAAACTCGCCGGTGTTTCCTGGCCCGCAGCTAAGAGCGCCGCGCCGAGGATGAATCCAATAAATACTGCAATTGACCGCATGTTCATTTCCCTCCTGCACTCGGTGCTGATTCGCCGAGGCGGAATTTTTTTCCTGGGCATCCGCGGCGTCGTGCACTCCTCTGGCAGATGTCCGGAGTTATTTCTCATTAAGGCACATTGACGGTGGCGGTGAGATTGGAGAAGGTCACCGCTTCTTCCTTTCCTCCCGTCGATGCGGTAAATCCAAGATAAGCAACCGGCGGTAACGAGACCGGGCCGGTAAATAACTGATAGCCGTCCATGGTCACGGTCATGACTCCGGAGGCGACGCTTATTACGTAAGAATGGGTCGCGTTGGCGAATGTTTGTGGGGAGTAGTCGTTGCTGGACTGAGTGTCGAGATTGCCGTTCACATAAGTCCAGGGATTCTCCCACAGCTTTGGGGTGCCCGATCCTACCGCCATATAAGGAACAGTAATCGGGTCGCAGGCGCCGTTTAAGGTGTTGGCAGAGCAATTGTTTTCTAGTGCGCCGCCGTTGTCGTTGCCATTCTGGTAGGTGTCCCAGCCAACCACGAATCCTGGGATTCCCGCTGCACCCAATCCTTCACCGAGCGGGCCGATCGACGAGGTAGTTGCACCCTGGGAGGGATCG
The DNA here is from genome assembly GCA_049519055.1 of Candidatus Sulfotelmatobacter sp. Lineage (GTDB taxonomy): Bacteria > Acidobacteriota > Terriglobia > Terriglobales > Acidobacteriaceae > Sulfotelmatobacter. The sequence goes on along the minus strand of JBEKRE010000070.1, from coordinate 12,787 downwards.
GCCAAAATCATGGTGAAGCCGTCGGCCGGGTTTGAGCCGCTGCTCATCGCGACCGTGAAGCTAAAGGTGAAATTGGCGGTGGAGACCAGCGTGGGCCAGTAGACCGACGCCCGTTCGTTCCCTGCGTTATTGGTTAGCTCGATGGTGCAAGCAGTGGTGTTTTGGTAGGGGACATCGCCGGAGACCGTGCCGGGGTTCGTGCCGTTCAAAACCCAGTTCGTGGCCGAGTTGCACAGACCGCTTCCAGGAGTGGGATCGCCGATCGAGCCCGGCAAACCCACGAATAATCCGGCGTCGTTGCTGGTGAGCGGGTTGGTTCCGGGGACCTGCGTGCTGCCGTCGCTGGTAGCGGTGACCACCACGTAGAAGATTCCGGCAGAAGCGGTGCTCGGGACGTTTTGCAAAGTCAGGGAAGAAGTCGCAGATCCAGAGATGGTTGCGCCATTGAGGGCGCCGCTCGACACCGCGCCATCGGTCAGCGCTGTCGCGGTGGTTGCGCCGGGGGCGTACCAGTACCACTGATAAGCGGGGACACAACCGCCACAACTGGCTGTGACGCTATAACTGGCCAAGGTGTCGACCGGGATATACTCCGTCGTGGGCTGCCCAGAAATATTCATCGAAACGCCTTCGCCAACGGTCAACATGGCGCGGTTGGATAAGGCGGTTCCATAGCCGTTGCTGACGATGACGTAGTAATTGTCCCCGTCGTTGCTTTGCGCGGTGTCGGAAGATGGAACTGTATAGGTGCTGGAAGTAGCGCCGCTGATGGTAGTTCCGGCGCTGTTTGCCATGGAGGAGGAATACGGCACCCAATACCACTGATAGGTGAGTTCGTGCGGAGATGGGCCCCCGCCGGTGGCAGTAACGGAGTAGGTTGCAGTTCCCGCTACGGTCGTGGACTGCGCAGTTGGCTGGACGATAATGGTGGGAGGCAGGGCGGTGTCGGTGTCAGTCACGATGAGCGTTGCCGCGGTGCTGGTCAGGGTTGTATTCGTGCAAGCCGTGTCCGTCACAGTTGCGTAGTATTCGGTGCCGTTGTCGGTGTCGGTCAAGGAACCGGTGGTATAGCTGCTGGAAGTCGCGCTGGCGATGGCGGTGCCATTGGGAGGCGCCCCCGTGTACCACTGGTAGCTGAGCGTGCCGGTGCCAGTCGCGGAAACCGAGAAGGTAGCCGTTTGCGAGGCATAGACGCTCACCGACGAGGGATTGGAAGTAATCGCCGGCGTGGTCGGAGTCAACACATTGAGAACTGCAGCGTTGGAGGTGACCGAGCCGGCTGCGTTGGTCAGAGTGCAGGTGTAAGTGCCATTGCTGGCGCCAGTGACATCGTTAAAGGTCAGAGTGTTTCCCGCGCCCACCTCAGACGTGCCCTTAAACCATTCATAGCTGCTGGCGTAGCTGGCCGCAATGGTGAAAGACGGACTCGCGCCCGCGCAAACATTTTCGCTGATGGGTTGCCTGGTGATGACTGGCAAGCTGATGACTATCGTCGTAGTGACAGAGACTGCCGGGTCATCTGCGCTGGTCGCTTTGATCGTGTAGGTTCCAGGCTTATCGGGAGCGGTCCAAACGCCGGTCGAAGAGATTGTGCCTCCCGTGGCGCTCCAAGTCAGATTGTCGGTTGCCCCACCGCTGGCGGTGGCGCTGAAATCCACCGTTTCAGGAGCCGAGGTCTGATTGGCCGGAGTAATCGGAGTAATGCTGACGCTCGTTGGTGTAGCCGTGAAGGTGGCGCTCGCCGTGTTGCCGCCACTGCCTGTTACGGTCAGCGTATAGATGGTTTGGGCGGTCACTCCTGGAGTGGGGTATGAGTTTCCGCTTGTGGCAGAAGCTGTGATATCCGAACTGCCAACGCCAGTCGTGCCAATCATGCCGGTCCCGCCTGAGAAGGTGGGAATTAGATTGATGGAAGCGTTGTAAGGTGGCGTCGCCGAACTGCCGGTGAGACTGGATGCGATCGGAACTGTGTTGGAGACACTGAAACTTTGTGCGACCGTGGGCGCCGGCGAGTAAACGCTGTTACCGGCCTGATTGGCATTGATGGTGCAAGTTCCCGCGATCAGGAAAAATGCGGTTGTGCCTGAAACGGTGCACACGCTGGGAGTAGTCGAACGGAATGTGACCGCTAGGCCGCTCGTCGAAGTTGCGGAGAGCGTTAGCGGAGTAGCGACCGTCTGGGTTCCAGGATTGGCGAAGGTGATGGTCTGGGCTTTGCCGTTCACCGTGAAGCTCTGCGGAACCATGGCGGCTGCGGCGTAAGTGCTGTTGCCAGCCTGATTCGCGTCGAGGGTGCAAGTTCCGGAAGTGAGGAACGTCACAGCCGTACCCGAAACCGTGCACACGCTTGGGGTAGTAGAGGTAAACGTAACCGTAAGACCACTGGTGGAGGTTGCAGAAAGCGTAAGCGGGGTAGCGACAGTTTGAGCTCCGGGATTGGCAAAGGTGATGGTTTGCGCCTCGCCGTTGACGGTGAAGCTCTGGGGAACCATGGTGGCTGGCGCGTAGTCGCTGTTGCCGGCCTGGTTGGCGTCGATGGTGCAGATTCCCGACGCAATGAGAGCGACAGTCGCGCCGGAAACCGTGCATACGCTTGGAGTGCTCGAACTCAATGTGACTGGGAGGCGGCTGGTGGAGGTTGCGGAAAGCGTGAGCGGGGAGGCGACGGTCTGGGTTCCGGGATTGGCAAAATTGATGGTCTGCGCTTCTCCGTATACCACGAAACTGGTGGTGGAAGTGGCGGCGGTGTAGTTTCCGCTGGCCGCCTGGCTGGCTGAGATGACGACAGTACCGGTGCCGGTGATGACTACGGGGCCGGTATTGCTCACGGTTGCGGGGCCACTCACCAACGAATAAGTAATGGCGCCGCTCGATGCCGAGCTTGCCGAGACCGTGAAAGGCGGGTTGCCATACGTCTCGACGGGGATGGAAGCAAACGCAAGAGTCGGAACCAGTGGCAGAACCGTCAGAGTAGCTGCGCTGCTAGTGGCCGAGCCGGCCGAATTCGTTACCTTAACCGTATAAGAAGAGCTGTCTCCAATGGTCGTGGTTGCCGGGGTTGTGTACGAACTGGAGGTGGCCCCGCTAATGGCTGTCGAGTTGAGATACCACTGATAGCTGAGAGGCGAGGTTCCCGTGGCGGTTACCGAAAAGGCTCCGGTTTGCCCCACGTATACCGTCTGATTACTCGGCGGAGTTGTGATGATGGGCGGCGTATCCAAGGTTAACTTGCAGCCCTGGCTCGATGCCGTGCCAGCCGCGTTGGTTGCAGTTACGGTATAGACGGAGCCATTCATGGCGGAGGTTGTTTCCGAAATGGCGTACGTGCTAGCCGTGGCTCCACTAACGGATTTGCCGTTCAAATACCACTGATAGGTGAACGGGCCAGTGCCGGTGGTGACTGCGGTAAAGGTAACCGGCTGACCAACAACGACTGTTTGCGACGACCCTTGAGCGATGGCAACGCTGGGCATAAGATTGCCCCAGCCTCCACCACAGCCGACTAACATCAACAAGGCAAGCATTGCGGCCAGAATAAGCATGGCCCTTCGCATTCCCATCAACGCAGACGCGTTCATTCTCTTGCCTCCAAACAGGCGCTGGGATCATGTCCCATGAATGAAAAACTTTCGTACAACTAAAATCGGTATCTTTAATGCTGAACAACAGGACCGCTCGGTCTTAGTCCAGTGGGCAATTTCAAGTGCAGCTTCGATCCGATTCATGAAGCTGCGCTCGATGCCGTGCAACGACGATGAAAGAATTCGTCGAGCCGCCACGTTAAACCGCCCAGTTTTTTTTTTGTTGTTGTTCGAAACTGCCTGAACTAATTAAGCTTCTTCTGCCTGAATGCGAAGAATTCCGCGTGCTCAGAACTGACCGTCTTTGGTGCGATAACAGGGCGGACGAATGCAATTTCAGACAACTCAATATGATTCTGCCGATTTTCAGAGCCTGGGCAAAGTTACGATCGTCACCAAGGCGCATCTGTCGCTCACCCCATGACGGCAGCCGCAAGTGCGCCTTTGCCGTTAGTTAGTTTTGACGGAATACATTGAGCTCATCAGCTGTGCGAATGATGTAGTCGATCGAGGAGGGAGGGTCGAGAAAGCTGGCAAGACCTATGCTGAAATCCACTCTCCACCCACGCGCCTTCATAGCAACGCGCAGAAGGGCTACCAACTACGGTAGTTGTCACCACCCTTGGCGGACTGCTGGTCAAGTGGTCAAGTGCTGCTCTTTTCTCAGATCGTCCGTTTTTTGTACAATTCCAGGCCATTCCCGATCAGGAGGAATCCGTCCGATGAAGCCGACGCTTGAAACATGGTGCAAAAAGAACTCCCACTTGTTGATTTTTTCCGGCGCACTCATTGTGTTTCTCACATTCATCATCAAGGAAGGCTTGGGCGAGCACTGGAGAGAGACGGCTGGCAAGATCGACATGGCTCAATATGTCTACGGAATTCGTCACGACACCAGCACTCCGGAGTCACGGAACTCTACGATTCGGAGCATTGTTGCCGACTATAGAGCCGAATTCAAAGAGCAACACCTTCCAGACGTTTACCAGGCCATGCTTCTGAAGTTGGAACGAAAGGACAGGCTCTTAGGGGAGGTCGGGCAGACAATCATGAACATACGGATTGTGGCTGAGACGCTCCCGGACAGCGACGAATACGCGAAAGAGATCGCGGAACTGGATTCTAGAGCGATGCAGACAGGATTCGCGATATTTCGCACTTTCAGTGTGCTGCCTGGGGAAAAGCCCGGCACGACTAAGCCGCCGTCACATGAGGACTTTGTTGAAGCAGTCAAGGAACAGGGAGTTGCAGTCGATCAAATCGCTTCTAAGGTGGATGATCTGAGCCTTAGGGAAACCGCTTTGGTGACGCGCATCCTGAAGGATGCGCAGTCGATCCGGCAAACGCATGATAGCTATGCAAAGGGGGCATGGTGGATCAGCGCTTTGCTGTTCGCAATAGGCTGGGGTCTCGGCCTGCTCGGAAAACTCTACGGAGTGCAGGAAGCCGCGAGTGGATAGTGCCCCAAACATCCGCGTCGCACGCAGCCTCCCGCCAGCGGGACTTCCAACGTCACCGCTCAACCTCATCTAACGACTATGGCATCAGCGAATTAGGCTAGTGCCGGGAGGGGGAGTCGAACCCCCAAGGTACTAAGTACCAGCGGATTTTGAGTCCGCTTCTCCCGTTTGCCAACCAACCCCTTTTCTTTATATTACAACGACTTGCACCTGCCGCTGCGTGTCGGTCTGCGAGGTTCTGTTCGGTCCAGTCGGGAGCAAATGGTCAGAGTTTGGGCAGAAAAAATGCGCGCTATCCCAAAGAAGGAGGAACCGCAGCGAGAGTTAGTCGACGTGAATGAACTCATTCGTGAAAATGATCGCCCTGCTGCATGGCGAGGCGGGACGATATTCGATTTCGATAAAGACCTGCTGCAATTGCACGCGGTCCGCTCTGATACTGGGCAGATCAGTAGCAAGTTCGGTTTGGATATGAACCTCATGCTCAATGCTATCGAAGCTATGGATGAGTCGAATGCTCGCATGGGGACTCTCGATCAAGTCGCACCCGAATCCAGAGGATCAACTGTTGATCTCGGTCAGCGACACCGGTACAGGGCTGCCCCTGACCGCGCGGACAAGATCTTTGACCCATTCGCTTTCCCCCCAGCCGATCACCCAGAAATATTCCCGGGGAATCCGGCATCCAATTTCGGCGTAGCGAGTCGTAAGATGTTTTGTCATCCGGGGATTGTCCGTTGGAGAGTAATGCTGGTTCCGGGTGGACTCCTAGTGAGCTACAAAGGGCTCGATGCCGAGGTGGGCGAGCCAGTACCCCGCTGCGCCAACCAGCGCGGCTCCTGGAAACGTCAGAACCCAGGCGTACACGATTCGCCGTGCCCAGACCCATCGTACCGCGTGCAAGCCGCGCGTCGCTCCAACTCCGGAAATTGCCCCAGCAATTGCGTGCGTGGTAGAAATGGGCACAGAGGCAAGGGTCGCGAGCCCGATCGTTGTCGCCGCCGCCAATTCTGCGGCAAATCCGCCAATCGGCCGAAGATGGGGAGTTATCCGCGAACCCATGGTTTTTACGATTCGCCCTCCTCCGAGCATCGTTCCGACCGAAATTTGCTGCGTGACAACTCAAGGTTATCCACATCGCGAGTTCATGCTTCACCCACAGAAGGTGAACATGACCTACCGTCCATTCTTTCTTTCCGCTGGCCACCAGCAGCGCCGCGATAATTCCCATGGTCTTTTGCGCATCGTTCGTGCCGTGTCCCAGGCTGTAGGCACCGGCCGACAGCAGCTGCAGGTGCCTGAATGTTCGCCTCCGCCTTGTGCCTCTCCCTGGAATGGCTCAGCCAGATCGTCACCACCATGAAACAATAGCCGAGGAGGAGCCCAATCACCGGCGAGATAAGTAGGAACAGGATTACCGGAGCCCAGCCTTTCAGTAGCAGAGATCCGAATCCTGCCTTGGCAATCGCCGCTCCGGCGTAGCCGCTGATAATGGCGTGTGACGAACTCGTTGGCAGCGCCATCAGCCATGTGATGATGTCCCAGATGATCGCGCCGAACAGTCCGCCGAAAATGACGTACATGTCCACGATTTTCGGATCGATCAGTTTATCGCTGATGGTTTGGGCCACGCCTGTCCCAAAAACAAAAGCAGCCACAAAATTGAAAAATGCCGCCCAAAACACCGCTTGCACCGGCACTCCGCCAGCCACGAAAGCCTCGTACCTGACGACCTCGATTTTAATGGAGTATTAACAGTATGGTGACGCGCGGTTAACAGTCTGCCGCTAAGTTGTCTAATTTCCCGTTTAAGGGGCACCCATCTGTGTGCGAAAGACGACCTTGTATGAAGCTGTTGATTCGTCGCCGCGCTCCAGACTTAGTTTTCAGTCGCTCGGCTCAGTCGAGCAGTAGGATCCCGATCACAAATCGCCTATCAGTTTGCGGTACTTTGTTGATCTTGATGTGCTGCCTCCGATTGTCGGCGCAGAATGTGGTCTTGACGGGAGCAATCAGCGGCCGTGTCACAGACGCAAGTGGCGCAGTTGTTCCTGGAGCCTCCCTGGTCTTGCAAAACCTGAACACGGGTGTGCAGCAGTCGAGCGCGACCAATCGCAATGGTCTTTATCGGTTTGCAGCGCTGGTGCCGGGGACGTATTCCGTCACGGCATCCCTCAAGGGTTTTCACGATGTAGAAGCCTTGGTGCGAGTGCAAGTCGGAAATACAACGTTGCAAGACATCAAGTTGCAAGCCGGAGCCACCAGGGAAACCGTTCGCGTCCTGGCCGACGCACCACTGCTCCGGCCCGCCGAGTCGTCCATGAGCACAGTTCTAGAGCGTTCATTCATCGAGGAGTTGCCGCTCAACGGACGCCGCTACACGGACTTTACGGCACTCACATCCAACACAAGCTACGATGGCGACACGGGACTGGTAAGTATGGCAGGACAACAAGGCGGGGAGGATTCCGGATACGCCAACGGAAATGGTAGCAACGCCTTTACGGTCGATGGGACAAACGCGACCAACAACTATTTCGCGGACATTCTTGGCCGCTACCGCATTCCTTATTTATACGGCGAGGGGGCAATCCAGGAATTTCAAGTCTCGGTGAGTCCATACTCGGCGCTGTATGGAGGTGGCGCAGGATTCGTCAACGCTGTAACCCGGTCTGGCAGCAATGCGTTTCACGGCAGCGCTTTTTATTACAACCGCAACTCGGCGACCGGAGCTAATGACGCGATCGATAAAGCGGCCGGCTTTCCGAAACCGCAAGATGTTCTACAGCAATTCGGAGCCGGATTAGGCGGTCCCATCCTGCGCCGCCGTTTGTGGTTCTTTGTGGATTACGAGCAGCAAATCCGGAACAATCCGATTCCGGTCATCAATCAGGCTTTGACCGCGAACTCAGCGAACCTTGCATCGTTTCTGAGTAATAACTTTGGGATTCCGGCCGGAACAACGCTGCCGCCGCCGGACGGGCAGTTGCCGGTCCCTGGAACCGATACCACCGCCGATGTCTTCGCAAATCCCACCATTCCTGTCTACCTCCAGCAAGTATCGAACGTCGTCAACGCGTTGCGTTCCAATCTCGGCACTAAGGCAAGAAAGCGCAACGACCTGGTGATCACGCCACGTCTCGACTACCAGGCCACTCCTCGCGATGGCTTTTTCGTCAGCTTGAATTTGAATCATTTCAATTCGCCGGGAGGCGTCGTCGTCGATCCTACGGTCGGCGATTATGGCTTGCAAACCCTGGCGAACGACTATGTGCGTACTTTCCAATTCAGTCTGGGTTGGACGCACACCTTCTCTCCAAGGATGCTGAACGAATTTCACGCGGGCACTTCCGACGACAACCAAAACGCCACTCCGACGGGCTTAGCCCCGAACAGTCCTACGATCATCTTGGACAGCCCCGCGTCCTTTGTTCTGGGAGACGCCCCATTCTCCGTTGGGAGGGTTTTCGAACGTCAGTACTCGGTAGCCGACCGTATCGACTATGTGATCGGCAAGCACACGCTGCAGCTGGGTGCGGATTGGAGCCGCGCATGGGATGCCGACACTAACGACGGCGGCGCCGACCCAAATGCGGCAGTTCAGTTTGGATCCCCGCTCGGTAGCTATGAATTCTCGAATCTGCAGGCCTTCGCGCTCGGAGAATACAACCTTTTCGGCCAGGCTTCGGGAAATCCGCGGTTCGCATTCGCCGTGCCGTATTACGGATTCTATGTACAGGACACCTTCCGGGCTCTGCCGCAAATGACTCTGGAACTGGGACTGCGCGAAGACTTCCAGGTTTATCCTCAGCCAGCGGAGAATCCAGCGTTTCCCCTCACTGGGCAATATCCCAATCAGTTTCAGCGCTTGGCCCCGCGATTTGGGTTCGCCTGGCAGCCGGCAGCAAAGACTGTGGTGCGCGGAGGATTCGGCGTGTTTTACACCAACATGAACGGCCTCAACTATCGCAATGCTGTCATCTCCAACGGACTCGCGTCGCAGCAGTCCTCAGTCAGCATCAGTTACAACGGCGGTGTACCGAATCAGCAATTGCCGACTTTCCCGAACATCCTCGCTGCCAACTCTCCGCTTTTCCAAGCATCGCCCGACATTTCTGTCGTCTCGCCACAGTTTCGCGTGCCTTATATTGTGCAGAGCAGCCTGCAGATCGAACGCGAGATCGCCGAAAACACGACAGTGAGCATCGGCACCATGTGGAATCACGGAGTGCACCTGATCTCCGGCAGCGCCTACGATCTCAATCTGAATCCGCTGCAGGGCGCGACAACTTACATCGTCTGTCCGCCCGCAGCAACCACCGCACCGTGCAGCGGCACGACATATACCCTGTCGAACATGGACAACGGCCTGCTCAGCGAAGGCCGCATCAGCTCCGGTTTCAATGAGATCAACGCGCTAATCAGCCCCGGCCAGAATCATTACAACTCATTCTTTGTGCAGTTGCAGCGTCGTATGTCGCACGGCCTGGCCCTGCAGGCTTCATACACGTTCGCCAAAAGCATCATGCTTGATGGCATGGATTTCAACAACCAGTTCGACTTCAGCAACACGCACGCTGCGTCGCTGCTCGACCAGCGGCACCGGTTCACCCTTGCCGGTGTTTACCAGCCCAGGTTAGACCGAGTCACGAGCTCCGGCACCGGACGCGCTCTGCTCTCCGGTTGGAGATTGAGCAGCGTCATGGAATTCTCATCTGGCCGTCCGTACGCCGGTCTACTGAGTCCGGCATGCACGAGTTCGACCTTGTCGTTTAGTAATTGCGACGGGGCGAATGGAAACCTGAATGACACCGCGTTCAATGAGGATACTGCCAACACCGCCGGCGGCATTAATGGTGGTGGTCCTACGCCTGGAATCGGCCTGAATTCCTTCTACGGCCCCTCGCTGGAAAGAATCGATGTTGGCCTGGCACGCAGTTTTACGATCGGTGAGGGCAAGGAGCTTCAACTGCAGGCGCAAGCGTTCAATCTGTTCAATCACTCCAACTACTACGTTCAGAACGGCAACGGCATCAATCAACTACAATACAACCCCATCGGCACCAACTGCGGCGACGGGGCTACGCCGAATCAAACCTGTTACTTGGTGCCCAATTCTGGCCCGGGCAACTTTGGGACCCTGCAGGAAATCAGCCCCAATGGCCTACCACGAATCTTGCAGTTCTCCGCGAGATTTACGTTCTAGGCCGAGCTACCTTGACTTTTTCTGCTGATCGGTTATTTGTAAGGCATTACCAGCGAGCGGAAGCTGGTGGAAGAACTGCTCATGCAATTGGAATTCTCCTGGCGGGCAGATCATGGTCGGGTGACAATTGCGCTGGCGATTCCGATGGCCACGCTGCAGCTTCCACGCTAGGTTAGCGTTATGTCCCAGCCTCCAAACCCAGCCGCGCCGCAGCAGGTGGCGCCTCTGCTTGCGTTGGCCACGAAGTTGCTCAGGGCCGGGCGACCAGCCGATGCGATCGCGCCGTTGCGCGATGCAGCGCTGCTGCAGCCGTCCAATCCCATCATCCAGCACGATCTCGGCCTCGCCTGCCTCGAGGTCGGCCGCGTATCGGATGCCATCGCGGCATTGCAGCGGGCCGTCGCCAGCAATCCGCGCTACACCGATGCACATTTCCGCCTGGGAACCGCCCTGGAGAAGATGGGCGACATCGGCGGGGCAATCGCTGCGTACGACCGCGCCACGAAGCTGCTCCCATCTCTGGCCGAGGCGTGGTTCCGCGCCGGCGCACTGGCCTACATACTGGGCCATCGCGACCAGGCGATCGGCTGTTTCCGGCGCGCGGCAGCGACCGGAGATAGGAACAGCTTTGGCCGCCTTGGCAAGGCGCGGGCGCTGCTGACCGAGGATCGCAATCGGGAAGCCGAACGGGTATTGCGAGAGACGCTGGTGGCCGATCCGAGGAACGCCATGGCGTATGATTTGCTGGGCAATCTTCTTTCTGAGTTCGGCCGTTTCGACGAGGCCCGTGCATGCTTCGAACGCGCGATCGCGGTCGCGCCACTACTGGCGGGAAACTACTACGAACTGGTCCGGTGCCGCCCGGTCACGAGCGATGACGACGGTCTGCTTCAAGAGATGCAAGCCGCCCTGGCCACGCCGGGACTGGAGACAGTGCAACGCCTGCGGGTTCACCTCGCGATCGGCAAGGCGGCGGAGGATCTTGGCGACTACGCCTTGGCCATGCAGCATTTCGACGCCGCAGACGACGTGCGCCGGGGCACTGTGCGGTTCGACTCGGCCGCGTTTTCCACCGAGATCGACCGCCTGATTGCCCGGTGTACACCCGAATGGATCGCGCGCGCGCCCGAACTCGGCAGCTCAGATGCGACGCCGGTGCTGATCATCGGCATGCCGCGGTCCGGCACAACTCTCGTCGAGCAGATCGTCTCCATGCATCCCGAGGTCGGGGCCGGCGCCGAGCTACATTTCTGGAACCAGCGCGGGGCGGAGTGGCACCGCTCGGACGCGGCCGGGAACGAGACGGCGTTCGTCGTCTCGGAGTTCTTGGCCAAGGCGGCGGCAGACTATCTCGGTGTGCTACGCGCGATCGCCCCCAAGGCGGCGCGAGTGACCGATAAGATGCCATTCAACTTCCTCTGGGCCGGGCTGATCCACATGGCATTCCCGCGGTCAGTCATCATCCATTGCCGCCGCGCTGCAATCGACACGGCGCTGTCGGTCCATCAAACTCATTTCCGTCCGGGCCTGGCGTTTCCGACGGGAGGTGCCGAACTGGTCGCGTATTTCCGCGACTACCAGCGGCTCATCGACCATTGGCGGAGCGTGCTGCCGGCGGATCGCTTCGTCGAGGTCGATTACGAGGACCTGACCCGCGCGCCCGAACCGGTCGTCCGGCGGATCATCGCGGCCTGCGGCTTGGCGTGGGACGACGCATGCCTGCGCCCCGAATGCAATCCGCGGGCGGTGAACACGCCCAGCAAGTGGCAAGCCCGGCAGCCGATCTATCGCACCTCCATCGCGCGCTGGCGACGCTACGAACCCTGGCTGGGGCCCCTGCGCGCGCTCGTCGACGACGGGTCGGAACCGGACGCGGATATCGCCCGATCGTGATTGGGCTGAAGCAGCCCACCTCACCGGAAAGACATGCAGACAACGTCAACGAAACAGACTCTTAACGTGGAGCTGCGCGCGTCACAATCCGCGAGAAAAAGTTCAGCGCATGTAGCGGAAATTTAACCTGATTTTCATAAAGCCGTCACATTCTCCTGTCAACGTTGGTGGTCACTAAATTTAGGGGACGCTGGCTGTATTTCCGCCGAGATGTCGCACGGCCGACCCCGGTTGCGTGATGAAAAATCCAAGGAGGAAAACGGTATGTCTCGAAGAACGTCTCGAAATAAACCTCGAAACAGGTCTCGAAACAAGTCGAGGATCAACCGTATGCGTCCGCTCGCCGGCGTGCTGGCGGCGGGGCTGAGCTTCCCGTTGCTCGCCGGAGCTCAGTCCAAGGAGTACCCGACCTACACCGTTGGCCCGCAACTGAACGGCTCGTGGGTCGTCAGCGATGGGGCGGTCATCACTCCGGCTGGCACCCAAGTCAACCTCGGCATCCGGGTCCGCGCTAAGGCCATCGCACTGAACCCCAATGCCAGCACTCACACCGCCGCCGTGCTCACCCTGGGTACGTCGACGAGCGACGGCAACGGAGCCGTCGAAGTGTTTGACACCCAGACCGGCGTTGTCCTGCAGAACTACAG
>JBEKRE010000069.1:0-22433 GCA_049519055.1 Candidatus Sulfotelmatobacter sp. | reverse complement strand
AGAATTCGCTCTTCATGCCAACTCCGGTGGAGGGATTCACCGGCGTCGAGCGTAAACCGGTCATCTTTCTCGTTCAGGAACCACTGGTGCTGAATGCCCAAGATTCTGCCAGCCCGTCGCGCTTCCTCTTTGCGGATACCAGGGAGTCGGGCTCTGCCAACTGCTTCATTCGTCAGGTCGATCCCGTAGTAAGGAACCGCCAGGGAGGAATATCGGTAGCCAGCTTCACCATCGTTGATAATTACCTGATCGACGGTCCCGAAGAGTTCTTTGCTGATTCGATAAACAGTGCCACCCACTTCGTATTCGTCGTCCGGGTGAGCGACGACAAGCAACACTCGAACCGGTTTTCGCGCCACCTCCAGTGGCGATGCGCCATTCTGAGCTACCGTCGCGCTGGTCAATAGTGCAACCATGAGGAACACCAGAAAGGGCTGGGGCTTCATGCAAATATCCAGGAACAGCCAAGTCGATTGCGATTGAAAAACACTCAAGACAACTGGAAAGAAATGAGGATGTGTGTGCATCGACAGCGAAGTTGAACGCGATGGCGGATGGCAAGCACTTTGGAATCTCGCATTAGTAAGTATGTCTATGTATATAATAGCCTATGTTCGCTCGCTGAACAAGGTGGTGTCAGCCTGCGACACTCGGCAGGTCTCGGAAGGCCTCGGGGCTTCCCGGCACACAAAGGATTCCTTCATGCATATCGCTTCTAGCGCGAAACTGGCCTCTGCAACCGTACTAGCAATCTTTGCCATCACCCTTTTAGCGTCGGGACAATCTGTAAAGGGCACGTGGGACGCGACCGTCACCTTGAACAATGTTTCCGTTCCATTCAGGATCGAAATCGACGGCACCGGAGCGGAGGTGCATAGCTACTTCTTTAACGGCGACGACCGGGTCAACCCGTCAAACAGTGGAACGGTCGAGAATGGCTCTCTGGTGCTGACTTTCGACAGTTACGCCACGAAGCTTGAAGCGACCCTTAATGATGGAATATTGACTGGGACCTACGGCGGAGCTTCTGGAAATGCTTATGCATTCCAAGCGAAGCGGCACGACCCATCCCCGGTTGCAAGCATTGACCAACACGCACCGGATATCTCTGGGCTTTGGGAAATTCAAGTCAAGAGCCCGAAGGGCGAGTCGGCGTGGCACTTCGTCGTGAACCAGACAGGCTCGAAGATTGATGCAGCAATTCTGCGGGTCGATGGTGACACGGGCGCCCTCTCGGGTAGTTTCAAGGACGGCAAGTTCTTCCTCAGTCATTTCACTGGAGAGCGTCCGTTTTACGTGGAAGTCACACCGCAATCCGATGGTAGCCTGCAATTGCAAATCGACAGCTTTCATGACACACAAAAATTCGTAGCGCTGCGGCCGGCGGACGCACGAGCCAGAAATCTTGTTCCACCGGACGATCCGACGGAGCACACGAAAGTGAAAGACGCGAGCCAGCCGCTGCGTTTTTCCTTTCCGGATGTGACCGGCCGCGTCGTCTCCAACACTGACGACCAATTTCAGGGCAAGGTGGTGTTAGTCAATATCACCGGAAGTTGGTGCCCGAACTGCCACGACGAAGCACCTTTTCTCGAAGAACTGTACCGGGAGTATCACAGTCTGGGCCTTGAGATTGTCGCTCTCGACTTCGAGCCGGCGGAGCAGCTAAAAAGCCTCTCGCGAGTCCATGCGTTCATTAAGCGCTATGGAATCGAATACACTTACCTGATCGCTGGAGAACCAAGCCAGCTCAACGAGAAGATCCCACAGGCCGAAAACCTGAATGCCTGGCCCACGACATTCTTCGTTGGCCGAAACGGCTTGGTGTGTTCGATCCACACTGGTTTCACCAGTCACGCGAGCGGCGAGCTGGATTCACGTTTGAAGGACAGTGTGCGCAACGAGATTGGGCAGTTGCTTTCGGAGAACGTTCATGTTGCGAAAGGCGGAAACTGAGATTCGGATTTCCCGGAGTCAATCATGATAAGCCGTAGAAACTTCCTCGTGTCCGCCGCAGCCGCTGCTGGTGTCGCTGTTGCACAACCAGTTCTGGGAAAGGTGGCCGGGCGAGAACCGCTCACCCGCAAAGAGCGCGTAGACCGGGCACTGGCGGGGCAGGATGTAGACCGTCCGCCATTCACGCATTGGCATCACTTCGGACCTCAGACTCCCGAAGAGCACGCCAAGGCCACGCTTGATTATCACTGGAAGTACAAGACGGATATCGTGAAGGTGATGAGCGATTATCCATACCCAAAGCCTGTAGGCAACTGGTATGAACTGAAGGTTCTGGACAATCCCTTCCCTGAACAGATTCGCGCCTTGGAACTGATCCGCGACGGACTGCACGGAGACGCGTACATTCTCGAAACGGCATTCAATCCCTGGCAGGTCGCGGTCAAACTCTCTTCAAAGGAAGAGGTCGTTCGCCTCCAGCAGGAGAACCCGCAGCGACTGATCGACGCCCTTGATGTACTGACGCAGTCGCACATTAATCACGCCAAGCGCGCCTTTGCTGCGGGCGCCTCGGGGGTTCTCTTTTCGATTGCGAACGCCAACCGCGCGGAGCTTTCACCGGCAGACTATGCCAAATTCAGCGCGCCCTTTGACAAGCGGTTCTTTGCCGCGACCTCCAGCGCCAAGCTGAACTTCCTGCATTTGCACTGGGAGAATGAATATATTGACCAGTTTGTCGACTTCCAGGCCCCGGTCGTCAACTGGTCTGTCCAGTCCAGCGGCGTGTCAGTTAGCACTGTGCGCAGCAAGTTCTCGCAGACGATTGCCACCGGAATCGATGAGAAGAATTACAAAGATCTCTCCTCGGAGCAGATCCGCAACCAATGGCAGACCGCCAGGAATGTGGCTGGCAGCAAGTTCATTCTGACGCCGGGATGCTCAGTCCCCAACGACAGCACCGACGAGGAACTGTCTCGACTTCCTCAGGTTGTCGGAGCGTGAGCACAGTGCAGTAATCACTGCGGACTCAGAAATCCGTACAGCCAAGTTCCAGCTAGGGAGCTCACAGTAGCGGGCCTCTGTACTGTACTCGCTTAGTATCTAGGCGGCTTGACTGCTCATTCATGGTGATTTGGATCACAGATCATAATATTAGTATGCTAGTAGCCTTAGTAGGGTTAGGCGAAAGGCATCTACCGAATTTCCGAATCTTGGAGGACAACTCGACCATGAAGATCGCAAGTGACGTCACAGAGCTGATCGGTAACACGCCGCTCGTGCGGCTTAACAAAGTAACAGACGGCTGCGCCGCTCAAGTTGTTGCGAAACTGGAGAGCTCGAATCCTTGCGCCAGCGTAAAGGATCGCATTGGCGTGAGCATGATAACCGAGGCCGAACGGGCCGGGAAAATTCAGCCTGGCAAAACCGTACTGATCGAGCCGACCAGTGGCAACACGGGCATCGGACTGGCTTTTGTTGCAGCTGTAAAAGGATACAAGCTCATTTTGACGATGCCCGAAACCATGAGTCTTGAACGGCGCGTCCTGCTGCTTGCCTTCGGCGCTGAAATTGTACTTACCCCGGGGCCGAACGGTATGAAGGGTGCGGTCGCCAAAGCTGAGGAGCTTCTCGCTAAAACCCCAAACGGTTTCATGCTGCAGCAGTTCGACAATCCGGACAATCCCAAGATTCACTTTGAGACCACCGGGCCCGAGATTTGGAATGACACGGAGGGGCGTGCCGACATTCTGATCTCCGGCATCGGCACGGGCGGAACTATTACCGGCGTCTGCCAGTACATCAAGCCGAAGAAGCCGTCGTTTAAGGCCGTCGCCGTCGAACCGGCGGAGAGTCCCGTCCTCTCGGGCGGTAAGCCTTCGCCCCACAAGATACAGGGCATCGGCGCTGGTTTTGTACCCAGCATTCTGCGCCGCGACTACATCGATGAAATTGTTACGGTAACCAACGACGAGGCCATCAACATGGCGCGCCGACTCGCGAAGGAAGAGGGCCTTCTAGTGGGCATTTCGTCGGGAGCCGCGGTAGTTGCCGCTCTCAAAGTCGCAACTCGGAAGGACAATGCGGGAAAACTGATCGTAGTGGTTCTGCCGGATTTCGGCGAACGCTACCTGACGAGTATTCTCTTTGATGCACTGCGCAACCAGGCACTGCAGATTCCGACTTCGGCGCTTGCAGCCTAAAACCTGATCCGTCACGCGATATTGCAGCGAGCGAGGCGGCCGGTCGCCTCCAGGCGTAAATTACAACTCGCGATGTCCCCGATTCGCCTGGATGCGCAGTAACGCCGCGACCAGCGCATCGATCTCTTCGCGTGTGTTGTAGAGCGCCAGTGACGGGCGGACGGTGCTCTCGACGCCCAAGCGGCGCAGGATAGGCTGAGCGCAGTGGTGCCCGGCACGTACCGCGATACCTTCCTGACTCAGGGCGGCTCCTACGTCCTCTGTGCGGACGTCGTCGAGAACGAACGACAGCACACCCGCCTTCTCGCGCGCGGTCCCGATCAGCCGAAGACCAGGGACAGTTAGAAGTCCTTCGGTCGCATAAATCAGCAATTCATGTTCGTAGGCCGAGATGCTTTCCATTCCGATCTGATCTACATAATCGAGAGCTGCACCCAGTCCGACGGCATCGGCAATGTTTCCCGTACCCGCCTCAAAGCGCCCCGGTGCTGTCTGGTAAGTAGTCTTCTCGAAGGTGACATCCACGATCATGTTGCCGCCGCCGTGCCAGGGAGGCATGTGGTCGAGCACGTCCAGCTTTCCGTAGACAGCGCCGATCCCGGTGGGACCGAAGATCTTGTGTCCAGAGAAAACGTAGAAGTCGCAATCGAGGACCTGCACGTCCACGCGCATGTGAGAGACAGCCTGCGCACCATCGACCAGCACGCGCGCGCCGTGACGGTGGGCCATCTCTACCATCTCGCGCGCTGGTGTGATCGTTCCGAGAGCGTTCGAGACTTGGCTGAACGACACAATCCGTGTGCGTGGTCCCAGCAATTTCTCGTACTCTCCGAGGATCACTTCGCCGCGGTCGTTCACCGGCGCCACTCGCAGGCGAGCACCCTTCTCAGCACACAGTTGCTGCCAGGGTACGATGTTGGCGTGGTGCTCAAGCCAGGTGATGACCACCTCGTCGTCTTTCTGCACGTTGCGGCGTCCCCACGCCTGAGCAACGAGATTGATGCCTTCGGTTGTACCGCGACCGAAAATGATCTCGCGAGTTGAAGAAGCGTTCAAAAAGCGGCGCGTCTTTTCGCGTGCGCTCTCATAGGCATCAGTAGCGCGGGCAGCCAGAGTGTGGGCCGCGCGGTGAATGTTGGAGTTCTCGTGCTGATAGAAATACGACAAACGGTCGATCACGGCGTTCGGCTTCTGGGTGGTAGCGGCGTTGTCGAGCCAGATTAACTGCCGTCCGTGCACGCGCTCCTGAAGGATCGGAAAATCCTGGCGAATCAGCCGAGGATCGAGTGGACGCTTGGCGACGCCAAGCTCCCCTGGGGCCAGATCGGGACGGAATTCATAGGACTCGACGCCTTTTGGCAGAGAGGCAGACTGTTTCGGTGTTCCTTCCTCATAGGAAGTATTGACGGGGACACTGGGAACCGCGGGCTGCGGAACGCCAGGGGGCGTCGTGGCTGCGGATGTACCAGGGAGCGCAGAATACAGCGCGCGAAGATCGGTTTCAGTTGGAGGCCTCGTCGGCACTGACGAAGGCAGAACTGGAACGCCTGGGGGAGACTGCGCGCCGGGCACGCCAGGGAAAGAAAACATCTCAGTGACGGGCGGAGATGTTGGCGCGGCTTTTCCATACACCGCTCGTCCCGCGTCCGCAAAACTTTCAGCGCTTTCCGGAAGCACAGGCGATTGAACGGCATTGGGGATCGCGGGAATCGACTGAGGAGCATTGGCCGAAGGCGGCGTGTCAAGCGAGATAGAACTCGCCGGTACGCTCGGCTGCGACACGATCGGTTCGGGAACACGTTGTTCCGGAACACCTGGGGCGGACACACCCGGAACACGCGGGAAGGAAAAAACTTCATTCGGAAAATTGGGAGCGGTCGCCCATGGATCCGTTCTGGTTTCGTCGGCGGAACTGCCCGGCGTCCGATACGCGGTCGGCGGGACGGGAGCGCCGGGGATCAACACGGCCGCTGGTGAAGACGCGGCTGCTGCCAGATCCGACCCGCTCGGCGGAGCAGTCGGCGGTGACGAAGGAATTGCCGGGATGCCTGGAAAAGAAAACATTTCCACCGCAGGTGGAAACTGCGGGGCAGCGGTCCAGGGCCCGGCCTTCTCTCCTTCAAGCGAAGATGACGAGGGGCTGAGTATCGCGGGAGTTGGAACTTGAGGCACGAGTGCCACTGCGCCAGCCAATGAAGCGGCAATCGCCCTGAAATCGGCCTCATTCAGTGCACCTATGGGCACCGTCGAGGCCATATCTGGAAGCCCTGGAACAGAGCCGGAGTTCGGCACGCCCGGAAAGGAGAACATCTCCCGCTGATAATCCGGCACGGCGGTTCGCGCCGCAGATCCAGAAGGCACGCGCAGATCGACATCATTCGGCGAGGCTGCTGGCACGCTCGCGCCCAGAGGCTCCGCCGCGCCGGGCAGCGCTGCGAAAAACTCATTCGCGAGCCGCGCAAGCACTGCCGGATCGGGGAGAGTTGCCGCGAAGGGCGACGCACTAACCTTCTGCACGCCTTTCTCTTGTGCGGGAGACGATGTCAGCGAGTCGGCCTCGAAGCGATCACTTGTACTCGTGGTATTGGTCGACATTCACGTTCTCCAGTACCCCGATGGCGTCTTCCGTCAGGACTGCGATGGAGCAGTAGAGCGAAATCAGGTACGAGGCGATCGCCTTGTGATTAATCCCCATGAATCGAACGGACAAACTAGGCGAAACCTCGCCTGGCAGCCCAGGCTGGAACAGACCGATGACCCCCTGCCTCTTCTCGCCGGTTCGTAACAGCAAAATGTTGGTCTTCTCACTCTTGACTGCCAGCTTGTCGGAAGGCACCAGCGGGATGCCACGCCAGGTCAAGAACTGGGAGCCAAACAGATTCACCGTGGGTGGCGGAACGCCGCGGCGGGTGCACTCGCGTCCGAACGCGGCGATCGCTCGTGGATGTGCCAGAAAGAAGCATGGCTCTTTCCACACCTTCGCGATCAGTTCGTCGAGGTCGTCCGGCGTGGGTGCTCCCTTTCTTGCCTTAACCTTGAACTCAGGAGCAACGTTATGGATCAAACCGTATTCGGTATTGTTGACCAGTTCGTTCTCCTGGCGCTCTTTGACCTTCTCGATCATGAGCCGCAGTTGCTCCCTGATCTGGTCGTGCGGACTGCGGTATAAATCCGAAATGCGAGTCTGCACATCGAGAACCGTGGTCACTGCGTTGAGCGTATATTCACGCGGCTTCTCTTCGTAGTCTACGTAAATCTCTGGCAAGTCGACTTCTTCGTCAGGGCTGCACTCAATGGTCCGCGTACCCGGGCGGGTGACTTTCACTTTGTTGACACGATAGGTGCCGGCTTCAACGGGCACCCACGACAAGAAAGTGACCAGCCAGCGCGGCGTGATCACCTCCATCATGGGGACCGTTTTGGTGACGTTCGCAAGCTGGCGCGCCTGCTGCTCGCTCAGCGTATGACGGACTTCGGCTTTCTCAGGCATGGATTAGCTCCTCAGTCGCAAAAGGGGAATGCTTGACGAATACGATACACAGAGATTTCGGTGTGCGGTTGGGCAGAGGCAACGTCCTTCACGTGGAAACGGTAGGTGCTACCGACGGGATTGTCTGTGGCTCGCATCACGACGTTCTTGGACTTGATCTGCCTCTCCGTGCGAAACGTAAGAAAATCAGACACACTATCTCGTTGCGTGGAGAATTCCTGATGAGATGTAACGCTTCCGGGGGCTAATGTCAAGTTAACCCATCGCCATTGTGGGAAATCTAGGGGCGAGGGAAAAGTCAGGATCGACTGCTCAAGCCGGGTGGGCGTGGTTTGGAAGTGCACGCTCACGCGCCCGCTGTCGAAGCTTGCGCTCTATAGAACTTCTTCTTCGCGCGGGAGCGGATTTCATCGAGCTCCGCGTGGAGCCTTCTGATTTCGGCATCCAGTGCGATGAAACTCAAGCACGGGGCCGTAATCAGCTTATCAGCCCCGATGCCCCCGTAATCGTGACGAGAGTTTGGTTTCACGGAGATACAGGCAGAGGGCTGCTTAGTAGATGGATCCCTCTCCAAGTACAGGAGATCAAGACTTGAGGTTTCCATGATGCCGCGATTATCCCACGAAATCGCAGGGAACCCTCTGATTTGATTTCCACAGTATTGATGTTTCTGGAACGAGCTAAACGGCGATGGGCACTTCGGTCACGGATGGCAGTCGTGCCTCTTCCCAGGCGTCGAACCCGCCGATTACATTCGTGACGTTGCGGAAGCCCTCTCGCCGCAACCAGCTGCAAGCAATCATGCTCCGGTAGCCGCCCTTACAAAGGACGGCAATCGGCGCGTTGCGATCCACCTGCGGGAGGGATGTTCTGAAGTCCTCCAACGGCCACCAAGCCGCTCCTTCAATGTGCCCTGTTTCCCATTCTGGCTTCCGACGCACGTCCAGCAAATGAGGCTTATCCGCGCCAAAATGTTCATTCAATTGTCGCACTGTGGTTTGCGGAAGCTCGGCCAGGTCCAACCCTGCTCGAACCCAGCCCTCGATCCCGCCTTGCAGGTATCCGCGTGCGTCATCAATGCCGACTCTAGCCAGACGCATCCGCGCTTCAAACAGTTGCTCCGGCGATGTTGCGACCAGCAACGGCCGAGAGGATAACCCCAGCAGGATGCCTGCCCAGGAAGCAAATTGTCCCGAGAGTGGAATGTTGATCGAGCCGGGTACATGCCCGGCGGCAAACTGGTCGCCCGGGCGGACGTCCAACACAATCACTCCATCATCCGGCGAGGACCACAGCTCTTCCGCGGAAACTGGGGAAAGTGTGGCCAGTTCGGCCAACGCTGGCGCGCCTGTTCGGTTGATCTGTGCGTCCTGAGGAAAGTATTCGGGACGGGGCGGCAAGTTGGTGGTCAGTTGCTGGATGAACTCTTCTTTGTTCTTAATCTGCAGAGCATAGTTGGTAAGCCGCTCCGTGCCAATGGTAGAAGAACGTTCCGCGCGCATATTGCGTCCGCACAGCGAACCGGCTCCGTGCGCAGGATAAACGATGACATCTTCTGCGAGCTTGAGCAGTTTGTTATGAAGGCTGTCGTAGAGCATGCTGGCCAGTACTTCCGGCGTATGTGTTTTCGACAGGTCGGGGCGCCCCACATCTCCAAGAAACAGTGTGTCGCCCGTTAAAACTGCCAAGGGATTAGGAGATATTTCTTCATCCGTGACTACCAGACAAATGCTCTCCGGGGTGTGCCCAGGCGTCTCCAGAACTTTGATTCGCATGTTTCCCACGCGCAACTCGAAACCGTCGTGCACCTCTGAGTGGGGAACCGTAGCACGGCCGTTGGGACCGATGTAGATCTTGGCTCCAGTGCGTGCGGCCAGTTCCTGGTGTCCTGAAACGAAGTCGGCATGCAAGTGGGTCTCAAAGATGTGGCGGATTCTGAGTCCGTGCTGCTCGGCGGCCTTCAGGTACATGTCCACATCCCGCTGAGGATCGACCACGACCGCTTCTCCTTCTGACGCCAGCAAGTAAGAAGCGTGGGCCAAACAGCCCAGGTAAAACTGCTCGAAGTAGATACCTCTTCCCTTTCGCTGCCGAGGGAGCGCAGCAATCGGTTCTAGCCGCGGAGGTTGAGGATATTCTTCAGGCTTGGGCTGTTCAGACTTGCGAACGGTAAGCAAGAGCCTTGACAGCCCGGATACTTGGACTCGAAGTTCCGGAACCGCGATGGTCTCCCACAAGCTGCCTTTGCGAACTGGGCCGATGGCATAAAGAAGCTTCGAAGCTGCGCCGTTAGCGTCAATCAAGGCGCCGTTCGAAGAGACATCCAGTCCCAGGAACAACGGGTCCGGTCGAGCCAGTTTCTGTCGCATGAGATCTGTCAGCAAACGATCGTCCACCTTGCGGCAGTCACTTTCGGGACCGGTGCAGTTCATTACGCGGTCTACGCGTAGCCGCTCAAGTTGCCCGGACTGGCGGTCGCGGTAAGTCACGTCGACTCCATCGAGGTCTTCGGCGTATGCCTTGATGCGGCCGGCATGGATTTCGATCTGGCCAACCTGAATTTGCGAAGCTATCCGAGCACCGATCGCGGGCGCGATCCGGTGACGATGCGCATCCCAGTAGGGGCGCACGTGGCACAGGAAACGGCGTCGCTCCCTCAACGAGAGAGAACGCCAGATCTCTTGCGTGAAGGGTCGAAGGGAGTCGATCACAGCGCGCCAGCCGCTGCCTGCTTTTTTCGCGGCTTCCACTTGCGTGCGAATCAAACGTAAGAGCCCGCGAACAGTTCTGGGAGATTGGTCATCCCAGAATGGCGGCCAAGGAGCAGTCGCTTTGTGAGTCTGCGGTAATAGGCCGCGGCGGGAGAGGACGTGAATGGTCCCGCGGAATCCACGCTCACGCAGGGTGATCGCGACATCCACGCTGGTAAGGCCGGAACCAACCAACAGAACACTCTCGTGCTGAGCGACATTGCCCAGCTCGCTAGACTTCCATGGATTCGAAACGTAACGCTGACTGTGTGGCGTTCTTCCCGGGAGTCGGGGATCGCCCGGTGGAAAGTTCCCGAGTGCGATCACCACCTTGTCAGCGAACAGAGTGCGGCCGCCGCGAAGACTGATCTCTGCGGTCTCGCCAATACGAACGATCGAGACGGCTTCGTCTTGCACGTGTTCGACCTGGCCGGGGTAACGTTCGATCTCTTGCTGCAGCACGGATGCAACGTACTGACCGTACAACGGTCGCGGAAGATAATCGTCAGGAGAAGCGCCGGGGGCGTGGTTCAGACGCGCCCACTTAAGAAAGTGTTCCGGATCGTCTGGATAGGCGCTCATGTTCCTCGCCCGGACATTCAACAAATGCTCCGTACATTCAGTGCTGTACGCTACGCCGCGGCCAAAGCGCGCGCCCCGCTCTATGAGTACTACAGAGACGCTGCCGCCTGAGGCGCGCAATAGCTGAGCCGCGAGCGTCGTTCCTGTGAATCCCCCTCCGACGATTGCGACGGTGAGCTGGGACACTTTCTGATCTCGGTCAGTTTGATTCGTGAGCATCGCAACAACCTCACCAACACTATCTCTATGTCAATACTAGACTTGCAAGTTAGGAGCCTATCGGAAGCTTCAGCGATTCAAGGACTTAACCTGAACCGCCTCCAAGAGCACTGAGGCCAGGGGAAAACTATTTCCTTTCAGGAGAAAACATCTTGCCCTTCTCTTCAATGACTGCAACCAAGGCAGCGCCTATGAAACGCGTCATCTTCGATCAGGCGGCCAACGGAAACGGTAGGCTCGGTACGTGTCGTAGCCCTTCGGTAGAGTAGCGTCGAAAATTATTCGTCCATTGGAGTCGAACTCCGAGAAGCGGCCCGGCTCACCCCATCCCACGAACGTATTGCCATTTTCCAGCGGTTGGGCGCTGCCTTGCGAGAGCACTGAAAGATGATCGGGGTGATCGAGGGAGCGGATGAGCGTAGCAGTCTTTGCCAACAAATCGAGTTTCAGCCAGATGACGCGCGACCACGTCATGACCGGCTTGGGATTCACTTCGTTGTCGAATATGTGCAGGGTATTGGGCCCTGCCACCACAGGGTCATGCTGAAAAAAGAAGCTGGCTCCCGGTCCGAACCGGAAATCGCTTTTCTTGCCTCCCAGTCGCCAGATCACTGCGCCGGTGTGGCGGTCGAGCTTGTAGACGGTCGAGGTGTGACGCGCCGAGAGCAGCAAGTTGCCGTCGTCGTCGAGTGCGATGCCGTTGATGTGGATATAGTCCCAGGCTGCTGTCGACGAGTCTGGCAGTGGCCAATAGCTCTCGTCGAATCCAACTTTGTCCAGGCTGTGCCATTCAAAGATTACTTTGCCGGTTGCGACATCGATTTCCTGGATCGATCCCTCCCACACCTGGGCGTTCTTCGATCCACCAACCGAGGACAGGTCGGCCGTCACAACGTCGTAGATGGTAATAAGGGCTGTGCCTTGGGGCGTGAGTAGGAAATCATGGGCATCCGCGTTGAGTCCGTTGCCGGCACGCACAGTGGCGATGATGTGATAGGTGTCGTCGAGGATGTAGTTCACCGACGTACCCCCCGCGAGTTTCCCGAAGTTGCTCTGTTGTGCCCACGTCAGCACCGGCTTGCCACGATAGGACTGAACGCGGAAGTCGGCTGCGACTTGACCGTTTGTCACTTCGGAGAACCAGATGACGCGGCCACTGCTGTCCACGATTTCAGGCCCTACCGGGCCCGGCTGGGGGCCACCGCCGATGCCTGCGCCTTTGGGCGCGATAAAGATGAGCCCATCGGCTTGACCCGGACTGTTCTGGAGAACCGTGACTTCCGGCGGCTTGACTGTAGTCGTCGGCGCCTCTGACGAATTACCGACAACGCCGAGCATCAGGAACACCACCGCAGATAACACGCGTATCATGGCGCTAATCTCCTATGTCTAGTAGTTCCATCGACTATATAGTATACTGCGAAGGCTCGGCTGAAATGACACTTTCGTGGTGGTCAGCGGGAGACTGTGGAGGAGTTCCGTGATCGTTTTCCTTCAGAAGACCTGGTTTCTGTGGTGGATCTTAGCCACCTTGTTCATTTTGCTGTGGTTCCACCGGTTTTCGTCTCAGCCGGAGGAAAGGGCTCTCGAAGCAGTCGATTCGGGCGAAGAAGAGGAAGCCGTCACAGCTTCAAACGAGATTCGGGACCGCAACCCGTCTATTTATCTAAGACGAAACAGTTGTGTTGCAGTCGTGAGAATGGTCTTGCAGTGAGCCGTTAGCCAAGTTGATCAACTGGGGAGATTTCAAATGAGTCAGATCCTTTCGGAAATACTTGCCTCGAACAGGTCCTACGCCTCTAATTTCGGAGACAAGAGCAAACTGGCTCTGCCGCCAGCCCGCCGCTTTGCAGTTCTCACCTGCATGGATGCCCGGCTCGATCCTGCCAAATATGCCGGCCTGGCCGAAGGGGACGCGCACGTGATCCGCAATGCGGGTGGACGGGCCAGTGACGATGCCATCAGGTCACTTGTAATCAGCTACAAACTGCTCGGCACACGTGAATTCTTTGTCATCCACCACACCGACTGCGGGATGGAGTTCTTCACGAATGAAGTCATGCGTGGGTTGCTGGCTTCGAGTCTGGAGACCGCCGAGTTAACACCTAACGGCTTTCATGATGTAGGCCATGGTCCGGGGTCCAAAGCCGGCGAGTATATCGAGTGGCTGACCATCCGAGACCAAAGGCAGGCTGTCATCGACGATGTAGAGCGCATTCGCTACCACCCCTTGGTGCCGAAGTCGATTCCAGTGTACGGATTCGTCTATGACGTTCGTTCCGGAAAACTGATTGAAGTGGAAGGCGCTAGCGCAATCGGGAAGGCTGCCTGATTACTGCGCGAATTTGATCTGTTCCCTCCCCCTGGCACTCATTCCGTGGACTAATGCGGTCAGCCAGAAGGCTATCGGCCTACGGACCGAATGTGTCGTAATCGCACAACGGGCGGGGTAAATCGGAATGAAGTTTAACTACTCCTGGGGAAATACACGCAACGATTTGCTCGCCGGAGTGACCGTCGCGGCGATCTCGTTGCCACAAGCCATGGCTTACGCTCTCATCGCGGGTGTCGACCCGCGGTTTGGGCTGTATTCCGCCATTGTGGTCACGCTCGTGGCCTCGATCTTCGGTTCGTCCTCGCATCTGATCAACGGCCCCACGAACGCGATTTCGCTCGTGGTTTTCAGCGCCCTCGGGTTCTTCAATCACGACGCGCGGCTCGAAGCTTACCAGGCCATGTTCCTGTTGGGGATCATGATCGGCTGTATCCAGATCCTGATCGCGATATTCAAACTCGGAGACTTAACACGCTACATCTCGGAGTCCGTCGTGATCGGTTTCATGGCTGGGGCGGGCACTTTGGTGGGACTAACCCAACTGGGCAATCTGACTGGCTTGCGCGATCGTGGAACCGGGCAGCAGCATGTGCTTTACCGCATTTGGCTGACACTTAGCAGCGGCTACGTGAATCCAAGGGCCCTCGGCATCGGGGTGGGAACCATCGTTCTCGTCATCCTGCTCAGGCACTTGGCGCGTAAATATCGCCTGCCGCAATTTGACATGCTGATGGCGCTGATTGTTGCGGCACTTCTGGCCGCCGCCTTCGGCTGGTCCAAGCCGGCGCTTGATGGAACAACCGTTATCTCTGTTGTTGGTAGCGTCCCGCGCAATCTTCCGATGCCGCATATCCCCCGGATTCAGTTCTGGTGGGTGAAGGAAATGTCGGGAAGCGCGTTGGCCATTGCTTTTCTCGGACTCCTAGAGGCGTTGGCGATCGCAAAATCGATTGCCAACACGACGCGCCAGTCGCTCGACTACAACCGACAGTGTCTGGCTGAGGGTCTGGCCAATCTTACCGGGGGATTTTTCCAATGCTTGCCGGGTTCCGGCTCGTT
This sequence comes from Candidatus Sulfotelmatobacter sp., assembly GCA_049519055.1. Classification (GTDB taxonomy): domain Bacteria; phylum Acidobacteriota; class Terriglobia; order Terriglobales; family Acidobacteriaceae; genus Sulfotelmatobacter. Next base: position 7,841 of record JBEKRE010000069.1, on the reverse strand, counting down.
GACGCGCTCTGCCATTAACTTTCAAGCCGGGGCCGTGAGCCGCGTTTCTGGAGTCTTCGCGGCGGGAACGGTCGCACTCGTCGTAGTTGCACTCGCGCCCTTCGCCCGATACATTCCCAAAGCCGCTCTGGCGGGACTGCTCCTGGTCACAGCCGTCCGCTTGGTCGATTGGAAACGATTGAGTTATGCCATGCGGGCCTCGCGCTACGATGCCGCCTTAGTTTTGGTTACTGCCTTCTCTGCGATCTTCATCAGCGTTGAATTTTCCATCCTGATTGGAGTGGCTTTATCGATTCTGATGTTTGTTCCTCGCGCCGCGCTGTTGCGTTGGACCGAGTTGGTTGTGAGCAGCGACCGAGTGGTCCGGGAACGCCTTCCGGAGGACCGGCCTTGCACCGCTATGGTGCTCTACGATTTGGAAGGCGAATTGTTCTTTGGCGCAGCCCCGGAGCTCGACCGTTGCTTTGATCATTTGAAGCGCCGCACCGAGGACGAAGACATTCGCTTCGTCGTGTTACGTCTTAAGCGCACCCGCAATCCCGACATGGTTTCGCTCGAACGCTTTGATCATTTCCTGCATGGCATGGAAGCACGCGGAGTAACCGTTCTGCTTTGTGGTGTTCGGCCAGCGTTAGCTAAGGCTATGGCAAATCTGCGCTTTCATGATTGGCTGCCTGCCGACCGTGTCTTTCCGGAAGAAGCGGAAAAGTTTTCTGCCACTCTCAAAGCCGTTCGCCATGTTTACGAGCTCTTGGAAGACAATCCCTGCGACCATTGCATGCAGGCAGAGTTCGCAGGAACCGACCAGCGGCCTCTGTACTACCTGGTGTAACCGGGTCGTTTAGCAGGTGGGCTTCACTGTTGGCTGCCAAGCGGGCGGTCGACATATACTCTAGTACGTTCATGGGCTATGCAGATTGTAGCGAGGAGGTCATCTCATGCTGTGGAAGACTGATCCAACGTTCTATCCCTCCCCCAAGCTTGCCATGCAGGCGCCGGCAGAAAAGCTGGCGTACGTGGCCGCTTTGAATGCCAATGGTGGCAGTCATCCTGACGCTCTGGTTGTCGTGGATGTAGACCGCGGGTCCAACAAATACGCTCAGATCGTGGGCCGCGTAGATATGCCGAACGTGGGAGATGAACTTCATCATTTCGGCTGGAACGCGTGCAGTTCCGCCTTGTGTCCCTATGCTCCGCACCCGCATGTCGAACGGCGTTATCTGATTGTTCCCGGTCTGCGCTCGTCACGCATCCATGTGATCGATACCAAGGACAATCCCAAGCAGCCGAAGATTGTAAAAGTGATTGAGCCAAAGGACGTAGAGGAAAGGACCGGTTACAGCCGTCCTCACACAATTCACTGCGGGCCCGACGGCATCTACCTTAGCGCTCTTGGCTCGCCGAGCGGCGATGGTCCTGGAGGAATCTTCGCCTTGGATCACTACAACTTCGAGCCCCTCGGTCGATGGGAAGTCGATCGCGGTCCGCAATACTTTGGCTACGATTTCGCGTGGCACCTGGGCTACGATATCGCTGTCACCAGCGAGTGGGGCACACCGAACATGGTCGAGAACGGAGTGAATCCTGAACTATTGCTGGGCGGCAAGTACGGGCACAGCCTCCATATATGGGATCTCCGCAAACGCCGCCATCTTCAAAGCTTGGACTTGGGCGCGGAACAGCAGATGGTGCTTGAGCTGCGCGCGGCGCACGATCCGACGAAGGCTTACGGTTTTGTAGGTGTAGTTACGTCGCTGAAGGATCTTTCCAGTTCCATCTGGTTGTGGCATCGGCCTAAGGGAGCATCGAACGGAGGGTCGAACGGGAAGTTTGAGGTAAAGAAAGTCATCGAGATTCCTGCTGAGCCCGCGGAACCGAACCAGCTGCCTCCGCTGTTGCAGGGCTTCAAAGCTGTGCCCCCACTGCTTACAGATATCAATCTTTCTGTGGACGATCGCTTTCTGTACGCTTCCTGCTGGGGTACGGGAGAGATGCGCCAGTACGATGTCTCCGATCCGTTTAATCCCAAGCTGATTGGCTCGGTCCACGTTGGCGGGATCGTACGTCGCGCCTCTCATCCTGCCAAGCCGGGCGAGCCGTTGAACGGCGGGCCGCAAATGGTGGAAATCAGCCGCGACGGACGCCGCGTCTATTTCACGAATTCGTTGTACGCAGCCTGGGACAAGCAGTTCTATCCTGACGGCATCCGGGGCTGGATGGTTAAGCTCGATGTAGCACAGGATGGCGGCATGCAGCTCGATCGCAAGCTATTTGCCGAGTTCGGCGATCTCCGCCCGCATCAGGTAAAGCTGCAGGGTGGCGATGCTTCGTCCGACTTCTACTGCTACCCATGAATCACAACTGGCCCTGGGTTGCTCTGGCGCTTCTCGGAGCCTACCACGGGCTGAATCCGGCCATGGGCTGGCTGTTTGCGCTTGCTCTTGGACTGCAGGAAAAGCGCCGTTCAGCGGTCATCGGCGCCCTCCTCCCGATTGCACTCGGACACGCCGCCGCTATCACAGCGGCGATTCTTGCACTGCGCTTCATCCAACATTTTCTCCCCGTGAATATTTTGAAATGGGGCGTCGCTTTAATTCTTTTCACGCTTGGTGTCTACCGACTCTTCCGGGCGACTCATCCGCGGGGTGCTGGTATGAGAGTCGGAGGGAAGGATCTATTGGTTTGGTCCTTCCTCATGGCGTCTGCCCATGGTGCGGGTTTGATGCTCCTGCCGGTTCTGATGGCACAACCGATGTCTGGGATGACGCACAGCATGGCGGGAGGAATGTCTGTAGTCCCCTCTTCGTTGAGCGCATCAGCAATTGGACTTGCAGTGCTGGTACACACGGCAAGCATGTTGGCCGTGGCTGGAATCCTCGCGATCGTGTTTTTCGAAGCCTATGAAAAGGTGGGCTTACGGCTATTGCGGCACACCTGGCTCAATTTCGACCTACTGTGGGCAATCGCCTTGCTGGTGGCAGGATTTGTGGTCCTGTTCTTTTGATCTGGTTCCTGCTCAGTCCTGCGCTGTCCGAGTCCAGTCAACCGAATGTCCCCAACTGCCCTCGAAGACGAAGCTGGTCAGGGCTTTTCGCTTACGCGGGCTCGCCTCTCTCTTGCGTAATTTCTCGGGAAGCTCTTCCGAGTTGCCGGGGTATCCAATGGCCGCGGCGGCGACGGGCTCATAGTCTTGAGGAATGAGACCGCGCCCTTGTCGGGAGTTTCCTCGCCGACCACCATACGGAATAGCGTTGTCTTGCCCGCCCCGTTGGGACCGACCAGTCCGACTTTTTCGCCGGAATGCAACTGAAACGAAGCATCAACGAAGAGCAACTGCTTGCCATACTGCCTATTGATGTTTGAGAAAGAGATCATTTTGGAGGAGCAACTCGCGGCACGCTGCCTCTTCCAGTGTAGCCCGGCCAGAAGATTGCCAGCCAACGCTGGCACGTTGGATGTACAAGCGCTCAAGGGTAAAAGTGAGCGAGGTCAAGGCCAGCCATTTGGTCTACATCTCCCACCCTGACGCTGTCGCCCGGGTTTTCGAGACAGCTGAGCGGGCGGAACCAGGTCTTGTCTCGACATAATAAGATAAAAATGGTACAACACAATAGGATAATACACGTACAGCACAATAGTATAAATAAGGCGCAACGCAATTGGATAATGGAAATACGAAGCATGAAGGAACCCGGCCACGGCCATACCCCCTGAAAAACTAGCGCAGTCCCTCGAAATCCTGCGGAACCTCCAGACTGCGGAAGGGGCCGGGGCGATCCGGGCGCGCGACCTGTCACGCACGCACCGGGAGCGCCTCCTGCGCAACGGCTTCCTGCAGGAGGTCATCAAAGGCTGGTACATCCCGATCCGCCCCGACGAAGCAAAGGGCGAGAGCACGGCCTGGTACGCGTCCTTCTGGCGCTTCTGCGCCGCGTATCTGGAAGCGCGTTTCGGCGCGCGGTGGTGCCTTTCACCGGAACAATCGCTCTCGCTGTATGCCGGCAACTGGACCGTGCCCGGCCAGCTCGCGGCGCGGTCGCCGCGCGCGGGCAACAAGGTCACCAAACTCCCGCATGGCACGTCCCTGCTGGAGCTTCGCATCGCGCTGCCGTCCGTGGCGGACCGGAAGGAAGAGGAGGGCCTGCGGCTGTTCTCGGTGGAATCGGCACTGATCGCATGCTCGCCCAATTATTTTTCGAACAACGCGACGGATGTTCGCGCGGTGTTGCCGATGATACGGGACGCCTCCGGCCCTCTCGCCCGACTCCTTGAGGGCGGTCACAGCGTGATCGCCGGACGCTTGGCCGGGGCCTTCCGAAACATCGGACACGACCGCATCGCGGACGATATCGTGAAAACGATGACGGCGGCCGGCTACGCCGTGCGGGAGAATGATCCCTTCACGGACAAGCCCTCCCTGGTCATCGGAGCCCGCGAAACCTCTCCTTACGTAAACAGGCTGCGGCTGCTCTGGCAGAAGATGCGCGAGCCGGTCATCGAACGCTTCCCGAAAGCGCCGGGCCCGCCGCGCAATATCGACGCGTACCTGAAGCGCGTCAACGATGCCTATGTCACGGACGCCTATCATTCGCTGTCGATCGAGGGCTACCGCGTCGCGCCCGCTCTCATCGAGCGCGTCCGCAGCGGCACATGGAATCCGGAAGCCGACGAAGGCGACCGCGAACGGCGGAACGCCATGGCGGCGCGTGGCTACTGGCAGGCCTTTCAGGCTGTGCAGAAAAGCCTCGGCAAAATTCTGAAGGGGGAAAATCCGGGTGAGGTCGCGGACGCGGACCACGGAACGTGGTATCGAGAGCTGTTCGCGCCGAGCGTCACCGTCGGCCTGCTGAAGCCCGCCGATCTCGCGGGCTATCGCAACGGCCAGGTCTATATCCGCAAGTCGATGCATGTGCCGCTGAACCGGGACGCGGTGAGGGACGCCATGCCGGCGTTCTTCGACCTCTTGCGCGAAGAGCCACATCCGGCTGTCCGCGTGGTGCTCGGGCACTTTATCTTCGTCTACATCCATCCATATATGGATGGCAACGGCCGCGTCGGGCGCTTCTTGATGAATACGATGATGGCGTCGGGCGGATACCCGTGGACGGTCATTCCGGTAACCGACCGCAACGCCTACGTGAACGCTCTCGAAAAAGCGAGTGTCGGCGAGGATATCGCGCCCTTCGCGGACTTCCTCGCCGGGCTGGTGAAAAAACGACTGGCGGGCGAGCCCTTGCCGGCGGTGCCGAAAGCTTCGCTCGTAGACGAACGCTAAAACAATTCTCGATCTGCAGGGAGTGCGCACGTATGAGTTGCCGAGAATGACCCCAAACGTGAAGATGCTGCTGGCGCTGGCGCCTGAAGAGCTGCGATCAACGGCGCAGGGACTTATCGTTCCGGACATGAAGAACGGGCAGTACGGATGGCTCCTGCTGAGCCGCCGCGCGCGATGGAAAGCGCAGCGGATTTCAAAAGCTTCAAGGCTCACGGTGCGATCTTTCGCTGTCCGTTAGCTGTCCAATAACGATTCCTCAACGCTTCTTACAAGGCTTTTCGAGGGCCACCCGCGTCCTGTAAGTTGTTGAAATTCCAATTCCCTGTGGGCTCATAACCTAATGCTCATAAGGATTCCTTGGAGTTTCCTGGGCATCCTAAAATTATTAGGGAGCTTTTGCAAATTGGGCGCCCGGCGCAGCAATGCACCGGGAGATCACTCGTCAAAGTCGGTGGAACCTACGTCGCGCGAGCGATAAGGCAATACCGAACCAAGCCCCCGGGAATGGTGAGGGAAGGCGTAGAGACTGGATGGCGAGCATCCCTCGGGGATGAAGGTACAGTCCGACTCTCATCGAAAGGTGAGTCAGATCGCATAACCCAAAGGTCGGCGGTTCAAATCCGCCCCCCCGCAACCATGAACGCCACTGCCGAAGGGCAGTGGCGTTCGCCTTTTTGCAGAAGCGCCCGCTTCCACATTTCTGTTGCGTAGGTGTCGATCAAATGATGACTGTCGGCTCGCCGGAAAGATAGCTGTAATTTGCCCATCCAGTTTAGGGTCGGCCTGTATGCCGCTCATGCTGACGCAGATGTTCAGCCCAAGAATTCACCAGAAGCCATTCATGCCGCGTCGGTCGTCGCTGAAGGTTCTATTGCCCTGACCAAGGGAACGTCAACCAGGTGCTCACTCAACAACCACAACCTGAAGCTCATTTCGGCGCAGCACTTCGCTGACAACGAGGTCATTCGTACCGTCATCCCCAATGGCGGATGCCCGGCGCGCCAGCTTTCGAACTTCGCCAATGATAATTTGGTGAGCATCGAGCAGTCGTGACAACTGGACCGGAACTTCTTTGCGACCGCGAGGGGGACGCTCGATCTGTGTGATCTCTGCCACATCTGCAGCCATAGCCAAACTGACGCCTCCGAGCAACTGAATTCCCTCAGCGATTGAGTCGACGAGTTCAACTTGCTCGTCGTAGTGTTTGTCGAACAACAAATGGAGTTGATAAAAAGTGGGACCAGCGACCTGCCAATGGGATTTCTTGTAAAGATCGAGAAGTGTCATCGTATCCGCGAGCAGTTGGTTTAACTGTTCGGTCATCTCCAGGCGCACCGGCTCTTCGAGTTCGAGTGGGAGAGCATGGTTCACAGTTCCGTACGGTTGAATTTCGCGCGCACGTTGGTGGAAACGGGGTTGGGCGTTGATGTGGTCAGCAGTTTTCGCGGCAGTCTGCTTTCTTCCCACGGTTTTCTCCTTCTAACTCGTAGATTATTTGCGGCGAGGATTACGGAGGCTCCCTTCTACATTGCCACTCCTGACGATCATCCACTGGTGGCGAAAGAGACGCTTACGCTAGAAGACTTGCGCGGCTGCACCTGGATCATTTTTGATCGTAAGGTCCATCCGATACTGCACGATATGATTGCTCGGCGCGCCGCAGAGGACGGTGTCATTTATAGGAATAATCAGAATGTGTTGTCGGCCGACGAAGCTTTTCAATTGGTTGCGGAAAATTTGGGCATCGCATTTCTAACGATGGCCAGCGCACCGCGAACCAAAAGCCCCGGTGTAACCGTACGCCCTCTCGTCGATAAAGAGCTTCGAATCGAGCTTTACCTGGCATCCCGAGCCGAAAATCGATCCAAACTTGCGAGCGAATTCGTGCGGGCGTTCATGAAACGAATTGAGCAGATCCTCGCCCCTCCTCAAAGGAATTTGCCGTTGGGCGACAGCCCCGGCAGTCCACATGGGGCGACAGCTACAAAGCATATGCCGAGGAGTGAAAGGAGCATACAGACGAAGCCTGATGCTCGAAAAGACCGCTCTCGAAAGCCTAAGTCTCGATGAATCTATTTTGCTCGACAGCTCTTACATATTGGCTAGGGGCACAGGTGAACCTCAGACGCCAGCCTTTCCAGGGTCAAATTAACAGTGATTGCAAGTACTTAGAGGTGCCCCCCGGCGCTGTAAGTGGCTGATAGTCACTGCAGGCAAGCCCAACTGTCGGTAAACCTGCCGGTAACTTTTTGTTCGCCTTTTTGTTCCATCCTGCCATTTCGTGATCCTCGACTTGATCAATACTATTAGGATTGAGGGAAGACGGTATCTCGGCAGTTTGCCACTCCTTAGGCGAAAAAATGGAATCTTCCATATTTATGGCACATATGAAATAATCATGTTTATGAAGCAAGAATCGATTCGGACGACGGTGGACATTCCGACGCCCCTTTACCGGAAATTAAAGGAACAGGCGGCGGGAACTGGTTCTTCGATTCGTGAACTGGTTCTTCTCGGTGTGAGACGTGTGGTCTTGCAGGCACAGCGGCCGAGGCCAAAGCGGGTC
>JBEKRE010000068.1:0-22953 GCA_049519055.1 Candidatus Sulfotelmatobacter sp. | reverse complement strand
AACAACAAAGATATCAAGCGGGAAATCTCGGTCGAGGTCCCGGCCGCCGAGGTTGCGCGCGAAACCGAGCTCCAGATTCAGCGCTACCAGAAGAGTGCGCGGCTGCCGGGCTTTCGCACCGGACACGTACCGGCCTCCATTATTCGCCAGCGCTTCGGCGATGGCCTCAAGAATGATGTGATCGAAGCCTTGGCGCCACGCCACTTCCGCAAGGAAGCCGAGAAACAGGGTCTGATGCCGGTTTCACAGCCCCGCATCACCGATCTTCACATGCACGATGGTGAGCCGCTGCGCTTCAAGGCCAGTTTCGAGGTCTTGCCCGAAGTCCGGGTCGAAGGCTACCAGGAACTCCGCGCCGACAAACCGGAGATCACCGTCACCGACGAGGAGGTCGAGCAAGCTCTCACCAGCGTGCGTGAGCAGCACGCCACCTATAGCACCGTCGAAGGACGCGCACTCGCGGAAGGCGATTTCGCTCAGGCTTCGATGGACGGAAAACCGAAGGATGGCAAAGACGTGGAAGCGGCCGGCGCCAATCCTGTGCACATGGATGAGGTGCTGGTCGAGATCGGGGGCAAGAATACCGTGCCGGAGTTTTCGCAGAATCTCACCGGCGCCTCCGCTGGAGAGGAACGGACCTTCGATGTGAGTTATCCGGAAGACTCTTCCGACAAGCGACTGGCCGGCAAGACTTTCGTCTATACGGTGAAGGTGAACGGCATCAAGCAGAAAAGCGTTCCTGAGCTGAATGATGATTTCGCCAAAGAGTTAGGTGAGTTCACCAGCCTGGATCAGGTACGGAAACAGATGCGCGAAAACATGGAAATGGAACGCCGGCACAACGCCGAGCGGGAGGCAAAAGACAAGCTGGTCGCGGAACTGGTGAAGCGCAACGATTTTGAAGTGCCGGAGTCCTTAGTCGACCGCCAGATCGATCTGCGCTTGGAACGTGGTCTGCGAGCGCTCGCCGCGCAGGGCATGAAGATGGAAGACTTGAAGAAAATGGACCTGCCCCGGCTCCGGGCCGGTCAGCGGGACCAGGCCGTGAACGATGTGAAGTCCTCGTTGCTGCTCGAGCGCATCGCGGAGTTAGAGAAAATCGAAGTCAGCGACGACGAAGTGAACCGGGAGCTGGAAGCTCTGGCGAAACAGTCAAAACAGACGTCAGAAGCGGTGCGCGCTCGTTTGACAGAGGATGGGGGCCTGGATAGAATCCGGATGAGAATCCGCAGCGAAAAGACCCTCGATTTTCTTTATCACCAGTCCGCGTAGGTTACCAGAGAAAGACGCGGACACTTTCGACCCTCCCCGAGAAACGAAACCGTTCCTTCGGGGCGGAGTGTGGCAGGTCCGGTGACAGGTCCGGTAAAAAATGAAACCAAATGATCCGCAAATGATGTTGGTACCGATGGTCATTGAACAGACCGGGCGGGGCGAACGCGCCTACGATATCTATTCCCGTCTGCTCCGCGACAACATTATTTTCATCGGAACACCGATTGACGACAACATTGCCAATCTGGTGATCGCCCAGATGTTGTTTCTCGCTCAGGAAGATCCTGAGAAAGACATCCAGCTTTATGTCAACTCGCCGGGTGGCTCGATCACGGCGGGTATGGCGATCTACGACACCATGCAGTATGTAAAGAACGATGTCATGACGCTGTGCGTAGGCCAGGCGGCCTCCATGGCGGCATTGCTGTTGGCCGCCGGTGAGCCGAAGAAGAGGTTAGCGCTGCCTAATTCTCGTATCTTGATTCACCAACCGTCGATGGGGGGGTTGTCCGGGCAGGCCACCGACATCGACATCCACGCTCGCGAAATCCTGCGCATGCGCGAGATTACAAACCAGTTACTCTCCAAGCACAGCGGTCAAAAGCTGGACAAGGTGGAAAAGGACGTGGAGCGCGACTTCATCATGAACGCGCAGCAGGCTAAGGAATACGGAATCATAGACGATATCATCTATAAGACCGCAAAAGCGGTATGATCGGCCTTCGCGCTCGACTCTGCACTCTGGGACTCAGGTGCGAAAGCAAGATAGAAGGGTCGAAATAGGCGGGGCCCAGCTCATACCAAGAATATGAAGGAGTAGAGCCGAGTGAAAAATAAGTCAGGCTCCGATGAGATTCTACGCTGTTCGTTCTGCCATAAGTCGCAGGATGCCGTAGCGAAACTGATCTCATCGCCCAGCGATTATCCCCGCGCCTATATTTGCGATGAGTGTGTAGCGGTCTGCAATTCCATCCTGGAAGATGACCGCACCGCGACCCCACCGGCCACCACACCCAATCAACTGCCCAAGCCGCAGGAGGTCAAGACCTTCCTCGACGAGTACGTCATCGGGCAGGAGCAGACCAAGAAAAAACTGGCGGTTGCTGTCTACAACCACTACAAGCGCATCTTCATGAACCGCCAGAAGACGGCGGGAGACGGGATCGAACTTAGCAAGTCCAACATCCTGCTCATTGGTCCCACCGGAACCGGCAAGACGCTGCTGGCACAAACGCTGGCCCGCATGCTGGATGTGCCCTTCGCCATCGTCGATGCCACAACCCTTACCGAGGCCGGTTATGTGGGTGAGGATGTGGAGAACATCATCCTCAAATTGCTGCAGGCAGCGGAGGGAGACGTGAGCCGCGCCCAGACCGGCATCATCTACATCGATGAGATCGACAAGATCGGGCGTAAGGACGAGAATCCCTCGATTACGCGTGATGTTTCCGGCGAGGGCGTGCAACAAGCTCTGCTAAAGATTCTGGAAGGAACGATCGCGAATGTTCCGCCCCAAGGGGGCCGCAAGCATCCTCATCAAGAATTCACGCCGGTGGACACGACCAACATCCTGTTCATCTGCGGAGGGGCGTTTGTTGGCCTGGAAAAGATCATTGGCCGCCGGGTGGGGAAGAAGTCGCTGGGCTTCCGGGCCACCGAGGAGGCGGAGAAAGACGAGGCGGTGGTCGCGCGCAGCAAACGCAACTTCGAGTTGCTCAGCGAGATGCAGCCGGAAGATTTGATCAAGTTCGGCTTGATCCCGGAATTCGTGGGACGCCTGCCCGTCATGGGCATGCTGGAGGATCTTGACGAATTTGCGCTGATCGAGATTCTCACCCGTCCCAAGAATGCCATCGTCAAGCAGTACCAGCGGTTGTTCGAGTTTGAAAACGTGCGGCTGAAGTTCAGCGACGAGGCATTGCGCGCGATTGCCCGCCAGGCGATGGCCCGCAAGGTGGGAGCTCGCGGGTTGCGCATGATTCTCGAAGAATTGATGCTCGATCTGATGTTTAACTTGCCCAGCCAGAAGAAACTAAAAGAGTTCGAGGTTACCAGGGAGATGGTGGAGAAGCACACTGCCTCGCTTTCGATGATGGAAAAGGCGGGATAGCCAAAGGGCCCTGAAAGAGTAGTAGACTGGACTGTGCAGGGTAGGACGCAGAGAAACGAGCTACGACTGTCATTCAGCAACGTTGTTGGGCGTTAACCAGGGAGATTGAGTGACTACATCCAAAGAAAAATTCGAGAGCAAGAAGCTGCCCATGATGCCCATCCGGGACGTGGTCATCTTTCCCCACATGATGACGCCGTTCGTAGTGGGCCGCGAGTCCAGCGTACGCGCTTTGGAAGAGGCGTTGGCCGCCGACAAGAAGATTTTCCTGGCGACCCAGCACGATGCCTCGATCGACGAACCCAAGTCGAATGAAATCTACCAAGTAGGGACCATCGTCAACATCGTCCAGAGCCTCAAGCTGCCCGACGGCAACATTAAGGTGCTGGTCGAAGGCATTGAGCGAGGCCGGCTTCTGCAAGCCACCGACGCAGACGGATACATGCAGGCTTCCGTGCGCGTGGCTCGTTATCCCACGGAAATGAATGCCCAGATCGAAGCGGGCATGCAGCGCGTGACCACCCTGTTTGAGCAGTATGTGAAGCTGTGCCAGGCTTTGAACTACGAGACCATGATCTCGGCCGTCCGGATGGAAGATCCGGCCAAGCTCACCGACATCATTGCCGCCAATCTGCAGCTTTCCATCGAAGAAAAACAGGAACTGCTGGAGATTTTCGATCCTTCCGAGCGGTTGAACCGCATCGCCGACGTGCTCGATGTCGAAATTGAAAAACTGAACGTGGATCGCACCATCCAGTCGCGCGTGAAGCGGCAGATGGAGAAGGCGCAGAAAGAGTACTACCTCAACGAAAAAATCAAGGCCATTCAAAAGGAACTGGGACGCGGCGAGAAGAGCGAATTCGACGAACTGAAAAAGAAGGTCGAAGCCGCGGGCATGCCCAAGGAAGTGAAAGACAAGGCGCTGCAGGAGCTGAAAAAGCTGGAAGCCATGCCGCCCATGTCGGCTGAATCCACGGTTTCACGAAACTATCTCGATTGGCTGCTCGCGGTTCCATGGAAAAAGCGCTCCAAGGAAATCCGCAATATCTCGCGCGCGGAAAAAGTTCTCAATGAAGATCATTACGGCCTGGAAAAGATCAAGGAACGCATCCTGGAATTTCTCGCGGTGCGCCAGTTAGTCAAAAACCCGAAGGGTTCGATTCTCTGCTTCGTTGGGCCTCCCGGCGTCGGCAAGACCTCGCTGGGTATGTCGATTGCCAAAGCCACGGGGCGCAAGTTCGTGCGCATGTCGCTCGGTGGCGTGCGGGATGAGGCTGAAATTCGCGGCCACCGCCGTACTTATATCGGCGCATTGCCGGGCCAGATCATCCAGATGATGAAGAAGGCGGGCACGAAGAATCCGGTCTTCATGCTGGACGAAGTCGACAAAATGTCGATGGACTTCCGCGGCGATCCCTCGGCGGCTCTGCTCGAAGTGCTCGATCCCGAACAGAACTTCATGTTTGTCGACCACTACCTCGACGTCGAATATGACCTGTCGCAGGTTTTCTTTGTGGCCACCGCCAATGTGATGCACACCATTCCTCCAGCGCTGCAGGATCGCATGGAAGTGCTGCGCCTGCACGGCTACACCGAGCAGGAAAAAGTGGAGATCGCCAAGCAGTTTCTGGTGAAGAAGCAGATGCTGCAAGCCGGATTGTCGGAGAAGAACGTAAAGTTCTCCGATGACGCCATCACCAAGCTTATCCGCGCCTACACGCGCGAGGCGGGAGTGCGCAATCTGGAGCGCGAAATCGGAAACGTCTGTCGCAAGGTCGCGCGCAAAGTGGTCAAGGAAGGTGAAAACTACACGATCGCCGTGACTGGTGAAAATGTGACGGACTTCCTGGGCGTGATCAAGTTCCGCGACACGCTGGCGCATGAAAAGAGCGAAGTCGGATTGGTTACGGGTCTGGCATGGACTGAAGTCGGCGGCTCGATCCTCAGCACCGAAGCCACGGTGGTGGATGGCAAGGGCAAACTCACGCTGACCGGCAAGCTGGGCGACGTGATGCAGGAATCGGCGCAAGCCGCTCTTTCGTATGTTCGATCGCGGGCGCACCGCCTTGGCCTGACCCGTGACTTTTATCGCACCCTTGATCTGCACGTGCACGTGCCGGAGGGAGCGATTCCGAAAGACGGCCCGTCGGCTGGAATTACGATTGCAACAGCAATTGCCAGCGCGCTTAGCAAGATTCCGGTGCGGCGCGACTTGGCGATGACTGGGGAAATCACCCTGCGGGGCAAAGTTCTGCCCATTGGCGGGCTGAAAGAAAAGCTGCTGGCGGCGCATCGTGCCGGACTTTTCGAAGTCATCCTGCCGCGGGACAACGAAAAAGATCTGGCCGAGGTCCCGGAAAACCTGCGCAGTGCCATGAAGATGCACTTCGTCGATACCATGGACCAGGTGCTGCAAATTGCACTGGAATCCCCGCTGCAGTCGATCAGCGAAGACGAGACCTCTCGTCCCATCGCGCCCCTGACTTCCGGCACCGGGGACAGTCCAACGGCACATCAGTAGGAAGCTCTCAGCCCTTGGTATCCGTTAGCCAACGCCTGCGCAAGCAGGCGTTTTGCATTTTGGCGCATTTCCGCAGAAGCGTCGGCCTTGCTTGCCAATTTCCGCTGCGGCATTGCACACTGGGACATGAGGGTCATCGCCCGATTCATGGCGGCAGCGACGAACGCCGCGCAGTTCCCTGCTCCCAGCTTGCCGGAAGTCGCGTTCCTTGGACGATCGAACGTCGGTAAATCGAGCGTGATTAACACGCTCGTGGACGCCAAACTGGCTCGCACCAGTTCTACTCCTGGGCGCACGCGCAGCATTAACTTCTTCGAAGTTCGCTGGCCGGGAAAACCGCAGCCCGAGGTGGTGTTTGCCGACCTGCCGGGCTACGGGTACGCGAAGCTTTCGCGCGAGATCTCGCAGGAGTGGCCCAAGTTTATTGAGCCTTACCTGAACCAACGTCCGACGCTGGCTTTATGCCTGGCGCTAGTGGACGTGAACGTCCCTCCGCAAGAGAGAGATCGTCAACTCCTCGATTTTCTTAATGCTTCTGGACGCGATTTTCTCCTGATCGCAACCAAAAGCGACCGGCTCTCCAACAATCAGCTGCGCAACGCACTGAAAGGTCTTGCCGAAGCATATCCAACTGCGCCCGTGATTCCCTTCTCGGCGAAAACCCGGGCCGGGAGGGACGAGGTTTGGAGCAAGATTCGGCAAGCTCTCGCAGAATTCAGCGGCGCCACGACCCAATCCTGAACTTCTCCCTTAATCGAAATGGCCCTATCCCTTGGTGGGGGCGAAGCTCGGGTTGAGGCTCGAGGTAGATGGCTTTCGAGCGGAAAGCGGGGCCGAAGTGCGGGTGGTCTAACCGAACCCGGGTATGGGAATCTCCTTCACAACCGTGGCAGATGCAGACCGCGAGCGCCTGGGCGAACTACTGCGGTCGTTATCGCGGCCTGCGGTGATTTTGTGTCCGCAGACTGTGCCCAATCCTCAACCGATACCCCCACCTCGCCCCGAATCCCCCACCATCTCGGACCAGGGGGAAGGCGCTGCCGGCAGTGACGGAATTTCTTGAGGAGCGCGCATCCTCAGCCGGGAAGAGTTCTTTCGGATTCGGCGAAGGTGCCGGACCTCAGGGACGTAAGGAATTTCTCCGGTCCTGATTTCTCTTGACCGCCCAATTCGCTCATCAGTGCCAGAATCAATTACCTTAGTTAGCAAGCACAGGCGGCTTTCCCTGCCCTGACAGTCGATTCGATTGGTTATGATGAAAGACTATGGCAGTTTATCTCATCACGGGTATAGCCGGATTTATCGGATCATCTCTGGCGCGGGAGCTTTTGCAGCGCGGAGAGCAAGTTCGCGGGGTCGATAATTTTTCGACCGGCAAGCGGGAAAACCTTAACCAGATTCTTGGGCAAATTGATTTTCGTGAGACCGACATCCTGGATCTCGACGCCATGAAGCTCGCGTGCACTGGCGTGGACTACGTTCTACATCAGGCTGCGATCCCCTCGGTTCCAAAGTCGGTGCTGGATCCGATCGGAAGCAATCGGGCGAATGTGGATGGCACCGTGAATGTGCTGGTGGCGGCGCGCGATGCCAAAGTGAAGCGGGTGGTTTATGCCGCGTCGTCGTCGGCCTACGGCGATACCCCGACCCTTCCCAAGCACGAGCGCATGACGCCAGATCCGATTTCTCCCTACGCCGTGGCCAAGCTTGCCAGCGAGTATTACCTGACGTCGTTTTATCGCTGTTATGGGCTCGAGACGGTGTCGCTGCGCTACTTTAATATCTTCGGCCCGCGCCAAGATCCGTCCTCGCCCTACTCGGGAGTGCTGGCGAAATTCATCACCATGATGCTGCGCGGCGAGCCGCCCACCATATTTGGCGATGGCGAGCAGAGCCGCGATTTTACCTACATCGACAATGCGGTTCAGGCCAACCTGCTGGCCAGCAAAGCGCCCGCGGCCCAAGTTGCCGGCAAAGTGTTCAATGTGGCGACCGGGCGGCGGGCCACGCTCAATGAGACCTTCGGACTTCTGCAGCCACTCACTTCTTACTCTGGCGCTCCGGCTTACGGCGCGGAACGCGGCGGAGATATCAGGCATTCCCTGGCCGATATTTCCCAGGCGGAGCAGCATCTGGGCTACCAGCCCACGGTGAATTTTGAGGAAGGCCTGCGGCGAACCGTCGAATGGTATCGGAATCCGCGCGCGTAACGGGGCCTCAGGCCGCATTACGTTGGTGATCTACGTAGAGATTACCGGTGTAGGTAGAGTTGATACATGACACTCTCATCGATGGTGGTTTCGCGCGACTGGCAGGAAATCAGTGTTCTGGAATGTATTCTCGGCGGATTGCATATGGATGTCGCGGTCGAGAGTGAACCGCAGCGAGCCTTGGCGCGACTCACAAAATCCAAAATCGATGCGCTGATCGTTGACACCGACCTGAACGGCACGGGACAGTTTTTTCGCGAACTGCAGGAAGAAACTCCGCGCGTGAGTACGGTACCTCTGGTCATCATGGGCTGCGCGAAAGGCAGACCGGAGATGCAGTCTACCGGCGCGATGTTCGCTTTCGACAAGCCGATTTCCGTGGAACAGGCAGTGCGTACGCTTTCCGCGGCGCGCAACATGATTCTCGACGGCCGTCTACGCTACCATCGCGCGGGACTGGAAGTTCCTGTGACCTTGAGCGGGCGTCATCAAAAGCGGGTAGGGGCACAGCTCATCAACCTCAGTCAGGGAGGTCTGCAAGTTCGCCTCAATGATGGGTTTGATGCCAGGGATCTGCGGCGCGCCTCCTTCGATTTGCCAGGCACGAAATGCGGCGTGAAAGCGGACGTGGAAGTGGCTTGGTCGGACAAGCGCGGAAACGTTGGTATCCGTTTTACAAAGATTGCGGCGCAGATGCAGTCCACTCTGCGGATCTGGCTGGCGCAGCAGTATTTCGCCAATTAGAACAAGCGGTTCTCAGGTTCATACGTTCCCTCGGTTGATTCTCTGAATCCGCCTGGAAACAGGGTCAGCGAAAGCGGTCTGCGTCACTGCCTTCCTCTTCTTCCCCGATCAAAGCGGCTTGCGCCATTCGCACTCCAAGGCTTGCCCCTCCAAACACAGCAAACAAAGCCCAGTACGACCCAACGACAAAGGCGGCGGCGGCCGTGACGGCCCCGAGAGTGAGGGGCCAAGCCGGAAGTTCATGAGTGATGACGAGAAAAATCAGCGTGAACAGGAGCAGGGCAGCAATCACGACCAGACCATCCACCAGCCACGCCAGGGTTCGGCCTGAGAGCGGACGGGAGAGCCAATTCAGTCGCGCATCTGGCTCGTAGCCAGGGCTCTCTACCAAGTCTTCCTGCCGGTGTGCGTGCAAATCTTTTACTCGGTTCGCCCGCGCATAGCTGCTATCCGGCCGGATTGACGGACGCGGTTGAGCGGACAGAATCAGCCCGTCGTTTTCCGAGCTCGTATTTTCTTCTGCAACAATCAAGGCCGGACTGGGGAAGACTGAGCGGTGCGAGGCTTCGCGCTCGATGCCCTCGAGAAGGTTGGAAAAGATCCACTGGTTGATCTCGCGACGGGTTCGTGCTGGCAAGTCCACGAAACGGATACCACATTGCCCCGACCGATTGGCCCAGGTGACTTCGCCGTAGCTTTCAATGCGCAGGCGGGGAAATCTTAAGTCGAAGCGCACCCGTACGCGCTGTTGCTGACGCAGGGGAGCAACCGCCTGCACGGCCACGCCATCGCTGTTGAGGTTGCGGACAATTCCGCCATTGGCGGTATCGAGGGTAACGTAGGTGAGGGCACGCAATTCATGCCGGTAGTGGGTGCGTGCTTGCCGCGCGGGAAATGATACGACCTGCATACTAACCGCCAGGGATGGTCGGATGGGGCCCGTTCGGTAAATTCTAATTTCCAGGGTCAAGGGTTGGGAGTAACTGAGTTGATTCAAGAAGGCCGAAGATCAGTCTTACCAAAAGGCCATGGCCAATGGGTCAATGCCGGAATTGCCCCAAGTCGGTTAAAATCCCCGTAAGCTCTTGTTAAGCCCGGTAAAACCGGATAAGGCCGCAGCTGCATCCAAGCGTTGGAGATCCCCTAAGCAGACTAGGCCAAGTGATTAATTGACAGGGGCTAGTTCGGGTGGCCACACTTCCAAGGCGGATTGGCCCGTCCAGCACGGCATGGCGACGACTCCCACCAAAGCGATGACTGAGATAGCTGCCGCCGCCATTCCGGATGCGGGGGTGCCGTCTTGGCCGGGGGCTCGAACCGCGATGCCGGCGGGACAAGGCATTGATCATCCGGATTCCCGTCCCCAATCCGATTCTCAGCAGGGAGAACGCCTGCGGCCGGTGGGGAGCGATGCCCTCCAGGCTCTCTTAGGATTTTCTGCGCTCCATCAGCAAGTGCGGCAGCGCCGGGCCTTGGCCTCGCCGAACCATGGATTTGAGGTGGTTGGACGGGCCTCTGAGTTTGAACACGCCGAGCAATTCGTTCTGGACGAGGTGCTGCAGCTGGTCGCCGAGCGTGCCGTGGTCATCACCGGAGGCGATGGGTTAGGAATCGCGCTGGCGGAGAATAACGAGATTGTCTTGCGAGCCTCGGCCGGAACGATCAAGCCGGATGTGGGCGCGCGGATCCAGCGCGACTCGGCATTTTCTGGAGCATGTTTCCGCGCGGCGCAGATCATCCGCTGCGACGACACGGAGACCGATGATCGCGTAAACCTTGATGCTTGCCGGAAGTTGGGTGCGCGCTCCATGGTGGCGGTGCCGTTATGCGGCCGGCGGCGCGTGATCGGACTGCTGGAAGCTTTCTCGGCTGAGCCCTTCGGCTTCAATGACAGCGACGTGGGCAGCCTGGAACTGCTGGCCGAGTTGATCCTCGGAGCCCTCAAGCCCGAGGATGAAGATCGGTTTGCGGAATCGGCACAAATCGCTGAAGCGGAGTTGACCGCGCCAGCGCCTCCCGCTCCGCCCCCGCCACCCGCTCAAGAAGCCCCTCCCACTGAAACGAGCGCGACGGCTGAGGTGGGTGGGGCGAGCGTTGTGGACGGCGCAGCGGAAGTTCCCGCCTCGAGCGCAGCGGCCCTGGATGTTCCGCTACTAGCGACGACACCGGCCTCGATAAGCGAACCGGCGCCGTTCATTACGGAGACATCCCCACCCGAACCTGGGGAAGAGCCAGTGCCGCTCGAACGTCATCATCCCGGCATTGTGTTCGTTTTAATCCTGTTGGTCGTCTTCGTTCTGGTGGCGGGTGGAGTGTGGTGGAAGCTCAAGAACGTTCAGATGGGCAAGGCATTGGTTCAGCCGACACAGCAAACGGCAATGAATTCCGCGGCGAAACCTGCCGCGCATTCGGGCAATCCATCTGGTTCTATTCCATCGACTCCTCTGCCAGGGCAGACCAGTTCAACTTCGACTTCCGGTTCGGCTGACGTCGATGCGCCGTCAGCACCAGCTACGCTGAGCGCAGGAATTGGGACGCCACAGGAACTGTCGAAATTAGCGCGCATCACGGGCATCCGGCATTGGTCTTCGGCGGATTCCAGCACGGTCGTCCTCGACTTGCAAGATCAGGTGCAGTACGAAGCGCATCGCTTGCCGTCCCCGGATCGAATTTACTTTGATTTGCACGATACCTCCCTGGCTCCTGAGTTGGTAGCAAAGACCATCGAAATTGGCGATCCTTTGCTGACCCGAGTTCGCGTGGCCCAACCGGTTCCGGGATTGACCCGAGTGGTGCTGGAGACGAAAGGAAACCCGAACTTTTCCGTCAGCCTGGAACCCAATCCTTACCGCCTGGTGGTGGAGGTGCGCAAGCCGGGCACGATCGGCAAGAGCGAGGTGAATCTTTTCCCCGGAGCACCGAGCGAGCGGCAAAAGCTGGCAATCATGGTTCCACCGCCCACACACGAAGATCTGCTGTTGCGAGCTCGGGTGCCGAAAATGCGCATCGTGGTAGATGCTGGCCACGGCGGGTGGGATTTGGGAACGGTGGGCCGGCGAGGGCTGCTGGAAAAAGATGTGGTGCTCGAAATTGCCCAGAGATTGGGCAAACTGCTCGAGAGCCGATTGGGCGCGGAAGTGATTCTTACGCGGAAAGAAGACAATTACATCCCGCTGGATGAACGGGCAGGAATGGCGAATCAGGCACAGGCGGATTTGTTCGTCTCAGTACATGCGAACTATAGCGACCTCCCCTCGGCGCGCGGCGTGGAAACCTACTACACAAATTTCTTTTCGTCGCCTAATTCGACAGACCTTGAGACGCGCCCGGACGGAACGGCCAACCAGAATGGGGTGACGGCAAAGCTCTCTCCCATCGATTTGCACGACAGGATCGAGCAGTCACGCCGTCTCGCGGCCAGCGTGCAGCGCTCGCTCTATGGTACTTTGTCGGTGCAAAATCCCGGGCTGCGGGACCGGGGAGTGAAAGAGGCGTCTTACGTGGTTCTTACCGAAACTGCGATGCCCGGAATTCTGGCGGAAGTTTCGTTCGTCAGTAGTCCCACTGACGAACAGAAGTTGCGCAGCGACGGCTACCGCGAGCAGATTGCGGAAGCGCTGTATCGAGGCATCGCACGGTACGCGGCTAGCTCGCGTGGCGTGAAGATGGCGAGCGCCGCGAAATAAGTACTCGATTTGCTCCAACTTCTCGGTTCACCGGATCCCATTCCCTTCTATCGGAATGGGTTCACAATCTGCAGTCCGTCGATCTCCCTCACATCTCGCATGTCTTCTGAGAACAGTATGCTGCATCCAGCCTGTTTGGCCGCCCGGAGGACAAGGGCATCCCAAAAGGAGAAGCGGTGGAGGCGATGCAGGTCGATGGCTGCGAGGATGTCTGCGACCTCGGGAGCGGCGACGTCGAACTCGGCGAGCAGTTCAACCTTGCGTCGGGCAATGCTCGCATCCATATGCAGTTTCCGTGTGACCGTGACGAAATACTCCTGGAGCACCTGCAACGACACAACTCCAGTCCTCGCTCGCCGGTGTTCGGCTACCAGATCGAGGGCGGTCCGCTGTTTCGCAGGCGCCGCCTTGTCATCCGCGTAGATGAGAACATTGGTATCGAAGAAACTACGAGCGCTCATGAATCTCATCGCGATTGAATTGCCAGCCCCGCGAATGGCCTTGACCCGAGAGTCGCTTGAATTCCTCGATGCTGCGCTCGGCGTCGTCACCACCAGCGACGGTTTGCAGATAATCGCGGATTAGTTGATTGAGGCTTTTGCCCAGAGCCTCCGCCTTCTTTCGAGCACGGGCCACGAGTTGCTCGTCTATGGAAAGAGTGACGTTTATTAACACAGTATGTGTGCACATATCGTGTGTCAATTCAGTTCTCCGAAGCTTCCCCTCCATACTTCTGCAACCACTTCAATTCCTCCCGCACTTTGATTTTCCCGTGCCAGGGATTCTTGTCGAGGGAATGGCCTTCGCCGGGGAAAATCAGCAGGGCGTTCGGAATTCCCAGGGAATAGAGTGCGTGCTCCAGCAGGTAATCTTCCAGGACGGCGACGCGGATGTCGTCGCCGCCAGCGACCATGTGCGTGGGAGTGCGGACCTTGTCGATCTTAAAGATGGCGGCTTCGTCGTGATAGTGCTGCTGAGCTTCCCAGGGACGTCCACCAAGGAAATAAGCATCGTCAAAAGTGGTGTCGTCGTTACCCCAGTTGGCGACGTGCTCCACCGCGCCCGCGCCTGTGACGGCAGCCTTAAATCGGGTGGTTTGCGTGATGAGCCAGTTGGTCATGTAGCCGCCATAGCTGTAGCCGCCGACCACGAGGTGATCAGGATCGGCGATGCCGTCTTTTACCAGCGCATCGACGCCTTCAAGAATGTCTTTGCCGGGGCGCGAGACGATGACGGGCACGATCTGCTGCAGGAATTTATCGCCGTAGCCAGTGGATCCGCGGTAGTTGGGCTCAAAGACCAGCCATCCGTCGGTGGCCGCAAGTGCCGCCCATTGATACCAATCGGCTTCAAAATGGTTGCCGTCGGCGTCCGCCGGACCGCCGTGAATGAACGTGAGCATCGGCATTTTCCTGGACTCGAATTTCCCGGGAGGATAAATCAGCATTCCTTCGACCGTGGTGCCGTCGTCCGCCTTCCAGCGATAGGGCTTGCCTTGCGGGATCTCGCGTTCGGTGAAGAAGTGGTTGAGCGATGTGATGGGCCGCGCCTGGTCAAGCTTGTCCGGGCTCTCGGCCAAGTAGACTTCCGTCGGCTTCTGCAACGACGAATACACGAATGCAATCCGCCGGGAGTGCGGGGTAGCCGACAGGATTTCGTAGGTGCCTTCCCAGCCCTTGAGCTGGTGCAGAGACTGGCTCGGCTGACCCACCGAGTACATGGAGACTTCGGTGCCCAGACGCGCGGACGCGAGCACGTCATCGGCGGCCACCGTGTAATGGTCGACCGGGCCGATGAAGTCTTTGCTCCATTGCTCGACTGTACCGGTTTCCGAGTCGACCCAATAAAGGTGAGGTTGGAGGTCGCGGTAGGGGCCGGTGACGTCTCCGACTTCGACGCTGAAAAAGATGTGGCGGCTGTCGCTGGCCCAGCGGGGGCGGGTTTCTACGGCTTGGTTGTGGGTTAGACGGCGGGGAGGGGAGCAAAATTTCCGATCGACGCCGAGAGAGCCCTGGACTCCTAAGCCACAGACGTAGATTTCCACGTCGTCGTATTTTTCCTGGCGCTGGTTGATAGCGTTGGTCAGGAGGGCGAGTTTATTTCCGTCGGGCGACGTGACGATGTCGTCGACTCGCAACGGCAGGTTCGCAATCTCCTGGGCGCCGGGAGTCAGATCAGATTTTTTCCCCGTATCAGTTTCTTCTTTCGTTGGAGCGGCTGTGTGGCGGGCCAGCGCATCTGCAACATCGAGCGCAAAAATCGTGTCCCCGCGTTCGGCGGTGCGATAGCGCTCTACATCTTTCCATTGCTTTTTGTATTCGTCCTTCTGAGCCTTGGTCCAGGGATCGCGAGTCGCAAAGTACAAGATGCGCGAGTCGGCCGACCAGGAAAACGTGTGCACATCTTCCTGACCTTGCGTCAACGGAATCGCCTCGCCGCCTGTAGAAGAAATCACGTACAACTGGCTCACTTCTTCTTTGTCGTCCTCTTTATCCGATTCACCAACGGCAGCGGCGTACCTTTCCGCCGAAGACTTACGCTCGGAGCGGAACGCGATCCAGTGGCCGTCGGGTGACCACTTGGGATCGATCTCGTGTCCCGACTGCGTGAGTTGAATCAGAGATCCGCCTTTGCCATCGTCTCGATAGAGCCAGAGGTCATTGCGGAAGATTTGTTGATCCCAGTCCGCGCGCTCGGTCTCGATCACGACCGAGTCGCCGTCAGGCGAGAGAGCAACCGCCGAGTAACTTACCGAGTTGAAGAATTCGTCGAGCGTCAGCTTGGGTTTGCCGTCGGCAGAGCTGGGCGAAACGGAACCGAGAACGATTAGCACCAACAGAAAAAGCTTCCAGGTTTTCATAAGGGCCGTGTCCTGCGGGAAGAAGGTTTATACATGGATGGTTCTGGCTTAAGCAACTTTCAGCGACTGGGCTGACTCAAGGTCAGGTGAGAAGTTCCCTCATGCAGTCTGATTGAGGCGGCTTCTACTGTACAGGTTCGGCATCCTTGAGCGCTTGGTCGAGAGGCTGACCGTTGTGAGATGTGGTTAGAACCACGCGCCAGCCGTCGTCATAACGGCGAAAGCTTGCCGTAGAACGGTAGCGGAGATCGGTATGATAAATCATTGCGCCCACTTCGTTGAGTGGAACCCATCGCCAGAGAAATTCAACGTCGGCGGCGTTGCCCTGCTTGGCAATGCCGGTGATCTCCACCAGTTCTCTACTGGCGGCGGGAATGCTGAAGGATTGCTTTTCCGAATCTCCGGGTGCGATCAGACTTTGAAATGTGTCCACGCCGGACGGACTCAGAGTGAAATCCCAGCAAGGCGGCGGGGCTAGAGCCGCCGGACACGGCGCTTTGGCGCCGGTCATCCAGCCGCGATGTTCCAGCATTCGATGTTCCGGAGAGAGGTAGTCATCGTTCGATAAGACTCCGGTGCGGACCTGAAATTGTTGCGGGTCGCGAAACGCTTCCGAGCTCGCGATCAAGTCGGCCGCAAGGCGGCGCGTGAGGAAGTCGCGAGGCGAACAGGAGGCAAGGACAAGCAGAGCAGTAATGCCGAGAACGATGAGCAGTTTCCACATGAAGGAATCGAAGATCTCAGATCACTGGTTTTGGATTGTAACCAAAAGCGGCCTTCTGCGTGGCAAGAAAGGGCGAGAGGTAATCTGACCATCAAACCGAACAGACCAGCGCCCTGGGATGGCAGTTGAACACCGGGGACAGCGACCGTCTGGAGTGAGGCGATAGTCCGTGATGAGGTAGCCCTGGCGGTTAATCAAAGTCTCGCTGCACTGCGGACAGCGCGTATTTTCCCACTGGCCAACCCCGCCAGGAAGATTTCCCGCGTAAATATAGCGAAGACCTGATTGCTGGCCGATGTCGATGGCGCGCAGCAGATCCTCCGGGCGCGTATCACGAGGATCGGTCATTTTGTAGTCACCGTGAAATGCGGTTACATGCCAAGGAATGTCGGGCGAGATGCCAGCCAGGAACTCGGTCAGGCGCCGCAATTCGTCCGCGGAATCGTTGAACCCGGGAATCAGAAGCGTGACAATCTCGAGCCATAACCCCATCTCGTGGATGCGGCGGATGCTCTCGAGTATGGGGCCGATGCGGCCGCCGAGCTCATGATAGTGACGGTCGTCAAAACTTTTGAGATCGACTTTGTACAGATCGAGCCAGGGGCGCAAATATTCGAGAACCTGCGGGGTACCGTTGCCATTGGAAACGAAGCCGGTGAGAAGTCCCGCGGCCTTGGCCTCTTTGAAGACGGCCACCGCCCATTCGCTGGTGATCAGAGGCTCGTTGTAAGTGCTGACCAGAATCTTTGCGCCTTGCGCAAGAGCATCCTGCACCAGAAGTTCGGGCGAGGCTTGCAATGGAGGCGAGACGGCGTTTGAATCGCGCAGAGCCTGCGATGTAACCCAGTTTTGGCAATAAGCGCAGTGCAGGTCGCAGCCCAGCATCCCGAAACTGTAGGCAAGAGCCCCGGGATAGGCATGAAAGAACGGCTTCTTCTCCACTGGATCGCATTGCCTTCCGGCGGTGTAGCCCCAAGGCACATAGAGCGTCCCGCCGCGGTTGTAGCGGACTTTGCACACCCCCGGTTGGCCTTCAGGGATGGGGCAGCAATGTCCGCAAGCAAAGCAACGCACCCGGTTGTTTTCGAGTTTCTGGTATAGACGGGAATCGGCTTCGCGAACTTGCTCGTCGAGAACACTGCGGAGGGTGCGCACGGGAACCTCTGAGGTTATTCTAGCTCTATTGACTGACGCGAGGTCGGGCCGGTTTTAGCGCGAAGCTTTCGTGGATGATTCGTGTTGCTGCCGCCACTGCTCGACTTGCTGTTCAATGGCTGCTCGTTGAGCCGACGTGAGACGCGCGGCGATAAAGGGGGCGAGAACTTTGCTGGCGCCATCCCCGCTGGCGCGGGCGAGCTCGGTCCAGAAGTACGCTTGATGGGGATCTTGCGGCACGCCACGGCCACTCAAGTAAAGCGATCCCAACTTGGATTGAGCTGAAACGCTGCCATGCTCGGCGGCCCTGGTAAACCAACGAGCCGCTTCCTTTTCATCCTGTTTGACTGCTTGCTTTTCGTCGCCCTGTGCGTAGAGAAGGCCCAGAGCATTTTCGGCTGCCGGGTCATTGCGTCCCGCTAATTCCCGGAGTCGCGGCAGGTTCGCAGAATCGGCCGATAGTTTCGTCCCAGATGAACTCGAGGGATCGAGAGGTGGCTTCGACGACGCAAGCACGGTCTGCTCTCCGCCTCGCTCACGGGACTGGAGCTTTTCCTGAATCCAGGGTTGGATCGAAGAAGCGCTTATGAAACCGAGCACCATAGCGATGGTCGCGGCCGTTGCGATTAGAAGGAAAAGATGAGTTCGCGGGAGGCGAATACCGCCGAGATTGTCCGGATGTTCGGAGACGTCTTCCGTCTCCGCCGTCTCATCCGGCATGTGAGCAAACAGAACGCTACCCGGAGACGGAGAATATGGCTTCGGAGGAACCGGGGATGACTGAGACGGATCGTCGGGGCGCGCCGTGCGACTGATCGCGGCGAGAATCATCTCCGCAAAACGCTGCAGCACGTCGCCGTCGCTCTCGCGAAAAGCACCGGGGTCGGCGGAAAAAACTTCCAGCAGTCCGATCACTTTTTCTTCCATGCGCACCGGAGCGGCCATGATGGAACGCACGCCGAGGGCGCGACAACTCTCACGATTCACGCGGTCGTCCGTTTCCGTATCCGCGCAGCGCAACAGTTTCCCTGTGCGCACGCATTCCCCGGAAAAACCTGAACCGACCTGCAGACCCGCTCCGACCGGCGGAGCACTCTCACCCGCACTGGCGCGGCAGATCATGGTGCCCACGTCTTTTCCTGCCAGAGCGATGGCCGCACCGGAAGCTCGAAGCAACGATCGAGCACGGGAGGCAATCAACGAAAGGACCGCCTCCAAATCGGTGCCGAGGGTTTCTACCTCTCTCTGGACTGCAGCCGCCGCGCTCAGGAGATCGGTGTAATTCTGCCGGGGAGCGAAGTCCTGCGGATCTCGAGTCGGTTGCGCAGGAGCCTCTGCATAGGCTGCGGCGGCGATGGCGTTCAGAAACAACCACTCTTGCAACTGGCGTACGGCGGAATCCTCCAACCGCGAAAAAGCGAGGCCGACACGGCCGATGGAGTCCACCCAGGCCACGCGCGCAGAGGCGGAGATCTGTCCACTGGCTTCTGCGAGATTCAGAGTCAATTCCACGATCTGGTCAACTGCCAGCGGCAACGAACATTGCAGAGCCGCTCCCCGCTCGCTCAGGTCGAGAACCTCGTACAGATCAAGCAGCTCCTTCGAGGAGGCGCCGAGGATATTCGCGTATGCCGGCACGTGTACCTTTTGGCGTACGCGACTGCGACGGTTTGGGGTGGCAGATCGAGGTACTTGAAGGATGGCGGCCATGAGGCGGAAATCTGACTCTAGTGGGTACATATTAACCCGAGATTGCAAAAAAGTAAGTAAGAAGAAATCGGCAGGACCGTCGTGGCTGTAAATCCTTGAGAACAAAGCTGGAACGCGGCCGGACAGTGCCAGAACGAAGTTAGCTGATGTGGGCAACCCCGATCGAAGTGAACCCAATCTAACTGCAAATACCGGCCGACTGAGAATGTCGAATACTTGCGTCAGGAAATCGTGGCGGCTGCTGGCGATCGGGGCCGCCTTAGCGGTTGTGTCCGCCGCACTGCCCGCATCGGCGGCTCTGGGCGGAGACGGTGCTTCTGTCCAGGCTGACCAGCTGCATATGCAAGGGAGTCTACGTACAACCGCCGCCGCGGCATATACCATGCACGAGATTCAAGGCGCCAGCGGCACGGTAGTTCGAGAATACGTCTCTGCCGCGGGCGGATCAGCAGGAAAAGTATTTGCCGTGGCCTGGCACGGACCGTGGCGTCCCGACATGCGGCAGATTCTGGGGGGTTATTTTGAGCAATTCGCTCAAGCCGCGAAATCACAGAGCAAAATTCGGATGGGACGCAGGCCGCTGATGATCGAGCTGCCTGGATTGGTGGTGGAACAGAGTGGACACGCGCGGGCCTTTGCGGGCAGGGCCTATGTTCCCGACATGCTGCCGACCGGAGTTCGCCCCGAGGAAATCCAATGAGAGATCTGCGGATATTCTTGATCTTTGCGATCGTCCCGGCTTTCGCGGTCTCCGTCGGATGCGGCGGAAGTAGTAGCAGTAGCAGCAACAGTAGCAGTGGCACTACTACGACGACCCAGACCATTGCGACGTCCGGAGCGAACGTGGCGTCGATAACCGTGAATGCTGGGCCGAACGGAAATTATGTGAACGGAGCTTTTGCCAGCATAACCGTCTGCGTGCCGGGAACCTCCAATTGCCAGCCGATTGATGGAATATTGGTAGATACCGGATCTTCGGGGTTGAGAATTATTTCCTCGGCGCTCACGGTTGCCTTGCCCCAACAGAACGCGTCCGATGGCAATCCGGTGGTGGAATGCCTTCCGTTCGTGGACTCTTACACATGGGGGCCGGTGCAGACGGCGGACGTGCAGATTGCGAGCGAGAAGGCTGCATCGGTTCCCATTCAGGTGCTGAGCGACACTGATTTCACCACCCCTACCGCTTGCTCGCAGGGATTTCCTTCAGCCGACACGCTTCCCGCTTTGGGAGCCAACGGTATTCTTGGAGTTGGTCTCGCGGCGCAGGATTGCGGCAGCAGCGCCGCCTGCGTACAGACGGGCACCGCGGGCCTGTATTATCAATGCCCATCTTCCGGCTGCGTGGAAACGGGTGAGCCTCTGGCCCAGCAAGTGATAAATCCAGTAGCTCTATTTACCACTGACAACAACGGAGTGATTGTCGAACTGCCGCCGGTTGCCGGAGCAGCGGCGACGGTAAGCGGTTCACTGGTGTTCGGCATCGGAACGCAATCGAATAACGTCCTAGGCACGGCGACGATTTACACGGCTCCGAATGCAGCCTTCACGACTACTTACAAAAGCCAGACCTATACTGAAAGCTTTATCGATAGCGGATCGAATGGTTACTTCTTCCCGGATAGCACCATACCGATCTGCAGCGACAACACAGGTTTCTATTGCCCTTCTAGTACGGAGAATCTCTCAGCCTCCAACCAAGCGAGCGGGGCCAGCGGCACCGTCGATTTCAGCGTGGCAAACGCCGATGCCTTGTTCGCAAACCTAAGCGACAACGCCTTCGAAGATCTGGGTGGACCGGCGGGTGGACCGGCGCCGAATTACTTTGATTGGGGACTTCCCTTCTTCTACGGTCGCAACGTCTATACGGCGATCGAGGGCATGAGCACGCCCGGCGGCACAGGTCCTTTCTGGGCCTATTAAGCTGGATCCGGCCATCTCAGAAAGAATCCCTGCTTGTTGCCAGCCGCGATCGATGCAGGCTGGAAATGCGGGAGATCGCTGCCACCATCATGCTGGAAAGCAGTTGCATGGTGGCAACATCCTTCTCATCGAACGCACTGGGAGAGGAAGACAGCACTTCGAACACGCCCAGAGTGCGGCGATAGTAACGCAGCGGCGACACCAGGATGGAGCGGACTCCCAGGCGACGGCAGCTGGCAAGGTCTACGCGCGGATTGCGCTCGGCGTCGTGACATAGCATGACTTCGCCCGTGCGCACGGCTTCGGCGGAAATTCCGGCGTCTGTCTGCAAGCGGACCCCGAGATCGGGAGCGGTACGGCCGGCGCGGGCCCGGCATACGATCTCATCGCCAGCGCGCAGTGCGATCGCCGCGCCAGTAGCTCCGGTGAGGTGCTGCGCACGCTCCGTGATCGCGCTGATCGCGGGTTCAAGATCCAGTTCTGCCGAGCAAATCTCGACTTCTTCGCCCGCATGCACCGCACGAAAGCCAGAAACGGGATGAGCGGCATTGGCCACGCGAAGCTGGCTGCGCAGAGCGATCGAGGGTATGCGGGCGTGATGGTCCGCCACGTTCAAGACCTGCGGATCGGGCACCGTACGCAGCAGATCCCGGACCAGGCTGTCGAGTTCCGAGTCGGTAATAAGATGCGCCGTCTGCTGATTCCGCAACGTTCCACCCAGAATGCGCGAGAGACTCAGCAGCGACGTGTTGCCGCAGGCCAGGCAGTAAGGTCTGCTATTCGTACTGATCAGTTCGCACTGAATGCAAAACGTGGCGGACTGAAGAGGAACGAAATGAACATCCTTGAACGTGGTGCCGTAAACTGTCTTGCCAAGCATGAATGCATACCCTCAATAAAATCCAGTGTCCCAAGGTAAACAGGGATGCTGAAATGAAGAAGTAGCCGAACTGGTTCCACATGTGGAAAACTCACCCATACTCCGCTATTAGCTGTAAATAGGGTTGAACACCGAGCGGGGCTAAGGGAAATTTCCTGCTCGTCACCGGGTTGATTTGGTGAGGGGGTTCGGTTAAAATAAGAAATCAGTCAGGGCAGCAAATGCCTTGATACTGGGGGAAACCATGCAGTGGACAGCACCCGCTTTTGAGGAAGTTTGCTTGAATTGCGAGATCAACTCTTACGCCAGCGCAAAGCTCTAACCGTCAGCCTTCCCTAATCTATCTCTGCTTCACGCCTAACCCGACTGGGGTGAGCGTGTGTCTTGCGAGTCCTCTCAAGCCATTTCGATAGACCTTGCCCAAAAAATCTTAGCCAGCTTGGGCCGCAACTAAAGATGTGAATCATCGTGATCCGGATGCGGTGCTAGTTCGGAGCCGGCCGCGCCCGGCGGAACTCAATCTCCGCCTTGTTCGTGGCGCTTTCGAGCTTCAAGGATAAGTTCGAAGCAGTTCGCGAACTCCTTACTTTCAATTGCTGTTTTCGCCCTCAGCTGCGCTTCGGCCTGATCAGGGGTGACGACGGTCGCCTTTGGCCGAACATACGGTTGTTTCTTCTTGGATGGGCGACCGCCATTACGACCAATCGCGCTATTTGCACCTGCATACTGAATTGCATTGTGTTTAGTCCCGAGGCTTATAGACCACAAGAAAAGATATTGCAACACTGCGGAATCATTCGATGCGGTTGCAAAAATCCAATCGCAACTCCGCAGCTATTTCACCTGATTGCCCAAAACCCGGGCTTAGGGGTTGGTAAAAAGCTGCGCGCTGCGCGTGCTCTCTAAGCCTCTGCGCAGGAGAAAACGCCGTTCTCATTGTTGTTTGGCAGTCTGCTCAAGATCGTTCTTCAGCAGGCTGACTTCTAAGCGTGTACCGCTCACGCGCTGGGCCCCAAGTGCGTTGCCCATTCCAATTGTGTAGATCCTGTAGGCCGGGATCTCGTGGTTCAGCACCAGGTAACGTACTACCAAATCCGCCTTATTCTTGGAGTTGGCGATCGCGGCTTGGCCCTGACCCGACGCGAAGCCCTGCACTTC
>JBEKRE010000067.1:0-24029 GCA_049519055.1 Candidatus Sulfotelmatobacter sp. | reverse complement strand
ATTTGAGCGAGCGTCAGGTGCAGCGGCTGAAACGCCGCTATCGGCCCGATTCGGTGAACTGGGTGCAGCATGGCAATCGCGGACGCGGCATGCCTTGGGCGGTTTCTGTTCCCCAGAAGCAGTTGATCTTGACCTTGGCTCGGGGCAAGTATCAGGGCTTCAACGATTCTCCTCTGGCGGAAAAACTTCACCGCGAAGAGAACCTCACCGTCAGCCGTGAGACCGTGCGCCGCATCCTGCGCGCTGCCAAACTAGCCTCGCCGCAGAAACGCCGGCCCCGTAAATATCGCTCCCGCCGCCCGCCCCGCCCGCGTTTCGGCATGATGGTCCTCACCGATGCCAGCCGCCACGATTGGCTCCAAGGCCGTGGCCCCGCCCTCACCCTCATCGGTTGGCAGGATGATGCCACCGGCCAGATCCTGGCTGCTCACTTCCAGATCGAGGCCGAAAATACCGTCGGCTATATGCGCGCCCTGCATGCCATGATCACTGCCCACGGCATTCCCCTCAGCCTCTACCACGACCGCCACTCCATCTTTCAGCGCAACGACTCCCACTGGACCCTCGCCGAACAACTCGCCGGCCAACAAGCTCCCACTCAATTGGGACAGGCACTGCAACAGCTCGACATCCAGCAGATCCCCGCTCACTCTCCTCAAGCCAAAGGCCGTATTGAGCGCGCCTGGCGCACTTGCCAGGACCGTCTGGTCAGCGAACTTCGCCTCGCCAGCGCCACCACCCTGCCGCAGGCCAACACCGTGCTCACCCGCTTTTGCGCCGATTACAAGCAGCGCTTCGCCCGTCCCCCCGCCGATGCCGATTCCGACTTTCGCCGCCTGCCCCGCTGCTTCGACCTCGCCCGCTGCCTCAGCCTGCGCTACCAGCGGGTCGTGGCCGCCGATCACACCGTTACCCTAGGCGCGCAGTCCATCGCGCTGCCGTCCTTGCCCGCTCATCGCGGCTACGCTGGAGAAACCGTCGAACTCTCCCATCAGCTCGATGGCGTGTTGCGCGTCTTTCGCGGTGACACCGTGCTCACCGCTCTGCCTTTCGCTCTCCAGGAACACGCCGAACGCCGCCCTGTGCAGCTCACCTCCGCACAGAAACGAAAACCCACGATGCCTCGCATCTATAACCTCTCCGGTCGCCCTGCTCTCGCGGCCGTTACTTAAACGATACGGGGTGACAAAGTCTCGTTGCAGTTAATACGACATTTTCTCGTTGCAACAACAGGCGAGGTGGGGATGGTGTAAATGCTCCAAGATAATGTCACCCCT
Source organism: Candidatus Sulfotelmatobacter sp. (assembly GCA_049519055.1). Classification (GTDB taxonomy): domain Bacteria; phylum Acidobacteriota; class Terriglobia; order Terriglobales; family Acidobacteriaceae; genus Sulfotelmatobacter. The sequence continues at coordinate 22,752 of JBEKRE010000067.1, read as the reverse complement.
AACTGCAACGAGACTTTGTCACCCTCTAAGGATGGTGCCGATGAGTCAGAAAGAGTTTCAACGGGTGAAAGTGATTGAGAATGCAGCGGGCGGGAGGCTGAGCGTACGCGAAGCCTCCCGTCTGCTGCAACTGAGTGAACGCCAGGTGCAGCGCCTCAAACGCCGCTATCGGCCCGACTCCGTCGGCTGGGTGCAGCACGGCAATCGCGGACGTTCCATGCCTTGGGCCTTGCCTCTTCCCCAGAAGCGGTTGATCTTGACCTTGGCACGCGGCAAGTACCAAGGTTTCAATGATTCTCATCTGGCGGAAAAACTGCGCGTCGACGAGAACCTCGCCGTGAGCCGCGAGACCGTGCGCCCGCCCCGCCCGAGTTTCGGCATGATGGCCCTCACCGATGCCAGCCGTCATGACTGGCTCCAAGGCCGCGGCCCCGAACTTACCCTCATCGGCTTTCAGGACGATGCCACCAGCCAGATCCTCGCGGCTCACTTCCAAATCGAAGCTGAAAATACCCTCGGCTATCTCCGCGCCCTGCACGCCATGATCACCACTCACGGCGCCCCGCTCAGTCTCTACCCCGACCGCCACTCCATCTTCCAGCGCAATGATTCCCATTGGACCCTCGCCGAACAACTCGCCGGAAAACAAGCTCCCACTCAACTCGGGCGCGCTCTCCAAGAACTCGGCATCGAGCAGATCCCGGCTCACTCTCCCCAAGCTAAGGGCCGCATCGAACGCGCCTGGCGCACTTGCCAGGACCGCCTGGTCAGCGAACTTCGCCTCGCCCGGGCCACCACTTTGCCCCAGGCCAACGCCGTGCTCGCCCGCTTCTGCGCCGATTACAACCAGCGCTTCGCCCGTCCCCCCGCCGAATCCGTTCGCGACTTCCGCTCCCTGCCGCGCCGCTTCGATCTCGCCCGCTGCTTGGCCTGCACTATCCACGCGTCGTCGCTGGCGATCACACTGTCACCTTAGGCGCAAACTCCATCGCCCTGCCGCCCTTGCCCGGCCAGCGCGGCTATGCCGGAGAAACGGTCGAGCTCGCGCATCACTTGGATGGCAGCCGACACGTCTATCGTGGCGATCAGCTTCTTCGCACCCTGCCTCTGCCGCTCCAAGAACACGCCGAACCCCGCCCGAAGCTCCTGACCTCGGCGCAGAAAAGAAAAACCCCCATGCCCCGCATCTACAACCTCTCCGGCCGCCCGGCTTTAGCGGCCGTTACTTAATCGACAGGGGGTGACAGAGTCTCGTTGCAGTTAATACGACATTTTCTCGTTGCAACAACAGGCGAGGTGGGGATGGCGAGGTGGGGATGGGCCAACTGTCATTGCGTGTAAGTTGCTTCGCTGAATGCGCGAAGCGCCTGGTTTGCTTCAGAAGACGCGGGAGCGCGATGAAGAATCGTAAAGGTCGAGAGGACCTCGCGCGTTAAGAACACACCTTGGGTGAGATAGCTGAATTCGCCCGGCCCTGGATTGTTGTCGGTGAGGGCATAGTAGAACCCCGCGCTTTCAGGGCCCCGAAGGTCGTGGATCGTGGCCGTCTTCTCGAGCGAATGAGGAAGCAACGCGTTCGCGGCACGCTGCACCGTCGCCTTGAGCGAGCCCGGTGTCTCTCTCGAGCGCCTATCAGGTTCGAGCCAAACCGCAGTCACCTGCAGATCAAAGGCATCCCCGTTTGCGGGACTGAAGTGGAGAATGACCGACGGCGGATCAGTGAGCGAATGGGATTGCGATTGCCAACCATCCGGCACTCTTAGCTGCAGACTTCCATGTTGCGGTATAAAGAACCCCGAGCTTGCGTTTGTCCCCGCGTTCTCGGGGATTGGTGCCGAGCTACCCGTAAGGGCGGCGAGCAATGCCTTGGGAGTCTTTTGAAACGTGATCACGCGGAGGACGTCGCCTGCTTCGAGCACAAGCTCCGGATGCTCTGCGCTTGGCCCCGATTCTCCCCAAAGCAGTGGCTTTATGAACGCCGCTGCGGTCTTGCGCTTAGGCGCGTCGCTAAACTGGAAAGAATAAACGGTTCCTTTATCGCCCTGGCAGGCAAAGGAATGGGCATTCTTCGCAATTGGAGGCGGGATCACAGTCTTATAGAGATCGGGTTTCTCCCAAAGAATGGCCGTCTGGATATCCACGGGAAAAGAACCGCCAACCATACTGCAGTCGGTGGGAACCTGGTCCGGTCTTAGAGCCAATGCGCTTGCCGCTGTCGTTTGCGAGCGAGTCGCTGACCCCAGCAGCGCAACCATCGCGATTAGAGCGGGAAATGATCTCATCGCCGTCCTGCAAAAGGAGAATCGGCCTATAGGACAATCTCCATCCCCTCGGCGGCGGCGCGCACTTTGGGATAGTAGTTGCGGGCTTCGTGCACCACCTTGTCGATGATGGCGTCGGTGTGATCGGGATCGTGGTGAAAAAGTATGAGTTCTTTCGCGCCGCTCTCCATCACTACGTTGACGGCTTCGCGCCAGTGGCTGTGTCCCCAGCCGCGGCGATGGGCTTCGTATTCCTCAGGAAGATATTGCGCATCGTAGATGAGCACGTCCGCGCCCTCGGCTAATTTGCGGACGGCCTTGTCGAAGACTGCGTCACCGGGCTCGTTGTCGGTGGCGTAGACGAGGACCCCATCTTTGGTTTCGAGACGGAAGCCCATACATCCCTGGGGATGGTTGAGCCACGCGGTCTGCAGTTGGACGCCGTCTTCAACGGTGATGCGACCGCTCTCGATTTCGAAAAAATCGCGGCGCGCTCTCATCTGGCCGATATCGACAGGGAAATATGGCGCAGCCATCTGTTCTTCCAGGACTTGTTTGAGGCTGCGGGTTCGGCTGGAGCACTGAAAAAGAAATCGGCTTTCCGCATTCGCATACAAGGGGCGGAAGAACGGCATGCCTTGGATATGGTCCCAATGAAAGTGTGAAACAAAGACGTGGGCGGAAAAAGGTCGATCGCCGAACTCGCTTTGCAGTTGGTGGCCGAGTACGCGAAAGCCGGTGCCGCAGTCAAAGATATAGATTCGGTCGCCCAGGCGGACTTCGACGCAGGAGGTGTTGCCCCCGTAGCGCATGTTCTCGGGTTGTGGGGTTGGCGTGGAACCGCGCACGCCCCAGAACTTGATCCGCATAGGTTGGTGACCGCACCAGGGCCCGTTTGCTTGGTATCTTCCTTGGTATCTTCTGATGATGGGCCGCTTCCGTCAATTGCCGGATTGGTACCCAGCTAACTATTTCAGAGCGGTCTTGGACCCTATAATGACTGCGAGGCTGGGCTGAACTTAGGCAGGCTTCATTTCTGGCATGCCTGATCTTGCCATGATTAACCCTGACTTTAAGGAATTCTCGCGGCTGGCGCGTTCGGCAACGCTAGTGCCCGTGGTGAAATCGGTGAGCGCCGATCTGCTCACGCCGGTATCGGCCTTCCTGGCCATAGCCGAGAAGGAGCCGAATGCGTTTCTGCTGGAGTCGGTGGAACGAGGCGAGCAGATTGGGCGCTATACATTTCTGGGTGCGCGGCCTTATATGCGGCTGCGGGCGCGGGGATCTGCCATTGAAATCGAGCGGGGACGCAAGCACGAGCGGCGGCAGGGGAACGTCTTTCAGGTAGCAAAACAGCTTCTAAGCGAGCATAAGCCGGCATCGGTTCCTGGTCTTCCTCCGTTTACCGCAGGGGCCGTTGGCTATTTTTCCTACGACGTTGTCCGGCAGCTCGAGAAAATTGGCGAACATGCCGAGGACGATCTTTCCTTGCCGGATTGCGAACTGATGTTCTTCGACCGCCTGCTGGCGTTTGACCACCTGCGCCACCAGATTCATATTGTGGCCGCGGCGGATGTTTCGCGGGAAAGCCCCCGGCGCGCCTACGACCGGGCTGTGCGGGATATAGCAACGCTTGAAAGAAAGCTCGCGGCGGGACTGCGTCCCGCAATGTGGCGCAAGTCCCCGGCAGCTAAGCCAGGGAAGCTCAAGATCCACTCGGGAACTACACGCGCAAGATTTCTCCGCAGCGTGGAGCGCTGCAAGCAATATATTGCCGCGGGCGACATTTTTCAGGTGGTGCTCTCGCAACGGCTCGATTTCCTCCCCGGGGTTGAGCCGTTTGATCTTTACCGCGCCCTGCGGCAGGTGAACCCCTCGCCGTATCTTTATTTCCTGCGTATGGGAAAGACGCAGATTCTCGGATCTTCGCCTGAGATGCTGGTGCGAGTGACGGGACGCAAGCTGGAATACCGTCCCATTGCGGGCACACATCCGCGTGGCCGCGACGAGGCCGAAGACCAGCGCCTCGAGGAACAAATGCGCGGCGACGAAAAGGAGCGCGCCGAGCACATCATGCTGGTTGATCTGGGCCGCAACGACCTAGGCCGGGTGAGCGAGTATGGCTCGGTCAAAGTGAAAGACCTGATGTATGTCGAGCGCTACTCGCATGTGATGCACCTGGTCTCCGCGCTGGAAGGGACATTGCGAAGAGACCTGAACGCGCTCGATGCGTTTGCCGCCTGTTTTCCGGCTGGCACGCTGAGCGGCGCGCCTAAGGTACGAGCCATGCAGATCATCGAAGAACTGGAACCGGTGCGCCGCGGTATTTATGGCGGTTCGGTGCTGTACGCCGATTTTGCAGGGAACCTGGATTCGTGCATTGGGATTCGAACCATGCTGATGCAAAGCAAACAGGCGTATTTGCAGGCGGGAGCTGGCATCGTGGCGGATTCCGATGCGGCGAGTGAATTTCAGGAATCGATGAACAAGGCGCAGGCGCTTCTAAGGGCGGTGGAGATGGCGAGAGGTGGTGGTCACTGAGCAGGGCTCAGTTCTGCGAATCGAGGCGGTTTGGTGCTGGCCCCTGATCACACTGCCAAGAAATTCTCCACCAGCTTTTTTCCTGCATCGGTGAGCACGCTTTCGGGATGGAATTGCACACCTTCGACCGCAAATTTCTTGTGGCGGAGCCCCATAATGGTGCGGGTTCCATCTTTGTCTGTGGTCCAGGCACTGACTTCGAGCTCTGCCGGCAGATCTTTTTCTTCGACGATCAGAGAATGGTAGCGAGTGGCCGTCATGGGCGCGGGCAGGCCGCGGAAGATGCTTTTACTATCATGCATTACTGCGCTGGTTTTGCCGTGCATCAGGCGAGGAGCGCGCACCACCTGACCGCCAAATGCGGCCCCGATGGCTTGATGTCCAAGGCAGACGCCAAGGATGGGGACTTTGCCTGCGAAGTAGCGAATCAGATCGATGCTGATACCCGCTTCCTGCGGCGTGCATGGACCAGGAGAAATGACAATGCGCTCCGGTTGCATCGCCTCAACGCCGGCAACAGTGATCTGATCGTTCCGGCGAACCTCAATCTGGGCGCCGAGTTCCCCGAAATACTGAACCAAGTTATAGGTAAATGAATCGTAGTTGTCGAGAATAAAGACCACTGGAATACCCGGCTTTTAGATTACCACCCTATGCAGCAGCGGGGTCGGAAGCGAGTCTAAAGCAGTGAGCTAAGGCAAGCGAATTCGCCCACTGGCCACCAAAACGTGCCATCCCTGTCCCCAAGGGTGGTATTGACGAAATACGCCCCTAAACCTCATCCTTTGAATAAAAGAAGGAAGATAGCTATAAGCCACTTCAACAGCTTGGAGCAACCCATGGCAGAAGCCCAGGAAAAAAGGGCTGCACGACGCTTCGCGCTTCGGATTCCGGTTGCCGTGGCCCGCGGCGAAAACTCAAACCATAACGAACCCGCGCAACTGCGTGATGTGAGCGCGCGCGGCATCTGCCTTTATCTCGATTCGCCCATCGAGCAGGGCTCGCCCTTAGGCTTTACCCTTACCCTTCCGCCAGAGATCACGCTCACGGAAAGCATACGCGTACAGTGCAAAGGGCGCGTCGTGCGCGTCGAAGGCTCCCCTGAAAATGGCAAAATGACAGTCGCCGCAGTCATTGAGGAGTACGAATTTCTCTCTGAGAGTTGAAGCCAGAGCATCTTCCTGTTTTGTCGAAGTAGCTAGCCTTATTAGCGTCACTCGTGCGCACCGTCCGTCACTTTTCCGCGTCCGTAGCAAGTGGTAAGGTTCCTTTCAGAAGCATCTGAGGGGATTTCTTTGCCGCGACGGCGACTTCCTATTACCCTGCTCGGGGCCGCGCTAGTTTGCCCCAACGCCTTCTCGCAGATTGCTGCGACAGGTGCGCCCCCTCAAAGAGTGCGTTCTACGAAGCCAGAAACTGCAGTGGTGACCAGCGTACGTGTGGTCTACGAGCGCAGTGCGCCGACGCTGGAAATCCTTTCGACTCGCCCCATGGAGCCCTCGATACAGCTTCTGGACTCGCCACCGCGCCTGGTCATCGATCTGCTTCAGGCTCGGATGGGATTGCCGCAGAAGCGAATCAAAATTCAGCAGGGAAATATTCTCGACATCCGTGCCGAACAATTTCAAGCAAACCCTCCGGTCACGAGGATTGTCCTCGACCTGGTCGCTCCCTACGGCTATTCCTGGGACGAAGCCGGGAACCGGCTGATGGTCCGGCTAAAACCACCGGAAGACACGAACCCAACGGTCCGGAAGTCGTTGCAGCCGCCTGCCGCGCTCGCTCTCGGCTCTGCCAGTGGGCCGGTCGTAGTGCCCGTTTCTGGCAGGGTTGGCAAGGTGGTGATTGCTAGCGCTCTTGCCGCGGGATCATCCCTCACCGCCGGGTCCGACACAACAGTCCTGCGCTTAGCCAAAGGCGGGGAGGTCGATGTCTGTCCCGGCACCTCCGTCTCGGTTACGCCTTCCGAGAACGCGAAAGACCTGATGCTCGGCATGAGCACGGGTGCGCTGGAGACCCACTACGAACTCGATGAATCGAGCAATACCGTTCTGACTCCGGACTTCCGCATTCTGTTTGCGGGACCGGGGCAATTCGACTTTGCTGTGAGCGCGGACTCGCATGGCAACACTTGCGTGCGGACCCTGAGAGGGAACAGTTCGTCCGTGATCGTTTCCGAGCTGATGGGAAACCGCATCTATCACGTAGAACCAAACGAGCAAGCGGTCTTTCGTTCAGGACAGATTGACAAGGTAGACAGCAACGTACCGCTGGAATGCGGTTGTCCGCCGCCAGTTCCCGTGATGTTGGCAAATTCGGAAGCGACTCCAACTTCTGAGTTGCCCACAGATACCAGACTGGTTCCAGGCGAGACGCCGGCAAAAACCGGCACGCAGGTGGAAAGCGCACAAGAGGGTGGCAGTGCGAACGAACCTGGCACAATTTCCCGCGGTCCGGAGACTCGGGCCCTGCCATCTTCGCAGCCGAACGGCATCCATATTCAGTTCGACGCACCCCTCGTGTTTCGCGGGAACAAGAACTCCGCCCCCCCGTCGGCACTCATCGATGAGGCTGCGGCGCTACCCGTGATGAAAGTTCAAGCCCCACCCGAGTTGGAGATACGGATCCAAGCAGCGCCAGAAACCAGGGATTCGCCTCAGTCTGGTTCCCCACCCCGCCGACTTCTTCGCCGAATCAAGGTTTTCTTCACCGCGGTCTTTGGGTGATGAATCCGGTTCGGAGGATCTAGCACCGGGCTCCGAAGCTATCCCCGATTGATGGCTCGCCGCAACGGTTCTACTTTTTCGCGCAGCTCGTCGGCCAGGCCGACACCGCGCTCGGCTACGTCGCGCACGCGTTCCTTGGCGTCGCGAGCCCGGTCTTTCGCTTCTTCGGTCCAATCCTGCAGGGTGTCTTTCGCGTCTTCATAGCCGCGTTTCAGGTCGCGACGAAATTGTTTGCCGGTCTTCGGAGCAAGCACCAGTGCCGCAAGCGCCCCCGCACCAATTCCAATCAGCAAGAAGGTGACAGCCGTTCCGATCGTGTTGCCGTCGGAGGACTCATAACGTCCAGAACTCATAATCTTGGCCTCATTTATTTTCTACAAACCGGAACCATCAGGGCGGATTTGTGCGCCCGTCATTGACGCTAAGAGCTAATTCTAGTCCCGCTGGCCTGACTGTGCGACTTGGCCCAGAAGAATTGCAGTTGGGGTGGGGATGAATCGAAACCGGGCAAAGGTTTTCTTTCTCGGGTACCGAGTGTAGAATCGTGTATTGGGTCCTCGTGTGCGGCGGAAAATGTGGCCTGCCCGCCTTCCGCCTGCTCAGCCAACCGCATTTTTTGAAGGAGACTGTTTCAAGCAATGTCGATCCCTGCCACTCAATTGCGCCCCGGCATGATCATCAAGCATAACAATGATCTGCATTCCGTATTCAGCGTCGAACACCGCACGCCCGGCAACCTTCGCGCCTTCATCCAGGCCAAGCTGCGCAATCTTCGTACCGGCGCCATGTTCGAACATCGCTTCCGTTCGCCCGATCCCATCGAGAAGGTCAATGTCGACGAGGTCGACATGCAGTTCCTCTACGCCGACGGCGACAACTACTACTTCATGGATACGGCGAACTACGAGCAGACCCACCTGACCAAAGAGGTTCTGGGGGACGCTGTGGATTACCTGATTGCCAACCTGGAGATCAAAGTCGAGTTTTTTGACGGCAAGGCCGTGGGTATTGAACTTCCGCAAACCGTGGAACTTACCGTGATTGAGACCGAACCCGGACTGAAGAGTGCAACCGCCTCCAGCGTCACCAAGGCAGCCAGGACTGAGACCGGGCTGGTGGTGCAGGTACCGCCGTTTATTAATGAAGGCGAGAAGATCAAGGTGGACACGGCCGAGGGCGTGTATTTGTCCCGGGCCTAAAGGAAGTTGTCGATTGTCGACTTCCAATTGTCGTTTGAAAACCAAGATGCGGTGGGATTTTAATCGGCAATTGGAAATCGACCATCGGCATTCATCAGTGTCATGACTCCCAGCGAAAAGCCAGTTGAAGCACGCCGCTTTGTCGTACGCGGACGGGTGCAGGGCGTCGGCTTCCGCTGGTTCGCGGAACGGGAAGCGCATATTCTTGGGATTGCCGGGTGGGTGCGCAACAACTCCGATGGCAGCGTGGAAGTGCACGCTCAGGGCACGCGCGATCAACTTGCGGGACTGCGATCGCGACTGCGGGAGGGCCCACGCGCCGCCCGCGTCGATGCCGTGGAGGACTCCGAAGCTCGCTTGATCTCCGCACTCAGTTCATTTCGCATTGAAGGAGCATGGTAGATTGTCCCCTGACTTAAGCTTGAGTGCCGACCAACTGAAGCGCCTGATCCGCGAAGTGCCTGACTTCCCCAAGAAGGGAATCCTCTTCTACGACATCACCACTCTGCTGAAGAACAAAGTCGGGTTCGCCACACTGGTCGACCGGCTTTCCGAGCACTATGTTGCGCAAAAGATTGATCTCGTTCTCGGGATGGAAGCCCGGGGCTTCATCTTCGCTCCCGCCTTGGCCTACCGCTTGAACGCCGGATTTGTTCCTGTGCGCAAGGTTGGGAAACTTCCGGCGGAAACCGTGAAGTTCGATTACGCCCTGGAATACGGCACCAACTCGCTGGAAATGCACAAGGACGCTATTCAGAAAGGCCAGAGGGTGCTGATTGTGGACGATTTGCTGGCCACCGGAGGAACCGCCGAGGCCACCGCCAAGCTGGCGACTTTACTCGGTGCGGAGATCGCCGGCCTCGGTTTTGTGGTAGAGCTGGATTTCCTGAAAGGCCGCGAGAGACTCAAAGGCTACGAGGTGATGTCATTGCTGCATTACGACAAATAGCTGCAGCTTACTTCCACACCCGCGCCACCATAAACGCAATCCCAGTCCAGACACTTGCACTGACGCAAAACGCCAGCGCGAGACCAAGGGCTATGCTTCGATGGCTGCGACCTGATACGGAATAATGCTGGAATTCAGAATCGTCGACCACCAGGGAGCAGAGAAGCCTCACGTTCTCCAAATGAACCGGCGGTTCGCTCCGCGAACTTCGAGGGGGCAATCCACCGGACACCTGGCGAGTGCTGGACAGGGGGAAGAGCTTTTTAGAGCTCATTATCCGCACCTCCGGATAAAGTGAACATGCAAAGCACTTGCCATCTCGTTAGAGATCGCAAGTGCCTCAAACTAAGACGACTTGCAATGCACAGCCGTTGCTCAAAAAATCCTGACCGGGCAAAAAAGTCCCTATTTGATGTCCGTACGCCCCAACGTTGCCTTCGGTCGTACCATGTTCCCGGTATTACACCTGCCGCCGGAAACGATGATCAACCTAATCTAGCCAGCCTTGGGGACCTCTTCCAGTGACAGCTTGGAGTCCTTCGGAAGATAGCTCTTGCGCCGAAACCAATCCTCCATCGCTTCGCAAAGCTTATCCAACGGAACGGCCGTGCCAATTTCCATCTGCCCATCGGCGGTGGGCAATGTGTCATCAAAAATGCTGGCGTTGGTAAAGTTGCGCATGGCGAAATTGTCCATCCACTTAAGCGGGCAAGGATGCTTTTGAGCTTGATCTTGCAGAGTATAGTCGACGCGAATCTTACGAGCAAACATAGTTTGATTTAATCACAGAAGATGCAGCCAGCGGAGGCGCCTCGACAAGTATGATCAATACCAACTCCCCCGTATTCAATAGCATCCCATTCTCTCGCTTGCAGAGTGCTGGGCTGCTAAATCCGCCCGCATCTCGTCGGGACCTGAAATTACGAAGGCGCACCCATGTGGACCGGCTCCCTATGCGTTTGGCAATTCTGATTGTGGTGATAGCAAGTTCTGTCGCCGGGATGGCCCAGCTTTCATCGACTGGTTCACAAGCCTTTTATGACGGGCAAACCGTCACTACGATCGATCTGATTGCCAACCCCCATCGGAACGTGGACCCTCTGCGGGGCTCTTTAGTCCAGAAACCGGGGCAACCTTATTCTCAAGCGGATGTGGAGGCTAGTATCAGGGCGCTGCAACATGCGGGAGGTTTCAAAAAAGTTACGGCCGATGTGATTCCAGATATTTCCGGGCTGCGGCTCAATTTTATTCTCGAGCCCGTCTACTACCTGGGGATCGTCGATTTTCAGGGAGTCCCGCGATCTCTTTCCTACGTGCGGCTCCTGCAAGTGGTGAATCTGCAGGATCAAGATCCCTACGATCAGGCTCGCATCCCCATCGCGGAAACGGCACTGACGCATTTTCTTCAGCAAAATGGATACTTCCAGGCGAAGGTTCACGCCGCATCGCAGGTCGACGACGCCAACCAGCTGGTGAATGTCATTTTTTCCGTGGTCAGCGGAAGGCGGGCACGAATCGGCAGCATAGAACTCCGCGGTCCCTCCGGCTCGGAGCAAACATGGTTGCTTCACAAAACGCGTGCGCTCCGCGCTAGATTCACGGGCGCCCTGCTCAAGCCGGGGAAACCTTACACGCCCGAGCGCATGAAAGCTGCGACGGCGCTGATCAAGAAGTCCCTGGCCCGACAGCATCGCCTGGCGAGCAAGGTTCGGGAAGAATCGCCGCAATATCACGCCGAGACCAATCGAGTGGATGTGGCATTCGAGGTGGAGGCCGGTCCGGAGGTGGTGGTCCGAACCACCGGCGCTCGTCTTTCCGCAATCCCTTTCATGTCTGGAAGGGAGATGAAGAAGCTCATTCCCATTTATTCCGAGGGAACGGTTGATTCTGATTTGGTGCTGGAAGGGCAGCAGAATCTTACGAATTATTTTCAGAATAAAGGTTTTTACGACGCCAAGGTGACCACCGACCTTCGGCGTCAGCCCGATCGCATCGTGCTTTCGTACACAATCGATCGCGGTGCCAAGCACAAAGTGGATGGGATATCTTTCCATGGAAACTCTCAGATATCCGCCAAGGAATTGGCGCCTCTGGTTCAAGTGAAACGCTCGCACTTATGGACGCACGGCAAGATCAGTCAAAAGCTGCTGAAACGCAGCACCGATAATCTTCTCGCGCTTTATCGGGATAAAGGATTTGAAGACGCGAAAGTCACTCCGCAAGTTACCGACCGTGAGCCTAAGATCGACATCGCATTTGAAATCGAAGAAGGCGCACAGACGCTGGTAGACCACGTTGAGGTCACGGGGAACCGCAGCGTTCCTGAAGCCCAGCTTACCGCTCCGAAGGGATTCGAATTAAAAGCCGGCGCGCCATTTTCTTCTCGAGAGTTATCGGATGACCGGAACCGCATCTCTGCAACCTATTTGAATCGCGGCTATCTAAATGCCCAAATAAGAACAACCATAAGCCGCCATTCGAACAATCCTCACCTCGTGGACGTCGCTTACACCATTTCTGAGCAGCAAATGGTACGAGTGGACAAGGTGATCTATCTTGGACAAAAGCACACGCGGCTTGCGTTGGTTCAAAAAACCGCGGACTTGCCGCCCGAGACTCCCATGAAAAGAGTTCAATTGCTGGCGGCGGAGACTCGCCTTTATGACCTTAACATCTTCGATTGGGCGAGCGTGGGCCCGAGAAAGCCGATTACAGATCAGACCGGGGAAGACACACTGGTAAAGGTTCACGAAGCGGCGCGCAATGAGATCACGTATGGGTTCGGCTTTGAGGTTTCGCATCGTGGCGGCAACGTTCCGACCGGCACTGTAGCCCTGCCTGGAGGAGGAGCAACGATTGGGCTCGGCAGTAACCGGATTGCCCCCAGCCAAGCCACTTATGCCAGTCCTCTGGGCTCGATTGAATTCACGCGGCGCAATATGCGGGGGCTAGGTGAGACCGCGAGCGGATCGATTCTGCTTTCGCGCCTTGATCAACGGGCGATTACCAGCTATCTGCAACCGCACTTCCTGGGTTCAGGATGGAGTTCCTTGACCAGTCTTTCGATCGAGCGCACGACGGAGAATCCACTTTTCGCGGCAAGCCTTGGAGACATGTCATTCCAGGTTGAGAAACTTTTGAAGCGGAAAACGAACACGCGCCTCCAGCTCCGCTACGATTTCAATAAGACCATTCTTTCGCAGTTGCTGGTTCCCGGGCTGGTGCTGCCGCAGGACCAGAACGTACACCTCTCTATCTTCTCGACCACTCTGATCCGCGATACAAGGGACAAGCCTCTCGATGCACATCGAGGGATCTTGGAAAACCTCAATGTGGACATCACGCCGGCGAGTCTAGGTTCCAGCGCCAGCTTTGCCAAATTGTTCGGACAATATGCGTTCTACAAACCGTTTCATTCCCTGGTGTTCGCAAATAGCGTGCGCCTGGGCCTGGCGAAAGCGTTCAACGGAAGTTTTGTGCCCACCAGCCAGCTTTATTTCTCTGGCGGTGGAACCACTCTGCGATCGTTCCCCATTGATGAAGCGGGACCGCAACGCCTGATACCCTTTTGCAACGTCCTGAAAAATCAGACGGGGTGCGTCGATGTCACCGTGCCTATCGGCGGAAGACAGTTATTCATTCTGAATTCGGAAATGCGTTTTCCGCTTCGGCTGATGAAAAATCTGGGAGGGGTAGTGTTTTATGACGGTGGCAACGTCTATAGCGCCATCAACTTCAACAATTTTACATCCAATTACACGAACACGATTGGAATTGGCCTGCGCTATTCAACGCCCATCGGGCCGATTCGCATCGATTTGGGTCACAACTTGAATCCGGTTCCGGGCATCAATCCGACCCAGTACTACATCACTCTCGGTCAGGCATTTTAGGAGATTATGCGACGGGGAAAAATCATTGGCGGCGCGTTGGCAGGGATTTTCATCTTGATTGTGGCCGCCGGTGTGGGTGCATATTTTTTTCTCCAGAGTGAGAGCCTCCAGAAGCTAGCTATCCGCACCATCGTAACGGATACGAACGAGGCAACCGGCGGCCGGGCAGAGATTGGGAAAGTCGATTTCCAGCTTTCTACTCTTACTGCGCATCTCTACAACATCACGCTTCATGGCAGTGAGCCTCCCAGCCAGCCACCCTTGCTGCACATCGACAAACTTACGGTTGGCCTAAAGATTCAATCCATCTTCCGCCGCGAAATTTCCCTTAGTCAACTTTTGATCGAGCATCCTGTCGCATTCGTCGAAGTTGAGCACAACGGCAAAAGCAATCTGCCGCACTTCCCCCAGAGACAAGGCGGCAGCAACACGAGCGTGTTCGATCTGGCGGCACGACATGCGCTTCTGACTGGTGGCCAGGTCCATTACAACGATAAATCGATTCCACTGGACGCGGACCTGTACGGCCTGACAACAGAAATCCACTTCGTGCCCATCGAGACGCGCTATGAAGGATCGATTTCCTATAAAAGCGGAACCCTTCGCCACGCGGGCGAACCGGCCTTGCCTCACGGTCTGGATGCCAGATTTAGCGCGACTCCCACCGGTTTCTCGCTCCAATCGGCATTGCTCAAGGCGGGATCTTCTGCACTCTCTCTAAATGCGGAGTTGACCAATTACGCAAATCCGACACTCGATGGCAACTACGATCTTCGTGTTCACACCCAGGATTTTTCTGCGATTTCGCGGCCGGTAACGCCCGCCGGAGATGTGTCGCTATCGGGAACAGTTCACTACCGGGGCGAGGAGAATGAGCAACTGCTGCGAAGCGTTTCGATCGACGGCCAGATGGCCAGCACCCAGCTAGCGACCTCGTCCTTTAACGGCCAGCTGGACCTTCGTGGGCTGCAAGGTAGATATCAGCTGCGGAACGGTACTTTCCGAGCACGCGACGTTGCTTTCGAAACGCTCGGTGGGAAGGTCTCCGCGGATATTGAAGTTAGCCATCTGGATACGACGGTCGTTGGTCGACTCCGAACAACGTTACGCGGAATCTCGCTGCAAGCTGTGCAGCAAGCTGCTTTTACGGCGGAAGCGAAGCGTTTAAGTCTGATAGGCGGAGTTGACGGCACCGTCGACGCTTCCTGGACGGGGAGCTTAAATGACATCCTTGTTCGCGCAGACTTGATTCTGGCAAGCGATTCAACTCGTACGACTCAGCCCCCACCGCAGGCAATACCGGTCGACGGAACCATTCATGCGACCTACGACGCTCAGACAAACGTTATTGCTTTTCGCGATACGTCGCTTCGTATTCCTTCGACGACTATTTCGGCGCAAGGCGAGGTCAGCAAGCATTCAACGCTGCGGGTTCAAGCCGCAGCCAGCGACCTGCACGAGCTTGCCGGCATCGTTTCGGCCTGGAACGGCAAGCGGTCTGCGCCGTTGGAAATAGCAGGATCCGCATCCTTGCAAGCGCTTGTGCAAGGCTCTTTGCAGGAACCTCAGTTGACAGCCCAGTTCAGTGCGCAAAATTTGAAGGTGCAGGGCAGTGAATGGAGCACGGCAAAATTTGGCGTTCGGGCAAGCTCTTCGCAGATCGCAGTGCGCGATGCGGTTCTCGAAAGTGCACATCAAGGCAAGGCCGTGCTCAATGCCAACCTTGCGCTGCAAGAGTGGTCGTATCATCCGTCCAGCCCGGCCACCGCCAGCTTGTCAGTGCAGCGCATGGCCATCGTTGATTTGCGGCGACTGGCAAACTTGCACTATCCGGTTGCGGGGAGCTTGTCAGGGGAAGTTAACTTTCATGGCTCTCAAATCAACCCCGCTGGAAGCGGCTCCGTCAGAGTTGAGAATGCGCGCGCCTACGACGAGTCGATCCAACATCTTGGAATCACATTTCACGCCGCCAGGAACTCCATTACTTCAACGCTTGACATCAGCCTGCCGGCGGGTTCGGCGAACGGAACCATTTCCTATACGCCACAGACCAAGGCCTACATGGTGCGTCTGAATGCTCCGTCGTTGGTTTTGCAGAAGCTGCAGCTGGTGCAAGCGAAGAACCTCGGCGTGTCCGGCACTTTAACCATTTCCGCCAGCGGTGCAGGAACTTTGGATAATCCGCAATTGACCGCAGCAGTGCAGGTGCCTGAATTGCGCCTGCGCGACAAATCGATTTCGCAAATCAAAGGGCAACTTCAAGTGGCGAACCAGCGGGCACAGCTAACGCTGGATTCGCAAGTCGCGCAAGCCTCCTTCCACTCTCGCGCCACCGTTAGTCTCAGCGCCGACTATCACACTGAGGCTTCCATCGACACTAGTGCCGTCCCCCTGGAGCCGCTACTCGCGTTGTACTTACCCCATGCTCCCCAAGGCTTTCAGGGCGAGACTGAACTGCACGCAACCCTCAAAGGTCCGCTGAAGGATAAGTCCCGCCTCGAAGCCCACGTTACGATACCTACCCTCAAGGCCAGCTATCAGTCTCTGGAGATTGGGCTGGCAAGCCCCCTACGCGCGGACTACTCCAATTCCGCAATCACTCTTCAGCCGACGGAAATCCGCGGCACGGCAACATCGATGCGAGTGCAAGGCACCATCCCGCTGGACGGAACAACGGCATCGAACCTTACTGCGCAGGGCATTGTCGACGTTCGTGTTCTTCGAATCATGGATCCTGACCTGCGAAGCTCAGGAACTCTATCGTTCGGCATTCGTGCGTCCGGAACGACAAAAGAGCCGGCGGTTCAGGGCGAAGTTCACATCCGGGATGTTGCCTTATCCAGTGCCACAGCTCCCCTCGGAGTGCAGAAGCTCAATGGCACTCTCGCCGTCAACGATCGCAGCCTTCAGTTTTCCAGCGTCAACGGTGAAGTGGGAGGCGGACAAGTTTCTCTGGGCGGATCTATCTCTTACCGTCCCAATCTGCAGTTCAGCGTTTCGCTTCAGAGTAAGTCGGTTCGACTTCGTTATCCGGACGGAGTGAGAGCGCTCCTCGACGGCAATTTAGCCCTGAGCGGAACCAAAGACGCGTCTACTTTGAACGGCCGCGTGCTGATCGATTCACTTTCGTTCACACCTGACTTCGATCTCACAAAATTCAGCGGCCAATTCAGCGGCAATGTCGTCCCCTCGCAACCTGGTTTCGCCGACAACGTCAAGCTTGCAGTCAGTGTTCAGTCAAAGAGCGATCTCAGCGCGACAAGTTCTCAGGTCAGCCTCGCGGGACAAGTTAATCTGCAGGTAGTCGGCACTGCTGCGAATCCAGTGATTATCGGCAGAACTGACCTGACATCCGGGGAACTCTTTTACCGCAATGTGCGCTACCAGCTTCAGCGTGGAATTATCAGCTTCAACAATCCCAACGAAACCGAACCTGTACTGAATATCTCGGCCACAACCACCGTTGAACAATATAATCTGACGATCACGCTGCGCGGGCCGTTTGATAAGTTAACCACTTCGTATACATCTGATCCGCCTTTGGCCACGACCGACATTATTAATCTGATCGCCAACGGCCAAACCACGCAAGAGGCGAGCGCCTCCGGCCAGACCACTGACTCCATGATTGCTTCCCAGGTTGCGAGCCAAGTTACGGGCGGCATTCAGCATCTCGCTGGGATTTCCAGCCTGCAGATTGATCCACTACTCGGCGGAAACAATCAAAATCCTTCCGCCCGCGTCGCGATACAGCAGCGCGTGACAAAGAATTTTCTATTCACTTTTTCGACTGACTTATCGCAGCCTGGAAGTGAGATCGTGCAGGGAGACTATCAGATCAACCAGCATTGGTCGGTGGGCGTGACTCGTGACGAAGTGGGAGGAGTTGCCGTAAATGGCAAGTACCACACGAAGTTCTGAAGCAGCTGTTCGTTAGAAGCATTCTTTAAGTTTCGCCTCCCTTTGTCTATGTTGTCTATGTTCTATGCCACACTGTCTGTGCGCCTAGCAGGTGGGGGAGTGCGGCTTTCTGATTGTTCGCCATTTCTCTCTTTGGCCAGCTCTGCGTTTAGCTCGCCGCCCACCAGCAGAATAAAGTAGACCCAATAAAGCCAGGTCATCAGGGCTATCACCTCACCCAAGGTTCCGTAGGTGCGGTTATAGTTCTCGAAGTATCGAAAATAAATCCCGAGCAAATAAGAGAGTCCCATCCAGCAGGCGGTGGAGAGAAATGCGCCCGGCATGGTCGCACGGAATCGTTGCTTGATGTTCGGGGCAAGAAATATAGATGGTCGCGACCGCAACAACCGTGAAACTGACGGCGATGGTCCAGTGGATGATCGGCCAGATAGAAACAGAAACAAAGGTGCTTGAGAGAGAGAAGCGCTGTGCCAGCCAGCGGCCCATCATCGGTCCGACCACCATGGTCGCAATCGCACAAGTCAGAAAGAATCCGGTGACGGCGGCCAAGCCCACAGCCAGAAGACGCGTCTTCCAAAAAGGGCGGCGATCAATGACGCCATAGGCTGCGTCCAGCGCTTCAATCATTTCGTCGAACGCAGCCGAAACTACCCAGATCGCGCCCAGCGTGCCCAGCGAAAGCCATGCGCCGGAGTTCTTACCTAGAATGTCGTTGAGAACTCCGTAAATTACGGGCATAGTGCCGGGAGGTACCACGCGCCCCATTCCCACGAGCACGGCCTCAAAAAAGTTGGGCAGCGGAATATACGCCACCACCGCCGAAAGCAGAATCAAGGCGGGAAAGACGCACAAGATGGAGTAGTAGGAGAGCGCCGCTGCGGCCTGGACGGTCTGATTCTTGATCGCGTCACGACAAGTCTTCGCGATCACCCGTCTGATGCTGGCAAAGGTCACTCATCTTGGATGCCACTTTCTCGAGCACCATCCCATCAGGAAATTCCTGCATTCTTGCGCCGAAAGACGGGACAAGAGTTACGTTCCGCTTATTTCGCATTCCACGTGGCGCGAGCAAACCGAGAAAACGGAGCTCGGCGCCGAATAATAAGGTTTGTAGTAACACTGTAGTAGAGCGGAGCTGTGGCCGAGTGGTTGATGGCTCCGGTGTTGAAAACCCATGTACCCAAAGATCGGCGGGGCGTAATCGATTGAAGTCATAGGGGATGTCCGACGGGCCCCCTCGAAAGAATTGGGAACTGTAGTAAAACTGTAGTAGCGCGGAGAGGTGGCCGAGTGGTTGAAGGCGCCAGTCTTGAAAACTGGAGTACGGGAAACCGTACCGGGGGTTCGAATCCCTCCCTCTCCGCCAGTCCTTTTGGTTGCAATTAGTTGTGAGCATTCCCAATGCCTGGGAAGCGCCCTCTCCCACAGCCCCAAAAACTGATGCGGCTTTTGCGTGGATACATGACTGTCGCGGAGGTCTTCGAGCTGGTGAATTGCGTCCCTTGGGTATTCATCGAGGGCGCGGGCGTAGGTGCTGAGGAATACATAAGAAGAGAATTCCGGACCGACGAGGTTACGCCAGCGCAAGAGCTCGGCCTTGCACCTATCCGAGATGGGGATCGTACGCTCTCCGGCTCGAGTTTTGGATTCACGCACGCGGATTATGTCGTTCACGAGGTCCACATCGCTCCAAAGCAAAGACAATGCTTCTCGCCGTGACCGCATACCCGTCTCAAGATTTAGAACAGCTAAGGCGCGAATGTGAGGCACCGCAGCTACGAGCACGCGGTCCTCTTCAAAAGTGAGAATGTGCGGGCGACGACGTTGCTTGCGTTCTTCGAGGACGTCCACAGCGAAACGGACTTTCATTAATGAGCATCTTGCGTTCTGCCAACTTTATCATCCGATGGAGCACCGCAAGGTCACGGTTTATGTGTCGCGGTGCGGACACCCTGTGCCAAACGCTTTTCTTTGAAGTCTTCGATCACATCTCCCGTGATGTCGGAAAGCTTCACATTCCCGAAGCAAGCCACCAGATTACGGACTGACGATCTGTATCGTTTCCGGGCATTTGGATGTTGAACTGTCAATAAAAAGCTGCGCGTGTAGTCGTCAAAGCGCGGAGCATTGGATTTTCTCAGCCGCAGCCTGCCTTCTCTGGCTGCGCCTTTGCGGATGTCTAGTAGGTGCTGAGCATCTCGTTTCTTGGTTGAACGCGAACTCTCGAATCGCTGCCGCCCTTCAACGAAATAGCTAATCCACCCCGTTTTTCCTCTAAGGTAGATTCCCATACTGTTAGCCTTAGCTCCGTTTTGCACACAACTTGCAAGCAGTGAAAACCGATATCCCGTATTTCGTGACTAGCGATCTGGAAGGTGCTTCCGTCCGCGCTCGTTCCTTCCGTAGTTCTGCCACATCCTTGGGTTTCAATACACGCAGCGGAGGACGTGCGAGGCGTTTGCCAGAGCACCGAGCTTGCGCTATGCCTGCACGGACCCTCTCACCCATGCGAATCCGCTCCTGCTTGGCCATGGTCCCCAGCAGAGAAATCACTACGCCTTTGAAGGGTGCCGCAGGAATCCAGGTACGGTTCAGTGAAACTCTTGGAGCCCACCTGGTAAGAAGTCGGGCGCTCAAGATATTGCAGCGTGGCGAGTGTTCCTTCGCGCGACCGCATAAACATCACTTTTTTGCATCGAGCATCGCGGCATTAGGAATGTGTAGTTTCCTCAACCCGCGTTCTTCCGCATCCGACGTGAATGGGCCCGCGAGTGTGACCTGTTCGGATTTCGTAACAAGCACGGCCGAGAGTTATGAGTCGCACCAACTTAGGGCATTGACAAACACCTTCTTTTCGCTCAATGTTTACGGAGAATTTCCGCCCGCGATTCCCCCTTTGATCGCGCTCGAAAATTGAACTCGTCGGTCGGGCCACCAAAATCTACTGGGAAGCCAAAAGATCTACGTTAGGAGGGCCCCGTGAAGTCTCCCTCAATTCTATTCTCCGTAGGCATTTGTCTGTTTCTAGCGACCGCAACTTCCGCCGCTCAGACTTTGGCGGTCGGAAATTGCCGCCCGCACTTAACCAGCTATTCCACCATTTCCGCTGCCGTGACCGCCGCGCCGTACGGCGGGACCGTGCTGGTTTGCCCCGGCACCTACCCGGAGCAGGTCACAATTGCCCAACCGCTCATACTAATGGGTCTAAAGTCGGCAACAGGCGTGGAGCCGGTAATCACTGTGCCGAGTGGCGGCTTATTGGGAGATGATGCACAGCTCTCCGTTCAAGGGACAGATGATGCTCCGT
This sequence comes from Candidatus Sulfotelmatobacter sp., assembly GCA_049519055.1. GTDB lineage: Bacteria > Acidobacteriota > Terriglobia > Terriglobales > Acidobacteriaceae > Sulfotelmatobacter. Next base: position 1,955 of record JBEKRE010000067.1, on the reverse strand, counting down.
TCGCGGTCGACATAAGCAACTTGGCGGTGGATGGAACCGGTTCCGGCGTCGAATGCTCTACCGGCAGCCTCACGGGAATAAAATATGTGTTCGCCTCCGGTACCGTCGAGCATGTCAACGTGCGGCACCAAAGTCCGGGCGGCTGCGGAATTGGGATTGAGCTGTCGGGCGGCATTTTCGTTGTTAATACTGTGAACGTTTTGGATAGCCGGATCGAGGACTTTGATGCGTTCGGCATTTTTGCATCCTCGGATGGGGCAACCGGTTTTCTAGTGAATCTCACTTTGAATTCAGTGGTATCGGTTCGGCCTTCGGTGCAGTCAGGAATAGAATATTTGTTGACTGACGGCGTGGCGGAGCGCAATGCCGTTGTCCTGTCTGGTGGAACCGGCCTAGAGTTGGCAAATCTTTTTTCGGGCATGACTGCTAGAAGCAATACAGTCATCGGTGCGACTCTGGGAATCGTTGCGGGCACCAACGAAGGTCCAACGCCTACATCCATCGATGGCAATTATCTATTCAATAACGGCACTGGTATTTTGGTGTCTTTCTCCGGCGAGAAAATTGTCAAAGCGAATGCAATCGTCCTGAGTAGCACTGCGGCTATCAATTTGGATTGTTCAGACCAGGTCGCAGCGGAAAACAATAATATTTTCGGAGCTCCCGTGGGAATTGCAAATGTAGCCTCGGGCGACACTCTTACGGGAAATGTTTTTTACTTCGTCACCGATAAAACCACCTCGTGCCCGTGAAACGTCATTCACCACTTTGCACAACGTGGACAATTAACTCTTTTCTAGCACCTCTGCGCAGGAAAAGGATAAACTGAAACCTCTCGACTGATTGCCGTGGCCTCGTGTATCGCGCTTCCTTGGGCCAACCGTCAGCACCCAAAGTGGAAACCCTTCGACTCGGAAAGCTTCTAATTATCTGGTTGCTTCAGCAGGCCCCCATGGGTAGTGTAAAAAGGTGCCCCGACCGGCGTTTCCCAAGACGCTTCGCCAGTTTCAGTCCGACTTTGCCACCGAGGAGGCCTGCCAGAAGTATCTGGCGGCTTGTCGCTGGCCAGATGGGTTCATTTGCCCTCGATGCGGGCACGGAAGGTCCTACGAATTGGTGAAGCAACGGCGCTACCAATGCGCCCAGTGTCGGTCCCAGATTTCGCTGACATCTGGGACCATTCTCCACCGGACGAAAATTCCGCTGACCTATTGGTTCTGGGCGGCGTATCTGATGACCACGGACAAGCGTGGCGTACCTGCCCTGCTTTTGCAGCGCCAACTCGGTCTGTCTTGTTACGAGACCGCGTGGATGATGCTTCCCAAACTCCGCCGAGCGATGGTGAATGCGGCTCGGGAACCCCTTCGCGGCGAGATAGAGGTTGATGACACGTGGGTTGGCGGTGAGCAAGCCGGACTGCGGGGGAGCCGACAACTTAAGGAACGGCGCGCGGCTCTCATCCTAGTGGCCGTGGAAAAGCGTGGCCAAGCTTCCGGTCGAGTCCGCATGAGCGTGATTCCCGACTTCAAGGCCGCCACGATCATGCCGTTCCTCACCCAGAACATCGCGCTCGGTTCCACCATCTATACGGACGGTCTCAAGAGCTTCTCCGGTCTGTCGGAGATCGGCTTTCAACATGTCGCTCGCAACCAACCCCTCCGATCGGAGTTGCGCAGAGGCGCGAAGTCCGCTGTACCACTTGCCGATCGGGCGATTGGGAACCTCCAACAGTGGCTGATTGGCACCTACCACGGAGTGAGCAAGGCGCAACTCCAGGTCTACCTCAATGAATTCGTGTTTCGGCGCAACCGTCGCAAGACTCCCGCAGCCGCATTTCAGACACTCCTCGGTCTCGGAACCAGCCGCAGATCAACTGAGTACGAGCAGATTCGGGGAGCGAGGGATCTCAACCCCAACCTATTGGGGATTGCTGAAGCAACCAGATAATTAGAAGC
>JBEKRE010000066.1:0-36989 GCA_049519055.1 Candidatus Sulfotelmatobacter sp. | reverse complement strand
CCGGAGCGTTCAAGCATCGGTTGCAAACGGCTCTGGCTCAGCACCTGCTGCTGCAGCGTTGCGATGCGCTCGGTCAAATCGGCGGTGACCACGGGCTGAACAATACCCTCGGGTACCTTCTGGCCCTCCACCAAAACCAGAGATTGCGAGGTGTACTTTGGGGAGAAAAGATAGGAGACGAGAAATCCGGCCAAGGGCGCCAGCAGCGCTGGGATTAGAATCACCTTCATCCGGCGACGCAACATCGCCAGATAATCGTCCATCGTTAATTCACGGTTTTCCATCATTCTCGGTACCCGTTCCGCCGGCTTTTGACGGCCAGCCTCAGAATTAGTCAAGCCGAATTGGCCGGGGAGTCCAATCCAGTCCAATTGTTCCTACATGTCGTTGTGAGATCCGGCTGCAAACTCCGGCCGCGCCGCAATAGGAGCTGTCAAAAGACAATTCGTTGAACTGATAGCTCGCGTAAGCGTGAAAATTCCGACCAAACATTCTGTGCACGCCCAGACCGGCAAATCCGTACTGGTAAGTATTAGCGCTCACCCCCGGGCAGGGGACAGGATTGGCTCCTGTTTGTGAGGCATTGCACTCGGCGATCTGCGCCGCAGTTAAGGGTAAAACCCGGTTGCTGTGGGAGTATCCGAGATCGGTAAAAACGTTCCAGACGCGCGTGATGGGACGGGTCACGCTCAATGTGGCGATGTCGGTTTCCGCTCCCGCGAAGAAGCCCGATCCACTGGTGAGGAGGTGCTGGTAGGAGAGGGCCATGCTGGCTTTTGGGAACCGGTAACGCAGCGACATTCGCCCCGCAGCAGAGATGCGGAGATCGTTCGTGGGGCATTCCTCAGCGAACGGATCTTGCAATGTGCCTGCCGACACGCAGGGGGGGATTGTGTCCGCGGGGGTCGGGATACTCACCGGAGTAAGCAGGTGGTTGAGTTGCGTAAACTGCGGTCCGACCCCAATCAGAAAATCCAAGCGCCCGGAAATACGATGCCCCCACATCAACTGGATAATGTGGCTGTGGAACGTAACCCCGGTGGAGAATTGAAATCCCTGATAGATGTACACCAGAGCGCCCTGATCGTGTGGTCCAAGAATACGGTTGTAACCTGCTAGGGCCGAAACCTGGCTATTTCCGATGAAAGAGTTTCCTGTGCCGGGTTCATTTTCGAGAAAATGCACGAACCCGTACCCCCCGGTGAGGGTCAGCGAAGATTTCGGCGTCAGATTTTCGACCACGTTCGCCAGCGCGAGGTTCATGATACGGGGGACCTGACCGAGCGCTCCCAGTGACGTCCCACCACTGAATCCGGCCTGATTCAGCCCCGCGCCGGCCGTCGCGATTGAGCCATACGAGCTTCCGAAGGTCCCTTCCGGCTGGTAACTAAAAGCGTCGCGAATCCCAAACTCCCCTCGCTTCCAAGTGATTTTCTGATTCAGACCCAGCTCTTCGATTTGCCGGAAGCCGATTCCGCTCCGGTTGTAATAGCCCACTCCCCCGAGGTAGGCGAGGGATAGATCGTAATTGCTCCAGAGCCTCTCCAAATCCAGACTACCGAGCCCGTCCGTGATGGAGGAGGTATCCGATCCACCCAACGCGTTCAGAACGTTGGAACTCACGGACTCGCTGAAATGGGCGCCGGCCTGCAAGTAGCTCAAAGGCGCGGCGTGCGGTTGGAGGTTAGGCAAATCCAGACCCGAGATTGGAGGATTTTCGGCGATCGAGGGCACCGGGTTATCCTGGCCGTAGGCAGGCGCGGGCTGCTGCGGACTGCTGTCCGGCATGCTGCCCTCTGGCTGCTGAGGCGAACTGTCCTGGGCCCAAGCCGCAGCAAAACAAAGCAGCGGCAACCATAAAACGAAGGCCCAACGGGTGTAGCGTTTGCTCATTTCAGTTCCTCAACTCCTCAGGGGACCACGACTGTGTCGCCTGGTTTCAGCATGATGTTTTGCTCAGGATGATTTCCCTTCACAACTTCCTTGTAATTGAATGGCAACTTCACCTGCCGTCCGTTTTCGATGCGCAATAGGTAAATCCCCTTCACATTGGCAAATTGAGTAAACCCCGCGGCGGAAAGAGCCTGCAGCACGGTCATATCGGGCAGCAGCGGCATAGGTCCGGAATGCCCCACTTCGCCGGTTACGAAGAACCTCCGGCTGTTCATCGCCGTTACCACTACGGTCACACGGGGATCGGAAATGTACTTTTTTAGCTTCTCGGTAATCGAATCTTTTAACTGCATGGGAGTGAGACCTGCCGCCGGAACGTCGTTCAGCAGCGGCAGGGAAATTTTTCCGTCAGGTCGTACTGGCAACGTAGCGGTTAAATCCGGTTCTTTCCAAACCGAGATGTGCAACGTGTCATCAGCCCCGATGACGTATTCTGCCGGAACCTGCGACGCGGCCCCCTGGGCTTCTGGAAGCTTTGTCACTTTCTTCATGCACTCTCCTGATGAGCTAGGAGGCTCGATATTCGGAGCATCCAATCTGTTTGAGCTTGTACAACAAAGCTTTGTAACTGATCTGCAACTCCTGCGCCGCCCGCCGCCGGTTCCACCGCGTATGGGTGAGCGCCCGCAGAATCAACTCTTTCTCCATCTCACGGGAAGCCGCACGGGACGCTTGCTTCAGAGAAACCCGTTTACCGTTACCTGCCGCGTCCGGCCGGCGCAACATCGCGCGCAACCCGTCCATGGCCACCGTTTCATCTCCCAGCGCGACAATCGCCTTCGCCGCATTCTCCAGCTCCTGCACATTCCCCGGCCAGGAATATTCCTCGAACAGGCGCAGAGTCTCTTCACTTAACGTCGGGACTTTGCGCTGAAAATCGAGTCCAAATTTCTCCAAAAAGTGCTGCACCAGCATCGATATGTCTTCCCGCCGCTGACGCAGCGGCGGAAGCCGCAGGCACACTCCACTGATCCGGTAATACAAATCCTCGCGGAGCTTTCCCGCTTTTACCTCCGCTTCCAGATCCTTGGCACTTCCACAGATCAGCCGCGCCAGGCCTTGTGCGCGCCCGTTCTTCGAATTTCCTTCGGTCAAAGCCTGCAGCAAACATGCCTGAGCCTTCGCACTTAAATCCGCCAACTCCGCCAGAAAAACCGTGCCTTCCCCGCCCAACCCTTCTGGCGCGGCAGCGTCCTCAAACCTGCCCAACTCCAAGACCGCGCAAGAAAAAGATCGAAACAACTGCTTTCCACGCTGCGAAAGCTCGTGGATCCGCCGGGCCGTGGCCTGCTTTCCCGCTCCATTTTCTGCCAGCAGCAGCACTGGAACTTCACTCTGTGCTACCTCCAGCATCACTTTTTCCACACTTCGCATGCTCGGACTGAGACCCGGCACGAACTCGCTATAGCGAGTCCCAGCGTTTTCTATGCTTTCCGAGCCTGGGGGGAAGTGCGATTCCATTTTACGGTCTCTTCCGGGTGATGACCACTCATCAGGTCACACTCTAAGCAACACCCTCCAGAAGCACGGGGGATACCATTCTCCATTTTCTTCTGAACAATGCGCCTCCGCAGCTATACCAATTATTTTCAATGGCTTAGGACTATGAAAGAACGTCCTTCGGAGAACACGCTGGCACTCTTACCCTATATCCTTGGTCATAAAAGGGAAAGTATTTGCCCAATCAATGGTAACCGCAATTGCGATTGTCGCTACGATGACGGAGTAATACTTTCCATCTCTTGGTTAGGAAGCCATTGAGATTGGGATGCTACGGATCGCTGCGGTTACTTCTGGATTCGTGCTTTTGATTGCGGAGGCTAATCTATTCGCTTATGCTAGTATGCTGGCTTTCGCCCCGGACGATAGAAGTAGCTGCATTGAGCCAACTGTTGCAAACCGAGTACCCAGCTGCGCGCATCGCGCACACCCCGCCCGGCGGACCGGAGCGACCTCGTCTTTGGCAAATCGTCCTGCTAGCCGGACTCCTGCTATGGCCATACCTCCCCATACTCATCCATCTGGTGGGAGAATGGTGGCAAAATCCCGATTTCTCGCATGGTTTCTTGGTTCCTATCTTCAGCGCTTTTGTCGTTTGGCAGGGGCGGAGCAGATTGGTTCGCATTGTCCCGCGGCCGTCCTGGTGGGGTCTGCCATTTTTGGGATTTGGATTGGGCGTACTGGTTCTGGGTCAGATGGGCGCGGAGCTTTTCCTTTCCCGCATTTCCTTGATGATCGTGCTGGCTGGTCTGATCGTCTTGCTTCTCGGTTGGGGTTTCTTTCGTGCCCTTCTGTTTCCCTGGGCCTTCCTAGTACTGATGATTCCCCTCCCAGCCATCGTTTTAAACCAAATCACGTTCCCGCTGCAGCTGCTGGCCTCGAAAGTAGCCAGCACCGTATTGCAATGGTTAAGCGTGCCAGTCCTGCGAGAGGGCAACATAATCTACCTTGCGGCCATGCCCTTAGAGGTCGCTGAAGCGTGTAGCGGAATTCGTTCGCTGATGTCGCTGGCAACGCTCGCGGTGATCTACGGCTATCTTTTGGAGCGCAACAACGCCGTACGAGTCGTGTTGGCGCTCGCCTCACTCCCCATCGCGGTTGCCGTCAACAGCCTGCGCGTCGTCATCACCGGTTTGCTGGTCCAATATTGGGATCCGGATAAAGCACAAGGCTTTTTTCACGAATTCCAGGGTTGGCTCATGTTTGTCGCGTCGCTGGCCATACTCTTTCTTCTGCATCGAGCCATTCGTCTCATCTGGCCTGAGCAAGCGAGCCAATCATCGAGCTACCCGGCTGATCCGAAACAAAGTTGGAATCTAGTCACCAAGCGATCCCGCGGGCTGCGTTTCGGTCTTGCTGCCGGCTTGATCGCACTGACCGCCATTCTGCTCCAGGCGCGCGGGCACACCGAGGTATTTCCGTCGCGCCTGCCGTTCTCCTCTTTTCCTGCGCAGCTCCGAGGATGGCAAGGCAAAGACATTCCGCTGGACAAGGAGATCCTTGATGTTTTGGGACCCGGGGATTTCCTGTTACGCGGCTACCAAGACGCGAACAATGATGAACTGCCCTACGTCGAGCTTTTCATCGCCTACTTCGCCAGCCAGCGTACCGGCGATACGATTCACTCTCCACAACACTGTTTGCCGGGAGCAGGCTGGGTTCCACTGGAAAACAGCCAGATCACGCTCAGTTTCCCCGGCCATAGTCCGTTCCCCGCGAACCGTTATGTCATATCCAAAGCCGGGGTGCGCAAATTGGTACTGTACTGGTACTGGGCTCATGACCGCGGAGTCGCCAGCGAATATTGGGCCAAGTTCTATCTCGTGAAAGACGCGATCCGCATGAACCGGAGCGATGGCGCCCTGGTTCGCATCGACGCCGATATGTTGCCCGGCGAGACGCCAGCTGCAGCTGAGCAACGGTTTCTTCCCTTTGCTTCTATCGTGTTCCCGCTTCTCGACCACCACATTCCCCGGTGATTATTGCGGCGCGAGCGTTCCCCAGATGCTCTGAGAGAGGCTCCAACCGCGACGGATAATGCCGGCAACTTTGCATGGAGCCGACGCCATCGAAACAAGAACCTCGAATTCATAAGGAGTTTCAACGGCAGGCAAAAATACAGCGGCATTTGGAATTTATCAGACTCAAGCGGACGTTGAATACGCGGTCGACGCGCTCCGTTCCGAAGGCTTTCGCAATAATGACGTGTCGGTCCTTTTCGCAGATAACAAGGGAACCAAGGACTTTACCGTCGAGAAAAATACTAAAGCACCGGAAGGCACTGCCGGGGGCGCTACCACCGGCGTTGTCATTGGCGGAGTGTTGTTGGGAGGGCTGGTGGGAATTGGCGCTGGCGATTCCCGGGGTTGGGCCACTGATTGCCACAGGCCCCATCGTGGCGGCTTTGGCCGGAGTTGGTGTAGCCGGAGTTGGTGTAGGAGGTGCGGTAGGCGGAATCGCCGGAGCTCTGATCGGAATGGGAATTCCTGAGTACGAGGCGAAACGTTACCAAGGCCGCGTGAAAGATGGTGGGATTCTGCTCTCCGTCCACCGCGATGATCGGAACTGGACGGCGAGAGCCAAACAAATCCTCGAACGCACGGGCGCGCAGGACGTGGCTTCCACCGGCGAATCTGCAGCGGACTGGCAGAAAAGCGACAAGCCTCTACCGAGAGCCAATTAATTCGTCGTCGGGGCTCTAGTCTGCGGCCATACCCTGCGCTTCTGGTTCGAATTGCTGCGCACCAGCCAGACTAGCTTCTGATGTCACCTGCCCCCGTAGCTCCGCTTCCAGTGCCGCGAGCTGCGCTTCGATATCGTCGGCGGCCTTGCGCTTGCGGATCACTTCTTCGCGATAGCGGCGCAGGAAGTAGTCAATCGTCTCCACGCGGATTCTTATCGAACCAGTTGGCTTGTTTTCGTCGAGGTCCTTGAAGCAGAAATACGGTGTGCCGGATTGTTCGATGATGCCCTCGATCACGCCATAGATCGGCGCATCGTGGCCACACTTGAAGCTGGAGATTTCCAGTGCCACAAGGTTGGGATGCCGCGCCGTGAATTTTGCCGCCCACACTTTGTGGTTGGTGCTGCAGGAATAAGAATTCTTCCAGGCATCCGTGATATCGAGCGGGTGAGTGATGATTCCAGCTCGCACCTCTTCGCCGAACAAACGCTCGAGCATGTCTTCATCCAGCGGCAGCGTGTTCTGCGAGAAAATGGGATAGCCCAACTTCTGGAACTCTTCCATGATTTCGTGATTCAAGCCGGGATCGTGGTGGTACGGGCGGCCGAGCATGACTATGCCGATGCGGTCTTCGCGCTCCAGTTGATCGAGAACCTGGCGAGCGCGTTTCCGGATGCTGGCTTCATAGTCCGCTAACGCTTGGTAGCCAACTTCAACCGCGCGATCATTTTCTTCCTGGGACAGGCCCAGGATCGGTTGCCATGCCTGCAGCATCTGGTGGGCAAACAGTTTGCGGTCGGCGAAGTTCAGAACCGGATCCAGATACTTCACGTTGTGCTCGGCAAATACGTCGTTCTCCTTTGTGAACGCAGCTTTTACGGTTTCTGGCGTCGCCGTCACGGTCGGGCACGCGTTCGCCCCTACAATCTTCACTAGTGGTGAGGTGAGTACGTCGTACATGGGGAAGAAAATCACATTCAGCGGTTTCTTCCTGTGCTTCTCCTGGATCAGGTTATATACATGCGAAATACCGATCTTTGCCGGGAAGCAGGGATCGATCGCCCCACGGCTCGCACCGGCTCGGTAGAGATCGGAACTGGTGTAGTCGGAATACACGATGTTTTCCGGCTGCACGCCCAAGCTCTCCAGATACCCGTTGAAGAGCGGCGCGTAGGTGTAGATGTTCAAAACGCGCGGAATACCGACGCGCAGCTTCTTGCGGCCTTCCATCAGCGCGATGCGTTCTTTTCCGACCTTGTTCCAGAATTTCGTCACTGGAATCGGATCGGCCACATTCTTCGCATTGACCGGACGAAACACTTCATGGGCGGCAAAGTCCACGAAGTTGGGATACTTATCTTTAATTTGGTCGATGCCCGCTTTGATGTCCTTCATGTCGTTGATGTCTTCGACCAGACCTTTTTCGCACGTCGCGATAATCAGGCGCTGTTCGCCGTGCATTAGCGGGACCTTGGTGACTTTCTGGATGGGCACAAACGCCAAGTCGTCCTTGGGCGCGGTGCGGATATCGATAAAGGTGCGCAGGCAATTGTTCTTGCAGAAATTGCAACGCGTGCTCTCATTTCGCGTGGTACGGTATTGGATTTTCCGAACCGCATCCAATCCGACGAACGTGGTTTGCTGCCCGTTGCGCCACAGGCGAACCGACTCCACCGCGGCACCGATGGCGCCGGATTCACCGCAGAATTCGTGAACAATGATTTCCGGTTTCTTGCCAGCGGCGCGGAAGCTGTTGTGGATGAAATCCACTTCCGCCTTCACGACCGCCATGTTGTTTTGGGTTCCGCCTTGCAGAACAAAACGCGTGCCGAGCGCCGCAAGATTGGGAATACTGGCCACGTAAAGAAACACATTCTTGGGGAGCACGGCCGCCAGGCCCGCGAGGATTTCTTCGGCGCGCCAACCCTGACGCTGGAAATTCACAATGTCGGATTGCATGAAGACAGCGCAACCGTACCCGAAGACCGGCATCGACCGCGCGGAGAATGCCAGATCCGCGTACTGCTCTACGCCCAAACCAAAGCCCTCCGCGGTCGATTGCAGGAAATATCCATTGCCCGCCGAGCATTGCGTGTTGAGTTTGAAATCCTTGACCCGACCGTTATGCAGGATGATGATCTTGATATCCTGTCCGCCGACATCGACGATGACGTGCGGATCCTCATAAAACTTCAGCGCCGACTCCGTATGCGCCACGGTCTCCACCAGAGCAACATCTGCGTGCAGGACGTCTTTCAGAATGTCTTTCGCATACCCGGTGGTAGCAACTCCCAAAACTTCCAGCTTGGCTTTCTGCGCTTCGACTTGTCCGCGCAGGTTCTCGAACATTTCAATCGTATCCTGAATGGGATTGCCGTTCGAGAGCTGATAAGCTTTGCAGAGGATGTCGCCCTTTTCGTCAAGGAGCACGGCCTTGGTTGAGGTCGAACCGCCGTCGATGCCGATAAATCCTCCCACCACCTGATTGGTGTGGAAGGTTGCAGGTGTGAATTTCTTGCGCCGGTAGGAAACCTTGAACTCGTCGAGTTCCGTATCGCCGGTGGTCAGACCTTTTGCACCTGACTTGGCTTTTTCTTCCTGGCGGCCATAGTCGATGTAATGCACCAATTTCTCGTATCCCTGGTAGCAGCCGACGCAGTCTTCCTCGCTCTTGCCGAATTCAATGGCACCCATGGCGGCGAAGTACTGTGCGTTTTGCGGAACTTTAATCAGATCCTCTGGCTTTGCCCCATCGGGAATTGCGACCTTGCGTTCCTGCCACATGCGGGGAATATTCGCCTGCCAGGCCTCGCGCATGCCACGAATGAAACTATTCGGACCGCCCAGGAGAAGGACATGCGGCCGCAAAGTATGGCCGCGCGTCAGTACGCTTAAATTTTGCAGAACGATCGCCTCGAACAATGAGGCCATCAATTCATCCGCCGGCGTACCAACCTTCTGCAAACCGTTGATATCGGTCTCGGCAAAGACGCCACACTTCCCCGCAACTTTGTGCAGTTTGATTCCGTGATACCTCTGTTCGCAAAGTTCTGGAACAGGAATTTTCAGCTTGGCATTAATCTTGTCGATGACCGCGCCAGTTCCCCCTGCACACTTATCGTTCATCGAGGGGATTTTCTTCTTGCGCCCAGTCTCCTCGTCGTCTTTAAAGACGATGATCTTGGCATCCTGTCCACCCAGTTCTATCACCGAATAGACTTCGGGATGCATCTTCTCCACGGCGAGTGAAACCGCGGTCACTTCTTGCACGAACTTCGCGCCGATCTGATCGGCGATGGCTCCGCCGCCAGAGCCCGTCATGAACATGCGCGTGTTATGGCGATTGATGCCCACTTCTTTTTCCATCCGCCGCAGGAATTCCAGCGTCTTCTCCGGCTGCTTGGTCTCGTGGCGCTGGTAGTCCTGCCACAGAACTTTGTCGGTGGCCGCCGCGATGACCGTCGCTTTAACCGTGGTTGAACCCACATCGAGCCCCACCATGAATTCGGTGTGATGATCGTGGGGCTTTTGCGCAGGCGCGGGACCTATGCTAAATAGCTGCGGCTTCGATTGCTGTTGCCGATGGTCGTGCATTATTTCTCCGATAACTGGGCAGAACAGTTCGTAAGTCGTTGTCGACGGTGCCCACCGCCGTCTTGCCGGGAGACCAATCTACAGCAAGATGGCGGTCGCCCTTACCCTAGTCTCAAGCGGCGTTTGGCACTGTGATTCCAGGTACGCGCGAACGATTCCACATCCGAGTGCTCTTATCCATGTCCATGCGATCGTTCACGTGCAGGATAAATTGTGCGGCGGTTCCGGCAACGCCCTCGCGGTGTGGCACATGGTAGAAGGGCCGCTTCAATTCGGGATGCTCGTCGATATATTCCCGCATCTCGTCCAGGCTCTTGCCCGTCGCTTTCAGACATTGATCGAACTCGCTCTTGGCCTTGACCTTCGCTTCGCCCAACGCCATTTGCACGCGGCTGTGAGCGTTCACTTCGCCTTCGCCGGAAGTTTCGATCGGCAGGAAGATCATGTCCTTGAACTTATTGATCACCGCCGATTGCACTCCGTCGGACTGCGAGGAAGGCATGCAGCCAAAAGGTTTCAGCGCGAGCACCATGTGGCATATCTTGTGCACGGTGTAGTAAACGTTCTTGCCCACTTCCAAGTGCCCTTCGCCACCGCGCGCGAACTGGTTGTAGAAGGGATGAGCCATCTCGGCTAATTCAGTCTGCGGCACCAGATGGTGCGTGATGCCTCCCATGTTCTTGATAGTCCGGTGATAGAAGAATTTCCAGGCCCTCTCGCCGAAGCCAATGCCCCACAGCTTCTTGTGCAGGCCGATATAGTTCGCGAAATTCTTTTTGAATTCATACCATTCCGGATTGCGGTGCGGACGGTTCACTGGCCATTTTGCAATCGCATGCGCCTTAGCCTGATACATCAGATAAGCCACCCAGGTCGCGATCGGCTCCACGATGACTTGCGCGCCTTCGCGTTCGAGAAAATTGAACATGTGGAAATTGCCGTCGCCCTCGGTGATCTGCGCCCAGAATTCGCCCGTGATCTTCACCACCGGCTTGACTTTGGTGCGGTCCACTTCGATGCGGTCCATGCGCTCGCGAGCGGTATCGAGAGCGTTCAGATAATCCCTGCCCCACATGTGCTCTTGCATTTTGCCGAGGACGTTGGCTGCATTTCGCAGCACTTTGTTGTTCTTGAATTTCGGTTTGAGCCAATTCGGCGCCCGCTGTTCAACCTCAAACGAGTCGCGATTTCTCAGGTCATCGCAGAGACCGTCGACCATTTCCCGGAACACGCGATCGGTTTCACCTTTGTTCACTTCGAACGGGCGAATCTGATAAATCAGGTCATTGATCACGTCGCCGAGATGCATGGCGTTCAACATCCCCAGTCCGAAGTCAATCGTAAATTTCAATCCAGGCTCGCCTGACGCCGCTTTGATCCCGTCGCTGTCTTTGAATAGGAGAACGCGGAAGCCGTCAAAGCCGGCGTTTTTCAGGGCGAAACGATATTCCGCCTCATACATTCCGAAGCGGCACGGGCCGCACGATCCGGCGGTAAAGAAAACGTAGTTATTCAGAATCTTGTCTCGCGACAGACCTTCTTTCTCAAGAAACTGCAAGTACTGCACCAGATTTCCTACGGTGAAGTAAGTGGGATTGCATTGGCCGTTGTTGCCGAACTCCTTGCCGGTCTGAAAGGCAGCCACGTTAGGAACGGGCAGCTTCTCGCAGCGGTAGCCACAGCCCTGAAAGACAGCGCGGATCAGATCTTCGTGCTTCCAGGTAAAGCCGCCAAACAGAATGGTGACACGATCCCGCTCCTCGGCCTTGAACGCCCGCTCTACCGGGCGATGAAAATGGGTAGGCTGGTCCAGGCCAGCAATCTTGCGGAGCCGGGCGCGTTCCGCTTCGAGGCGCTGTTTGATTTCCTCTTCGTTATCGATTTGTACGAGATGGGTAGCCATTATCTTCCTCCGGCAAATGCGGCGTTTTGAACTCCAGGTGTGCAATTGGAAAGCGTGAAACCGCGGAGAGCGGAACGACCGTTAGTGCGGCAGAAAATGGGGCAGTGATAAAAAGAATTGAAGCCAACGAAACTTTGAGTAGCAGCAGAGGCGCGCAGAACCCTTCCGGAACACCTCAGAGCATTTTCAAGCCTGCGAACTAAAGCCACCGGGAACTCCTACAGAGTGTTACAGGAAGTTCTAGGTTTACGCCCAAAAAGAGCCCTTCAGAAACGGACTCCCGGGCGCCGGACAAGCGATAAACTCCTCACTACTCGCCAACTTTCACCGGCCTCAACTTGCCCCAAAGCTCGAGACCTTGGGAAGGTCTCTACCCGGTTAAGCGAAGCTGCCACTGACTCCCTGGAAACCTTGAGCAGCCTGCTTGAGCACCCACTTAACAACCCTCGTGTCGTTGTAGCAGAAACCGAGGTTGTGATTCAAGGTCGAAAAGCAAATGGGTCCGGCAAGATTTTTTCATTTCGTTCAATTGGGGAACTTCGAACTTATGATTTTCGATGACTCCCCAATCGTGCGTCGCGGAATACATTGGGAAGCACGGAGCGGGACTGCCGTCCACGCGGATGATGATCGAATTCTGTCCGGCTCGGCAGTTCCCTGGTTCCACTTTGCCGCGCATAAATTCCTTCATATCCTGAAGGCGTTTAACGGAATTCACCATCTTGTATCCGGACTTGTTTTTTTCGACCAGCCAATCCACCAGGTCGTCGACTTGCGGCCAGTCGTCCGGATAGATGAAGGTATCGTTCGCTTCGTAATGTTTGAAATGATTTTGCTCGATCATCGGCGACTCGTTGAGATGATAATCCGTCGGCAATGCCGTGATCGCGGGCGATCTCCGTCAACTGCTTCACATCTTCCATGTTGTCGCGGCAGATGTTGATGTTGAAAAACACGGAGCATCCGTACTTATATTCTCTGCGCACCAGGTAATCGAAATTCTTTCGCTCCGGAGCAAGCGCCTTCGGCAGCCCCGGCTTCTCATCGACCGTATCGACGGCGAAGTTAAAGATGGCGACACCGGCATACTTTTGATGAAGTGCTCCAAAATTGGTTGCCGTGAAAATTCAAAAAAATCGTGACGGGAAGACCGACGGCACAAGCGTGCTTAGCCAAGAAAATAACCCAGGAGGTTGCCGCGCGGCTTAATGGCCGCCGGCCCGGAGGAGCCAGTTCTTGCCACGGTGCGCTTTTCAAAGCTCCACCTTTCAGTGAACTGGCGACAGAATCGACCTAAGTTTTCGCGCATGGCCCGGCAGTGCAACCCCATGGCACTCAAGAGCCATTCACCATTCCTGGGATCAGGATTAGTTTGGCATTGAGCAGTTTTCGGGGGAGGGCTGTTCAGCGATAGCGCTCATGACTCAACGAGTCTTGAGCGCTTTCGTTTTTGGTCAGAGCAAACCATAGTTCCCTGGGCGATGCGACGAGTTGACACCACAGCTGGCACGAACTGCCCGGGAAGAATCGGGATTTCCACTTGGCCCAAGGGGTTTAATCTGCTATGTTTACTGGCAAACTAGAGGCTGAGCGTCCCATGCGGGGGAGGCGTTCAGACTTGCTTTGCCTGTAAACCGGACGCCCCAAAATCAACCGGATACTCGCCCTTTAGGCGATATCGTGGTTTCGCACATCAGGGGAAAAATCGTGCTTGGGGCAGCGCGATACTGCGCGAGCTGGCAGATGCGCAGAAAACAGAAATTAAAGATGGGTTGCTTCATCAGATGACAAGATTGGCGTCTGTATTTGAGAGTGAGCTGCATGAGGCCAGCCAATCCGGTCTCTCGGAAGCGATGCGGTTCCGAAGGCTGTCGCCTGGGCACCCAATTATTGTTCGAACCCCAGAGCTGACGTAACCTTGTCGCTCGCGACGGGTTTTGGGCGGCTCAAGCTTGGCTCCCAGCCGGGGGAACATGGACAAACGGAATCAACGGTCTGATCTTCGGGGGAACGCTACGAACCCACCGGGTGTGGGAGTTCCCGTGAAGAGTGATAGCTCGGATTCCAACCCGCCGCTGGATTCTGAGCTCCCCACACGAATCGATGTTCCCACGTATCCTTCCGGTCCCGAGGCTACGCTCGGGGTCCCCAGCGCGCTCCCGGTCGACTCCGACGCCACACTGGTGGATGTGGACGCCACGCTGGCAGAAGGAATCTCGCCCCCTCCATCGTTCAGGCGGAAAGCCACGCGCGTCCCAGCCAACGTTCCCCTTCTGCAAACGGGTGATGTGCTCGGCGGCCGCTACGAAATCTTGCAGATGCTGGGTGAAGGCGGGATGGGCGCGGTGTACAAGGCCCGGGACCGAGAACTCGACCGTTTCGTGGCTTTGAAACTGATCCGGCCGGAATTGGCCGCCAATCCTGCAATTGTCGCTCGCTTCAAGCAGGAGCTTCTGCTCTCCCACCAGGTGACGCACAAGAACGTTGTCCGCATCTACGATTTGGGCGATGCCGATGGCGTGAAGTTCATCACCATGGAGTTTGTCGAGGGCCGGGACCTGCGCACGCTGATCCTGGAAAAGCAAAAGTTCCCACCTGAAGAGGCAGTGGAGATGATCCAGCAGGTCTGCCGTGCCTTGGAAGCGGCACACGGCGTGGGCGTGATTCACCGGGATCTGAAACCTCAGAACGTCATGCGGGACAAGGCTGGGCGGATCCTGGTCATGGACTTTGGTATGGCGCGCACCCTTGAGGGTGACGGCATGACCCAAACCGGGGCATTGGTTGGGACCATGGAATACATGTCTCCCGAGCAGGCGTTGGCGGGAAATCTGGACCAGCGTTCAGATCTGTTCGCAGTGGGCTTGATTCTTTACGAACTGTTGAGCGGCAAAATGCCATACAAGGCCGAGAGTGCTCTGGCCAGCCTGATCAAGCGCAACCAGGAGCGGGCGATCCCCGTGTCCGATCATGACGGGACGATTCCTCGGGCCCTTAGCAACATCGTTAGCAAGTGTCTGGAACGCGATGTCAACCTGCGTTACCAGAGTGCAACTGAACTTCTCGCGGACCTCGAAGCGTGGCAAGGCAACCGTGCGGCCGCGACACTGGGTTTTCAACCAGCGGTCGAACCCTGGGGACGGACGATTCACTGGCCGCTGGTGATTGGCCTGGCCAGCGTGCTCGTTTTGGCGATTCTCAGCTACACGTTTCGCGGCGTACTCTTTTCGCCATCGGCAAAAAAGGCCGCATCCGGACCCGCGCTATCGCTGGCGATCTTGCCTTTCCGCAACGCGTCCGGCGATCCTCAACTCGATTGGTTGGGGCCCAGTTTGGCGGACATGCTCAGCACCGATGTGGGGCAGTCCGCCCATCTGCGCACGGTCAGTCCCACTAATCTGCACCAGATATTCAACGACCTGCGCATTTCCAACGCGACTGTACTCGACCCGGCGACGATCCGCCGCGTGGCTGATTTCAGCAATGCGGACCGCGTAGTTTGGGGACAGTTCGCCAAGTTTGGCGACCAGATCCGCATTGACGCCACTCTGCAGGACATCAAGAACGATCGCAGTGTGGCGCTGAAAATCGAAGTACCCAGTGAGAAGGAGATTCCTGGTGGAGTTGATAGCCTGGCCGAATCCCTACGCCAGAAGCTGGCTCTGCCGGAGGATGTGCAAAAGGAATTGAAGGCAAGTTCCTTTCAGCCAAAATCAAGCTCAGTGGAGGCCCTACGCGATTACAACCAGGGCATATCCTTCCAGCGGGATGGGAAGAATCTGGAGGCGCGGAAACAATTCGAGGCTGCGACCAAGGCAGACCCCAACTTCGCACTTGCCTTTTCCAAGCTGGCGCAGGCCTATAGCACGCTGGGCTATGACGGCGAAGCTGAACAGTCTGCTCAAAAAGCGGTGACCGTGGGCCAGGAGCTCCCGGAAGCGGAGAAGTATTTGATTTCCGCGATTCATTCCCAGGTCACGAAGAACTATCCCGAGGCCATAAAGGCCTATGAAGCGCTCTCTCAGGCTTCGCCGGATAATTCAGATGTGCAAACAGCGCTGGCCAGCCTCTACAAAGATTCTGGCAACCTCACGAAAGCGCGGGAATATTACCAAAAGGTCTTAGCCGCGAATCCCAAGGATATTACAGCGACCCTCGAAATAGGTCGCATCTCTCTTAAGAGTGGCGACCCACAGGGCAGTCTCGACCCGCTGAACCGCGCCTATACCCTGTCTATTCAAATGGACAATCAGGAACAAAAGGCAGCCAGCCTGCATTTTATGGCCGTCGCTTACGGAATGCTGAGCAAGCCCGAAGAAACGCTGCGCTACGAAGATGAAGCGCTTGCCATCTGGCGGCGAGTCGGTCAGAAGCGTGGCCTTGCCCTGAGCTTGAACCAGATGGCCAATGCCCAGGCTTCGCTCGGTAAAACCAAAGACGCTCTCGCCAACTTCCAGGAGGCGCTACAGGTTCGACGCGATATTGGTGATAAGCGTGGTCTGGGCGACAGCCTGATCGACTTGGGGAATTTCTACGACGATCGGGGCGATCACGACCAGGCGCTAAAGATGTATAAGGAAGCACTGCAATTGCAGCGTGATCTGGGAAATGAGAGTTTGCAGGCCATTTGCCTCAACAACATTGGCGGTGCGTACTCCAGCAAAGGGCAATACGAAGATGCCCTCACCTACTTCCAGCAGGCGCTCCAGCTGCGCGAAAAATCGAAAGTACCGCAGGACATTGTGGAGGCTGTCCACAATCTCGGCTTGACTTCGGCCGACATGGGCCAATACGACCAGGCTATTTCGTATTACCTGCGCGCTTTGGATTTGCGGCGCAGCATGAATGATCCTCATGGTGCGGCGATTGAGTCTTACAGTCTGGGGAAGATGTTTGGTTACCAGGGGCGCTTCGGAGCGGCCATCAAATCCAAGCAGGAAGGCCTCGCGGCCTTCCGCGAAATCAAGGACAGAACCTCTTGGATGGCCGAACTGTTGGGTGGTACTGCAGAGGCACTCATCCTCGCAGGTCGCGGCGATGAGGCGAAGGGTGATCTGGACGAGGCACTCAGCCTCTCCCGTGAACTGAAGAACGACGAAATGATCGCGGAAACGTTGGGATTCCAAGGCGATGCATTCTTTTACCATGGAGACTTGAAATCTGCGCATGCCGCCTATACAGAAGCGCTACAAGCGGCCACCCGCAGCAAAGAGCCAGGTACGATTCTGACCGCGAAAGCGAACGTGGCCAAGGTCCAGGTGGAGGAAAAACACACGCAGGAAGCCATCGCCAGTCTCCGCAAGTTGATTCAGGAGGCGGACGATCTCGGGCTCAAATACACCTCGGTCGAGTGCTCCATATTTATGGCACAAGCCCTGATGCAGAATCATGATTCTTCCCGCGCTCGGCAGGAACTGGAGCGTGCGCTAGTTCTCTCGAACAAGCTCGGCATGCAGCCTCTGAGTGCTCGTACCAATTACTTACTAGCGACCATAGAGCGCGAGTACGGCAACAGCAGCGACGCGCAGGACAATTATCGAGAGGCACTCCGGCTCTTGGATTCGATGAAGAAAGATCCCGGAGCGGAGCAGCTTTTACTGCGCACCGACTTTAGGGCCATCTACGACGAATCCGCTCGCGGCACAGCCGCGACCAAGAACTAGAAACATTCTGGCCGCGGCCTCCTTTCGAAAGCGAGAATCCACGATCCCGATCCGAAAACCGTTTCTCTTGGTGCGCACCTTACCCGAGCAAAAAGTCCTAGGCGAAAGAAAGGGTTGCCACGTCGCGGCAACCCTGAATCCCTTGAATGGGAAAGAATCAGCTGGTTACTGTCCTCACTTGACGTTGTATATAACGAGATCGACGTTCTGGTTTTGACCGGAGTCGAGAGACGTCACCTCAAATAGCTGCAGTCCTTTCTTCGTAGTGGGGACGCTGCCGGTGCAGCTTATCGCGCCTGTGCTCGGATTCGTCGAGCACGAGGTTTGAGTTCCCGTAACTTGGGTGCAGCTCGCCACCGTAAGATACGGACCTGTCGGGCTAGTCAGAGGAGACTTCGAGGTAGCCGGATTGGTGCAGGTGTAGTTGGCAGTGACCACTTGACCTTGTTTGTAAGTGGTGAAGGTTGGAGAGCTGATGGAAATACCCGGCCATATCTCTCCCGGAGTGTCGTAGGTGGCTACCCAGCACGAAGCTCCGCCGCCGCTGCCTCCCTTCATAACACCGTTATCGATAACGAAGCTGCTGATCTGGTTGCTTGTGAACAGCGGACCGCTTGCGGGCGGAGTGCACGGCGAAGTCCCCGTGCCCCCTTTGAGCCAACCAGGAAACGGGTTCAAAAGGCCGAGAATCCCTGGGTAGACGAACAACGGGTTTTCGGCTTGCACGTAGTTGAAGACGGTGCCGAGCGTGGCATCGAAATTCGTGCCGGTCCCGCAGGTTCCCCCCGGAGATGTAGGACAGGTAACTGAGAACAGCACCGACATATTCTCACCTAAGCCCTCAGCGTTGGCATAGACAAAGCAGCGGGCAGGCCAGAAGTTCACTTGCACCAGGGCGTCACAAGCTGCTTGCGTGATCAGTATAGGCTGGACTTGTATTTCCGGCGTAGCGTATGGGGCCGTCAACTGTGCCGTGTAGGCGTACTCGTTAACTCCCTGGGCGTTCGGGAAGGAAAGTGTTGCTTGCGCGGTCTGCGAAACCACAGCACTCTGAGCCTGCGGCGTGAAGGTCCAGCTCAAAATGTCCTGGTTGTCATCGCCACCGCCCGTCGCCGCCGTAAATCCGACCCATGCGTTGCCACTGTTCAAACCTATCGCGTTCAGGCCGTAAAACACGGGATTCGCGCCAGTCGCCGGAAACAAGTCATTGCTATCCAGGATCACATCCATGGTGGGGCAGGGCGACGTTCCCTGCGGGCCGCAAGTCGAGCTGGGCGGCGCGTATGTGATCGTCACCGTGTGGGGGTACCCGTCCGCCAAAGTCAGCGGATTCCCCCGGGGGTCCTTCAGGCCCGCCAGTGTGTTGTCCACAATTTGGCAACCGCCGGGCAACGGAGAGCCTTCCACGCTGTTCGGCCCCATCCCGCAGCTCTGAATCGCAACGTGATTGCCGTTAGGGTCATCGATATCACTGTTCTGGTAGGTATCAAACTCTACCGCTAAACTGTTCGTAATGCCGCCGGTTGTACTCGTGCAAGTGCCGTCGGGCGCGTCGCCAAATCCGAGGCTGCAACCGTCCGCCCCATTGTCAGGGTCCAGGGCGTTCGCAGACGAGTTCTGAATCACGAAAGCGAAACCGTCGGCAGCGAAATTGCTGGTTCCGCTCAGCTGAAAGGTGAAAGTCGAGGAAAAAGCTCCGGAAACCGGCTGCTGAGTGTTGTACCAAGCAGACCCGGACGTAAAGGTGGAATTTGGCGTCAAGCGCAGCACGGTTGCCACGCCTGGCGCAGGCTGAGCCGGATTTGGCGTACCGCTCGGCTCTGTCGTGGGGGTCGCCAGCGGGAAGAAACCAGGGTATCCTGACTGTGCCGGCGTACCGGTCAGCGTTAAGCAGGTTTGGGTGGTTAGGTTTGAGAAATCGGGACTATAGTTAGGAGGGGTAGTGCACTGCGCCCAAGCAGATGTGCCCCCCGTGATAACGAACCCGACCGCGAGCGCGGCCACAATAACGAATCTTGTGATCCGTTGTGTCATGAATCCTCCTTTGGAACCGAACGCTGCTTTAGCAGTCGTATCGAACCGCACCACTGCACTTCATCCCCTGACTCGGCTTTCCTCATCCTGTATCCACTCACTTCCGCCGCCGCAAGGCCAAGCGCATCCAGGACCTCCGGCCAACGACCGATGGCTGACGAGAGTGAATCTCGATGGGAGCAATCGGTAACACGATAACCGTCAGCGACACGTCGGTGACCTCGGGGCTTAACAGGAAAACCTGGGTTGTAGATTGGAGTCTGAGAGCACAGTTCTCCACAGAACTCCCTCTCCTGAGGGGGACAGGACCGGCATAGCTTATGTGCCCGGGGCCCGATAGTCAACCATTACTTGCGGAGTTATCCCTTTGACATAACCGCTGCGGCTAGCCCCCCCCCAAGCATCGGGTCGTGGCGAGGGCCCAGCGGGATCTTATCTTCAAAGTTCTACTACGACAGAAAAGAGGCCCTGGTATCCAGGGCCTCATCCTAAAGCAGCAGATAGCCGAAAACGGGGAATTACTTCCCGAGCAGACCGCGAGGGCTCCCGACTCCGGTGCAGTAGTCCCAGGATGCGACCGCCGAACTGCCGTTCGATCCCGTCTTAACGTCGTAAAAGTTGCTCTTGTAGGCCTTGGCTGTCGCCAACTGGGAATACACGAGAGTGTTTTCCGCGTTGGCGAAATAGTCGCTGCCGCCTGTGGCGGGCGTCAAGAAAACCGATCCCAGCCGGTTGCCCGCCCGGTTAACGATGCTGGCGAGCGCAGGCGATGCAACGCTCGTGCCACCCACAACACCCCATCCGCCATAGTTGTACTTGTTAAAAATATACACACCGGACGCCGGATCGGCGTCGAAGGACATGTCAGGCGTCGCGCGGTTTGATTGCCCAACCAAGGGATACTGGTAGTCGGCCCAAGATCCCGTGTTCCCACCTGTATAGGAATTGACGTACGTCTCGATGGCGCTTGGACCACCACCCGAACCACCCCAACAAGACTCGGAAGAAAACTTAAGAGTGGAAGCGGTACGCAGTATCGACGTACCGCCAGCGGAAACTACCCACGGATTGGTGCTGGGATACCCTACCCCGTACCCGCCATCGCCCGACGAGGCAAAAGCGAGGATCGGAGTCTTATAGCCTGTGGCAAAGTTGTATGTGAAGTCCGCGAAGAGCGCGTCATCGCCAAGCTGGCCCGTGAATTCGCTGCCCTGCCAACTGTTCGAGACTTGACCGCCGGTGGTGGAGTAGTTGGTGACGATGTAGTTGAACGCCACTTGCTCTGCATAGAGAAGATCGGTGATGGAGCTCGAACAGGCTTCCACCAGAACGATAGCGGCGCTGGGCGCGAAAACGTGAGCCCACTCAATGTCGAGTGACTCCTCGACCGACCAGTCCGCGTTGGCTGGAGGCGTTTTGCAGGAGCCGTTGCCGTTGGCGTATACCTTGGTGAAATTTGCGGTCGCCAAGCCCCAGTAGGAATCAAAAGTCTCCATGTCCGTGGCCGCGTCTGGATTGTCGTATGCGTCCACGAGCGCGATGACGCCATAACCACCCGCACTGGGACCGCCCGAACCTGCATCGTAGTTGGGCACGCATCCTGGACTGCTTGGGCTGGCCAGGTAGAGGCAGCCCAGCGACTGCGGCGTTTCCGCTTCTTCGATGGTTCCTAATGGAGTAACGATGGCTTGGGCCGTGGGAGTCTTCAATCCAGACGGCTTGTTGCCATCGACACTGTGCACCACGTAGGTGGTATGAAAACGCAAGCCCTTGTCCTCGGGCCGTTCCTTACTGCTCTCCGGCACATAGATGTAACCGGCTTGTGCCGTGGGTTCAGTGGCTTGTTCCAGCAGGGCTTTACTCGTACCGCCGGCGGGCACTTCTTGCGCCGATGCTCCCAGCGCAAACGAAATTATTGTTACAACAGCAACACACTTAATCGAACTACGCATAGATACCCCTCCATGGGTCATAGTCTTTTTTGTGATGGGTTTCGATTGGTTGGCCGAGAGGGGGGAGGCACTGCCGTTCCGAATTTGAACCGTCGAGACTATGGTGGCGCTTATCGCGGGAACGTTTCATTCAGGAAAGGGTTTCTTCCAAAAGTGCTCCGACCCGCCACTGCTGGAGCAGCATAGGCGGACTTGCGCTGCACTAAGAATTTCGCATTTTTCCTGAAACGAAGTGCCCGCATTCTTCACTACTGGAATGAGTGGAAAGGTCGCGTGAAGTGGCGACTCGGTTACATCCACGAGATCCCGATATCGAAGACCCTTGGCAACCGGGGGGAAGACTTGGGTTCTTCAGATCGCCGGAACCCGATTGGGGAACCGGTTCCGGCGATCTTCGGGTATTTGAAGGCAAGAGTCCTGCTTTCTCCTCACCCTCCCTTGTACATCCACAGCCCAGCATCCTGTGTGCGATCCGAATCTGATTCGCTTCCTTCCTACCTGCCACGCTACCGTCTGCACGTCATGCGCCTTGCAAACTGGAGGCACCCATTTCGGCGGGCGAAGGCTTAGCTTTCGGGAGGAAAGAGACGAGGCTCTAGCGGAAGAAGCTACAGGCAACGGCGATAAAGGTGGGAGCAGTTCGTCGGAATACTGCGATGAGATCAACAGCCCGTTCATACGCCCAGCAGGCCAGGGTTTCACCCCTCGAAGCCTTTCGGGAACCGGAAGTCCCCCATCCGGTTAGATGGGGGACGCGGTTTTTCGCAGACCAGACTCGCTGAGCGAATTGGCCAGAGCCGTCACTTCACGTGCTCCATGGCGTCGGAATCTCCCGGGCGACCGATTTCACGGCGAGCGATTTTCAAGCGTGCCAGTGCCGTGTCGATGCTGATTCCGAGAATGGCTGCGATCTCCGCCAGCGTATACCCCTGAATTTCTTTCAGGAGAAACACGTCGCGGTATCCCTCGGGAAGTTCGAAGGCTCTCAGGATCGCGCATTGGAAAGCGCCGGGGCCCTCGAGTCCAGGTACAGGTTTCCGGGCTTGTGGCGTCGAGCGCATCGGCGAGCAGCTTCGAATTTTATGGAGGGAGCTCATCTTCTTGAGGAATAGTGCATGGTCAAAGTATTTCGTTTCACGACGGCACGAATGATTCCATCTTCTTCCACCTCAGTGCTAAACTGGCTGACACTACAGCACCTGCGGGGCAGGTTCTTGGAACTCCAATCCTTTGACGAATCCTATGTCGAACGTCTCCGTGCGGGAGACTTTCGCACGCAGGAACACTTCGTGGCATATTTCAGCGAGTTGATCCAGCTCAAACTGCGATCTCGTTTGCATTCGCCGCAGGCGATTGAGGATGTCCGGCAGGAAACTTTTACTCGCGTTTTTGCTGCCTTGCGCAGCGGAAAAATCCGCCAGCCTGATCGTCTCGGCGCGTTTGTCAACTCCATGTGCAATAACGTTCTGCTGGAGCAATACCGTGCATCCTCACGCGACAGCTCGCTCGAGGATGAAGAGGAGACCGATTTTCCAGCCCTGACCCTAGATGTGCTGGGCGCCATTGCCGCCAAGCAAATGGCTGAGAAGATTCGCGAGATCCTGGAGGAAATGCCCGAGCGGGACCGGCGGTTGCTGAGGGAAGTATTTCTGGAAGAGCGCGACAAGGATGAAGTCTGCCGCGATTTTGGCGTTGACCGAGACTACCTGCGGGTACTCCTCCACCGGGCAAAACAGTCGTTCAAGTCGTTGTATTTAAAAAATATGGCGGCTCGTCCACCCGGCGTCGTGGCCGCAGCGAAACTGTGAAACGGTTTGCCATTACGGCGCACTACTATGATGAGGCAATCGATTATGGACCATGACGAGGCGGTCCGGCAGAAAGCCACGGAAAGATATCTTCTGGGCGAGCTCCATCCTGAACTGAAGGATCAGTTCGAAGAGCACCTCTTCGACTGCCAGGATTGCGCACTCGATGTGCGCGCCGCCGCCATGTTCGTGGAACAGAGCAAGGCCATACTCTCGGAACCCACGGTTATGCTTCCGCAGCGAGCAGCGGCCCCAGCCCCAAGAGCAGGATGGTTGACCTGGTTGCGTCCCGCATTTGCTGTGCCCGCTCTCGCCTTGCTGCTGGCGGTGGTTGGCTATCAGAATCTCGTTACCTATCCGCATCTAATGCAGGCGGCGAATCAGCCTCAGGTCGGACCTTGGGCATCCATCAACGTCAGCACGCGCGGTGTAACCCCCACCGTGATCAAGGCGCGCAGGGGTGAGGGCTTCGGCTTGCTGGTGAATTTGCCGCCAGAAGAAGGGTTCGCGTCCTACGCGGCAGACTTGTATAATCCCGCGCAGAAGTTGGAGTGGTCCGGCCCGATTTCCGCGGCGACCTCCGAAGAAGGCCGCCAGATCTACATCCCCGGCCGTGGGGACCAACCTGGCACTTATACGCTTGTAGTGCGTGGTATTACCACCGCCGGCGAAAGCAAGCAGGTCAGCCGGCATTCGATTGATCTTCAAGTCCAGAATTAAGCTCAAATGAGCGGAGCGGAGCCGATGGCAGACAACGTCAACTCCCACTACTTCCATGCAGAGGCGCACGCCCTCACTGGGCATCTCGTTCTCCCATTCAAAGAAGAGATCAAGAAGCAGGCATTCGTGAAGTTGGAGGGCAGGCTCGCCGACTTGTCCGACGAGGAGAGAGCGCAACGCAACTATTTCTCCCAACATGCCAAGAATTTCCGGCTGGAGGGAATCATCTCCTACGCGGCTGCTCATACGCAGGTCTCGGGGCATGCAAGCGAGAAGTACCAGGGCGCGTCGGTAACGCTGGCCACCTCCGTGGTGGAGGATCTGAACGTTCTGAACGTGGTCAGCGCGGATCGAGTGGTGGCGCAGATTTCGACGACGCACTTTCCAGGTGAATATGCCCCTGAAGTCAGTTTTCTGGGCACGCATTTCGAGAACCTGAGGATCGCGCGCCACAGGGCGGAGCCTTATCTGAGGCTCGATCTGGCGGGCGCAAGGCCTGGGGGCAAAACCGCGATGCACCTCGATCAAGGTACCGGCTTTATGAATGCCGTCGAGGCGCAATACAAGAGACTAAAGGCGCGGCTGGAAACCTTGGGCGAGGACGCTCGAAAGAAGATGCGGCTGTCGGACTCTGACGATTCTGTGTCAAAGAAGTATCATGGGCTCGGCTTGAAATACGGTGATATCAAGGCTCAGGCCGCCGCGGCGCAAGAAGAAGACCGGAAGACTGGTAAAGGCAAGTGCGACGGAATCACATGTTCGCTGGTCGAGAATGTCGAGATCATGAACATCGATGCGAAAGCTGCGGACGGGACACCCGCGCCCATTCCGCCTCCGGCGAAATCGTTTGGACATGTGATCCACATCCCCGACTTCGGAAACGTATTTCTGGCCGAGTTGACGGTAAACCACAATTCCTTCCACCTCACCATGATTCGTCTGGAACTGGGCTGCATCGCGGGAGGAGCGGCCGGTTTCTCGACAACCGTCGTGAACGGCGGCGGCAAGGGCGGCGGGGGCTAAGTAGCGACGCTCGATTGCAGTCAACTTGCTCGCGCTTGAGGGCAGCGCTGCTCTGCCGACTCAGCTCGCTCGCCTCTGTCCTCGTTCTTCTATGCCTGTTGGCATGCGTCAGCCGCAGAGACCCACAGGCGACTCTCGACCATGCGACGAAGACCTTCCGGCACGGAGACATAGCCAAGGCGGAGGAAGAGGCAAAAAGAGGCTACGACCAATTCCGCGGTCTCAGCGCAGAGTGGGCTTGGAAGTTCATACTCCTGCGGGCAGATGCCCTGGCATGGCGAGGCTTGAATGGTCGAGTCCTAACGCTCCTGGATTCCGAACCGGCTCCGCCATCGTCCGGCGAACTGGCCGTGCGAAAAAAAAGGCTGGAAGGTGCAGCATATGTTTCCTTGCAAAGGTTTCCTGAGGCCGATCAGAAATTTGGTGAAGCGGAACGCCTCTGCGCGAGATCGAATTCTGATGTTTGTTTGGGTGTGAGCCTTGAACGCGGAACGATGGAGATGGCTCGCGGGCGTTTCAAGCAGGCGGAGGGTTTCTTCGAGCAAGTTCTGAACTCAGCTCGGGAGTGGAAGGACCAGTTTCACGAGGCAGTCGCCCTTCTAGACTTAGGCTGGTCATCGTTACTGCAGGAACATTTTGACGAGGCCCTCGATTGGTCGGCAGCTTCTTATCGACTGTCTGCCGCATCGCAATTCGACGACATCGCGCAGAACGCCCTTGGAAACCTCGGCTGGGCATACTACAGGTTGGGCGAATCCGAAAAAGCTGAAGAGCTTTTTCTTGAAGCGGAAAAACGCGCCACTCAGCTCGGCGATCTGTCTGATCAAGTGAAGTGGCTGACGAACATAGGCTATATCTACCTCGATGCGCGCAGGTACGGCGACGCCGAACATTCCTATCATCAGGCGCTGAATCTCGCTCAGAACACGAGCAAGCAGGACACGCTCGACGCACTGATGTCCCTGGCCCTAGTTTCTGAACGCACCGGAAACCTGGAGCAAGCACGCGAGTATGCCGACCAGACCATTGCTCTCAGCCCAGCAGATGGAGACCATCTCGATGTGCTGTATCCCATGCTGGTCAAGGGACACGTTGCGGCCCGCATGCACGAGACGGCGGCGGCAGAAAAGACTTTTCGCGAGATTGAGCAGGATCCGAAGAGCCACGTTTTCTTGAAGTGGGAAGCGGAGCACTCTCTCGCCAAACTCTATGAAGACGAAAACAAGACAGCCTCCGCCGACCAGGAGTATCGAGCCGCACTGAGTACATTTGAAACAGCCCGATCTTCACTCAAGCACGAGGAATCCGTGTTGCCGTTTCCCGCCAACGCAGCGAGTATTTACGACGATTACATCCGCTTCCTGGTGAACCAAGGCAAGGCGACGGAAGCTTTGCAGGTTGCCGAATACAGCCGCGGGCGGACCTTGGCGGAAGGATTGGGATTATTACAAAAAGGAAGTTCTTTCAAGCCTGATGCGCTGAATGCGCAAGCAATCGCCCGGCGCGCCGGCGGTGCCATTTTTTTCTATGGGCTCGGCGAGAAGCAATCTTACCTGTGGGCGATTACGGCCCGTAAGACCAGCCTGTTTCCTCTGCCTCCGAAATCCGAAATCGACTCCACCGTCCGGCGATACCGCAAAGCGCTTGGCGAACAGCAGGAATTTCTGCCATCCACCGATGCCGACGGACGCGCACTCTACAGCATGCTGGTAGCGCCCGCGACATCCCTGCTGACAAAGGACGCAAAAGTCTTCATCGTCCCCGATGGCAGCTTAAACACACTGAACTTCGAGACTCTGCTGGTTCCCGATCCGAGGCCACACTACTGGATTGAGGAGGTCACCATTGCCGACGCGAGCTCGCTTCGCCTGTTGGCAACCCCTCGCGCCATAACCAAGCATTCGGGCAGCCTGCTCTTGCTAGGCAACGCTGTAGCGCCAAACGGAGATTATCCCGAACTGCGCAACGCAGCCTCAGAGATCGAAGTCGTCGAAAAACATTTCCCGTCTGCGCAACAGAATGTTTTCGCGCGCGAGCGGGCGACTCCGACTGCTTATCTGTCCAGCAAGCCAGAGCAGTTTTCTTACATTCATTTTGTGGCTCACGGAACTGCGAGCCGCATGAGCCCGCTCGACTCCGCCATCGTGCTGTCGAGGTCGAGCCGCGAGGACGACTCATTCAAGCTCTATGCCCGCGACATCATCCATCGGCCACTGCGGGCCGATCTGGTCACGATTTCAACCTGCTACGGAGCCGGAGCACGTGCCTATTCCGGCGAAGGCCTGGTCGGACTCTCGTGGGCATTCCTTCGAGCCGGAGCTCATAACGTAATCGGAGCCTTATGGGAGGTGAGCGACGTTTCCACTCCCCGGCTTATGGATGAGCTCTATACCGGGTTGAAGAAAGGAGAGAGTCCCGATTCCGCGCTGCGCGCCGCAAAACTTTCCTTACTTCATTCCAACGGTGCTTTCCACAAACCGTTCTACTGGGCGCCTTTCCAACTCTATACCGGATCATGAACGGCAGTCCTGCGGAAACCTAAAATCGGCCGCCTGGGCTTTATTTTCCCCAGGGACGCCGGTAAGTACGAAGCAATCTGACGGTGTATCATTCCTCTCCGGAGGGACCGATGAGCTTACCTCGGCAGTCGGATCTTATTTGCTTCTTGATCGCGGCTGGCATAATTCTTGCCACTAGCACAGGACTTGCGCAGACCAGTGCGCCTGCTTCGAGCGAGGCGTCGCGCACCTTCAAGTTGATCCCCAGCCTGGACAAAGAACTTATGGATACGGCTGCGGATCCCTGCGTCGACTTCTACCGTTACGCTTGCGGCAACTGGAGTAAGCTGCATCCGATTCCGAACGATTCGCCATATTCCGACCAGTTTTACAACCTGGAGCAGTACAACCGGCAAGTACTCCACGAAATTCTCGACAGTGCCGCCGCGGGCGGCGGCGGACGCGACTCCAATACACAGAAGATCGGTGACTACTACGCCAGTTGCATGGACCAAGCTTTTATCCAGCAGAAAGCCACGGCACCTCTTCAGCCCGAACTGGAGCGCATCAATGCGCTCACCAGCAAAGATCAGCTTCCCGAACTGTTGGCGCATTTTCAGCTGATCAACGTGAATGCATTCCTCGGATTTGGTTCACAGCAGGACTTTAAAGATGCGACGCGAGAAATCGCCGCAGTGTCACAGGGCGGGCTGGGTTTGCCGTTTGCCGGAAAAAGATTATTACTTGCGCACGGGAGAGAAAGACGAAGAGATTCGCAAGCAATACGTGCAGCACATCGGTAACATCCTCAAGCTCCTAGGCGCGAGTGATGCGCAGACATCGAATGACTCACAAGCCATCATGAAGCTGGAAACAGCGCTCGCCAAGGTATCTCTGGACGTCACCTCGCAGCGCGACCCTCTTGGCAACAGCTTCCACGCGGCCGAATTCGAATCGCATCGTCAACTGGCGAAGATTGGCAAGCCGGTGAATCGCGATGAGTGGGAGATGTCGCCACCCACAGTAAATGCCTATTACAGCACCAGCATGAACGACATTAACTTTCCTGCCGGAGTGCTGCAGTCCCCATTTTTCGCTACGTTGTCGGCGGACGCCTTGAATTACGGACACATCGGCCTTTTCATGGGCCACGAACTTACCCACGGATTCGACGATGAAGGGCGTCAGTTCGATGGCCGCGGAAATCTTGACGATTGGTGGACGAAGGACGATGCGGAGAAGTTCACGGAGAAGGCGGATTGCTTTGTGCACGAATACGGCCAGTTCAGTGTGGGCGACACGAAGCTGAACGGCAAGCTCACCCTGGGCGAGAATGCCGCCGACAATGGCGGCATGCGCCTGGCCTACATGGCGTTTCTGGCTCGCGCCGCAGAAGAGAGCCTCAACTTGGATAAAAAAACACGTACCGGATATACGCCGCTTCAGGAGGTTTTCGTAGGATTTGCCCAAGATTGGTGCGCCGTGTGGCGTCCGGAGTTGGAGCGTCTGATCGCCACCACCGATCCTCATTCGCCAGATCGCTTCCGGGCCAACGGCGTTCTGGTCAACATGCCAGAGTTTGCAAAAGCCTTTGGCTGTAAAGCCGGGCAGCCGATGGTGGCCGTCAAGGCATGCAGAGTCTGGTAAAGGACGGTTCAACGAGTGGCACTCCGGAGGAAAACAATACCCGGGAGCGTCTGGTTTTCCGATCCCGGGTCGTTTTAGCGGTTCAGATGTCACTGCCCTAGTGGAAGCGATTCAGGGTATTGCCGGCATCGTCCACGTAATAGACACTTTCGCCGACCGTAACCAGGCCGAATAACGCACCGTTGCCGGGAGGACTGCCGCTGCTATCGAGCAGTGTCTTCGAGACCTGCAACCCGTCCGGAGTTGTCTGGACCATGTACCCGTCATCTCCGTTCGCAGTGAGGATGTCACCGTTGGGCGCAACCGTCAGGCCTAACGGATCGTTCAGGCTCCCACCTTTCGTTATCGTAATTCCGCTGTGTGCGGTGCTCTGCCGCCAGACGGGAAACGGGATGGCGGCGATCCGGTTATTGAGACTATCGGCAACATACAGTGAGAATCCGTCCGGGCTTAGAGCGACCCCGGTCGGGCCGATCACCAAGGCCGCAGAGTCGGTACGCTCGGCGAACCCAGAGCCAATCACGGTCATCCCTTCCACAAAAGGAGGGGCGGCCTTCGAAAGGGTGAGATCGATTCGAACGACTGTACCTTGATTCACGACGCTTCCCCCCGCCGCGACCGTACCGTTGAGCACGTTGGTGACGAATAGTGCTGCGTTCCCACCGCCATTATCGGCGGAATGGTCGAGCACGGCCATGTCCCAAGGTCCGTTGATCAGCGTTCCATAGATTGTTTCAGATGCGTTTCCCGAAGGATCCAACACCAGCAGACAGCCTGCTTGCGCCGTTGCCGAGGTGCCGTCTGTGGTGGGCAGGCTGCCGACGATCACCCATCCACTGCGTAGTACAACGAGTGCAGTGGTTAGACCGATGCCGCCCGTGCAAGTGCCGGGTAGACTGGACGCATCGATCTGGGCAAACTGGCTGACCTTGCCGCCCGGGGATATCTGCACGATCGTCGTTCCGGTTCCTTGCTCGTTGGAGACGGCGTTGAAGTTGCTGATGAGCAAGTTTCCCCTCACCAACTTTCCAACCGTGTTCGGAACCACGAAGATCCCGTATGGGTTTACATCGCCATTCGAAGGGACGGTCGAAGCGATGACTGAGATAGTGTGGGCTGAGGCGGATGCTGGTGACTCAGCGGTCGCGCCGCACGGTGCCAGCCATGAAAGAGCTAGCACCGTAGTGGCCACGAGAGCCGGAATTCGAGCGTGAAATTGAAAGCGCATGTTTCCTCCTTAGATCCTGGTTTGGTAACACTTGCCACACGAATCACTCGAACGCGATTTTGCCGAATGTTCCCGCTAAATTGTTATCGGGACCGGCGGTGAAAAAGAGTTCGTTCCTGGAGCCATCTTTCGGCGATCCTCCGCCAAACTCGATTCCCCAAAGCTGGTCGATCACGATGTTCTTGCCGTTGGTGTCCCTGATCGTCCCCACAAACTGTCCGGTCACACTATTGAAGGCGTTGATCGTGCCCCTGTTGGTGTTATTCGAGACCAGCAGAGTGTTGCTGAGAGGCCCAAAATTCTTGGGCGCTATGGCAAAGCCCCACGGCTGATTCAGCGGGCTCCCTTGCGCCAATCGCTTCAGCAAGATTCCCCCTTCGCTATAGATATCGATGTATCCACCCGAGGCACCCGAGGAACTGGCAAAGGAAACGTAGACCAAGCCACCGAAATCCTGGATGCCGAAGGGGGCGAAGCCCGCGGGAAGTGTGGTATCTGTAAACGAATTGACCAGTTTGAAAGTGCCGTCAAATACATCCACCTTATTGTTGGCGTTGTCAGCGGCCAGCAAAAAGTTACCGGAACTGTTGCTGGTGTTCGCCAGGCCTGTATAAACCGCGCCAGGGGTGGTGACGGCAACGATTGCAGCGTTCGGGTTCGACTGTGGAGCCCAGCCGCTGATCGTGCCGTCCAGCGTAGCGAACAGGAAGATCGCAGCCCATCCCTGCACCTGGAAATCTTGGGATCCGTTGAAAACAATGCCGGTCGGCGAGCCGGGTCCATCAGCGCCCGCTGTCGGAATCTGAACTTCAAAGGGTTCCTTGACTCCAGTGGCGGTATACAGCGTTGACCACCCCGAGCCGTTGTCGCTGATCCAGAAGGGTCCGCCCGGTCCGTAAACGAGTCCCCAGGCATTCACGAGTAGAGGATCGGTGTGTGCAGCTGCTCCTTCCTGATTGGAAACCAGATTGGTGAGTTTGTATTGTGCGGCGGCCATGCTGGAAAAAAACACCAGCATAAGTCCAGCCAAAGATACGCGCGCAAGAACCGAAGCCAACAAGCGAGACATGTCGATTTCTCCTCGAAAGCGGTGGGACGGTCGGACGCAAGGCAGAACGACGCTTTCTCCCCCAATCGGAAGATCCTAGGACCGACATCCTCTCAATGTGTCATCGTGATGTCATCAGTTTGTACAATTTCTGTCTGCGTCATTCACGGGCGCGTCAGATCTCTGGCGGCGGCTAATCTCGAGAGCAGTGTTCCTTTGCGGCTCCTCAAAAACAGGATCACAAAGCCAAATTCAACTGCATTCCTGCTGCCGGAGCCTCTTTTTTCTCCAGTTTGCAAATGTAAAGAATTTGTCAAACTTCTGCCCCTGCGCGGAAAATGGGAGGAAACGTTGTAAGCTTCAGTGGTTTGAGGTCGGCCATCTTGGAGCAAGACCAGAAGCTGTGCGTCCGCGCAGGCGGTCTCGAATCTAAGCGTGAGGTTAGCTTTTATGGGTCAAATCGCCACTCCTATGAGCACGGCTAAATCGGCGGCTCCAATGAGTTCCGCGCAACCAATTGGGAGAATTCTTGTAGTCGAGGATGATCCCGCCGTTCAAAAGGCATTACGGCATTTGTTTGAGTCTGAAGGATATGCGGTGGAGGTCCAGGCCAACGGGCAGTCGGCGCTGGAAAGTTTCCAGGCCGCCCCTCCTGCGGTGATCATTCTTGACCTGCGCCTGCCCAAGCTTTCCGGCAGCGATCTATGCAAAGAGATCAAGGCCCAGGCCCCGGCTTTGCCGATCGTAGTTCTCAGCGCAACCAGCGATGTCTCCGACAAGGTTCTGCTGCTCGAACTAGGGGCGGACGACTACGTAACCAAGCCCTTCAGCCCCAGAGAACTGCTGGCGCGCGTGCGCGCGGCGTTGCGACACACCCTAAGAAGGCCCAGCATCACGGTTGTGTCTTTCGACGACATCACGATTGACTTCAAGAAAATGGAAGTTCAGCGTAGCGGCAAGCTTGTGATTCTCACCGCGCAGGAGTTCAAGACACTGAAGTTTCTAGTGGAAAATGCCGACCGGGTGATCAGCCGCGACGAATTGCTGAACGATGTTTGGGGATACCAGAATTATCCTTCGACCCGCACCGTGGATAATCACATTCTGAAGCTTCGTCAAAAATTGGAACGCGACCCCGCCAGTCCGGTACACTTTCGCACCGTACACGGAATGGGTTACAAGTTCGTTCGCTGAGATGCCTTGGCTGCCTCATCAGAACCCGTCTCGCAAACTTTCTCCGGAATTACTGGAAGCGCCCTGGTGTCCAGAACAAGGCTGCGCACGCGCTTTCTGCTCTCGATGGTGCTGATCACCGCCGGCCTCACGGCGATGGCTCTTTTGGTGGTACGGCATAGCGTCCGCAAACATGTGCGGGAAGGAATCACGCAGGATCTGCGAAACTCCGTCATCACTTTCCAGAATTTTCAACATGATCGCGAAGTAATGTTGTCAGGCGCCGCGGAACTGGTGGCCTATCTGCCGATCACGCGAGCCATCATGACAGCTCCCGATCCAGCTACTATCCAGGACGCCTCCAAAGACTTGTGGCCGTTGACGGGGAGCGATCTTCTTGTGCTGGCCGACCGAAACGGTGCGGTAGTTGCTCTTCACACAAAGTCGGCCGGATTCACCCGCGAGGCAGCGCAAAAGTACTTCGAACGAGCGCTGAGCGAAGAGGAGTCCAGTCATTGGTGGTTCGGAGCTCACCATCTTTATCAGACCTTCGGGCAGCCGGTCTATTTCGGTACCAAGACGGAAGGGCCACTGCTCGGGTTCCTAATCATCGGCTATGAAATCGATGACCGATTGGCCCATGAAGTAGGCAAGGTCTCGGCCAGCCAGGTAGCGTTCTCCTATGGCGATGAAATCGTGGCCACCACCCTGACGCCCCTTCAGGCGCAAACCGCGGGTGTGCACGCGCTGGCCACGCGGTCCGCGCAAAGCGGACCTCGGGATGTTGAAGTGGGAAACGAAAATTTTGTTGCCACTTCGATTGACTTGTCAGGCCAACAACAAACTCCCGTCGGCTTGACCGTACTGCAATCCTACGATCAGGCCGCCAAGTTCCTCGAAAACCTCAACCGTCTGCTGATATTACTGGGTTTCGGTGCAGTGTTGGTCGGCAGCGGACTGGTTTTCCTCATCTCTTATACATTCACTCGCCCGCTAGCCAGCCTGGTGGAAGGTGTTCGTGCTCTGGAGCATGGAGACTTTCATCATCCTCTTGATCCGCGGGGCAGTGACGAGGTCGCCGAACTCACTTCCGCCTTCGACCGGATGCGCGCCAGTCTGCTCAAGACTCAACAGGATCTTCTGGAGTCAGAACAGTTAGCTACGATCGGACGCATGGCGAGTTCGATTTCTCACGACCTTCGTCACGCCTTGGCCGCTGTAGTGGCTAATTCAGAGTTTCTTTGTGACGGACGATTGACTTCTACACAACGCGAAGAACTGTATCAGGAGGTTCGAACCGGCGTAAATCAGATGACCGACCTCATCGATTCCCTCCTGGAGTTTGCCCGGACGAGAGAGTCTCTGAACCCGGCTTACGCCAGCATCCTCGAAACCGTGCAGCGTGCCATGCAGGCGGTGCGTTTGCATCCGCGCCATCAAGGCACTCTGATCGAAGTGCACAGCGATGGTCAGGGTTTGGCCTGGTTCGATTCTCGGAAACTCGAGCGTGCCCTATACAATCTTCTGCTCAACGCTTGCGAGGCAACGCCCAGCAGCGACGGCAGAGTCGAGGTCACGGTCGACCGGGCTGGTGCCTCGGTCACGATTTCTGTTTCGGACAACGGTCCTGGCATCGCGGAACCTATTCGTGAAAAGCTTTTTCATCCCTTTGTCAGCTTTGGCAAAGAAAACGGCACTGGGCTTGGACTTACGGTCGTCCACAAGATCGTGCAGGATCACGGTGGCCAGGTTGCGGTGGAACGTACTTCGGATGCTCGGACAGTCTTTACGATCATGATCCCATGTGCCCCGCAACACCCGGGCGATGCCAGCGACGGTGAGCTGAGCGCTCGTCCTTTCCTGCCCGTAAATGGCGAGGGAGAGACGGAAAATTCAATTCGGCATTGGGATAGGTAGTCCTCGTTTTCATTTTCTCGATTTCCCGACGGTCCGCGGGTCGCGCAGGAGGATGTGTGAAGAACCTTGGAGTCCTCGCCCTTCGTGCAAGTGTTATAACGGCACCTATTTTGATGCTTTTGATCACTTCCGGCATAGCGCAGGAGGTTGCGCCCTCGACAGCCTCTAAGCCGGTGGAAGCATCGCTGCGTGAACTCGATTCGCAAGTACGCCAATTAAGCGCCGTGATCGAGCAGATGCGCGCGGAGAATGCGCAGTCGCGCGAGGAAATGCGGGAACTGCGTCAGGAATTACAGGACATGCGCAAGCTTCTCGCCCCACTCGCGGCCTCGACGCAGGTAAGCCCTCCCTCCTCCGCTCAAGTGGAATCTGCGCCAAGCGCAGTGCATTCAGCCCTGGCCGCTGATTCAGAGCCACAAACTGCGGATCTGGGAAGCCGGGTTCAGAAGCTGGAAGAATCCACCCAATTGCTGGGTTCAAAGATTAACGAACAATACCAAACTAAAGTGGAAACCGCCGCCAAGTACCGTGCCCGGCTTTCCGGAATTGTGCTGATGAACGCCTTTCACAACGTGGGCGCTTCCGACAATCTGGATTTCCCCAACTACGCGCAGCCGGTTATGCCGGGTGATCCGCAGGCGAGCACTGGGGCCACGTTGCGGCAAAGCGAAATTGGTCTGGAACTCTTCGGGCCAACCCTGGCGGGGGCAAAGAGTTCCGCCAGCGTGCAGTTTGATTTCGCCGGTGGGTTCCCCGCAACCAACAATGGCGTCAACTTCGGCATCGCCCGGATGCAGACTGCCAGCCTGCGGCTCGATTGGAAAGACACGTCCGTAATCGGCGGACAGGACTCGCTGTTCATCTCTCCGCTTTCTCCTACCTCCTTCGCGTCGCTGGCGATTCCTGCCTTTGCCTACGCAGGGAATCTGTGGGGCTGGACGCCGCAGCTTCGCATCGAGCATCGTTTTGATCTCCCGAACCAGCAGATGGTAACGCTGCAGGGCGGGATTCTCGACAACCTCGATTGGGAACCTCCTTACAACTCGTTTTATCGCTCCGCCCAGTCTGGCGAATATTCCGGCCAGCCGGCGTATGCCCTGCGCACCGCGTGGTCTCAGCCCTTATTCGATCACCCGTTGAGCTTTGCCATGGCTGGCTACTACGGGCGCCAGAACTGGTCGTGGGGCCGTTTCGTCGACGCTTGGGCTGGTCTGGCGGATTGGCAGATCCCCATCCTTCGCCGCTTGACTCTCTCTGGCGAATTCTATCGGGGCCGCGGTGTGGGAGGCCTGGGAGCGGGGATCGGCCGCGCCGTTCTGTTCGGGGGCAATCCTTATTATGCGTCGACCAGCATTCGCGGTCTGGACTCCGCTGGCGGGTGGAGCCAACTCAAGCTTCAGCTCACGCCCAAGCTGGAATTAAATGGCGTCTTTGCCGAAGACAACGCATTCGTCAACGACATTCACGGCTTTGCCGTGGATGCCAACAACTTCAGCACTATTCTTGGCCGCAATCATGGCACGCTCGAAAACCTGGTCTATCGGCCGCGATCGGACCTGCTGCTTTCGGCTGAATTCAGACGTTTGCATACCTTTCCCGTCTATAGCAGCGCCAGCGCTACGAATCAAATCAATCTTGCTATGGGGATACTATTTTGAAAGTGCTTTGCCTCGCTCGTGGCCGCACGCTGTTCTGCATCCTGCTACTACCGTGCCTCCTGGCAGCAGCACAAAATGCGGAACTCAAGGGTAAGGTGCAACTCACGCGCAACGGTCGCCACGTAAGCGATGCTGCGAAGGTTGTGGTCTGGCTCACTCCCTTGGGGACCACTCCCGCCCCACCGCCGCCCGTGCAGCAGACATCACAAATCCCTCAGTTGGTGCAGAGAGATAAGAGTTTCCATCCTTCGCTGCTGGTGATCCCGGCGGGTGGGCAGGTCGAGTTCCCCAATCACGATCCCTTTTTTCACAATGTCTTTTCTTTGTTCGACGGGAAACGTTTCGACCTCGGACTTTACGAGGGCGGCTCAACCCAATTCGTCAAATTCGACAAGCCGGGCATTTCTTTTATCTTCTGCAACATTCACCCGCAGATGAGCGCCGTGGTCATTGCGCTGAACACCCCGTATTACGCGATCTCCAAGGAGCGCGGCGAAATCAGCCTGAGTGGAGTCGCACCCGGCCGTTACCAGATGCATGTTTTCCATCCTTCGGTTTCACCAGAGGAACTGCATGCCGTCGAACGGGAAATTACCGTCACCTCGGACGATACCTTTGTGGGAACCTTCACACTGTCCGAATCCAGCCTCGAAATCGCGCACAAGAACAAGTATGGTCGCGATTACGACCCTCCCGATCCTGACAGTCCCGCGTACGCTCGACCCTAGTCTTAACGCTGACACGAGAGCTGCTCGAAAAAACGGTTTAACCCCCTGAGTTAACCGATTTTTCCGAAGACTTTCCCCTGCCGGGTCAACCAAAGATACGCCCCGCACAGACGATCTGCACGGGGCCTTTCCGCTAGCCCAACTTTCGCAGTTGCGGACATTTTCCGGTTTCTTTGTGATGATTTTCGTGCTTAAGTCTTGCGTTTTCATCGTTGGCATTTGAAAAAACGGCAGAGTGAAGACCAAGTACCTTCCTTTG
>JBEKRE010000065.1:0-26105 GCA_049519055.1 Candidatus Sulfotelmatobacter sp. | reverse complement strand
CTCGCCCGTCACCGTAGGCCTCATATCCGGTTTCTGGTTCATCGGCTCGCGTCTTTGCTGCACGCTTCCTTCCGGCCCCGCCTCGCGGCGGGTGTCATTTCACCCTTGCGCTTTGCTAACCCCTCGTTCTCCATCAGACTGGGTAGAGGACTTTCACCTCCCAGCTGTCGCACATGCTCGGCACACCAAGAAAAAGAGCGCGGGCGAACTGCCCGCGCTCACACAAACCGTCACGCTTTATGCGTTGGCCAGCACTGGCTCAACGCCGTAGATCGAGTGCCACGAGGTCGCGGCCTTGAGTTTGCCGTTGACGTTGTTGATGTTCTTCACGCCTTCGGTCTCCAGCCATTTCCGAAACGCGGCCGCGCCCTGCTTGGCGTAGATCGGGATACCGTCTTTCCAGGTTGCCCTACCGCACAAGACGCCGTTGAACTTCACTCCCGATTCTCCCGCAAGTTCAAGCGTCTCGCTGAATTCCGCATTGCTCACTCCGGCGGAAAGATAGATAAAAGGCTTGGTAGCAACGTTGGCCGCTGTGTGGAATAGGTCGATAGCTTCCTTCTTCGTATAGGCTTTTTGACCGGCGAACGACTTGGTGCCTTCCACGAACTTCATGTTCACCGGCACTTCGACTTTCAGAACATCCACGCCATAACGATCCTTGCTGAACTCGCGCATGCTCTCGGTAACGATGTGCGGCTTTTTCTTCGCGTAGTCCAAACCTTTTTCATCTGCGCCCTCGTCATAGCCGACGAACTCGAGGAAGAATGGTATGTCGTTCGCGCGGCATTCGTCGCCGATGCGCTCCACCCATGCATGTTTCTTATCATTTACTTCCTTGGGATCGAAGGGCGTGTAGTAAAGCAGAATCTTCACGCAGTCCGCGCCCGCTTCCTTCAATCGGCGTGCAGACCAGTGATCGAGCAGATCCCCCAGGCGACCCGGGCCAGTTTTATCGTACCCAGTCTTTTCGTAGGCCAGCAGCAGGCCCGCGTTCTTGGCGCGGCGCTTGGAAGCGGGCAATCCCCACTCAGGATCGAGCAGGATGGCGCTGGCATGCGGCGTCAGCACCTCGGTGACGAGCGTTTTGAACTCCTCCATCATGGCGTCGCTAACT
Organism: Candidatus Sulfotelmatobacter sp.; assembly: GCA_049519055.1. Classification (GTDB taxonomy): domain Bacteria; phylum Acidobacteriota; class Terriglobia; order Terriglobales; family Acidobacteriaceae; genus Sulfotelmatobacter. The sequence goes on along the minus strand of JBEKRE010000065.1, from coordinate 24,988 downwards.
TCTCCGCCTTTTTCTTTGCCCAGCGATTTTTGCAGCGAGCCGCGTTGATCCATGGCCGCGGCTGCGATCACACCATGTTCATTCGAGACTTTTCTGAGACCGGCAAGTTTTCCAGGGGTGAGCTTCATAGATTCCTCCAGGACTACAAAAGAAGATGAGTGCGTGGAACAGCTAATTGTAAACCAAGCGGGAGGGAAAGCGGCAGCACACGCGCAGAGCCGGACTCTGGGTTTCCCAGAACAGGAATTGGGTGAAGCTTCACACTTGGTTAGTCCACCGAGTGCTTCGCGGTGTAACCGTCACGCGCCACGACCTCGATTTTCTGTTCTTTGCCTTTCTGGTCTTTCACCTTGAGCGGTCCACCGTCGGGCGCGACCACCTGCACTTTCAGCTTACGGTAGGTGCCGTCGAGCTTGTCGTTGGTGGGGCGATAGGTAATCGAATATTGATTGCGGATGTCGTTGGAAATGTCGCGGAACAACTCCGGCATCTCGCCTTCGAAGCGTGGAAAGTAGGCGCGGCCTCCGGTCATGGCGGCGAAGGTGCGCATTTCGTTATCGGCCTGGAGGTAATCCATGTTGCTCACGGGAATGCCCATGCCATGGGGTGCGGCGCGTCCGTGGGCCTCATACATCTCTCGAATGATCCATCCCACGCTGACCGGGAAGATGGTTACGTCTTTCGTATCCTTTATCTTCTTCATGATCTTGTCCAGGGTCAGCTTGCTGAAGGTATCGACTCCGGTTGTCACCAGAATGACGTACTTTTTGCCTTCGACTCGGTCCAGACGATCCAGCGTGTCGTACAACGCGTCGAACAGGTTGGTCTCGGAGAATCCCGGAATCCGCAACTGATTGAGGGCTCCGTAAACCGCTTTTTTGTCCTGGGTGAAATCAACCAGGATGTGCGGCTGCATGTCGTAGTAAGCGACCGCGATCCAGTCGTCTTTTTGGAGTGTATTGGCGAAGGAGTAGGAAGCCTGCAAGGCCTGGATCATAAATCCATAGTTGGTGGAGGCGTATTCCACCAGCAGCACGGCGGTGATGGGCGCTTTGGAAACATTGAAGCTGCTGATGGCCTGCGGCGCTCCGTCTTCAAACAGGCGGAAATTATCCTTCTTCAAGCCCGGAATGAACTCTCCCGTCTTGGTGGTGACCAGCACGTCCACGTTCACCAGCGGCGCATTTACCCGGATGGAATAATCCGGCATGCCTTCGACCTTCTTAGGCATAGGGGGCGGCGGGGGCGGCGCTTCCTCGGTTTTTTTCTTGGGGATCGCATAGGGGCCAATATCGCCTCCGGGGCCGCCGGCTTCGGGCGTAACCTCCTGCTTGGGCTTGCCATTGTCATCCGTCTGCGGCGGAGCCTGGGACTGAGACTGGTCCTGGGCGGAGGCGGATGGGACAACGAATAGCAACGCGAGTGAGACAGCCATCGCCAGCATCCACGCGGCGAAATGCTGCGAGTTTGGGCGGCGGTTTCTTGTGAAGAAATTGGCCAACATAGGGACCCCGAGGAAGAAAATACAGCATTGGGAGCGAAATGCCCCTGTGCTAGTATAGACGCAGGGATTCGCGATTGGGATGTTTTGCCCGGCTCCCGTGTTCCCCTCCTGGCAACGACTTACAATCTGGCGAAGTCTAACCTAATAACGCAGGGCTTAAGCAGTCCTGCCGGGCTCAGTTGATGAAAAAATTAGCCTTAGCTTTCTTCGCCGTTTGCCTGTCTTTCCCCTCAATTATCGCCGCGCAGAATACTAACTCTACGCAGAATCCTCCGACCATCCCGGTCAGCCAGATTCATGCGGGCATGCGTGGCGAGGCCTACACGGTTTTTGAAGGCGTGAAACCGGAGTCCATGGAAGTAGAAGTGCTGGGCGTGCTGCACAATGTGAACGGGCCCAAAGGCGACGTCATCCTGGTGCGGTTGCACGGCCAGAAGGTGGAATACACCGGCGTTGTGGCCGGCATGAGCGGCAGTCCCGTGTATCTCGATGGCAAGTTGGCCGGAGCTCTCGCCTTCCGCATTGGAGAATTTTCAAAAGAGCCGATCGCCGGGGTTACGCCGATCGCCGACATGCTGGAAATCAATGCGCTCGATCGTTCCCCTGCTGAAGAGAGCGCTGCGGCTAAACCCACCTTGAATACGGTTGCGGGAAAAACCGGCGCCCCGGGTGAAATTGCTGCCCTGCCGGGTTCAGCTCTGGATTCCACCGGTTTCGCGAATTATCTCAAGCCGATCGAAGCACCGCTGGTATTCAATGGATTCTCCGAACAAGCCATCCGGCTTTTCGCCGGACAGCTCGGATCGGCTGGAATCGTCCCGGTGATGGGAGCGGGATCGGTCAGCAACGACAAGCAGCCAGAGCCGGTCGAAGCGGGATCTGCCATCAGCGCGATTCTGGTGCGCGGCGACATGGATATCGAGGCCACTTGCACCGTGACCTACGTTGATCCGCAGCGACTGTTGGCCTGCGGACATCCCCTGCTCCAATTCGGCTCCGTCGACCTGCCCATGAACAAGGCTGAGGTTCTGGCCACGCTGGCCTCGCCTCTAAACGCTTTCAAGATTGTGAACACCACCGAGCCGGTAGGAACTTTCGTCCAGGATCGCCATACCGGCATCATGGGTGTCTTCAATCGGCAGCCGGAGATGATTCCGGTTACCTTGAGCATCCACAGCAGCACCGGCGTGAAGCAGTTCCATTACGAGGTACTGAACAATCCCAAGCTGACGCCTGTCGCGCTGATGGTGACGGTGTTCAACGCATTGCACGGGGTGAACGAGTTTGGCGAGGAAATTACTTACCGCCTGACCGGCAGCATCGGCGTGAAGGGATTCCCTGAGGTCACGATGCGCAACATGTTCGCTCCCTCCGAAGGTGCACAGCCTGCCGCCATGCAAGCTGCGATTTCTTTGGGCGAACGTTTTGGGCGCATCTATGACAATCCTTACAGCGCCGCAGCTGTGGCGGGCGTCAAACTGGATTTCGACCTGGTCCGCGAGCGGCGCTGGGCGCGGCTGGAGAGCGCTCGCACCGATGTGACGGAAGCCCGTCCCGGAGAAGAGATTATGCTGGAAACCGTGCTCGCTCCTTACCGCGGAGAGCGCATTGTGCAGCAGATTCCGGTGAAGATTCCGACTTCCGCGAGCAAGGGCACGCTGCGCATTCTGGTCAGCGACGGCGATACGCTCGACCACATGGGCCGTTCGAATCCCGCATTCGGACGCAAACTCGATCTCGCATCCACGATCTCGCTTCTGAATAAAGAGCACTCCAACAACCGCGTCTATGTCTCGCTGCTGGAAGCCGACCCGGAAGCGCGCGTCGCCGACAAAGTGATGCCGACGCTGCCCATCTCGATCATGAATGTGATGGATGGCATGCGAGGCAATCAGGAGATGATCGTCAGCGGCGAATCCAACGTGGATGAAACGGCAACCGCTCCGCTGGATTATGTCGTCTCCGGAGCGCAGCTGCTAATGGTTACCGTGAAGTGATCGCCCTAGCACTGGCGCAATGATTCGATCCTAATAAGGATCCTCGGCGAACACCCACGGAACTTTCGTAGCGAACTCGATCGCGGCGACAGGCCCACTGAAGCAAGCGGGAGCGCGCGGAAAGGCGGGCTGAAACCGGTACTGGAAGGCCTCCACTTCGATTAATCTTTCACCCTTCTCGATCAGCTCACCCACAAAGTAGAACCATCCCCGGTGGGACGGGTTCTGTCAGTGCCACTTTGTCGAACATCTCCCCTTCCCTGTTCGGATCAATTCCCAGGCTATCGAGAAGGATGCGAAACGCTTGCGCATAAACATTGGCTCGCTGAACAGCAAAGTTCCGGCAGTGAACACAGCCGCACCGATTCGGCGCCGCCGGCCGGTAGAGCTGTATATGCCGCCACCGTCGCTTCGCGATCATAGTGAACCGGTTGGTCGCCTAAGCGAAGCTCATCCCTAAATCAGCCACAGCAGACCGCGGCCAACGGCCAGTTCTACGCTCCCACTGCCTCCTGGCCCCCGAGCGGCAAGAAATATTGTGTGCCCTTGATCGGTTCGGTGACCTTGCGCAGCAACTCCTGCAAATCCTCATTGCGGTCGACGAAATCAATATCTGAAGTGTTGACGATCAGCAGATCCGACGACGTGTAATGGAAAAAGAAGTGTTCGTAAGCCTTCACCACTTCTTCCAGGTACTCGTCACTGACTGCCCGCTCGCCCGGAGCATTCTTTTTCTTGAGCCGCTTCTTCAATACGTCCGGCGTCGCCTGCAGATAGATGACAAGGTCCGGCGTGGGCAGCTGCTCGCGGAAGTGATTGTAATAGCGGTTGTAGGTATCGAGTTCCTGGTCGGTGAGATTCAGGCAGGCAAACAACTTGTCTTTTTCGATGATGTAGTCGGCAACCACGGTGTTCTGCGAACTGGCCCGCAAATCGAGCGCCTGCAACTGCTCAAAGCGCCGCACCAGAAACGCGAACTGCGCCTGAAACGCCGCCCCCCGCTCGCCCTCGTAAAAAGCTCCGAGGAAAGGATTCGACTCAGGCTCGATCACCCGCTGCGCATTGAGACGCTCGGCCAGAATCCGGGCCAGCGTGCTCTTGCCCACTCGAATGGGCCCTTCCACTGCAATGTAACGGGGAAGCTCGAAAAGATTCGCCATGGCCTCGCAATATTTCGGAACAGGCAGGATAGCTCGGATATCGCCGAGTGGCAATTGCGGAATGAGTTAACAGCAGATTTCCAATTGCCAATTTTCAATTGCCGATTGACTGTGCCCTGCTTTTCGATCGACCCTGTAAATCGGAAATTGAAAATCCTTTAGAATTCTCCACATGCTCGCTCACGCTGTGCCCGGTGCCGTGTCTGCTGCCGTCGCTCTGGCTGCGGGTTACCAGTCCATGGCGCCCACAGCTCAATGGTACGGAAAAACTTTCACCGGACTCGCACGCTCCTCGCGCCAGCTCGCGCTGACCTACGACGACGGTCCCAACGATCCGCACACCTTGCGGTTGCTCGAAGTCCTCGCCAAGCACAGCGTCCGTGCAACTTTTTTTCTGATCGGCCGCTACGTGCAGCAACGTCCCGAAATCGTCCGTGAAATTGCCCAAGCCGGTCACATCGTGGGCAACCACAGCTTCACGCATCCGCTGCTCACCTTCAAAAGCGAAACCGAAATCAAACAACAACTCTCGGAATGCCGCGCAGCTCTGCAAGATGTCATTAGCGAGCCCTCAAATTTATTCCGGCCTCCCTTCGGCGGACGCCGCCCCGCCGTGCTCCGCGTGGCGCGCGTTCTGGGATTAAAAACAATTATGTGGAACGTAACCGGCTACGACTGGACCGCCCCGCCCGCCCCTGCAATCGAGCGCAAGGTGGCATCTAAGATCCGCGGCGGCGACGTCATCCTGCTTCACGACGGTGGCCACAAGCAAATGGGTGCGGACCGCTCCCAAACCGTGATCGCTACCGATCGCCTGATCACGCGCTACAAGTCTGAAGGATATGAATTCGTAACCATACCGCAGATGATGACCGAGTCAGCCGCCAACCATCAGCCATCAGCAAGAGCAGTTTAGTTCCAGGAATTTCTCCGTGACTCTGTGCCGCCCTGGTGAAATTGCCTTTCACCCTTTCACCGCCGCGAACGCCCCCTTCGCCGCGGCAATCGTCTGCTTCACATCCTCGGTTGTATGCGTCGCACCCAGAAACGCCGCCTCATACTGCGACGGCGGCAGATACACTCCGCTGTCCAGCATGGCGCGGAAGAATTTCCCAAACGCTTCCGTATTCGACTTCGACGCCGAATCCCAATCCGTCACCGGCCCGGTCGTAAAAAACCACGTAAACATCGAACCGACTCGGTTGTAGCACAGTGGCACGCCCGCATCTTTGGCGGCCCCGGCCACGCCCTCCACCAACTCTCCAGTCAGCTTGTCGATCTGCGAATAAATCTCCTGTTTGTGATCGCGCAAATGCTTCAACATCGCGCATCCCGCCGCCATCGCCAGAGGATTCCCCGAGAGCGTCCCCGCTTGATACATCGGTCCCAGCGGCGCCACGAGATTCATAATCTCGCTCGGTCCCCCATAAGCTCCCACCGGCAGTCCTCCCCCAATAATCTTGCCCATGGTCGTCAGATCAGGACGAATGTTGTACAGCTCCTGCGCTCCTCCGAACGCCACTCGGAATCCGGTCATCACCTCATCGAAAATCAGCACGGACTTTTCCCGTTCCGTAATCAATCGTAGCGCCACCAGATAATCGTCCGCCGCCGGAACGCATCCCATGTTTCCCACCACCGGCTCCACGATCACGCACGCAATCTGATGCTTGAACTTTTGAAACGCGTACTCCACCGCTTTGATGTCATTAAACGGTAACGCCAGGGTGAATTGGATGAACTCATCGGGAACGCCCGCCGATCCCGGGATTCCCAGCGTCGCTACACCCGAACCCGCTTTCACCAGCAACGCGTCGGAATGGCCGTGGTAGCAGCCTTCGAATTTCACAATGTATTTGCGCTTCGTATAAGCCCGCGCCAAACGAATGGCCGACATCGTCGCTTCGGTTCCCGAACTCACGAAGCGCACCTTCTGCACATGGGGGAATGCCGAAATCACCAATTCCGCGAGATCCGCCTCCGCTGGCGTCGACGCTCCAAAGCTAGTTCCATTGCATGCCGCGCTCACGATCGCATCCAGCACATCGGGCGCGGCGTGGCCAAGAATCAACGGCCCCCACGATCCCACATAGTCGATGAACTCGTTCTCATCGGCATCCCAGATATGCGAGCCCTTTCCGCGCACGATAAATAGCGGATCGCCTCCCACCGAACCGAACGCCCGCACCGGCGAGTTCACTCCACCCGGAATCATGCCTTCGGCACGCTGCTGCAAACGGCGCGACTGCTCAACCTTTCGAGAAGTTGTGGACGGCATCGAGGCTCCCACACGCAAAGGATGTCAACTCAGGATTGACCGCAAGCGATTACTATACCAGCGTGATGCAGAATGACTTAGATCGAATTAACCAGATATTCATCCCACAGCCATCATTTTGCAACATCGCTCCGGTAAGTTAGGGTCATCAAGTTGCCCTTCTAACCGGGAGGGTTTCAAGGACGGCTTCGGGGGCTCCGGGCTGTCCTTTCTTATCTTCTTCGGCCCGACTGCTGATCATTTCAAATAAGCGCGGACCAGTCCGATCAGGTCTTCGCCCAACTCTTCCGGCGACTCCATCTCGTGATCCGGGTTCATCATGTGCAACCGGATGTGATCTTCCAGAATCTCCGCCATCAACCCGTTCACGCCCCCGCGAATTGCAGCCAGCAACATGAGAATGTCGGCGCATTCGTCTCCCGCCGTGAGCGCGCGCTCCACCGCAGCGAACTGACCGCGAATCCGCTTAATTCGAAATAAGAGTTTCTGTTTCTCTTTTGAAATCACCGGAGCCTTATCCTGCATTTTGTCGCCTCTTCCCCACTTTTGCGGTTGCAAGTACCCTAGGGGGGTATGATATAAGATAGCTAGCGAGAAATCCAGCACCAGCGATCATGCCATTTTACGCAAATCTTTATGAACTCTTTACCGCCCGGGCGCACGGCATGACATCAAACCGGGCGTTGGAAACCCACGGAAAGGAGGGCAAAACCAATGGCTTGCATGACTCTCTTCGCACCATCCGTGGCGATGGCGACGACCCAGCTCCCGCGCGTAATCCGTTACGAGCATTCCGTTCCCTTGCAGTTGGAACCGAGGATCGAACAACAACCTCTGCGCATGAACTGGGTCGTGGTCACCGACAAGAACGGCAGCCGGCGGCTCAGCATGCAATGGGCGGTCAGTGAACTCTAGAGGTCGAGCCGCCTGTAACATTCCTTTAACCGTTCCTGCGTAGGCTCTGGGGATTGGCCGGACCATCCGTTCCAGCATTCGGATGGTCTGCCACCGCGAGCCGCGCGAGGCTGATCTACATTAACTATAGTTAACTGTTTATGGTATGGGTGCATTAAGTATCTCGACGGGGCAGGTGGGAGCTTCGCAACCAAGTCTTGGCATCATTCCGGTCACCGTTGGGCAATCTTTGGGTTGATCTGATTTCTCGTGCTCTCGAACCTGGAACTATGAAAGCGAGATTCATCTTCGATGGCTTGCGGCCTCCAGAGTCGCCTGTCAAAGGCTTGGGCCACTGCCCAGATGCTGCTGCTCCTTCCCTCCTGCGCGCGGTCAGACCCTGCCTGATTTTCCTGTCGATGATTGCCTTCATTTCGCCGGCACTGGGGCAACGGGACGACGTCCCCGTCGTCGCCACGCCCAATGCCCCTGCTCCGTCCCCATCGAACATTACAGATCCGCCGCCCGACGAATCTACCCAAGCCATGTTCCCGCACTTCCGGGACTCCCGCTTCTGGCTCTCTGGTCAGGCAAACTTTATCTTTCAGACCCATCCGCCGTTCCACGCCGACTACAGCGGCCCGAACAGTCTCAAGCCCAACTACGAAAAAGCCACTTCCCGGGTTCTGACTCTTTACACCGGCGTGCGCCTCAATGACTCCACTGCGTTGCTCGTCGATATTGAAGAGGCCGGCGGATCCGCTCTGAGCCTGGGCCTCGGCCTTGCCGGCAACACCGATCTCGATATCGTGCGCAATCCGCTATTGAGCAAAGCTCCTTACCTGGGCCGCGGCATGATTCACAAGGTTTTTGCGCTCAGCAGGGATAAAGTCGAAAACCAGCGCAGCTTTCTCTCGCTCTTCGACGAACTGCCGCGCCGCCGCCTGGAACTCCGCTTCGGCAAATTCAGCATGCCGGATTTCTTCGACCTAAATTCCGTCGGCTCCGACACCCACTTTCAGTTCATCAACTGGACTACCGACAACAACGGCGCCTACGATTACGCTGCCGACACACGTGGATACACCGTCGGCCTCACCGCTGATTACGAAGATCGCAACTGGGGCTTCCGTTTCGCCGAGGGGCTAATGCCTATCGTGGCGAACGGCATCAATCTGGTGTACCGACCTTGGCAAGTCCACGCCGAAAATTTCGAATATGAATTACGGCGCGGCGTGATTCCGAAGAAGGCAGGTGTGGTCCGTCTCCTTGCCTACACCAACTACGCCAACATGGGCATCTATCGCGACGCCATCGCCAACTTTGAAGCCGGCCTCACGCCCATTCCGGAAATCACCAATCATCCCTGGCACATTACTCGCAAGTATGGCTTCGGCGTCAATCTCGAGCAGAATCTCACACCCTATCTAACCGTTTTCGCCCGGTTCGGCTGGGACAATGGCAAGACGGAATCCTTCGCCTACACCGAAGTCGATCAAACTTTCGCCGGAGGAATCGGAGCAAATGGCGCCTGGTGGCATCGCAAGCAGGATCGTGCTGGCGTGACTCTCATATCGAACGCAATCAAGAAAGACCACCAGACCTACCTCGCCGATGGCGGTCTAGGCTTCCTGCTCGGCGACGGCGCACTCAACTACGGCCGCGAGAATATCTTCGAGACCTACTACACAGCGCACGTTTGGCGTGGCATTTATGTCGCGCCCGGCCTTCAACACATCGATGACCCAGGCTACAACCGCGACCGCGGCCCCGTCCTCGTCCCCTCGTTCCGCGCCCACATCGAGTTCTAGTCAGCTTGCTGGAAGACCTGACTCCGCTTTCGAGTGAGCGGTTTCGAACTAGCGGGTTTTTGGGTGGCGCAGCGCTTCCAGCGCTGCGATATGCTTGCCTCAGTCAACAAGGGCTTCAGCCCCTGGGGCGCCTCACCCGACTCCCGCTACTTCTCTACCTTCACGCCCTTCCAGAACGCCACGTACCCCTTGATCTGCTTTGCTGCATCCTTCGGCTCCGGGTAGCACCAGGCCGCTCCGGCATTGCATTTGCCATTCACTTCCACATCGTAGTAACTCGCCGTCCCCTTCCACGGACAAACGCTATGCGCATCGCTCGGCTTGAAATATTCCTTGCGAATTGCATTCGGCGGAAAATACTGATTCCCTTCCACCTCGACCGTCGCACCGCTCTCGGCTAGCACCGCGCCTTCCCACATTGCTTTTGCCATAATGCCAATATAGATTCCTAACAGCCACAAGCGCTTCACAAACGTTGAGGAAGAAATGCCAGAGGCGACAACAAGAACTCATTTCAATGGACACTCGATGGTCCACACTCTCGAGCGTGTCATGGTCTGCTCCCCACGCACTGCGGGCTGGAACCGACCCGAGTTCGCGGCTCGTTGGCAGGAATTAGGATTCCACGACGCCCCCAATTTCGCCACCGCCCAATCCCAGCACGACGCTCTCTGCCATGAGTTGCGAACCGCAGGAGCCGAAATCGTCGATATGCCTCCCGCTCCCGATCTCTCCCTCGATGCCGTCTACGCCCACGACGCCTCACTCCCCACCGACCAAGGTCTAATCGTGATGCGTCCCGGCAAGCCGAACCGTGTCGCCGAAGGGCCGCACCACGCCTCGTTCTGCGCATCTTTGGAGATCCCCACGCTCGGCGCCATCACCCCCCCCGGCACCACCGAGGCCGGTGACATCCTCTGGCTCGACCCCAAAACCCTCCTCATCGGCCACGGCTACCGCACCAGCGCCGCCGGGATCCAGCAGATGCGCACCCTGCTCGCACCTCACGGCGTAGAAGTTCTCTCAGCGCCGCTTCCCTACGGCCCCGGTCCGTCCGCCTGCCTGCATCTGATGTCCCTGATCAGCCTGCTCGACGACCACACCGCGATAGTGGATCTGCCCTGGCTTGTGGTTGAAACCGTCGAACTGTTCCTGTCTCGCGGATTTAAATTCCTCGAAATCGATCCTTCCGAGCGCGATACCCTCGCCTGCAACGTCCTGGCACTGGGAAATAATCGCCTGCTCGCGGTCGAAGAAAATCGCAACACCAATGCCCGCCTCCGCCAAGCCGGATTCGACGTGCGCACTTTCCCCGGCAGCGAACTCTGCATCAACGGCAGCGGCGGCCCCACCTGCCTCACCCGCCCGCTGCGGCGTGCATAAGTCAAGATGGATCATGTTGAGACAGCCGCCTCCGGCTGCCCACCCTCAGCGAAGCCGAACGATCCCGGCAGAGCGAAGCTCGTTGGCCCCACCTCGCGCGGGGTGCCTCATTTCTTGCGTCTTTTGCGAGAAGTGGGCTTTTACTCGCCGTGCGGCACTTCCTCCCGAACAACCACCACCTTCGCTCTCCTGCTAAAATAATTCTGCATGCTTCTTCCCTTCGTCCGCGAACTCTTCGTGGACGTAGAAAAGCTTCCCGCCTTCGCGCGTGTTGCCTCCCACCTCAAGGAGGGCACGGGGCGCATCCGTGTGTCCGGCCTCACCCCCACCGCCAAAGCCTTGCTGCTCGTGCTGTTTCAGCACGCCTCCGGGCGCCCGATCATCTTTGTCGTCAACGATAACCGCGCCGTCGAGGACTTTCTTCCCGTCCTCCGCGGCTTCTGTGAACTCACCTCCGCCTGCGATCCGGAGTCGATCATCTCCCTGCCCGCCCGCGACGTGCTCCCATTCCAGAATCTCTCCCCGCATCCCGAACTCCAGGAAGAGCGCGCCACCGCTTTATGGAAGATCGCCACCGGAGCGGCATCGATCGTCGTCTCCCCAATCGCGGCCACCGCCATCCGCCTCCGCTCCGGCGATTACTATGCCGATCTGGCCCGCACCATTCGCCGCGGCGAGAGCTTCGATCTTGACTCCCTTCTCGCTCACCTCAACACCGTCGGCTACACCTCCACCGACGTGGTGGAGATGCCCGGCCAATACGCCGTTCGTGGAGGCATTCTGGACGTTTATTCCCCCGAGGCCGATCGCCCGCTTCGCATCGAGTTCTTCGGCGATGAAGCCGATTCCATTCGCAAGTTCGATCCCGCTTCGCAGCGTTCTTCGAATCCCGTCGACGAGGCCGTGCTGCTTCCGCTCACCGAAACCCCCATCAGCGAGCATCTTCTCGGCGCAATCCACACGCGCCTCAGCGGCAAACGCATCACCGGCGACGAAGAGATCGTCGAAGCCGCCGTCCGCGCTGGTGGCCTCAATGTTTTTCCCGGATGGGAGTTCTACACTCCCGTCGCCGGAGCCGATAGAGCTATTTTCGATCTCGTCCCGCGGGCCTCGGTTGTCCTCGACGAAACCGATCAACTCACACAGGAATTCGATCGCTTCTGGACCCGCGTCTCTGAAGCTCACGAGCGCAGCGGGGTTGGAAATCTCGTTCGCCCTGAGGATCTATATCTCCAGCCGGACGATTGGTGGCAAAGGACATCCGCTCTTCCAGGCACAAACCTCGAACACCTCGGCATCACCCGCAGCCTCGATGACGGTTCCGAGATTTCATTTCTCACGCAGCCCTCGCCCCGTTTTCATGGTGCAATTCCTGCGATGCTCGCCGAAGTGCAGAAGCTCAATGCCGAAGGCAAACGCGTCCTCTTCGCCGTCCCTAACACCGGCGAAGTCGAGCGCCTTGCCGATGTCTTCACCGAATACAACGTCTCATTTCGCCTGGGAAGCCGCACCCGTGGAGGCGAGAGCTACGCCGACGAGACCAGCTACTTCGCCGGCGAAGTCCTCACCACCACCCTCGCCACGGCCTATGTCCCCGATGGCGTTCTTCTTCCTGAAGCGAATCTGGCGATCTTCGGCTCCCGTGATCTCTTCGACGAATCCGACGCTGTCGCCTCGCGTCCGCAGCGATCCAAATCCAAAGTCTCGGCTTTTCTCTCCGACTTCCGCGACCTCCAAGTCGGAGACTACGTGGTACACGTCGAGCATGGCATCGGCCAGTACCAAGGCCTGAAAGAAATCAACCATGGCGACGGGCCTGCCGAATTCATGTTGCTCGAATTCGCCGAAGCCGCTCGCCTCTATGTCCCGCTCACGCGCCTCGACCTGGTCCAGAAATATCGCTCCTCCGAAGGCGCCAAGCCGGTCCTGAGTCATCTCGGCACGCAGTCCTGGTCGAAGACAAAAGCTCGGGTCCGCAAGGCCATGAAAGACATGGCCGACGAGCTTCTCAAGCTTTATGCCGAGCGCAAAACCGCCGTCGGACACTCCTTCCCGCCCGGCAATGAATGGTTCCGCGAATTCGAAGACGCCTTCGAATTCAACGAGACCGAAGACCAGGCGCAAGCCATCAAAGACGTTATCCGTGACATGGAATCCTCCCAGCCCATGGACCGCCTGCTCTGCGGCGATGTCGGCTACGGCAAAACCGAAGTTGCCATGCGCGCCGCCTTCAAAGCCATCGCCGACAACAAACAAGTCGCGGTCCTCGCGCCCACCACGGTCCTCGCCTTCCAGCACTTCGAAACGTTCAAGCAGCGCTTCGCTCCCTTCCCCGTCACAATTGAAATGATCAGCCGCTTCCGCTCGCCCAAGCAACAAAAAGGAATCCTCGAGAAAGCCGAAGCCGGCAAAATCGATGTCCTCATCGGCACTCACCGCATCCTTTCGAAAGACATCAAATTTTCCGACCTCGGCCTCCTCATCGTCGACGAAGAACAGCGCTTCGGCGTCCGCCACAAAGAGCGCATCAAGCAAATGCGCAAGCAGGTAGACGTGCTCACCATGTCGGCCACGCCCATCCCCCGCACGCTGCACATGTCTCTCGTAGGCCTTCGCGACATGAGCGTGATCGAAACTCCGCCCAAAGATCGCATGGCGATCCAGACCGTGGTAGCGAGTTGGGACGAAAAAATAATCCAGTCCGCGGTGGAACAAGAATTGGACCGCGGCGGCCAGGTCTATTTCGTCCACAATCGCGTCGATACCATCTGGGAAATCGCTGCCAAGATCCAGGCCCTCGTTCCGAAGTCGCGCGTCATCGTCGGCCACGGACAAATGTCGGAGGGCGAACTTGAAAAAGTGATGCTGAAGTTCATGCACCACGAAGCCGATATCTTGGTCTCGACCACCATCATCGAAAACGGTCTCGACATCCCGCTCTGCAACACCATTTTCATCAACCGCGCCGACCGCCTTGGCCTCTCGGAGCTCTACCAACTTCGCGGCCGCGTCGGACGCTCCAATCGCCGCGCCTATGCCTATCTCATGCTTCCACCGGAAGTCGAGCTCACGCCCATCGCCCGCCGCCGGCTCGCCGCGCTGAAAGAATTTTCCGACCTCGGTGCCGGATTCAAAATCGCCGCCCTCGATCTCGAACTTCGCGGCGCCGGCAACATGCTCGGCGGCGAACAAAGCGGCCATATCGAAGCCATCGGCTTCGAGCTTTACACGCAAATGCTCGAACGCGCCGTCCGCGAGATGAAAGGCGAAGCCGCGCCCGACGAGGCCGAAACCCAGCTCAACCTCGGCCTTAACATTCGTATCCCCGCCGATTACGTCCCCGAAGAAAACCAGCGCCTGCAAATGTATAAACGCGTAGCCCGTGTCGAAACCGAATCCCAACTGACCGACGTCGCTGCCGAACTGCAAGACCGCTACGGTCCACCTCCCCCCGCCGTCCGCAATCTCCTCGATTACGCATCGCTCAAGCTTCTCTGCATGAAGGTCGGAGTCAACGCCATCGAACGCAAACGCGATTCCGTCACGCTAAAATTCCAGCAGAAGGCCGCCGTCGATCCCGAGCAGCTAGCCCGCTTCGTCTCCGCCCAGCGCGGTGCCCAGTTCACTCCCGACGGCATGTTGAAATTTGTTTTGAAGGCCGCCGCCGCGGAAGAAGTCCTGCGCGCTCTCCGCGCCGTATTAGAGCAACTGGCAAGCACCGAAACCGCATCAGAAGTGCGATCGGCAAGTGGAAAAGCCTAAGCCTTGAAACAGCACAGCTTCAGCCGCGCCGTGAGTAGCGCGCAAACTCAGTAGCGGCTTTAGCCGCTGAGGTCGCCAGCCCCAAACCCACCATTTACAATGGTCCGGCAACCGAAATCGCCCGGCGAACGACTAACAGCATTCGCCCAACGACGACCGACCGCCTTATGAATAAGATGAAAATCCGCAAAGCCGTATTCCCCGCCGCCGGCCTCGGCACCCGCTTCCTGCCCGCCACCAAAGCCCAGCCCAAAGAAATGCTGCCGCTGGTCGATAAGCCCATCATCCAGTACGGAGTCGAGGAAGCCATGGCTTCCGGCTGCGACCAGATCCTCATCATCACCGGCCGCGGCAAGCAAGCCATCGAGGATCATTTCGACGTCAGTTACGAACTCGAACGAATGCTGGAAGAACGCAATAAGACGGACCTGCTGAAGATCGTCCGCTCCATCTCCGACATGATCCATGTCGCCTACGTTCGCCAGAAAGAAGCCCTCGGCCTCGGCCATGCCGTCCTCATGGCCCGTGAACTGGTCGGCAACGAGCCCTTCGCCGTTCTTCTCGCCGATGATGTCATCGACGCCAAGGTCCCCTGCCTCAAGCAGATGGTCGAGGTCTTCGATCAGACCCAGTGCTCCGTGCTCGCCACTCAGATCATCGAAGGCAAAATGATTTCTTCCTACGGCGTCCTCGACGTCAAGCCCGTCGACGGCCGCTTCGGCGATCGACTTTTCGAAATCAAGAACATGGTGGAGAAGCCTAAGCCCGAAGAAGCACCCTCGAATCTGGCCATCATCGGCCGCTACATTCTTACGCCCGCCATCTTCGACTGCCTCGCCGACACTCCCACCGGCGCCGGCGGCGAGCTCCAACTCACCGACGGCATGCGCCTCCTTCTGCAAAAAGAAAAAATGTACGCCTACGTCTACGAAGGCCGCCGCCACGACACCGGCGACAAACTCGGCTTCCTGAAAGCCACGGTCGAGTTCGCCCTAAAACGCGAAGACCTGGGCGCCCCCTTCCGCGAATACTTAAAAGGATTGAAACTATAGTGGGCTCATGGGGGGACAGCCGCTCTCGCTTGCCCTGAGCGAAGTTGAAGGGGCGGTCCCAGAGCGAAGCGAGGTGCGCCTCTAGCACTCTCAGGTTGCGCAGCAAAACTTTGGTTTGTTGAGAAGTTCCCCCACCCTCGCTATTCTGTATGCAGCCGATAGTCCTTAAACCTCCTCCTATCTTGAACATAACGAGGTTGCTCGAAGTGATGGGCAGGCGTAGCCAGCCCCGCAAACAAATCGAAGTCCCGGTACGCATTTTCGGCACGGACAGCCGCGGTCAGGTCTTTTCTGAGAAGGCTCTCACCGTCAACGTCAGCCGCAACGGGGCCGAGCTTGCCGAGGTTCGCCCCGACCTCGCCCTCGACGAGATTATCGGTCTCACTTATGGCAAGAGTCGAGTCCATTTCCGCGTGAAATGGATCGGTCGACCCGGAACTTCAAGAGCCGGCCACGTCGGCCTGCTCAACATCGCCCCGGAAAAACCGCTCTGGGATTTCCCTCTACCCTCGGACGCGGTCGATAACTACCAGCCAAGCAGCCCAGAACTCCGCAGCAATCCCCGCTACCGTTGCCAAAACTCGATCGAGGTCCATGTAAACGGCGCTTCTTTTTGGGGTACCGTAGCTGATCTCAGCCTGAGCGGCTGCTACGTTGAAATGCCAATTCCTCTCGAGCCTGGAACCAAGCTCAAGGTTGGCATCTGGTTCGGACAAAGCAAAGCCTGGGCCCAGGCTCAAGTCGCTCACCGAACGCCGGGCATCGGAATCGGATTGAACTTCCTCGAGATTTCGGATTCAGACCGCGATCAGATTCGGCGGTTCCTTGCGAGTCTTTCACCTATCGCGAAAAAACCCATGCGTCCGGTTGGACGCAAATAAGAACCTAGCCGCCCAATGAACTCTTCAGCTTCTTCGACTTCTCCTCCACCCCACGTGCCAGCTTTTCCTTGTGCGCTTCCAGCTTCTTCGCGACCGTCGCGTCTCCCAACCCGATCATCTGTGCCGCAAGAATCCCGGCATTCGTCGCGCCCGGCTTCCCAATCGCAACCGTGGCCACCGGAATCCCCGCCGGCATCTGCACCGTCGCCAGCAAAGAATCCATCCCCTGCAGCGAGGTCGAAGGAATCGGCACTCCAATCACCGGCAAGGTCGTGTGTGCCGCAATCACGCCCGCCAAGTGCGCCGCCCCGCCAGCTCCCGCAATAATTACCTGAATCCCGCGCCCCGCGGCCTTCCGCGCAAACTCTGCTGTCCGCTCCGGCGACCGGTGTGCCGAGGTGACGTCGATCTCATAACCAATCCCAAATTCCTCCAGCGCTTTTCCCGCCTCGCGCATAATCTCCAGATCCGAATCACTCCCCATCACAATCGAAACCAATAGTTTTCCCATGATTCCCCTTACCTGAACTGTCATCCTGAGCGAGCATTCTAGGCGTACTCCACTTCTCGCCTCTTTTGCGAGAACGGGAATTTCCTCAATCCTTCTTCAGCGCCCTCGCCGCAATATCCTTCCTCCAATGCGCCTCATCAAACCGAATCTTCCCACACGCCTGATACGCGCTATGCACCGCCGTCTGCAACTCCGCCGCCCGCGCCGACACTCCCAATACTCGCCCGCCCGCAGTATAAAAAAAATCCGCCCGCTTCGTAGTCCCGGCGTGAAACACCTTCACTTGATCGATCGCCGCAGCCTCTTCAAGTCCCACAATCTTCTTTCCTATCTCAAACGCCCCCGGATACCCTCCCGACGCCATCACCACGCACACGGACGCATCCCCCGACCATTTGAAATCTCCCTCACTCACTCTCCCCGCAATCGACGCCTCCAGCGCATCCACCAGATCGCTTTCCAGCCGCATCAGAATCGGCTGCGTCTCCGGATCTCCAAACCGGCAATTAAACTCCAGCACCATCGGACCCCGCGCCGACATCATCAGTCCACAATAGAGAACTCCCTTATATTCCGCCCCCTCCGCCTTCATCCCTTCAATCACCGGCTTCGCAATGTGATGCACCAGCCAGTCCCGCATCGTGTCATCCACAATGTCAGCGGTCGAATAGGCTCCCATCCCGCCAGTATTCGGCCCGGTGTCGCCTTCTCCTACGCGCTTGTGATCCTGCGCCGCCACCAGCGGTGCCACTCGCTCCCCATCGCTCAACACCAGGAATGAAAGCTCGTCGCCTTTCAAGCATTCTTCCAGCACCACCCGCGCGCCGGCCTCGCCCACCATCTTGCCGCTCAACATTTCTGCCGCGACGCTCGCAGCTTCCTCTTTGCTCGCCGCGATCACCACACCCTTGCCCGCCGCCAAGCCATCCGCCTTCACCACCACCGGCAGATGAAAATGGGGTAAGGCCTCGCGTACCTCATCCACCGAATCGCAGATCGCATAGGCCGCCGTCGGTATCCGATGCCGCTGCAGGAATTCTTTGGCAAAACTCTTACTCGATTCCAGCTGCGCCGCCGCCGCCGTTGGCCCAAACACGGGCCAGCCTCGTCGCGTGAATTCGTCCACCACTCCCAACATCAGCGGCAACTCCGGACCCACCACGGTCAAATCTGGCTGCAGTTGCTGCCCCAAAGCCACCATCGAATCGACACTCTTCAGATCGACCGGCAAACACTCCGCCTCGTCCGCGATCCCACCATTGCCCGGCGCGCAATATACCTTTGAAACCCGCGCCGACTGCCGCAGCTTCCACACCAGCGCATGCTCTCGCCCACCGCTACCTAGGACCAGAATTTTCATAATCGAGAAAATCAAGGTTAGGTTAGCGCCACAAACCTGTCAAACGTATGCGTCAAGAAAGCACCGTCATTCTGAGCGCAGGGCGAAGAATCCCTATTCCTAAAGCGATGCTGCCTGCCTGCCGTCCCCCGATCTCCTGTGTGCTCTGCAGTTAACCTCGCTTAACTCCATCGTATAATCATTGCCAATGATCACCGTCTCCAAAGAGGACTACCTCAAAGCCATCCTCGAAGCTGAAAGCGAAGGGGAATCCGTCATCTCCGCCCGCCTTGCGGATTGGCTCAAGGTTTCACCCCCCGCCGTCACCATGGCTGTGCGCCGCCTCAAGAAAGACGCTCTGGTTCGCGTCCAGGGCGACGGCCATCTGCGCCTCACCGCCGCTGGCCGCAAAATCGCGCGCCGGCTCACTCTCCGTCATCACCTCATCGAGCGCATGCTCGCCGAACTCTTCGGCATGGAATGGTGGAAGGTTCACGACGAAGCCGAACGCCTGGAGCACGCCGTCTCCCCCGACTTCGAAGCTAAACTCCTCGCCAAACTTGGCAAGGGAGGCGTCTGCCCTCACGGCAACATGAGCGAGATGGAAAGCCCCGACAGCCGCCGTCGTCGCGGACTGGTGCTGCTCGCCGATGCCCAACCGGGAGTTGCCTATACCGTCAGCGGAATCTACGAGCGTGACCGCCGCCTGCTCGAGTTCCTCGAGGCCCGCGGCATTCGCCCCGCCGCCAAACTGCGCATCCTCGAACGTAACTACGACCAGACCCTCACTCTCTCCGCCACCTCCGGCAACGTCTCCCTCGGCCGCGCGGCCGCCGAACGCGTCTGGCTCTCCCCCGCCGACTCCCGCCCCGCCAAGTAATCACTGTCATCCTGAGTGCAGCCAAGGACCTATGCAACTCGCCTGCGCTGCCACCGGCGACGGAGCCGTTCTACGACCGCCGCCAGTCGCCACCTGAACAGAAGGACATCCAACCCGTTTTGCTCCCTTCTGCTTGCCCTTTGTGCAACCGTGGAAGAGCGTCCCTTCAGGACGGCGTCACAGATCCCGACAAAGATCGGGGCTTCAGTCTCCGAGCCTCCACGCCCCGTGGCAAACTGCTTAACTATAGTTTATTTATTCGTGTATACTTGCGCTAATCCATACGGGGTTCACCGCCGAACCAAAATCGGAGGAGATTCGCACAGCGCAAGTTCCAACCGATGAAGCCGCTCGCCGCCCAAAACGAAGACGAAGTAGTAGTAATCACCCACGAGGATGTCGATCGTGCCCACGATCGCGTCCGTGTCTCAGCCGCCCGCGCCCAGCGCGGCCTTTCTTCCAGAGCCCGTCTCCTGTGGTTGCTCGCCGGCCCCGGCGTGCTTGTCATGCTCGGAGAAAACGACGGACCCAGCATGCTCTCTTACGCCGCTACCGGCGCCAAGTTCGGTATCGGGTTCTTTATCCCCTTCGTCGCTCTCACCTTCTGCATGGCGATCGTCGTTCAGGAAATGACCGTGCGCCTCGGCGCCGCAACCCATCGCGGCCACGCCGAGCTCATCTTCGACCGCTTCGGTCCTTTCTGGGGATGGTTCTCCATGATCGACCTCGGCATCGGCAACTTCCTCACGCTCATCACGGAGTTCATCGCCATCCGCGCCGGCCTCGGTTTCTTCGGAGTCCGTCCCTGGATCGCAATCCTTATTGCCCTCGTCATCCTCTACGCCGCCCTGATGAGTCACCGTTATTGGACCTGGGAACGCATCACTCTCGCGGCCGCCGCCTTCAACCTGGTCTTCATTCCCGTCGCGCTCATGACTCACCCCAGTTGGCCCGCGGTCGGTCACGCCTTCATCACCTGGCAGCCGCTTCCCGGCTTCAACAAGGACACGCTACTCATCGTCCTCGCTGATATCGGCGCCACCGTCACTCCCTGGATGCTTTTCTTTCAGCAAAGCGCCACCGTCGACAAAGGCATGACCACCAAAGACATCCGCTTCGGCCGCGCCGACACTGTCATCGGGGCCACACTCGCCGCCGCCGCCGCCATCGCAACAATCCTCGCCACCACCCCACTGTTAGCTCATGGAATGACCGCCGAAAATTTCCAGGCCGCCGAATTCGCCCAAGCCCTCCAGCCCATCATCGGCCGCTTCGGCGCGTCCCTCTTCGCCCTCGGTATGGTCGAAGCCGGCATCGTCGCCGCCATCACCATCTCCACTTCATCCGCCTACGCCTTCGGCGAGGTCACCCACAAACCACACAGCCTCAACCTTCCCATGGGGGAAGGAAAATCCTTCTACGCCGTGCTGACTCTCTGCGCCATGGCCGCCGCCGCCATCGTTCTCATCCCCGGTCTCCCTCTGGTCTATGTAGTTCTCGTCGTAAACGTAGTCGCAGTTCTGGCAATGCCGCCGGCGCTGGTGTTCCTGTTCATGCTGGTCAACGACAAAGAAATAATGGGCGACCTGGTCAGTCCCCTCTGGGCAAATATCTTGTCCACCGGCGTCGTTTTCGTCCTGACTACGGCTGGGATTCTCTTCGGCATCAGCATCATCGCTCCCAATATCTTCGCCGCTCTGGGAGGGAAGTAGGCGCGCACGCGCAGCGCTCCTGCCCGCCAAACATAAAAGGTCCGAGTAACGGACGAAAGTGTCCGATCCAAGCGGCGCTAATCGATCTGCAGGAGGCGAGTTAACCTTTCTTTAACTTCCTGCCATTCCGCCGCAATAATGGAGTAGCGGACTGAGTCGCGAGGGGTAAAGTCTGCCGCCATGCGGTGGGCGCGGAGAATCCCTTCGAACTTTCCGGCGATACGTTCGAGGGCGGCGCGGGAGCGCTGATTGCGGGCGTCGGTGTGGAAGCAGACGCGGAGCACTTCCCAAGTTTCGAAGGCGTGAGTCAGCATGAGCAGTTTGGCCTCGGTGTTGGCTGCGGTGCGGATGGCGGAGCGGGTGAACCAGGTGTAGCCGATCTCGCAAGCGTCTGGAGACTTGCGTCCGTGCCGCACGTGGCCTTGCGGCCACGACCACCGCTCCAGATTCCAGAAGCGCGTGGAGCCGATGACGGCACCGTCATTCACGTTAACGATCGCGAACGGTACGGCGGTTCCGGCGTCGCGCCATGAAAGCGCAGTGTCGATATAGGCCGTGGCTTGCGCCTTCCCTTGGGGGACGGGACTCCATTGGTAGAGAGCGGGGTCCGATGCCGAAGCCTTTACCAGTCCGTCGATGTGCCGATGGTCAAGCGGTTCGAGGCAGATGTGCTGGCCCGGCAGTCTGAAGGCGTTTGTTCCCATAGGTTCAGTATCCGATGGCCCCTGACGTGACCGCAATCCGGCTTTATCCCTGGCACGCGGTACATGATTTTTCTTTTAACAATTCCCTTGACGTGACTTATTGGTAACGTTAGCATTGGGTCACGTAATATCGCTTGGTGAGGAGACAACAACAATGAAAGTAGAAGACCTGACGCTCGACGTGGAGCAGCACATCGACATGAAAGCCACGCCGGAAAAGGCATTTGCCGCAGTCTTGCATCGACTCGGAAAAGGCAACACCCGGCCGGACGGGCAATCGCTCGACCTGGAATTGGAGCCCAAGGCGGGCGGGCGGTGGTATCGCGATCGCGGAAACGGGATCGGGCACTTGTGGGGGTTCGTGCAGGCGATTAAGCCTTCCAGCCTGCTGGAACTCAGTGGGCCGATGTTCATGTCGTATCCGGTGATCAATCACGTGGAGGTCAAGATCGAGCCCGTCTCGGGAGGTTGCCGGGTGTCGCTGCGTCATCGCGCGCTCGGGATGATCGATCCTGAACACCGAAAGAGTGTGGGCACGGGTTGGAATCATATGTTGAGCAACGTAAAGAAGGACTGCGAGCAGCGGTGACGGAAATCGTTGGCCGGCCAGCCACCAAACTCGACGGGGTGTGGAAGGCACTTTCCGACCCGACGCGGCGCGCGATTCTGGATCTCTTGCGGGCTCGTCCCCGGACCACGACCGAGATTGTGGAGACGTTTCCGCGCCTGACGCGCTTTGGAGTGATGAAGCATCTCGAAGTGCTGCGGCGGGCCCACCTTGTACACACACGCGAGGCCGGGAGGCAACGGGTGAATTCGCTCAATGTGGCGCCCATCCGGCAGATCTATGAGCGCTGGGTCGGACCGTTCCAGGAGCTTTGGACAAGCGAACTCCTTCGCATCAAGGAAATCGCTGAAAGGGATAATGCAGGCGCAGCGCGGCTAGCGTTGCGCAAACGAAGAAAGCATTTAGCTGCAAGATAAAGGTTTAGGGCCGAGCGACAAACAGAGAAACACAGATAACAAAAAGGAGAATGCGTATGGCCACACCGGCTACCAGCACGGGAGTTCGGGAACACGAGGTTGTGTCCCCCAAGGAATGGATTGCAAGTCGAAAAGAGTTGCTCCGGAAAGAGAAGGAGTTCACAAAGTTACGAGATCAATTGTGCCGGCAACGGCGCGAACTGCCTTGGGAGAAAGTTGAAAAGCAATATATCTTCGATGGTCCGCAGGGCAAGGTGACGCTGGCTGACCTGTTTGGCAGCCGAACCCAGCTGATCGTCTATCACTTTATGTTCGGCCCGGGATGGGAGCAGGGTTGTCCGAGCTGCTCGTACCTGGCCGATCATTTCGGCGGAACTCTGGTTCACCTCGCCAATCGCGACCTCACCTTGGCCGTGGTTTCGCGGGCGCCGCTGGCCCAGATTGAAGCATTCAGGAAACGGATGGGCTGGGAATTCCGGTGGGTCTCATCGTTTGCAAACGACTTTAACCGCGACTATCACGTTTCGTTCACCAAAGAAGAAACGACGATCGGCAAGGTGAACTACAACTACGACATGGTTGAGTTCCCCAGCGAGGAAGCGCCGGGCGCAAGCGTGTTTTACAAGAATGAAGCCGGCGAGATTTTCCATACCTATTCTACTTACGCGCGCGGGCTCGACATTCTGGTGGGCTCTTACAACTTCCTCGATCTCGCGCCCAAAGGACGGGACGAGGATGGATTGGCCCACACCATGGTATGGGTTCGACATCACGATCGCTATACCGAGGGTTATTTCGTCGATCCGAAGGCGCCGTACATGGCTCCGAAAGGGTCCGGTTCGTGCTGCGCGGGGGAGCACCACTCGTGAGTAGTTATTGTTGCTGTGCAGGGATTTCGAATCGCGGGAAACCGGTGGGGGCGCGATCACCGACGATGGTCCGTGTCCTTCGCTGCGTGCGCGGCGTGTTCTCGACGTTACTGGCTGGATCGTTCCCAGCGGCATAATCGCGCCGTTGCCAAAGTGCGCCGCGTGCCTTGCGGCCCACTTTGCGATCGGCAGCGGGATGGGAATCTCGGTTTCAACTACGACTTATCTTCGCGCGGGGCTTGTGGTGCTGTGTGTGGCCGCGCTGTGGTACTTCGCAGTGATCCGGGGACGCCAATTCCTGGCGCGCTGAACCTTAACGACCCAGAAAGTTGTCAATAGCAAAAGATCGCGTGATCGCATTTAAGTTGCGCTCATCAATGACAACATAATTCTGAAAAACTGTCCCAGTCGCCCTTCTCAAGTTGATATAAGGTAACTATAGAATAAAACTTTAAGCAAACAAGGTGCGGCCCACCGGGTCGCGCCTTTTCTTTTGGGCCTGAGACTTGGTCTCACCGGATCAAGATGGATGAATTCAAAGTTTTCAAGACTTTCAAGGAGCGCGGCGAGTGGGTCGAGCTGCGCTTCATAGCCGAAGCCCTGCGCCAGGGTTACAAAGTCCTCAAGCCCTGGGGAGACTCGGCCCCCCTTCGACGTCGCCGTCTACTTCGGCACCCGCATCATCCGCGTCCAGGTCAAGTCCACTTCTTGCCGCGCCGGCAGCGGATACTTCTGCCAGTTCAAGCCCAACCATGTCGGGCCGCCCTACACCCTCAAGCAACTCGATTTCTTCACCGCCTACGTCATCATGCAGGACGCCTGGTACCTCATCGCTGTCCGCGTCCTCCTTGGCCGCGAACGCAAAACCAGGACTCGTGCTCTTCCCCATGCAGCCCTTAAAGAAAAATCGCTTACCGCTACGAATCCTATCGCGACGCCCGGCCGCTCCTAACCCGGCGCGCGATTAAGAGGCAAGAAATAACCAGCCCCTTCATCACTTGTCATTCCGACCGAAGCCGGAGCGCCAGCGACGGCGGAGCGGAGGAACGGGTGATTTTGTTGTGTTCGTAGCAAGCATTGAAAGCACGGTGGAAGAGCGGCGCTTCAGCGCCGCGTAAATTGCCCTGAATTGATGAGGGCGTCAGCCCTGCTCACCCCGCCAACTCCCTCACCCCATCCCGAAACACCTGGCTGTGCTCGTCCACATCATCCTTCTCCGTCTGCGGCGACATCAACGCCATATTATGAAACGGCGTCAGCAGAATCC
>JBEKRE010000064.1:0-27377 GCA_049519055.1 Candidatus Sulfotelmatobacter sp. | reverse complement strand
GCAGCTTCCTCCGGATCCCGCCTCGCGATGGGCACCCTTGCTGTTCGGCTAACACTTCCCCTTGCCGGGTGTGTAGAGGACTTTCACCTCCTAGTGAGTGCGCCCTGCCGGGCGCACCAAAATAAATGCCGGCCATCACTGGCCAGCATACAGAGCTTAGAAACGAAATTGTCTCCGGGCCAGGAGGAACTTCCTAGCCCGGAGAATTTTCTAGAACACAAACTTTAGAGCGAATTGAATCAACCGTTCTGGCGAAGCCACACCGCCTTGTACGGTCGAGTTGATCACGCCGAATCCGTTGGATACTCCGACACCGCCGAAGCCAGTTGCCGGCATGGAGAAGTAGGGATGGTTAAAGATGTTAAAGAACTCGGTTCGGAACTCGACGCCCAGTCTCTCCGTAACCTTGGTTCTCTTGAAAATGGCGAAGTCAAAGTTGTTGATACCAGGTCCGCGAAGAGTGGGATCGACGCGTGCTTCAGAGCCCGGACCGTAATCTGGCGGGTTGGCAAAGCAGCTGGTGTTGAACCACTGGCTAAGGTTGCCGCCGCCGGCTTTCTTGTCGCATCCGGAAACCACGTCGGGCCGGATGTTGCTGACGCCGAGATTTGCCGCTTCCAGCGGGGTCGAGCCAGAATAGCTAATCTTCAGCGGGAAGCCGCGTTGGAAGGTGGTGATACCGTCGACGCCCCAGCCGGAAACCACGCCGTTCGCTATGCCAGTCATGTTATTTGCGAACGCTTTTCCGTGGCCGAAGGGAAGGTCGAGAACGTAACTGATCACGACCCGTTGCGAAACATCCTGCGAGGAGAGCGACCTTTCACCCTTGAGGTTGCTCCAGTCCTGCACTTGTCCAACGCCACCGGTTGGTCCTTCGAGCCAGCTGGTAAGAGTGTCGGTATTGCTGAGGAGCTTGGCATTCGTGTAAGCCACCAACAGCGTACCGCCGCCCTGGAACCGCCGGGTTACGCTGGCTTGCAGAGAGTTGTAAGAACTGCCGCAGCAACCGAAACCACCCAAGGACAACCCGTTGTATTGCGGGTAGGGACGTTCCAGCTGACCTGCTGTAACCGTAGCTCCATTCAGGGACGGATTGGGATTCGTGCCCTGCATGGGGTTGGTAACTTTCGTCGTGAGCGCAGCTCCCTGGGACCAGAGGGTATCAGAAAGCTGGTCCACGTTGGTGTTGTACTGTTCCAGGTGAACCCCGTGCGAGCCAGCGTAAGCCACATCCCCGAAGAAGCCGGCGGGCAACTGGCGCTGGATATCGAAATTCCATTGCTCGACGTAGCCCCATTGCGGATTGCCGTGTCCAGTGGCCCCATAATAAGGAGCCAAGGTCGGGTTGCCGTTGAAAGCCGCAAAGCTTGATACGTTGGCAGCAAATGGAGCCAGGGTGCCCGCCAAGGGTGCGAAGTTGCGTCCGGGCGGCGGCAGGATTCCAGAGTTCCCGAAAGGACCCGACTGTGCGCAGCCGAACGCGTTTGGTCCTCTCACGGGGAACACCGAGGTGGTCGCGTTATATGAGCATCCGTCGCCGTCCAACATACCGGCCGGAGTGACGAAGGAGTCCGTCGTAGCATGGAGCGGCGTGCTGGCAAGATTCACAAAATCGTTGTCGGGGTTGAGTCCGAACGAGACGTAGTTGGGAATGTAAAAGATGCCGTAGCCGGCGCGGATGACGGTTTTCGGATCCGCAGCGTAGGCGAAGCCGATCCGTGGAGAGAACGCCTTCTTATCCATCGGGATGTTGTTGCCGCTGGAGTTCCGGCCCGTTCCAACGAGGAAAGCATCGCCTTGGCACGGAGATCCTGCGCTTCCGCCGCAGCCAGTGACCGTACCATTGGTGGCTAACGGATCCCAATAAGAGAGGCGCTTATAGGAGTCCGACCAGGTGCCCTGCAATTCATAGCGAAGACCCAGGTTGACGGTCAACTTGGGGGTCAGGTGCCACGTGTCGTCGACGTAGAAGGCACGATAGACCTGCAAACCCTTGGTCTGGGCAGGAACCTGAGCCACACCTTCCGTCTGGTTGACAAAGTTGCCCTCATTTTGCGACAGGCCGAGCAGGAAGTCGGCGAAGGCGTAATTGGGATTGCTGGCCAAAAGAGGGTCGGCCGCGACTGCGGCTGAGGTTGATGCCAGTGCGTATTGGGTGGTCCAGTTTCCCGGAAAACCGAATGCGCCGCTGGCGATGTTGGTCTGGAAGTAGTTATCGTAGCCCCACTCGAACTGGGCGCCGGTCTGAATCGTGTGCTTGCCGCGGATTAAGGTGAACGCCGGGCTCAGGTTGTATTGCGTGTTGTGATCGCCGATGGCGCTGTTGCCCTGCGACTTTCCGACGTCGTTGGGGAACGGGAAGGCCGGGGTGGGAGGGGTCCGCATCGTGCTTGGCGGACTGTTGTAAGTTGAGGGCCAGCCCAGGGTCGTGAGGTCAAAGCCCGAGAGAAGCGGCTGACGTCCGTAGACGAAGCGACTAGCCGCGAGGTTCACATCGAGAATCGTGGTGGGAGTGAAGGTGTGGTTAATGCCGATGGAGAGCAACTTGCTATGATACTTTTCCGCGCAGCGGTCGAGGCAGAGGCCAGTTCCGAAGGGATTCACCGGCAAGTCAAGCAATCCGAAATAGGCAAATCTTCCGAACAGGTGCGTGTTGTTTCCAATGTTCTGATCGCCACGCGCGACGAACTCGTTGGTGTTGCCGCCGCCTGGTGCCGAACTCAGAAAATTATTTACCGTGGCAGCGCTCGTAGGCGACGGGAAGTAGGTATCCCACATCTTGGTGGTGGCCGTGCTGAACTCCGAGGTGGGAATTACGTTGTTCAGATAAGGCGAGCGTTGCAGCGTTGAAGCATTGATGCTGTATGGATCGTAGAGCTGATCGGTTACATTCCCCGCAGCGTCTCTGTCCAGACAAATACCGCTTGCGTCGAATCCCGAGGTGCAGAGAGCCGCGAAATTTCCTTGGCGCTCGTTGGCCGCAGGAACGGTAGTGGTAAAGGGAGATCCCGTGCGCTGCCGGTATTGCTCCCAACTGACATAGAAGAATGTCTTATTCTTGAGGACTGGCCCGCCCAACTGGAAGCCGTACTGGTTCTGGGTCCACGGTGGAGGCTCGTTTTTGGTGCCGCCAGCGATCTCGCTCGCCTTATTGAAATATTCGTTGGCGTTCAGCACCTTGTTGCGGAAATATTCGTAGCCGGATCCGTGCCAATTGTTGGTGCCCGACTTTGTACTGAGGTTCGTGACACCGCCGGAGAACTTGCCCCACTCGGCGCCCAGGTTGCTGTACTGGACTTTGAATTCACCAACTGAATCCTGAGTTGGGATGATGATGGGCAGATTGATGTAGCCGATATTCAGGGGTTGACCATCCAGGTACTCCGCACCCTGATTCGCGAACGAACCGCCGACCTGGTAGTTGCCCCAGCTAAATGGGTTCTGGCCTACTGGCGATCCCCCCGAGCCGCCCTGTGCAACTGCGGCGGGAGAAACTGTGATCAGGTTAAAGATGTTGCGGCCGTTCAAAGGCAGTTCGTCAGCCTTGCGTTGCTCGACGACCTGACCGAGTGACGAAGATTCGGTCTGGAGCAGCGGCGTCTCCGCCGTCACTTCCACAACCTGGCTGACCTCGCCGACCTGAAGCTGGGAAATGATGTGGGTGTCCTGTTGAACCTGGACCGAGATATCGGCACGGACAAAGTGCTTAAACCCTTGCTTTTCCACGTCAACCCGGTACTGGCCGGGGAACAGGTTCACAAACGTGAAAAGCCCGTCACTGCCGCTGGACTGTGTGTGCTTTTCTGACGTGCCCAGGTTGGTCAACGTCACCTTGGCGTCGGTGACGATAGCGCCCGAAGTATCGGTGACGGATCCGGAGATCGAACCGTAGGTGCTTTGGCCGTAGAGAGAGAGCGAGGCAGAGATTAGCAGGCTTAGCGAGATGAGCAGCGTGAAGAGTTTGCGACTTGGCATGGGTAGCTCTTTCCGGTGCGGAAGTTTCCTAAATGTGATTGCGCCCGGATTCTTGAACACGGGGACAACCGTTGTCAAGAATAAAATGCATGATTCCCATTTGAATAAACGTTAACCCTCCCCAACGGTGGTATGCTTGCGCGTCATGCCCGCGACCATGATGGACATCGCGAAGGATGTCAAAGTATCCGTGGTAACCGTATCGAAGGTGCTGCGGAATCAGGGCCGGATCAGCGAGGCGACGCGGCAGCGAGTTTTGCGCCGCGCTAAAGAACTGAATTATCAGATGAATTGGGTGGCGCGCAGCCTGGTGACCAGGCGCACCTACACCATTGGGTTGTTGTTGCCCGAGTTCGCCCATCCCTTCTTTGGCGAGATTGCGCGCTCGGTCGCTAACACCGTGCGGCCACACGGCTATCACGTGGTAATCTCGTCGTTTGAGGAAGACCCTGAATTAGAAGCCAGCGAAGCAGACTCTTTGTTGGCTCGTCAGGTGGATGGCTTGATTATCGCTTCGTCGCAGTCGCCGCAACGCCTGGCAATGTTCAAGCGTGCGCAAGAGCGCAACACGCCCTATGTTCTGATTGATCGTCCTATCACCGGCTTGCGGGCCTGTTTCGTCGGAGTCGATAACGGCGCCATCGGCCTCATGGCGACTGAGCATCTGATTGCGCGGGGCTGCTGCCGCATTGCCCATCTGCGCGGTCCCGATATAGGAATTGCCGAAGAACGATTGGCAGGTTATCGCCGGGCCCTGACCCGGCACGGCTTTCGTGCACACTCCGGTTACGTCGTCGCGGGAGGTCGCGCTGATGACACAGGATACGAAGGGATGCGGAAACTGCTGAGAGCACACCCGCTGCCCGACGGAGTTTTCTGTTTCAATGACCCGGTCGCGATCGGCGCGATGAAGGCAATTTTGCAGGCAGGGCTGCGGCTGCCCGATGACATCGCAATGGTCGGCGCCGGCAATGTCCGCTACTCCGACGTTCTGACGGTGCCGCTGACTACCATCGACCAGGGAACGTGCAAAATTGGAGTGCTCGCGGCGGAGCTTCTGATTGCGCGGATCGCGTCGAAGAGCTTGTTGCCGCCGCAAAAAATTCTGATTCCGCCTAAACTCGTCGAACGCGATTCGACGCGGCGCCAGCTGTAGCGTGTGGACAAGGGATATTGCCACATTGCCCGGCCAACAGTCGGAAGAAACGATTGGATGATGGTGCGGAGTTTTCGCTTACGCGATATGCTGTTCCATTAAAGGAACTCTGAGTTGCCGAACCCCTTGTTTCGCGTATCCTGCGCCCTCGCCATGATGCTGTTGGCGCCTGGCCCCGCGGCACCGGTCTTCGATGTCAAACTGCCGCGCGGGTTGGATTTCATCCTGCAAAATTCTCCTACTCCGCAGAAATATTTGATCGAAACCATGCCCGGCGGCGTGGCGCTCCTCGATTACAACAACGACGGACTGCTGGATATTTTTCTGGTAAACGGCGGGCATGTCAGCAGTCCGGCACCAACTCCGGAGAATTTCGATCGGCACAATCCGATGTACTGGAATCGTCTGTACCGCCAGAATAAAGATGGAAGTTTCACGGATGTGACCCAGCAAGCTGGCCTGGCGAACGTCGCAGAGGGAAACTACGGCATGGGAGTTGCCGTGGGCGACTACGACAACGACGGCTACCCAGATATCTATGTCACCAATTACGGTAAAAACATTCTGTATCACAACAACGGGGACGGCACCTTCACCGATGTGACGGCGAAAGCTGGAGTCGCCGGGGGCGGATGGTCAGTGTCCGCGGGATTTTTCGACTACGATAACGACGGCAAGCTCGACCTTTTCGTAACCCGCTACATGGACTGGGACACGAAGCATAATAAGGATTGCGGCGGCAACTACCATACTTATTGTCCGCCGGAAGAGTTCCCGGCGACGACCAATATTCTGTATCACAACAATGGCGACGGAACATTCACGGATGTAAGCCAGCGCTCCGGCGTTGCGGCGAAGAAGGGGCGCGCGCTGGGAGTAGGATTCGCGGACTATGACGGCGACGGATTCACCGACATATTTGTATCGAACGATGGGATGCAGCAGTATCTGTATCACAACAATGGCAACGGCACTTTCACCGAAGTTGGGCTCGAGGCGGGCGCGGCGCTTTCCGAGGACGGCCGGCGAATGTCCGGCATGGGTGTAGCTTTTCAAGACTACGACAACGATGGCCGGCCCGACATTATGGTAACTCTGCTGCCGCGGGAGATTTACGGCGTTTACCACAACGATGGCGATGGTTCGTTCACCTATCGCAGTCTGGAGACTGGACTGGGGGCGCTGACGAGTGGAAGTTCAGGCTGGAGCCTGGGTCTGGAGGACTTCGACAATGACGGATGGAAAGATCTGTTCGTCGCGCAAGCCCATGTGTTGGACAACGTTGAAGAAATCGATCCTTCGCTTCACTATCTCCAACTGCCGCTGCTGGCTTTGAATCATAACGGACGGTTTGAGAGCGTCGATTCAGGAAGCACGGTGCCCGTGGCCGCGCGTGGAGCCGCGTTCGGGGACTTGAATAACGACGGATGGCAGGACGCGGTGGTGACCACACTGGGTGGCCACCCTCAGGTGTTCTTCAATCGTGGCGGCAAGGCGCACTGGCTCACCATTACCCTGCGTGGCACGCGTAGCAACCGGGATGGATTCGGCGCTCGGGTGCAGGTCAACGGACAGACGCGATTTGCAACCTCAACCTGCGGATACCTTTCGGCCAGCGACAAGCGGCTTCATTTCGGGCTGGGCAGCACTGAGAAAGCGAAAGTCGAAGTCGCTTGGCCATCCGGCGCACACCAAATTTTGAATGATGTTCCCGCCGACCAGTTCCTAGAGGTCCGAGAACCGGAGAAACCGTGATCCGCGCCATCTTATTAGTGTGGTTCGCCTGGCAGATCGCATCGCCGCAGGCCGCCGAGCACATGCAGGCGGGAATTGCCGCCGATAAAGAACGGAGGTTCGATGTCGCCATCGCCGAGTATAAGAAGGTCACCGAGTTGGATCCGTCCTTCGCGGACGGCTTCATCAGTCTCGGCCAGGCTTACATGGAGCATGGTGATTACGGCTCTGCGATCGCGCCGCTCAAACATGCAGTGGAACTGAATGCGGATTTGCTTCCAGCTCACCAGTTGCTTGGATACGCGCTCCTATCGCAAGGTTACGCGGACCAGGCAGTTCCGCACCTGCAACGCGCGTCCGACAAAGTGGCATTAGGCATCGCGCAAGTCCAAACTGGACAACTGCCAGAAGCGGTTGGCAATTTAGAAGCCGCGCTGGCCGCACATCCCAACGATCCAGATCTTCTCTACTATCTTGGCCGCGCCAGTGGACTGCTGGCGAAACAATCGATTGATACCTTGCTCGCCGCCTATCCCGACTCCCCGCGCGCGCACCAGGCGATGGCGGAAAATTACTTCGTGCTGCGGCGGATGCAGGATGCCGAAAAGGAATACCAGGAAGCGTTGCGCCTGCGCCCGGGATTGCCCGAAGCTCACCTGGCTCTGGGTGAGGTGTATGCTGGCGCCTTCCAATGGCCCAAGGCGGAAGAACAGTTTCGAATCCAGGTGAACCTGCAGCCGGGAAACGCCGAAGCCGCTTATCGACTGGGAGACGCATTGCTGGAACAGGGCAAAGCCCACGAAGCGCGGGCGGAACTCTTGCGCGCCGATCGCTTGCTGCCCGACATGCCGGAGACGCTCTATTCGCTGGGCAAAGCCGCTTCCCTGGAGGGCGACCCCGCCGCCGCCGAAAAGGCATGGAGCAAACTTCTTTCTATCGAGAAGCAAAGCTCGCTGGCAGCCCAGGCGCACTTCGGGCTGGCGGGAATCTATCGCAAGCAGGGAAAGACTGCCGAGGCCAAGCGCGAAATGCAGGAGTTCGAGAAGTTACAGAACAACTCGGCCCAGCCGCAGGCTTCTGGACAACCGAATTCGCAGCACTAGATTGACTCATAACTTGAGATGGGAGCACCTTAATATGGAACCGTTGCGGCTTCGCAATCTATCACCTACTGCCCTCTGTCTGCTCGCTTGTTTGCTCTTCATTTCTCTTGTCGCGATACCTCTGCAGGCAGCCGAGCCTTCCGCGCGAACCATCGATTCTGGCTGGCAGTTCCGGGCCGTTGCCAATACTGATCGGGCCGACGTTAAGCAATGGCATGCCGCACAAGTTCCAGGGGTCGTACAAACCGACCTGCTCAGCAGCAAGCTCATTCCCGACCCGTTCGATCGCGATAATGAATTTCGTCTTCAATGGATCGGCCTGGCCGATTGGGAATATCAAACTACGTTCCCAGTGGACGCGGCCGCCCTGGCTCACGATCACGTCGACCTGGTTTTCGACGGACTGGATACGTTTGCCGACGTCTATCTTAACGATCAGTGCATTCTGCACGCCGACAACATGTTCCGCCGCTGGCGAATCCCAGCAAAGGCGATGTTGAAGTCCGGGCCGAACACTCTTCGCATCGTATTTCATTCCGCCGTGGAGAAGATGATTCCCTACGCCAAGTCGCAGCCCTTCATTTTGCCCTCCATCTCTACGCACAATTACGGAAACGAAGAGAACATTGCCACCGCTCCATACACGCGCAAAGCCCCCTACAACTATGGTTGGGATTGGGGACCGCGCCTCATGACCGAAGGTATTTGGCAGCCGGTGCGGCTTGAGACCTGGGACGCGCTGCGCATCGACAACTTTCATATTCACCAGCACAGCATCACTTCGGACTTAGCCAACGTCACGGCGGAGCTCGATCTCGACGCCAGCCAGCCCACAACTGCCACTCTCACGTTGGCCCATGATGATTTGGCGGGGCCGCAAACCTCCGCTGGAACCCAGACGCTGCAACTCAACACCGGCATGAATCATGTTTCGTTCCTCTTGCGTATCGTATCGCCCAAGCTCTGGTATCCGGTGGGTTATGGAGCGCAGAGCCGTTACCGCTTTTCTGCGGCGATCCGTATCGGTAAAGAGGCTGCGGCTCATGCTGAAACCAAGACGGGATTGCGTTCGGTAGAGATGCGCCGCGTGCCCGATCAGTGGGGCAAAAGCTTCGAGTTCGTGGTGAATGGAATCTCTGTCTTCGGCAAAGGTGCGGACGTGATTCCGTTCGACAGCTTTCCCAACCGCGTCACCCCAGAAATTCACCGGAATATTCTGCAAGCCGCTCGCGATGCACACATGAACATGGTGCGGGAATGGGGCGGTGGTTATTACGAGTCCGACGATTTTTACGATATCTGCGATGAACTCGGGATCATGGTGTGGCAGGAGTTCATGTTCGGCGGCGACATGGTCCCCGGCGACGTTGCCTTTCAGGAAAACGTCCGGCGAGAAGCCATCGACCAGATCAAGCGCCTGCGCGATCACCCCAGTATTGTGATCTGGTGCGGCAATAATGAAGTTGAAACCGGCTGGTACCACTGGGGCGACCGCCAGGAATTCAAAGAATCGATCTCGGCCGAGGCCCGCGACCGCGTCTGGCAGGATTACGTGATTCTGTTCTCCGACATACTGCGGAGCACAGTCACGCAATATGCCGATCCCGTGCCTTACACGCCGAGTTCTCCCAGCGCCAACTTCGAAGAGATTCCCGACAATCAGCACAATGGCGACATGCATTACTGGGCGGTGTGGCATCAGCAGGCGCCGGCGCAAGACTATACCAAACAATTCCCACGCTTCATGACGGAATACGGATTTCAGTCCTTCCCCGAAATGCGCACGATCCATACTTTCGCCAACCAGCCCGGGGACTTCGACATTCGCTCTACCGTCATGCAAGCCCACCAGAAGAATAAAGGCGGGAATGAACGCATCCTTACTTATATGTTGCGCGAGTATCGCGAGCCCAAGGACTTCGCTTCGTTCGTCTATTTAAGCCAGGTGCAGCAGGCGGAGATCATCAAGATTGGCGCGGAGCATTTGCGAAGACAGCGGCCTCGCACCATGGGTTCGCTCTACTGGCAGTTGAACGACTGCTGGCCGGTGGCGTCCTGGGCCAGCATCGATTACTACGGCCGGTGGAAAGCATTGCATTATTACGCTCGCCGCTTCTACGACGATGTGCTGATTTCTCCTTTCCTGCATGACGATAAAGTGGATGTATACGTAGTGTCGGACAAGCTCCAGCCGCTTTCCGGCACAATCCACACGCGCCTGCTCGATTTCTCGGGTAATTCCCTGCTCGATCAGACCAAAGATGTTCAGGTGCCAGCGCAATCGAATGCGATCTACTTCACGGTCGACAAGGCGTCGCTGGGGGCAAAAGCCAACTTGCGTCAAAGCTTTCTTGTGTTTGATCTGGAGATAGCCGGAAAGAGAGTTTCCCGGAACCTGATCTTCTTCAATGTGACGCACGACCTGGAATTGCCGGTTTCCCCGAAGATCGAAACCACCCTCGACAAGGCCAGCGATGGTTACACGATTACGGTTCAATCGCCGAAGTTAGCCCGTAGCGTGTCTTTATCGTTCGGTGATCTCGATGCGCAAAGCTCTGACAATTACTTTGATCTGCTTCCGGGCGAGCCGGTGACGCTACATCTGAAGTCTTCGGCGACGCCGGACCAAATTAAAGGCGCAATGAAGGTAATTTCTTTGACCGATGCCTTTCACTCGGATTAGGGCATTGGTTGGAGAAAATCATTCGCGGAGGCATGCCTTCTACGGAGATCATTTACGAGTGCCGACGGCAGGGCTGGTATTCGATCGCTGTTCCTCATCGTCCTTTCTCCGGCCTTGCGTCGTGATTTCGTCGATGTACTCGGCCTCGCTGCCGACTCGGACGTCTGCAGCGACAGGTGACTTTCACCCGCGCCTAGTGAGGCATGGTTAGCAGGACGACGTCGCTGGTGCTGGGGCAACCAATCTGTGGGAGCAGCCCGTCGCAGGCGAAATCAGCAATTTCGCTCGTTATCAATAATTTACCGCCAGGTAATCGGCCATCCATTGACCGTCGGCGGTCGATTGCCTCAAGTTGCCGTTACTCGCCCAGGGCACTCTTCCCTGAATAGGGCGCCAACTGAAAAAGAAGAAGGCTTATATGAAACCAGAACGGTGATTTGTATGATCGCAACCACGATCATGTTCACCGTACTAGCGTTCTCGCTTCGGCTGGCCGCGCCGGACGAGGGGAAGAATCACCTTTACTGCTACTGCCACTACAAGCTCATCGACATGGGAACTCTCGGTGGGCCGCAGAGCTACCTAAACGGTTTCGAATACCATGGCGCGGTCCAACCCTTAAACAAAACAGGGACGCTGGCGGGATTGGCGGATAAATCCAAGTTGGATCCTTATTGCCCATCCGACCACCTGGCCGCGGCGGTTGACGGTTTGGGCTCCGCTCTCATATCCCCCTCCGGGTAGCGATCCGAGATCGAGGATGTTGCCATCACGCCACAGGACGGCGCAATCTTGGGGGAAGCCCCGATCCCGAGGATCGGTTTCGCCGTTCTGCGAGGCGCCAGCAATTAGGCCGTTCGCACTGATCCAGGCTGTAGCACTTGCTCTGGCCACCGGGCAGCGCTCCGAGGTCGGTCCTGACACCATCCTGCCACTGAAATGCCGTGAGACGTGGCCCGGGCATCCAATCTGACCGAAACATGTCGCGTGGTTGGTCGAAGTTGAAACAGAAGTTTCCATAGCTGTTGCCAGGTGCGACGGACCACCGCGGCCCTAAGGACTGACCAAGCAGTGTCGGTCGACACTAGTCGACACTATTCGACACCCTGCCAGTTCGATGATCGTGAAAAATGCTCTGAGCAACTGCTTTGTTTACATCACGGCGATAACCTATCGGAGATGGACCCTCCCGTGCTCTTAGGAAAAGAGCCGCTGTAGCTTCGAGGTTTATCTCAGGAAGACGAGACCGGCCGAGGACCTCCGACAGTCCAAGGTCCCTTCCCCAAGGGGTTTCCCGTGAGGGAACTTGGAGCGGTCAGTATCCTGACGTCCCCGTCAGGCGATCCGTGGCAATGTCAGGCCAAGTGCGGACAGACGGCCTGGCGTTCCGGCGTAGTACGTTACAGCAACTGGGCGGACTAGCGCAGAGCCTCCAAGTCCAGTGGCTTTACCCCAAAAAGTTGCGAGTCCGCGCAAACCGACCCCAATCTGACCTCGGTCTTAGCGCTGAAAATGACAAAACCGGGCAGTGCGACAGGTGTTGCACATGTTTCGCCAGGAGCGGGAAGAATTATCGGGTCAGGCGATTGAAACGCGGATGGCGGAATGGTTACGAGCTATTCAGCTCGTAGTCAAAAAGCTATATCCAGAAGCTGGTGGATTTTTGAAAAGTTCCCCGAACCGGGAAGCCTGCCTTTGTTGGAGTGAATCAGGAGCCAGCTTCTGCGGCTTGTGAGGAGAAAGAGCATGTCATCCATACCAAGCACTGAAGCGGGAGCCGATGGTCTGTTCTCATTCAAACGCCGGCTTCGGATCCTGATTGCCGAAGACACGGCTGAGGATGCGGAATTAATGCTGATCTCTTTGCACAGAGCTGGTTACGCCCTTGTCTCGAATGTCGTCCAATTGCCAGAACAATTTCAGGAGCGGCTCGAGAAAGATGACTATGATCTCATCGTCTCTGACCACAACCTCGGCACCTGGACGGGGCTGGATGCCCTCGCAATGCTTCGTCGATCCGGGAAGGACATTCCCTTCATCGTGGTCACCGGAACCCTGGGAGATGAAGCTGCGGCTGGTTACATCAAGCGCGGCGCAGCGGACTATGTCCTCAAGCACCGGCTCAACCTTCTCCCTCTAGCTGTCGGCCATGTCCTGAAAAGAAAGGCACTTTGGGACGAAAGCAGTGAGCGACATCGAGCTCCGCAAGCCTTGCAACATAGCATGGACCGTTATCGCTCGCTGTTCGTAGCCTCCGCGCAGGTCGTGTGGACCACGGACGCCGCCGGGGAGGTAGTCGAGGATCTGCCGCTGTGGCGCGAGTTCACTGGCCAAAGCGCTGAGGAAGTCCGGGGTCGGGGCTGGCTTAGAGCCGTTCACCCGGAGGATCGCGACCGGGCCGGACAATCATGGTCTAACGCAGTGAAAAACCGTTCCGCCTACGGTACGCAGTTTAGGGTTCTCCGTAACGATGGGGAGTACCGTGATCTTCTCGCCCGTGGCGTGCCCGTGCTGGAAGACGACGGTTCCGTCCGAGAATGGGTTGGTACGTGCACCGACATCACCGATCAGCGACAGCTCGAAGAGCAGTTTCATAAGGCTCAAAAAATGGAGGCCATGGGTAAGCTCGCGGGTGGGATCGCTCACGACTTTAACAACCTCCTTGGGGTCATCATCGGCTATAGCGACTTGCTGCTGGCCTCAAAGCAGCCGGATCATGTATCGCGGCATGAGGTCGAACAGATCAAGAAGGCAGGACAACGGGCCGCTTCTTTGACACTTCAGCTGTTGGCATTCAGTCGAAACCAAGTACTTATGCCCAAGGTCCTTGATCTCAACACGGTGGTCCGTGAAACCAGCAAAATGCTTCTTCGGCTCATCGGTGAACATATCGAACTAGTCACTAGGCTTAGCCCAACTGTCGACCATGTGAGGGCCGATCCGACACAAATCGAGCAGGTCATCGTCAATCTGGCGATCAATGCTCGGGATGCCATGCCCAAGGGTGGCAAACTGACCATTGGGACTCTGAACGCGAAATTGGACCAACTGCATGGTGGCCACCGCGACATCGATGCGGATCCCGGAAACTACGTTTTGCTCACCGTGAGTGACACCGGCATCGGAATGGATAAAAAAACTCAGGATCGCGTTTTCGAGCCTTTTTTCACCACCAAGGAGAAGGGTAAAGGTACCGGCCTTGGGCTCGCGACCGTCTATGGAATCGTGAAGCAAAGCGACGGCTACATTTGGATTTACAGCGAGGTCGGGAAGGGCACCACCGTTAAGATTTACATGCCCCGAGTGAAGGAGAAGGTAAACGAGATCCACCTTGAAAGAACAATTCCGATCCCTCCGGGTTCTGGAACGATTCTTTTGGTCGAGGATGAAGAATCTCTGAGGGAACTGAGCCATAAACTTCTGGAAAGCCTGGGGTACACGGTGATCGAGGCGGCAAACGGCGCCGATGCTATACGCATCGCCGGCCAATGTGTTGAGCCGATTCAGCTATTGGTCACTGACGTGGTCATGCCTGGCATGAGTGGCCGGGAATTGGCGGAGCTACTAAGTGCCAGCCATTCGAAAATGAGGGTGTTGTATGTGTCGGGTTATACCGACGATGTCATCGTGCACTACACCATGTTGGAGCCCGGAGTGGCTTTTCTGCAAAAGCCGTTCACCCTAGACGACCTTGCGAAGAAGATACAAGAGTCTTTAGGGGTGTCAAACCGAACCCCTGAGAATTACCTGGGCGGACTCCAATGAAGACAGATGCCGAAACCGCCTTCAGGCTACTAGTGATCGATGATGAGTCGCAGAACCTGGGACTGATCGAGTTAGCTCTGGAGCAACAGGGACTTGAGATTCTCACAACTACCGATTCCGAGGCAGGTCTCGCCGTTTTTCGGGAGAAGCATCCGGAGATCGTTCTCCTGGATTTGGTGATGCCGAAGATAAGCGGGATGGATCTTCTGGAACAAATGATAGTCTCCGATCCGGGAGCAGAAGTAATTCTGATGACAGGGCATTACTCAGCCGAATCGGCGGTCGAAGCGATTCGCAAGGGAGCGGCAGACTACCTGACCAAGCCTCTGGATGTCCTAGCACTTCGTGACCGAGTATGTGCGCTCGTTAGTCAACACCGGTCCCGAAGGCTTGCGACACAGCTCGACCGGCAGATGGTGGACACTTTCCAGCTAGAGGGTATCGTCGGTCGTAGTCCACTCATGATGGATGTCTTTGCTTCCATACGGCGGGTCGCCCCCCATTTCAGAACAGCGCTTATCACAGGAGACACAGGAACCGGAAAAGAATTAGTTGCACACGCCCTGCATCGGTTGAGTCCAGTATCGGATAAGACATTCGCGGTATGTAATTGTTCGGCACTGGTCGAGACTCTGTTTGAGAGTGAACTATTCGGCCACGTCCGTGGAGCGTTTACGGGTGCAACCCACGATAAAGTTGGTCTTCTCGAGTATGCCCATCAAGGGACGGTGTTCCTGGACGAAATCGGTGATATGCCGTTCGCAGGCCAAGCCAAACTGTTGAGAGTGCTGCAAAACCAGGAGGTCCAAAGAGTGGGCTCACCAGCACTCCGTAAGGTGGACCTGCGCTTCATCGCCGCCACCAACAAGGATTTGAGTGCCCTGATTCGAGAGCATAGGTTCCGAGACGATCTGTATTACCGTCTATCGATGGTGGAGATTGCTCTACCCGGGTTGGTTGACCGCAAAGAGGATTTCCCCTTACTACAGCGGTACTTCATAGAAAAGTTCGCCACACAGTACAACAAGCCGGTACGTGGCATGACCCGGCGGGCCCAAGCTCTTCTCGGTCGTCATACTTGGCCAGGGAACGTGCGCGAATTGGAAAACGTCATTGGAAAGGCCTGCATGATGGTTGAGGGGAATGTCATCGATATAAAAGACCTTCCGCCATATCTCTGGAAGACGCCTGTGCTAGCTCGTACTCACAATGACAATCTGCTCTCGATGGACGAAGTTCAAGAGCGTCATCTTGTCAGTGTGCTGGAGCGCATGGGCGGAGATAAGAGTCGCGCTGCGGAAGTGCTGGGGATCTCAAGGTCGACGCTTTACAACTTACTTGCCCGGA
Organism: Candidatus Sulfotelmatobacter sp.; assembly: GCA_049519055.1. Taxonomy (GTDB): domain Bacteria; phylum Acidobacteriota; class Terriglobia; order Terriglobales; family Acidobacteriaceae; genus Sulfotelmatobacter. Next base: position 11,614 of record JBEKRE010000064.1, on the reverse strand, counting down.
GGGAATTGGCTCGGAAAGCCAACTGACTCGTAGCCCGAAGTTGGCAGCGACCCACGATCGCTACCTCGGAGACCGACTTCTTCTAACAGCAGATGCTCTACTGAGTTCACGTCGCGGCGCACCCCCATGTGGATGCGTGAAGAAATCAACGTCGAAGTGTGAGCGTCGCTTTTCCCCGCGCCAATTGGCATCGGCCCTAGGGATTGGTCACGTTTGCTCCGCTTCAACAAGGATCGGGCGGACTTTACGATGAGGAAGGTGCAGACTGTGTTGATCGGGGCGAGAGGCTGAAGCTGATCATGTTTATTAGTTCGTTGTTGTCGGCGGGTTTCTGAAAAAATGCCGTCGCCCCAGCCGTTAAGGCGCGCTGCTCATTGTTTTTGGGATCGCGCGCGCTTAGCACGATGACGGGAACGCCGGAAAGCGCTTGACTGTTCTGCAGTCGTTCCAGAACGACGAAGCCGTCTCCGTTCGGCAGGCCCAGATCCAGAATAATCAGGGCTGGCCGTTCTTTCGTCACTGACGCGATGGCGGCATCGCCATCCCCGGCGCTGGTGACCTCGTAATTGTTGGCCTGCAGGCGCAGCCGCAAAGCACGAACCAGATCGGGATCGTCGTCGACTACCAGAATTCTTGGTCTTGGCATTGTGGGTCTCCCTATTGTGGGTTCATTAATTGGAATATCGTTCGGTCTTCCCTGTGAATGGCTGCTTTCTGTCTAGCCCTGTCTTGATCATTCCGGTTACAAGGTCGGCCACGCTTTGAATCTGCTGTTCCGGCGATCGGGTGGAAATGTCGGCGGGCAGGTCCACCGGAGCGGCCGTAATTGTGAGGGTGCACTTGCTTTGGAGATCAGGCACGCGCTCGAGTGCTTCGCGAATACGCGTCGTCATAATTCTGGAACGATCCAAATCGGTCGATGCCACCACGAAAAAAGTTTCGGCGGCTCCCCCTGTTGCCATCGGCGGCAACACGAGATCCTTGTCGAGAAAAATGCACCGGCGCAGGATTTCCAGACACTGCCGCCACGTTTGTTTCCAATTACGTGGCGGAGCAGTGGAAAGCGGCGTAAGTTCGACCGTCACCAGCACAAAAGCGCGACGCAAGCAATCGTGGTGCGTGATGACTGGACCAAGCAGCTTGGCCAGCGAATAAGTTGGCAGAGTGAAGGTGAAATTGCTGCCCTGTCCCGGCTCGCTCGAAACCCAGATACGTCCTTGATGAAGCCGGACGATTTCTCTGCAGATGAATAGCCCCAGTCCTAATCCAGAACGGTTGCTGTCGACGGAATCGGCATCCTGGTAGAGGCGATCGAAGATCGACACCCTCGCTTCGGGACTGATGCCGCGCCCCGTGTCGGTGACTGAAATGTAGACCGAACCTGGGTCAGCCTCGACGACGCAGGCCTGGACGAGGACCGAGCCATCGGGCGGGGTGAACTTGATGGCGTTGTCCACCAGATTGATGAGCACTTCGAGAACGCGGTCGGGATCGGCATGCACTAAAGGAAGCCGCTGGTCGACTCCGATTTCGAGTCCAATCTTCTTTTCGTCTGCCGTGGGCTGCATCATGGCGACGGTCTGACGAATCAGTTCGCCGAGCGAGATGCAGCGGGGTTCGATCCGCATTTTGCCGGTCTCGGCACGAGTCGCTTCGAGCAAGTCATGGATCATCGCGCGTAATTGATTTACGCTTTTCAGCACAATCTTCAGATGGTCGGACTGGTCAGGCGACACGGGGCCGGCCAGTCCGTCCTGGATGAGAGAGACGTACTGGTAAATGCAGGTGAGCGGCGTGCGCAACTCATGGGAGACGTGCGAGAGAAACTGATCTTTGAACTCCAGCTGTTGCTTGCGGGTAATTTCGAGTGAGCGCAGAAGAGCTTGCCGCTCCACGGCGTAGCGGATGGCGCGCTCCAGATGCCCGCCGGAGATGTTGCCTTTGATTAGGTAGTCCTGCACACCCTGATGAACGGCCTCGATCGCAAGCGACTCGTCGTCCTGGCCGGAAAGCACTACTACAGGCACATTGGGGGAATGCTCCAGGACGCGACGAAAGGTGTCCGCGCCGCGGCTGTCGGGTAGGTTCAGGTCCAACAGCACCACCGAGGGAGTCTCTCGAGTCAGAGAGGCGAGGCCATCGGACAGCAGGTTGACACAATTTACATTTACTGGAGATTTGCCTTCGAGCAAGCGCAGGCGGACCAGGTCTGCGTCGCCGGGATTGTCTTCAATGAGCAACACCTGAGTTGTTGGATGATCCATTCTTCCTCATTCTCCTTGGGCTGGCAGACAGGCGAAGCTGAGCCAGAACTCTTCAATCGACAGTACCGTCGAGAAAAACTCAGTTAAGTTTCCCGGCTTGCTGACGTAGCAATTCGCGCCTAATTCGTAACTGCGCGTAATATCCTTGCTCAACTGTGAAGTGCTAAAGATCACGACCGGAATGCGACGCAGATCCGGACTTGCTTTCATCGCGGCCAAGACGGCTAGCCCATCTCTCTTTGGCAGATTCAGGTCAAGCATCACCAGGTCGGGCCGAATCGCGTCCACATACTTGTCTCTGTGGTATAGAAAAGCCAAAGCCTCAACACCGTCCCCGACGCTGGTGATCCTGCTGCGATGTTTGCTTCCCGCCAGGGCCTCTCGGACCAGCGACACATCCGCTGGATTGTCATCGATGACAAGGAGATCCGCTGCTGTCTTCATGACCGTATCCTCGTGCTTTCTTCAGTGTCAGACTTGGGCAGCGTGAACTTGAAAGTGGAACCGGCGCCAGCCTGCGACTCCATCCAGATCTTGCCGCCGTTACGCTCGATGATTTTCTTGCAAATGGCCAGGCCGACACCGTTGCCCGGGTACTCGGTGCGGGCGTGCAAACGCTGGAAGACGACAAAAATCTGTTGCGCGTACTCAGGAGCGATTCCGATTCCGTTGTCGCGCACGCTGAAGAGCCATTGCTGACCGGCTTCTTCAGCCTGCACCGAAATCACCGGCGGCTCTTCCTGGCGAAACTTAATGGCGTTCCCGATCAGATTCTGGAAGACCTGCGCCATCTGCGTGGGGTTGGCCCACACAGCCGGCAGGGCAGAATGAGTGACAACGGCGCCGCTCTGCTCAATGGCAGATCTGAGAGTCTGAAGGACTTCTTTTATCACCGCATCGCACTCAACTCTTTCGCGAGCCTCCGTCCGTCCCATCCGCGAAAATAACAGCAGATCCCGGATGAGGACCTGCATGCGTTGAGCCCCTTCGCTGGCATAGCCGATGAATTTGTCCGCATTCTCGTCGAGTTTTCCCCGATAGCGTTCCGCCAGCAATTGGGTGTAGGCCGTCACCATCCGCAGCGGTTCTTGCAGGTCATGCGATGCAACATAGGCGAACTGCTCGAGGTCGGCATTGGAACGAGCTAACTCATCTACTTTCCGAGCCAAGTCCCTTTCCGTCTGGTGGCGCAGGCTGCGTTCGAGTTTTTCCTGCAGGGCGCGGCGAATCACTGCCGGCAACCGGGCCAAGCTATCTTTGAGAACGTAGTCGGTAGCGCCTTGTTTGATGCATTCGACGGCGTTCACATCGCCGAGCGCTCCCGAGACCAGAATCATCGGAATATCGAGGCCTTCGCGGCGTATTACATCAAGCGTTTCCATACCTTTCCATGTCGGCAGGTTGTAATCGGCCAGTACGACCTCCGGACAGCCGTGACGAAGTGCTTTGGTGAACGCAGCTTCATCCTGCACAACGTCGGCGGTAACATCGAAGCCATCTTTAATCAGCGTTCGCACAACCAGCGCGGCGTCGAGCGGGTTGTCTTCCACGAGCAAGGCGCGCAGCTGGGGCCTGGGCGCCGCGGCTGCTGGAATTGCGAGCTCAGTCCCCGCGCTTGTCATCTCTCCCGTCCTTCCAAATTCGCCGGACCACTACCAACGGGAGGCCGATTGGTGACCAGCCAGTACAGCCCGAGCATCTTCACCATCGCTCGGAACTGGTCGAAGTCCACTGGTTTCTGGACGAAGCTGTTTACGCCGAGCTTGTACCCGGTCACCATGTCCTTCTCTTCCCCCGAAGAGGTCATCAGGACAACAGGTATGCTCCTGGTCCGCGGATCTCCCTTGATCTGCTTGAGAACCTGAACGCCGTCCACTTTTGGCATCTTCAGATCGAGAAGCACTAGCTTGGGAGGATGCTCAAAAGAGCGCGTGGAATAAGGTCCGGTGCAGAAAAGAAAGTCCAACGCTTCCTCGCCATCGCGTGCGATGAAGACGCGGTTGGCCAGATTTTCCGTGCGCAAGGCGTGCATCGTGAGGTCAACGTCGTCTTGACTATCATCGACCAAGAGAATATCCACTTCATTTGAATTCATATGCAAGCTCCTGATGCAGCCGTCTTGTTCTTCACTTCGGCGGCTTCGGCCCGCACTGTGAAATAAAACGTCGCTCCCTTATCCAGTTCGGCCTCCGCCCAGACGCGTCCTCCGTGCTTGCGAATGATGCGTTGTACGGTGGCCAGACCGATGCCCGTTCCTTCGAAATCCTCGGCTCGATGCAGGCGCTGAAAGACGCCGAATAACTTGTCTTGGTACTTCATGTTGAAGCCAACGCCATTGTCGCGAACAAAGAAGACGGTCTCTCCGTTTTCCTGATGGTGACTGATCTCAATGGCGGCATGTTCACGGGGACGAGTAAACTTTAGCGCGTTTGCGATCAGGTTCTGAAAAACCTGCTTGATCAGGATGGGGTCGCATTCCGCCGACCGCAGGTTCGCAATCGTCCACTTCACGGCTCTGCCTTCCGTTTCCGGCTTCAGCAGGGATACGACTTCCTCGACGATCTCATTCATATTGCTGTTCTGAACCTTGAGGGCATGACGGCCCACCCGCGCCAGATTCAGGAGTTCATCCACCATCAGTCCCATGCGATTCGTGCCGTCCTGGACGCGTTCCAGAAGACGCGTTGCTTCCGGGGGCATTCCCGGGCCAAAATCCTCGGACAAGATCTTGGCGAAACCTCCGATGTGCCGGAGCGGAGCGCGAAGATCGTGGGAAACGGAATAGGCAAAGGCCTCCAACTCTTGGTTGGCGGCCGCGAGTTGGGAAGTTCGTTGCGCCACCCTGTTTTCGAGTTCGTCATTGAGGGCGCGGATTTCCAGCTCGTCTGCCTTTCTTTGCGTAATGTCGCGGAAAGCTACCACGCCACCGCGCAGCGTTCCCTTTTTGTCTTTCAAAGGGCCGCCGCCGACTTCAATCCAAGTCCCATTTTCGAGCTTGGGATTGCGCACAAACATCTCGGTAGAACTTGATTCTCCGCGGATGGCGCGGACCAGCGGCAGCTGATCGGCGGGGAAAGGCGTGACCATGTCTTCTAGGTAGAGTCGGTAGTGTGACGTCCATTGCTGGCTCGGCAAATTCGTCGCTTCTAAGCCAAGAATCTTCACCGCGGCCGGATTCCAGATGATGAATCTTCCCTGCTCGTCGGCGGCGACCAACCCCTCCGCCATGCTGTCCAGCACGGATTGCAGCATAAGGCTCTGTGTTTCCAGAGCCAGTTGCGAGCGCAGCAATTCCTCGGATTGCCGGGACAGTTCCTGCGCTTGTCCCGCGAGCCGCTCTTCGGCCTGCTTGCGTTCCGTGATGTCGCGCGCAATTTTTGAAGCGCCTACGATCGCCCCTCTGCCGTCCATAATCGGGGACAATGCCGTTGAAACGTCCACGTTCTTGCCATCTTTTCGGACACGGACGGTTTCGAAGTGTTCGACGTGTTCACCCCGGCCAATTCGCGCCAGAATGTCCGATTCTTCGTTCGCGCGGTCCGGCGGCAAGAGCATCCGCATCGGTTTGCCCACCGCCTCTGATGACGAGTAGCCGAACAACCTCTCGGCGCCGGGGTTCCAGGCGGTGATCGTCCCGTCCAGAGTCATGCTGAGAATGGCATCACCACATGATTCGACCACGGCCGCCAAACTTCCGCTCACTTCCTCCGCCCGCTTGCGATCGGTGATCACCGTACGGATTGCCAAGTACTGCCTCGGTTTGTTCGTGGCATCGAGTAAGGGGACAATGGTGGCATCCACCCAGTAAAGCGATCCGTCTTTGGCCCGGTTGCAGATCTCGCCGTGCCACACTGTGCCGTTGCCGATGGTGCGATACATCTCCTGGAAGAATTCCTTTGAATGGTGGCCTGAGCTGATGATGCGGTGATTCTGGCCGATCAGTTCGTCTCTGGAATATTGACTGTGGACGCAGAAGTTTTCGTTGACGTAAGTGATGGTCCCTTGGACGTCTGTAACCGCCACGATAGCGTGTTGATCGAGAGCAAATTTATAATCTGCCAGATCTTTCAGGGCAGCGTTGCTGGTAGCCAAGCTTTCCTGCACGAGTTGCTCGGCTCGCTTGCGCTCGGTGATGTCGGCGCGGATCGCCATGTACTGTCTGGGTTTACCGTAGGCGTCGAGGAACGGTACGACGGTGGTATCCACCCAGTAAATCGATCCATCTTTGGCGCGATTGCAGATCTCGCCCCGCCACACTTGTCCGTTGGCGATAGCGCGGTACATCTGCTGGAAAAACTCTTTCGGATGGCGGCCGGAGTTGAGCATGCGGTGGTTTTGGCCCTCGAGCTCTTGGCGCGAGTATTTGCTGATGGCGCAAAACTTGTCGTTCACGTACGTGATGGTTCCCTGAACGTCGGTGGAGGCGACAATGGCGTGTTGGTCCAGAGCATATTTTTGCTCTCCCAGGCGCTGCTCGGCGTTCCGCTGCTCCAACTCGTGCTGCACAATGGAGGCCGCGCCGTCGCTTTCTCCGCCCGAGCCGAGCGAGCTTTTCTCTAAAGGGACGGCGATGCCTGCTTCGCCTAAGCGAGATCCTGTGGCGTCCTTCACCGGCTGAAGACTCCTTGAATGGCTTCCCTGAAAAAGGGATCTGAACTGTACAACCCGGGCCGTCCCACTATTTTTCGGAACTCATCGAAGTCCAGCGGTTTCTGGAGATAGCTGTTGGGTGCCAGGCTGTGGTCACTAAGTCGATCCCGTTCCTTCTTCGAAGAAGTCATCAGGACGATGAGCATGTTTCGGGTTCGCGCGTGCAGGACCAGAAAAGCATGCCGATTTAGCACTAGCAGGAACCCGACCGAGAGCATAAGGAGAGTAAGAGCAGTTTGACCTAAACTGTTTCCAGTGCCTTTGAAAACGGCCGGCGAAACAGCACGCTGCAGGACTACCGTTGATACGGACGCCAAGATCTGCGCTGTTGTCACCAGGGCTTGCCGAGAGGTTTTGATGAATGTAATCGCAAGGCCCATAAAAAGGGTGCAGCAGACCGTGATGGCGCCTCTTGGGTCCCACTAGGTGGTCCCGTAAGAGCACCTCTCTTGACGCACAACTTAAGGTTGGCGCGGTCGCTGCCTGTGAAGCGCAGATTGGCCCGCCAACAGAGGGAGTGGCACGTCGCCTTCCGAAGTCCTGGCATCCAAGATTCCAAGTAGCGAATGCGGAACGTGATGTCACTACACGGGTTAGGAGCTATGAACCATCCCGCCTTGTGTTCCGAGAAGAATGCAACCCGGAGTCCCAGTGTGCAGAGTCCAGAATATGAACAACGCTCCCAAGGCACCTCTGCCTCCGCCAGACCGTGATTCCGGAAGGGCATCGGCTTTGAAATCAACCGAGCGCCATATGTTCAAGCGGTGCAGATGCACGAGGGGGAAGAACCATCAAATGAGCGGGGACCCCGAAAGCAATAAAATCAGCCTCCAATTTACGGTTCACTGGAAGGTTTTCGGGATGGATCTCCGGTTTCTTGAACGCGGCGCTCCTTATTCTCTTTCACTATTTCCTGGTGCCGACGGGCTATCAGCATCCGTTAAAATAGTTGGCCGGCGTTTCCTGATTGAACGCTGAGCGCTGATGTTCCGGTGGACGATGGTGTCTTCCGAGTGCTGGCGCGACCAAGCGACGAACCATCCGTATTGCCTATCGAGCCACCGACGAAGTCAACTTTGTAAAGGCGAGTTGGGAACAAACGAGGTTTCGCAGAACTCGTCGTCACGGGGCACAAGAAGGGCATAATCGATCGCTTGGAGCAGGACGTCGAGGTCTTCCAAGTTTGACTTCTGCAGGTAGCTTATCGCCCCGTCCCTTCTCAATCTCGCCTCATTGCTGACGGGCAGACCGCTCAAGGCGATCACTGGGATTTTCTTGGTCCTGCTACCGGCTTTCAATGCGAGCAGGACTTCCAAACCACTGAGCTTCGGCAGCATCATATCGAGCACGATGACATCAGGCCTTGTGGTGCTCGCAAGGCGTAAACCTTCCTCTCCATCTCCGGCAACCACAACCCGATACCCAGAGGAAGTGAGTATCTTCTTGAAGGCAACTTGCAGGTGAAGGTTATCGTCAACCACAAGGATCGTTAACATGTGAGTAAGTCTCCTCGTTTGAGTGAAGTTCTGTGTTTGCTTCGCAGCATTCAATCCCAGCTACGCGTCAAAGCGTAATTCACCGCGGGAGAGATCCAGCGCCTTCTGAATGGCAAAGAGCAAATTGCGGTCTTCCACAGGTTTTTGAAAGAAGGCAGCCGCTCCCGCCTGCAGAGCTCGATCCCGATCACCGGCCAATTCGCGGCCTGTCAGGACAATTACGGGGATGTCCGCCAGACGGTCGCTTTTGTGCAATCGTTCCATCACCACGAATCCATCTCCGCAAGGAAGTCCCAGATCAAGAATTACCAGGTCGGGCCTCTCGGTCACCAGAGCGGCCGTAGCCGAAATGGCGTCCTCGGCAAACAAAACCTCGTACCCGTTCGCTCGCAACCGGACGCTCAGCCCTTTTCGTATTGTGGGATTGTCATCGACAACCAATATCCTTGTCTTGTCCATTAGCTCTCCATTAGGAAAAACGTTCGATGTGGCTTGGTACAAACTCCTCAAGAGGGGCCCGGAGGCCCGCTCACCGTCCGATCCAGCGCGCTGCGAATTTTCGAGGCATTTTCCAGCATGATGCCGAGATACTCGCGTTGTTCCCCGGACAATTCCCCTGCCAGCCCGTCGACCAGGATGCTTCCAAATTGATGAATACAGGCGAGAGCATTCCGCAATTCGTGAGACAAATCGGGGCTCAATTGAGCTTCTTTCTTCGTCGCTCGCTGTAAAGCGTGATCTCTCTCGGCAACGAGCCGCTTACGTTCGATCCCGTGATCGGCTGTATGGATCCGCTCTCCACTATGTGGTCCCATAAGAGCACCTCCTCTTGAAGCACAACTCAAGGTTGACGCGGTCGCTGCGTGTGAAGCGCAGAATGGCCCGCCAACAGAGGGAGTGGCACGTCGCCCTCCGAAGTCCTGGCATCCACGATTCCAAGTAGCGAATCCGGAACGTTGTGCCACTAAACGGGTTATAGAGCTACGAACCATCCCGCCTTGTGTTCCGAGAAGAATGCAACCCGGAGTCCCGGTGTGCAGAGTCCGGAATATGAACAACGATTCCAAGGCACCGCTGCCTCCGCCAGACCGTAATTCTGGAAGGCTTGCTGAAGTGCTGCCAGGATGACTTCTGCGTGGCAGCGATATTTCACAATATCCGCTGATGCTCAATGCAAATCTCTCGGAAAGATTCCGTCTGATTACGTTGCGGATCGACTGGGGGACTTTGTAGCACGTATTTACTTACCTCACCTGCAAGGGAAGCGGAAGCCGAGCACAGTCGCGGCCATCGGCAGACTTGGGAGCGCTACCTTAATCCGGGTTGTGCAGACTTAGTAATGCATGGCGCCGAAACACACACGATTCAGGGGTGCTTGATGAAACCGAGCGAGAACTGCACTCCTACTGACCGTGATAAACTGGAGTTCCGCACGCCGGAGAGGTGGCAGAGTGGCCGAATGCGGCGGTTTGCTAAACCGTTGTACGGGCTAACACCTGTACCGAGGGTTCGAATCCCTCCCTCTCCGCCATGTTTTCAATTACTTAACGTGGATCAAATCAGCCCACAAATCAGTTAAGCCCGTGCAAGCGCGAGTTTAACGATTTTCGTGTGCGCCTGCCGCATATCCGCCGTGGCTGCTGTGCCGTACACGTTCATCGTGGTTCTGATGTCGGTGTGGCGCATGAGCCGTTGTTGCACGCCCACAGGTGTACCAACAGCATCAAGCCATGATCTGTGTGTGTGCCGGAAGGTATGCGAACTGATATGACCGATGCCAGCTTTGAGCGCTGCTTTTTGAAGTGCCCGCCAGACTCCCGCGTAGGAGAGAGGCAAGCGTCCGATTTTCACCGGGGAAGCGAAGACCCAATCGTCCGGCGCGGAGAATTGAGATAGCTGCTTCCACATCTTGAGCACGGCCACGATTTCGCTGTCGATATACATCGTTCGTTGTGATTCAGGTGTTTTCACATCGTCGACAACCTGATGCACAATGCCACGTTCAACGCACAGCGTGCCGTTGAGCTAATCCACATCGGACCAGCGCAGGGCAAGACACTCGCTAATGCGCAGCCCTAAGCAGGCGCAGACTAGAGCCATCGTGCGGAAGGGTTCCTCAAGTTGCTCAAGAAGTTTTTGGAACTCTTCGACAGTCAAGCTACGTGTTTTCTTAACGCGTTTACTTGCGCCTTTGATCGTGACAAGCTCCATAGGATTGCGCTGAGTGGACACGTCTCCGCGCCACATCGCAAATTCCCATAAAGCACGGACAAGCCCGCGAATGTGGACTTTGCTCTTTGGTGCCAGAGCGAGAGATTGAAGCCACAAGTCAAGCGCGGCGAGACGAGCAGGGCGCGGATGAGATTGGGCGAGCATTAGACGGCACACCGCGAATCATTCAAGAAGTTCCCGCCGGTCCTTATCCGTGGGGAACAAAAACAACTGGAGGAATCCAATGAGCGAAGAGTTAAAAGTTGAGGGTTTATTCTGTGCAATCAGAACAGCAGACGGGCGAGTTATCCGGAACAAGGACGGAGAACGGATAGGAACATTTGCCTTCCGCAACGAGGCAGACGGGCAGCGGTTTCTGAAACAGTTTGAAATAGAAGGAACCATAGAACCGCTGGCAGGACACGAGACGGAAGGTATGTACATAGCTGTGTGGCCGACGTATGTACAGAAGATGGCGGAGAATTAAGTTTAGCCCGCGCGTTTAATCATACTCGTCAGTGGCGGGGTTTCGGTAGGGGCGGGCTGAGATGTATTGCCCCGCCGACACAAATACCAAACCGCAAGCCTGTATTAGAAGTTGTGAACAAGTAAACCAGCCGTAAGTTTGGGCGGCGGAGGATATGGCAAGCGGGGCGGAACGAGCCAACCAACAGACTAACACCTTCGCCCTATCGGGCTGCAAGGTCAAAGGCTGCATAGAACGGCGTAGGTTCGGTTTTGGAGTTCCGATACCACCTATGCTAATTGAAGGAAGGCCCAGCCCGTAAGTGGCTGGACTTCCTTCTTAGAATGCTGAAGGAACACCATTTACCAAGGCGCAAATGAAACATCAGATTTCCTATATATATACTCACTACTGTCCGGCTAAATTTTCTGGCAGCTGGCCTAACTCATTGAAGATAAGCTCGATAACGCATGTTTGGAGCAAGAACGATTTGAATGGAAACAGACTGGATTCGACCTCTTTCCGCC
>JBEKRE010000063.1:0-27531 GCA_049519055.1 Candidatus Sulfotelmatobacter sp. | reverse complement strand
TTCGTCGCGCCGGATTTTACACGGTACCGGGCTGTCTCTCGCAGTGTGGGGGAGATCTTCAAACGCCACACTGACCTCATCGAGCCACTGTCGCTCGACGAAGCGTATCTCGATGTCACAGGGAACAAGACGAGCCTGCCAACCGCCACCTTGGTGGCCCGCACAATTCGTGACCAAATCCGCCAGGAGTTGAGTTTGACTGCATCTGCAGGCGTGGCGCCTAACAAATTCCTGGCAAAACTCGCTTCTGATTGGCGCAAACCGGATGGGCTCTTTGTTATCCAGCCCGAGGATATCGATTCGTTTCTCCTGCCGCTTCCGGTCGGACGCCTGCCGGGAGTCGGCAAAGTTACAGGAGACAAGCTGGCGAAGCTTGGAATACAGACTGTAGGTGATTTGCGAAAATTGGAATTGTTCCTGCTCGAAGAGCACTTCGGCCGGTATGGTCTCCGCCTGCACGAACTCGCCCGCGGTGTCGACGACAGTGCAGTCGTCCCGGACCGGCCCACGAAATCGATCTCTGTCGAGGACACTTTTGAGCAAGACGTTCTTTTGACGGAAACCGAGCCCATGATCCGGCATCTGGCGGAAAAGCTTTGGTCTGCATCGCGCAAGGAATCACGCCTGGCACGCACAGTGGTCCTCAAACTGAAGACAAGCGCATTTAAGATCCTCACGCGCAGTCATACGCCAGATTTTCCTCCTTCTTCCTGCGAGGAATTGACGGACATTGTCTTGAAGTTGCGAGAAAAAGTGGACCTTGGTCCGAATGAGCGTTATCGACTGGTTGGTGTCGGTCTGAGCAACTTTCGAGAGGCCGAGAAAACGGCCGCGCAGCCACCTCTTTTCGAGTGACGGGCAGTGGCATTTCGGTTGTGTAGAAACCGTGTACGGGCGAGATACCCTGTCATCGCTTTCCTGCGGCGATGCCCAGCAGTGTGTGTCGCCTGATCTCCAAGACAGGCGAGGGGACACACAGTCATCGCAAGGATGCCGCTTCTCAATCGTTTGCTCAACTCCTACGACAAGACCGTCAATATCGCGCCTTTGGGACGTATTTCAGTATTTTAGACCGCTGCCCTGTCACCGATCTCGACCTTCACATCCTTATTAGTCACGGAAGCCTTCCGAGAAAACGAATTGTGGATTCGAGCTTGGCCAGCCCACCCGGTACCTGCCCCCTTGTCCTCTCCTAGTAGATCCCGCAGCTAAAGGCTTCGATGGTGAGCATCACCGAAGTGATTGAATCCGCGTTGGTCAGGGCTGTGCGTACGACTCTGGTCGTATCCAACACCCCAGCTTAACTAGGGCTCCGTACTCACAGGGCGCCCTTGTTGGCGATGTTACGAGAATGACGGTGTGAGCAATTGTGAACAGTTTCCTGAGCCGAAGTGTTGAAAATTGTTTTGAAGGTGAACCATGTCTGCGGCGGTTTCTCCGACACTCCAAAGCGCAGTCGTCCTTTGTATCGACGATAACGAGGACGTGCTGGAATGTGAGAAATCGTTCCTCGAAAGCTTTGGCTATACCGTTCTGACCGCTGCAAGCGGGGGCAAGGGATTGGAACTGGCTTCCAAGTACTGGGTTGACGTTGTAATCCTGGACTACTTTATGCCCGAAATGAACGGGCAAGAGGTTGTCATCGCAATGAGGCGGCTCAAGCCGCTAGCGCCAATCATCTTGCTCACTGGCGGAGCGGATATTCCGGCGCAAACTCTGAACTTGGTTGACGCCCTCATAGCCAAGGATTGTTTGGCCAGCCAGTTGTTGCCCACAATCGCGCAATTGTACGGATGCGAATCGACTTCTCCGCATTCTTGTGACGCATGAGGAGGAGTCGCTTATGAAGACCGTGTAGGGCAAGCGTATGTGAGGAATCGAGTCGATAATGGAGGCTATACCCATGAAATTAATAGGAGTGATCAGCACAGCAGTTCTGTCTTTGGCGATCGGAGTCGCAGTTCCGGTGTTCGCACAGGACCATGAGCAGGAAGAACAGAAAGCTAAGCCTGCCCAGGATGAGAAAAAGGCGCAACCCGAGAAGTCAGCAAAACAAGAGGAAAAACCTGCGGCGCAGCAGGAGAAGAACGCCAAGCCGGAAGAGAGAAATGCTCAGCAGGAGAAGAACATCAAGCCAAAAGAGAAGAACGCACAGCAGGCTAAGCCCGCAGAGCCGATGCAGCGCGCCGGTAATAACGGTGGTGGCCGTATTCCCGAAGACCGTTACCGGGCCAATTTTGGACAGGAACACAGGTTTCGTGTCAGCCAAGGCGATTACAATAATCGCCGCTTCCAGTACGGTGGCTACTGGTTTGGATTTGAGGGCGCGTGGCCAAGCAACTGGCTCTACACGCAAGACGTTTATGTTGTCGAAATTAACGGCGTGTATTACCTGTGCAACCCGATGTATCCTGGCGTTAACGTTGTGCTCAGCGTCACAGAATAGTGGCCATCCGGTGTGGTCAGAAGCACAACTAGCTTAACTTTATCGGCGCGGGTCTACATCCCGGCTCGCGCGGTTTCAGGTGCGTGGTCTGTATAATCAGTCTGAGGTTGTCGTGGAGAAGGCGGAAAGAAGAGACATTGCGGTTCGTTCAGTATCATGGGGGCGCTTGGCGCTCGTCAGCGTTGTCATGTTTTCTCTCGTCCTTACGCTGGCGACACGAACTTTCCGCGGTACAACTCCCCACTCTATAGCGGTTCAGTCCGACTCGCCACAGGCTATGCGGCAGCACATGGATCGCGATGCGGTTCGTTGGGCCGCTCCAGTGGCCAAGATGGTGGTGTCGCAGGCTCCCACGTTCTATCCTCGTGTGGCGCCAGCCGGCCCGCCGCTTCCGACTCTCCTTCTCGAAGAAAATCTCTATAATCGACCGCCTCCCTTCTGCTGACCTTTGTTTCCTCCTTTCTTAAGAAAACCTGCTTCGATTGAACTTCAACTCATTGTTCATCGAGGTGACATGGCCCTGGCACAACTGGAGCCTAGCCCGATGACTTCGAAGATCTGAGTCTGGTGGAAGCTGTGATATGGCTCGATGTACTCGCTTCGGGTGCGGTGGATGGGATGACTTTCGCTCGCTTCCGCTGCTGCGCGCGAGTTTCATCCCCCGCTCCTGGTTTTTCGTTCTTGTGGGAGTGAGGATTTCCTTACCACTCGCCGGCGTGCAGATTTGGAGCAACAAATGACGCTGCAACGCAGACATATCGTGATTGGAGCGGTTGTAGCCCTAACCGTTGCTATTTCGATCGCGCTGATGATGAAGCGTTCGCTTGGTGACGTGAATGGCGACGGAGCCGACAAACCAGCGCAAAGGCTCGCGCCGGTGGTATTGGCCGCACGTGCTCCACTCGAAAACGTCATCATTCTTACGGGCGAATTCCGTCCCTTCCAGCAGGTCGATGTTCACGCCAAGGTAGCCGGCTACATCCGCCATATTTTTGTGGATGTGGGGGACAAGGTTCGGGCAGGGCAGGAACTGGCCATTTTAGAGGTTCCCGAACTGAACGCGCAGGTCATGGGCGCAAAATCGGATATCGGTCGCAGTCAAGATGCGACTCGCCGCGCTCAAAGCGAGATCGAGCGGGCGGAGTCCACGCACAGTGCTTACCACGCAGCCTATACGCGGCTTAAGCAGGCGTCAGAGGAGCGGCCGGGTTTGGTCGCCGAGCAGGAACTGGACGATTCGATGGCAAAAGATAAAGAGACCGAGGCACAGATCAATAGCGCTCGGGCGGCTCTGGCTGAATCGCAAAACCAGCTTGGGATGGCGCAAGCCACGCTTGATCGCCTTTCGGCGTTGCAGGCTTATTCGCACATCACGGCTCCTTTCGCCGGCGTGGTCACCAAACGGTATGTCGACACCGGCGCCTTAATCTCAGCCGGAACCTCATCTGAGACGCAATCGCAGCCCGTGGTGCAACTCGCGGAGTGGTCCCTGTTTCGGTTGGAGATTCCAGTTCCCGAATCCGCTGTGCCGATGATCCATTTGGGCAGCATAGTGCAGGTCCATGTTCTCGATTTGAATCGAGACTTCCAGGGTCGCGTGTCCCGCTTCGCTGACGCACTCAATGACGAGACCCGAACCATGCACACCGAGATTGACGTGGAGAATCCGCAAGACACTCTGACCGCAGGCATGTACGCGGAGGTGATGCTTGCGTTGCAGGGAAAAAAAGGCGCGCTCACGGTTCCCGTCCAGGCCGTGGTTCAGGAAAGCAACGAGCATTACGTGCTGGCTCTCGACGATCAGAATCGCGTGCAGAAGCGGAACGTTGCGTTAGGAGAGCAAACCTCCACCACCGTGGAGATCGTTCACGGTCTTTCAGAAAAGGATCGAGTGATCAGCGCCGGTCAGTCCGACTACGCGATCGGCGAGGTGGTGACGCCCAAGTTGGAGTCAGCGCCCACAGGTGCCAGCGAAGGCCAGACGGGAGAGCGAAAGTAATGCCGAGATTCGCTCTGAAGAACCCGTTCTTCGTGATCATGCTTTGTCTGGTAATCGCCGTGGTCGGCGTGACGACGGTGGCTCGGATGCCGGTGGATTTGTTCCCGCAGATCAAGATTCCGGTAGTCGTGGTTGCGACCTTCTACTCGGGAATGCCGCCGGAGCAGGTCGAGGCCGACATCACCGACACATTCGAGCGTTTCTTTACCCTGGGCAGCAACATCGACCACATCGAGTCGCGCTCTCTTACGGGCGTGAGCCTGATTAAGATTTACTTCAAGCCGGGCAGCGATGCCAATGCGGCTCTCAGCAATATCGCTAACCTGGCGATGGCGGACCTTCGGCGTCTGCCTCCAGGAACATTGCCACCGGTGGTACTCAAGTTCGATGCTTCGAGCCTTCCGGTTTGTTTGGTAACGCTGAAAGGGGAAGGCCTCAACGAAACTCGGCTGAAGGATCTGGCGCAATTCCAGGTTCGCAACCAGATTGCGAACGTATCCGGCGCTTCTGTGCCGCAGCCTTTTGGCGGGCGTTATCGCCAGATCATGGTTTATGTGGACCCGGTCAAGCTGGAGGCGCACCAGCTTAGCCTGATGGACGTGGTTCACGCGGTGAATGATTCCAACCTGATTCTTCCCGCTGGGGATGTCCGGATCGGTCCCAGAGATTACAACATCTATGCCAATGCGCAATTGCCCGACGTAGATGAGATTAACCGTATACCGCTGAAGACCGTGGGCAACGCGTCGGTGATGGTTGCCGATGTAGGTGAGGCCAAGGACTCAGGCGCGATTCAAACCAACATCGTCCGTATCGACGGACAGCAATCGGTTTACATCCCTGTCCTAAAGCAAGGCGGCGACAGCAACACCATCACGATTGTGAATGGAATCAAAGCGGCGACAAAAGACCTTTTGGACATTCCGAAATCGCTTAAGACGGCGGTTGTTTTTGACCAATCCATCTTTGTCAAGAGCGCCATCAAGAATGTGATGAAGGAAGGCGGAATTGGACTGCTGCTGACGGGCATCATGATTCTCATTTTTCTGGGCAGCCCCCGAGCCACGGTTGCTGTGCTGCTCTCGATTCCTCTTTCCGCTTTAGTGTGTTTTTTGCTCATGAATGCCATGGGTGGGTCGATCAACGTGATGCTCTTGAGCGGTTTGGCGCTGGCTTTTTCCCGCCTGATTGACGACTCGGTGGTGGTGCTGGAAAACATTTTTCGTTACATGGAAATCGGCGAAGCTCCAGGAGTGGCCGCGGAAAAGGGAGGGATGGAAGTCTCGCTGGCAGTGCTGGCGGCCACATCTACTACCTCGATCGTGTTTTTCCCCGTAACGTTGTTCTATGGCGTCAGCCGCTATTTGTTTATCGACCTCGCTCTGGGTGTAGTCCTGTCTATTTTTGCCTCGTATGTCTTTGCCATGACGGTGGTGCCGCTCTATTGCGCGCACTTCCTCCATGTAGAGGACGTCGAGAAAGAGATTAAAGGCGAGTCAGAGAACAAGCCCGCTTCGCGATCGCTTTTTCGCAGGTTCATTGATCGGTTTAATGAGCGCTTTCAGAAGCTCTTGGATATTTACGAACGTTGGGTGACTCGTGCTCTGGCCCGGCCGGGAAGAACCGTGGCGTGGATTGCCGGTGGCATAGCCCTGGTGGTGGCGGGAATTTTCCCTTTCGTGGGGACAGCCTACTTTCCTCGCACCGATCCGGGCCAGTTCGTGATCAACGTCAAGGCTCCGAGCGGCTCCCGTCTGGAGGTCACAAATCAATACATCGCGCGCCTCGAGAACGATATTCGCCAAGTGATTGGCCCCCACGACCTGGGAATAATCGTCTCCAATATCGGGATAACTCCCGACCTCTCCGCCATGTACACCAGCAACTCGTCCATGGATACGGCATTTGTCCTGGTGAGCTTGAAAGAAGACCACAAGATAGGCAGCTATGAATACATGGGGCGCGTTCGTCGCAAACTGTCCGAGGATTTGCCGGAACTGGATACATATTTTCAGGCGGGTGGATTGGTCGATGCGGTAATCAACCTGGGATTACCGGCGCCTATCGATGTCCAAGTGAGAGGCAACGATCTCGACGGCGCGTATAAAGTGGCGGCGAACATCGCCAAACAGATCCGAAGCCGCAAGGGCGTGAGTAGCGTGCTGATTCCCCAAAATCTTCTTTATCCCGGACTGCAGCTGAACATCGATCGCGAACGCGCCAGCCTGATTGGTCTCACACCCAAGCAGGTGGTAGACAATGTAATCACCGCCCTGACTTCCAACGGCATGATTGAGCCCAGCTACTGGATCGACCCCAAGACGGGCAACAACTACATGCTCACCGTGCAGTACTTCGATAAGCAGATTGAGAACATGAGCATGGAGGATTTCAAACAAATCCCTCTACGTGCTCCGAATATCAAGAACTACACGCCCCTGCAATCCGTGGCCGACATAACGACGATGAACACCCCGACCGAAGTCGACCATTATCAGCTGCAGCGCGTCATCGACATCTATGTGATGCCCGCGGGCGAGGCCTTAGGTGGAACCAATCGCGAAGTCCACGACATCGTCAGCCATCTGACGTTACCGGAAAACATCCGGGTCGAAGTGCTCGGATCGGTCGTAGGCATGGAGGAATCGTTCAAGCGCTTTTCCATCGGTCTGGTGCTGGCTATTGTGCTGGTCTACCTGGTTCTGATGGCGCAATTCGCTTCTTTCATCGACCCGCTCATCATTCTGGTTGCGATTCCTCCAGGATTGTCGGGAGTCGTGTTGATTCTTTGGCTGACCCACAGCACCTTCAACATCATGTCGCTGATGGGCGTGATCATGATGACTGGAATCGTCGTTTCCAACAGCATCTTGATCGTCGAGTTTGCGCGGCAGCTGCGCAAGGAGGACTTCGCGCTGCAGGAGGCGCTGGTGCGGGCGTGCAAGATCAGGCTGCGCCCGATTCTCATGACCTCGCTCGCGACTTTGTTGGGGATGCTGCCAATGGCGCTGGGTCTGGAGACGGGCAGCGAGCAATACGCGCCTCTAGCGCGCGCCGTGATCGGTGGTCTCGCGGTTTCGGTGGTCGTTACCGTTTTCCTCGTACCCGCGGTTTATTTGATGGTTCACGGCAAGGATGAGGATAAGAAGAACGAGAAAAAGGAGGAACAGCCGGCATGACATGGAGACTGGTATTTCTGTTGGGCGCTCTCGCGCTCTCAACCCACACGCTCTCAATGCGAGGCCTGGCGCAGTCGCTACCGCTCGTGCAGGGCTCGCCTTCCTCGAATGTGATACGGCTCAGCGTGAAGGACGCGGAGGCGCTGGCGGTGAAGAACAATCCGGCAATCTCTGTCGCCCGGCTGACTGCATTGGCTTCAGGGCAGGTGACGCGGGAAGTGCGTTCGAATCTCTGGCCACAAGCCTACGCCAACCTGACGGCAGTCGATGCCCGCGGAAATAGCCGCATCACCGCTGGAGTGTTGAATAATCCCAGCGTCTACACGCGAGCCGCGGGCGGCGCCACGGTCAGCCAACTCGTCACCGACTTCGGGCACACCACGAACCTGGTAGCCGGCGCTCGCCTTCAGGCACGAGCCGACGAACAGAGCGCGGCCGCTACGAAACAGGATGTTTTGTTGGCCGTGGACCAAGCCTTTTACAACAGCCTCCAGACGCACGCTGTGCTGCAGGTAGCGGAGCAGACCGTAGCCTCGCGCCAGTTGTTATCGGACCAGGTTTCCGCTCTCACCAAAAGCAAATTAAGGTCAGACCTGGACTTGAGCTTTGCCAACGTGAACCTGGCGCAGGCGAAGCTTCTCTACCTGGACGCGCTAAACAATGACAAGGCTTCCATGGCGGCCCTTTCGGCGATTCTGGGATATCCCACTCTTGAAGCATTCGAGCTTGTCAACGATACGGAGCCGTTGGCCCCACCGCCAGCCGAGGTGGATCCGTTGATCGCCGAAGCGTTTGCCAAGCGCCCCGAGATTCTTGCCCTGGAGTTTCAGTCGGAGTCTGAGGAAAAGCTGCACAGGGCGGAGCGTGACCAGATGTATCCCGCGATCAGTGCTCTCGGGGCCTTTGGAGATTCTCCTGTTCGCGATGATGTCATTTATGGACCTTACGCCGCCGTGGGAGTGAACGTGGAGATTCCGCTCTTTAACGGTTTTCTCTTTTCAGCGAAGTCCCGCGAAGCGGATTTGCGCGCCCAGGCTACGCGGCAACGTCTGATGGACCTTCGAAACCGGATCTCGCGAGATGTACGCACGAGCTGGCTGGCGGCAAGCACGGCATTCGACCGCGTGAATGTGAGTGAGCAGTTGTTGGCGCAGGCGAACCAGGCGCTTGATCTTGCCCAGACACGATACAAGCTGGGCCTCAGTTCGATTGTAGAACTCAGCCAGGCACAGCTACAGCAGACCCAGGCCGAGATCGGAAATGCTCAAGCCGGATATGAATACCGGTTGGCCCTGTCGGTTCTGCGCTACCAGACTTCAGGTCTGTAAGTCGGGTCGCAAGTGCGCATTGCGCGCGGATGCGACGATTCTGGACGGGGCGTCGGCAAACCGGACCTATATCCTGGAGCCCAGCCACCAGGACAGTCAGATCGACTCACCATTTTCGACTCGACCCAGATACATTGAACCGGTTGTGTGCATCTCCATGCTACCCGCATCCGACGCCAGCGTGTTGTGCGGGACTGCTGTGACGAATCCGGCAGCCTAGGGCGACCAAGTCTTATTCCCTTGGACTTCGCGTGTTGCAGTCCAGATCGTACGCGTTCGCGAATCAGGTCTCTTTCGAACTCCGCGATACTGGCAAAGATGCCGAACACAAGACGCCCGTTCGCCGTGGAAGCATCGACGCCCTCATGCAATGAGATGAACTGATGCCCTATTCGTGGAACTCGCAGAGCGCGTTGACCAGTTGCCGCAGGCTCCTGGCGAATCAGTCGTAGCGATAGACCACAACTGCGTCGACCTGACGCCGGCGACAAGCCACCAGAGCTTATCTAAGGAAGGACGACGGTCCTTGGACCCGGACACCTTGTCCGCGAACTCTTCCACGATCTCACCATCCACGGCGTTGGCAGTCCTCGCGGAGTTCAGCGGTCTGCACTTCCGGATAGCGTGCTGACGCGAACGTAAAGGGCGACTCGGATTTGTTTCATAAACCCTCCCGAAAAGTATGCGATTGGACGTTGAGATCAAAGCACTTGTAGGCGCGCATTTCTCGTTGCAGAAATATTTGTTTTTGAAACGAGTGAGTTGAGTTTGGCGATGTCATAGCGCACGCAGGAACGTGGCTCCGCAGGCAGGCAAAGGTCCTGTAGCGGCGATAAGTTGGAAACACGGGCGATATCCACTGCCACACTCTCGGAGTGCGCCTCGCTAACACGACCAAGGCGGTCGGCTTACCCTCGTGGCTTGCATTCGTCAGGCGTTGGTCCAGCCACCTTTGTCCGCACTGCTACCTGCTCGCCCCTGCCGTATGTTGGCGGTCCGCCGCGCTGCACCTTCGCAGGTTTCGGCGCCATGTGGTTCCGAGCGCTCAAGTCATCGTGCATGAGGTCCACAGCATGCTGCGTGGGCTGAAGAAAGCCGATGTGAAACATTCCCGGATATCCCTGCTCTGGAGTCATTCGCTTGTCGTACATCAGTGTCAGCAGAAAGCCCTCGGCATTCCGCAGCGCAGATGGTTTATCGGTGCGTTCCTCTATGAGCTGAAAACCAAACACTGAGCAGAAGAACTTCGTCAGTGCAGGAACGTTGTAGGTGGTGAGGTTGGTGTGATTCATCGTTGCCATTACGATCTCCGTTTAAAGAAAGTTCCATCGCGTGGCTTGTCACGGGTTCAGACCGGAACGCACCACGCGACAGGCAGTAGTGCCGTGGCACTACCGCTATCGCCGTGGGTGTCTTCTCCGCTGTGATGCAAGAGTTTGACTAGACTGCGGATTGGCCGCAGCGAGCCGTGCTTGCCAATACGGCTCTGCGTTTTTCCTCAGCTATTGGGTGTTGCCCAGTCTTCCTCGGTTGCAGGTTTTTGCTCGCGGCTGGGGTCGGCTGATTGGCGCACTCTCGGATACAGACCGGCTCGTCGGAAGATTAGCTGGCGAGGCCGTCATCGCTCTCGCGAATTCTGAAAGACTCAGGAGGCGGGTTCGAGTCCCGTCGCTCCGCGATTTCTTTGCTGCCAGCGACATCCTCGGTGATCTCTCACGGCCGATATTCAGCCGCACTCCCTTATGCTGCGGGTGCAGTTTCCTTTCGCAATAGTTCTCTTTCTCGCAGCCAGGTGAAGATCACGGGAGTCACAATCAGCACATGCAGCAGAGAGCTGACCATGCCTCCGAGTACGGGGGTGGCGAGCGGCTTCATCACTTCGGCCCCGGTGCGTGTAGACCACATGATGGGTAACAGGCCCGCGACAACCGTGGATACGGTCATGATTTTGGGACGCAAACGCAGCAGGGCGCCTTCCATCACCGCTTCATGCAAACCCTGCAAAGTAAGTGCCCCCATCGCGACTCGCTTTCGTTCCACCGCCTCTTCCAAGTAGATCACCATCACAACGCCGGTCTGCACAGCGGTGCCGAACAGGGCGATGAAGCCCACCCAAACGGCGACGGAGAAGTTGTACCCTAGCAGCTTCAGCAGAAATACGCCGCCGCTCAGCGCAAAGGGTACGGCGAGGATCACGTGCGAGGCTTCTTTGAATGAGTTGTAGGTTTTGTAAAGCAACAGGAAGATGATCAGGAACACAATTGGGATGACGAGTTCGAGCCGCTTTTTTGCACTGATCTGATTTTCGTATTGTCCGCTCCACTCGATGTAATAGCCGGGCGGCATTTTCACTATGCGGGCCACGGTGCGCTGCGCTTCGTCCACGAACCGGCCAACGTCGCGCCCGCGCACGTTCATCAGCACGCTGCCCCGCAGTAGTCCGTTCTCGCTGCTGATCATGGAGGGCCCCATCACCACGCCCAGGTCGGCCACCTGTCCCAGCGGAATCTGGGCGCCGTTGCTAGCCGTGACCAGAACGTTGCTCCGCAGCTCTTCGGGGTCTTGGCGGAAATCAGGGGCGTAACGCACCCGCACGGGCAGACGTTGACGGCCGTCAATGGCAGTCGTGAGGTTCTTGCCGCCAATCGCGGTCTCGATCACGTCCTGCACGTTGCCAACGTTGATTCCGTAGCGAGCCGCGGCTTCGCGGTTTATTTTTATTTCAAGGTACGGTGCTCCCGTGATGCGCTCGGAATAGAGGTCAGCGACACCAGGAACCGGGCGCAAAGCCCGTTCAATTTCAGTTTCCTTCTGCTCGATGGTCGCAAGGTCGTTGCCGAAGACCTTGACTCCCACCTGGGTGCGGATTCCGGTCGAAAGCATGTCGATGCGGTTGCGGATCGGCTGGGTCCAGATGTTGGTCACGCCCGGCAGACGCAGCTTCTCGTCCAGCCTTTGCAGGATCGTTTCCTTGGTTGTCCCAGCGGGCCATTCGATCTTGGGTTTGAAGTTGATGACCGTTTCAGTCATATTCACTGGCGCGGGGTCAATGGCGCTTTCTGCGCGGCCGATCTTGCCCACAACGCTCGCCACGAGTGGGTCCTGAGCAATGATTTTGTCCTGCCAGCGAAGAATCTCGGTGGCCTTGGTGAGCGAAATACTGGGATCGGTAATGGGCATGAACAGGGCAGTCTCTTCATCGAGCGGCGGCATAAACTCGGAGCCGATCGTAGTCGCCAGCCAGAGCGCGGAGGCAAAGATTACGACTGCCGCACTCAGAGTCATGATCCTGTGCTTTAAGGCCCAGCGCAGTACCGGTTTGTAAATCATTCGCAGACCGTGCATCACGGGATTTGCGTCTTCGCGGTGCAGTTTTCCACGGATCAGGAAGGTGCAAAGCACGGGCACCAGAGTGACCGCGATTAGGGTGGAGCACACCATGGCAAAGGTTTTGGTGAAGGCCAGCGGATGAAACATCTTGCCTTCCATGCCGGTGAGTGCGAACACTGGGACGAAAGCCAGAATGATGATGGTCATCGCAAAGAAAATCGGCCGACCTACCAACTTGGCCGCTTCCAATGTGATCTGGCCGATCGCCGAACTGTACTCTCCATGTTCTTCGTAGTAGCGTTCCGCGTGCCGTAGCACGTTTTCAGTCATTACAATGCCGGCATCGACTAGCACCCCAATCGCAATCGCGATCCCGCCGAGTGACATGATGTTGGAGGAGATATCTGCATAGTGCATGAACAGGAATGATCCCAAGACCGCTAGAGGCAGTGGCACCGTCACAATGAGGATGCTGCGGAAGTGCCACAGGAAGATCACATGCGCGAGCGTGACCAACAGGATCTCTTCGAGCAGCGCCGACTTCAACGTATTCACCGCGTGAAGGATCAACGTGCTGCGGTCGTAAAAAGGAACGATGTGGACGCCTTTGGGTAACCCCGGCTCCAAAGCGGCTAGCTTCGCTTGGACCCCGCTGATTACCTCTTGGGCGTTGGCTCCGTTGCGGATCACCACGACCCCGCCCACGATATCCTTGCCGTCCTTGTCGAGGACGCCGCGGCGAAATTCCGGCCCCAAATGGACATTGGCGACATTGCGGATGAAGATGGGTGTGCCTGCCGTGGCGGTGAGGACGATATTCTCAAGATCCTCCGTCGATCGAATCAAGCCAATTCCCCGGACCGCCATCTCCTGGTCGCTGGCTTCAATGACCTTCGCGCCGACGTTGGTGTTGCTGCGCTGAACGCCTTCGATGACGGTGCGCAAGGGGATGTTGTAAGCGCGCAGTTTGATGGGATCAACGTCGATCTGATATTGGCGCACCCAACCGCCGATGCTCGCTACCTCGGCCACGCCTGACACCGAGTTCAACTGGTACTTGATGAACCAGTCCTGCAGGGAATGCAGGGCTCCGCCGTCGTAGGGTCCCTCGACGGTATACCAGAAAACCTGGCCTACGCCGGTTGCATCCGGACCCAAAACAGGTACAACTCCCTCCGGCAGGAAACCCGATGCCAAGTTCAGCCGTTCCAAGACCCGCGTGCGTGCAAAGTAGGGATCAATCTTGTCCTGGAAGATAATGTTGATCATCGAGAAGCCCAATGCCGACGAGGAACGCACGTCCCTCACTCCCGCCAATCCTTGCAGGTTGACGGTCAGAGGATAGGTGATCTGGTCTTCGACTTCTTGTGGGCTACGGCCCGCCCAATCGGTGTAAACGATCACCTGGTTTTCACTGAGATCAGGAATGGCGTCGATCGGCGTCCGTAGGAGTGCCCAGTAACCCCAGACAGCCAGCAGAGCGTAGGCCAGCAAAATGAGGCCGCGGTTCTTGAGAGAAAATTCAATGAGCCGGTTAATCATGGGTTCTCCTCTTCACTGCGCATTCAGCCGGGCGTGATAGCTACCCAGGAGTTGTCCGTTGCGGCTGGCGTCCACTTCGACATTCCAGGAACCAGCTGTCGGGACCTTGACCGTGCCCGCGTAGTCAGAACCCTTCCATGTGAGGTCACTTGCGGCGCGCGTCTCGCCCATGCCCATGGCTGGCATCGCCGGCATGATGAGCGTGACCCTTACCTGCACATCAGTCACGGGCTTTCCTGAAGCGTCGAGCACGGTTACGTGCAGCGTCGCATCGGAGTTGCCGCGAGCTGTTTCCGGATCAGAACGGAAGGTGAACTTAATCTGAGGAACGGCGGGCGCTTGTGCCTGACCTTGGTCGGCCTGACCATGATCGAATTCCTTCGATCCGCCAAACATCCCTGTCATACCACCTGTGATTCGGGTCTGGGAATCGATCAGGAAACTGCCTTGGCTGACGATGCGTTCGCCTTCTTTAAGGCCCGCGAGCACTGGGTAATAATCCGTGCCTGCTGGACCGATCTGCACTTGCCGTCCTTCGAATTCACCATTGCCCTTGGCCACGTAGACGAACTTGCGCATGCCCGTATCGAGAACGGCAGAGCGCGGTATGGCTAGAACGTCGTGGCCTGCAGGTGCGGCAAATTTAACTTGCACGAACATGCCGGGGCGCAATCGCATGCTAGGGTTCGGAACCTGGATGCGAGCGGAGGCGGTGCGGGTCTGAGGGTTAATGGAAGTATCGAGAAATCCGACTCGCCCGTGTAGCGTGGCGCCAGGCAGTGAGTCGGAAGTGATCTCAACGGACTGGCCGCTGTGCACGGCAGACAAATCAGGCTGGTACACATCTGCCTTTACCCAAATCGTGCTCAGGTCGGTGACGGTAAAGAGGACTTCTCCGGCGTTTACGTATTGCCCCTGCGTAACTTTGCGCTCCGTCACAATGCCGCTGACGGCCGAGTAAATGGGAAGTTCGATCTGAGGCTTCGCCGACGATGCGATCTCATCAAGCTGCTGTGTCGTGAGTCCCCAGAGTTCCAGCCGGCGGCGGCTTGCGTTTACGAGGTCTTCGGCGCCCGACACTGCTAAGGGCTCGGCACTCGTGCCAAGACGCTTTCGGTTCTCAAGTGCAAGTCTGTATTCCTCGGCAGTCGAAAAGACTTCTGGGCTGTAAAGGGAAGCAATAGTCTGACCACGACGCACTTGCTGGCCCGTGAAAGCCAGGTAGAGCTTGTCGATGCGGCCACCGATGCGCGCACTGATCGACGCCAGTTGCGTTTCCGGTTCGTCCACCTTGGCGACGGCGATGAGAGCGCGTTGAAGATTACGCCGCCTGACTTCGACCGTTTCGACACCAATGTCTGTTTCCTCCTTCTGGTTTAGCTGAATGCTGGAGACAGAGGCGGTCGCTTGCACTTGTTCTGTGCGCTGAGACGTGGCTTGTTCGGGCGCCGCTTCGTACTTGGGAATCGGCGCTTCCTGAGACTGGGCAGCGCTACGGTCGGGATACTGAAGGCGCATTGCCGCATAGGCGACCAAGGCCAACATCAGGCCGAGAGTGAGTCCTGTAACAAGGAACTTCTTTTCATGTTGCGTCATTAGTGCACCTCCGGAGGGATCTGAGGGAGAGAAGCTTGAGGGCCCCGTGTATTCGATTCCTGCTCGTCCCGCGTCAAGGGAGCTCCCACTGCGCGTTCGAGATCCGCAAGCCGCGATTCCAATTCAGACGCGGCGCGGTAGTAATCGAGTTCAACTTCGAGAGTTGTGTTCTGACTGTCGAGGAGGTTCAGGAAGTCCGTCCGGTCGGCCTGATATGCAGCGACGGTTGACTTCAGCGTCGCCTGTGCTTGAGGACGAAGCGTCTGGCTGTAAAGATCAACGAGGCGCTTGGCAGATTGCGCGCGAATCAGAGCTTCCTGAATTTCCTCGAACACGAGCGCACGCTGGTTGTCGTACTCGGCTTTGTCAACCGAGAGATCCGCCTGCGCCTCCGCGATCTCTGCGTCGCGGCGCCCGCGGTTCAGCCATGGTAGGGTGACGGCGAGCTCCGCCATGTACGTGTTGCGATACCGGGCGCCGTCCGGCATGAGCATGTAACCAGCGCTCAGGTTGTAGTCCGGCGTGTACGCCTTCTGTGCCAGCTTCGTGCGAGCCTCGCCCTGCTCCACACCGGAAGACGCTACCGCCAGCTCGGCCCGATTCTCTAAGGCGCTCTTTTCTAGGTCCAAGAGTGCGGAAAGCTTCTGCGGCGGAGAATACTCGCCCTGGACTTCGAGTGGAGATCCGGGGTCCCGTCCCAGCAGCGTATTCAGTCGGGCTCGCGCGAGACCGCCATCCTGTTCGAGCATCACGAGGTGCTCGACCAGCTTGGTGAGAGCGATCTGTGCTTTCAGCACGTCCTGCTGCGGAACGCGTCCGACAACATACTTGATTCGTGCCGACTCGGAGGACTGGCGAGCCAATGCCGCTTGCTCGTCATGCAGCAGGAGTTCGTCCTGTTTGCGGAGGAGGTCATAGAAGGTCTTCCGAACTTGAGCCGTGACGTCGCGTTTTTTGGCCTCCAGTTCCGCTTTGACCTGCTCCACTTCCTCCGAAGCAAGTTGTGTCCGTAGTGCCCGCTTGCCCGGACCGGGCAGTGACTGATTGAACATGAACATGTGCTGTGTCTGGTTCAGGTCCCACGGCTTGGCGAGTGGTATACCCCAGCCGCGATACATGAACTCGGGATCGCTCAACGAACCGGCACTGCGTACTCGTGTCTCGGCGATTGCGACACGACGCATAGCCACCCGGATTTCGGGATTGTTGGCCAAAGCCGCTGTTTCGAGCTCGGCAAGGCTCATCGGCGGCGTGGACGGCCGAGAGTGCTGATGCTCCTGCGCCAAAAGGCCAGTAACACCAGACAAAGGATCGGTATCAGCGCTTGGCTCGCTGGCAAAACCGCGCGCACCGCTGAAGGCGATCAGCAGACAAATGCATAAATGTAAAACTTTCATTACTCCTCCGTAAACAATTAATGAATAGAGGGATAGGAGGCGCGTGCGCACCAAGCGCACCAAGGCAGAGCACGGCCTCATCTGGGGCAATGAAAGTTGTCTAGATTCTCAAAACGGAATTACAGCCGGGAGACGGTTCCGGAGGTGGGGCATGGAGAAACGAAAGATGGGAGCGCGCTGTCACTGCGGGCAATGCCGCTAACGATGCGACCGGCGGTATCACAAAAATCGTGAGCGGACGAACCGGCCCGGCAGCCAGCACCTGGGGAAGAACGGTGTTTGTCGGTCCCTGGGCCTCACAGCAGGAATGACTTGCTGGCATCATGGAGCTTCCACACTGCTCCGCCACGTGATGGCAGCACTCCCGTTCCGTGGGAATCATTGTCGCACCCGGAAGAACACACGCCATGGCTGGCGTGATCGCCCACAAGAAGGCGATCGTCAGCAGCGCGAATGCTCGGGCTCTAGTCACCCTCATAAGTGTACTGCGTTTTCTGGCTGCGATGAACAAGTTCTCACTTCAAAGAACGATGCTAGTCTGACACGGACGACAACCGCTGTGACGACGATCACACCCCCAAACTTCTTGTCGTTCATACATAGTCGAATAGTGTCATGAAACCGAAATCCATGTGAAGTTGCTGGTGGCAGTGGAATAGCGTCAGTCCTGGGTTGTCAGCAATAAAGTCGATTTCGGACTCCTGGTAACCGCCCAGCATGATCACGTCTTTCAGGATTCCGGAGGTGGGCTTTCCCGACAAGCTCGCGAGTTCGAAGCTATGCCGATGAAGATGGATGGGGTGGATATCATCGCTGGCGTTGCGCATGCGGATTCGGTAATGCTTGCCTTGGTTCAAATGATATGCCGCGGGCACGATCTCGCCGGCCATCGGGTAGGACGCTCCGTTGATCGTCCATCGGTTGAAGCCCTCTTCGGCGGCATTATCCTTCACAAAGATCATCTCGAACGTCTTGTCCGGCGGCGCGGCAGTAGTACCGGGCTTGGCAAAGAGCCCGTAGTGCCAGCGATAGGGCGGCGGCGTAATCCATTGTCCCTTGCCTTTGGTCCCCGCGTATTCGACGATGATTCCCATTCCGTGATGACGATCATCATCGGCTAGATCGCCCATGATCCAGACCCCAGGCCGTTTCATTTCAACTATGGCAGAGACTCGCTCCGCTGTGCCCAGCCAGATTACTTGAACGTTTGCGGGATTTGGGACGGGATTACCGTCCAAGGCGACCACGTGAAAAGAATGGCCAGGCAGAGCAAGGCTGCGAATCTCGGTCGCGCTTCCGTTCAACACGTGGAACAGAACTCGTTCGCCCTGCTTCACTCGGATGGGTTCCCCGTGGTGCAGCATCCGGCCGTTGATCGCAAAAGAACCGTAGCCCACTTCGTATCCGTGCGGCATGCCCTTTGCGAGGGAAGCCTTCATGGCCGACTCGCCTTGCTCTTCGAGCGCTTTCACTTTAGTCGCGGGAGAAAGGAAATCCATCGCCATATCTCCGCCTCGGCTGAAAGTCGGCTCGAACTCCTTCAGCACGAGGAAGACCTCACGGTCATAGTTGCCCGGCTCATGCTTCGGCTCGATGTACACGGGCCCGACTTGGCCACTGTACTGTCCGGCGGCCAGATTTGCGCCCGCGCGGTTATGCGTGTGATAGAAGCGGAAGCCCGCTGGCCTTGGTGTGAATGCTATCCGCCGCTTGCCATGCGCAGGAATGAACGGAGTGCCTTCCTCGGACGCTCCGTCCACGTCAGGCGGTATCATCTGGCCGTGCCAGTGCAATTGCTCCGGTGTGTCCGTGTCGTTGTACACGTCTACTGTGACCTGCTGACCTTCCTTAAAGCGAAGCAGTGGCCCCGGAAATTGCCCGTTGTATGTGGTCGCCGAGATAATCCGGTTGGGCGCGATCTCGATAGGGGACGTCTTGATGTGCAACGTGTAGTCGGGAGAACCGGACTCCGAAGCTGCAGGCGAGTCGTTGCTTTGGGTTGAAAGATCGGATTCAGCGACGACAGTGCCGGAGGACAGGAAAACCGCTCCGGCTGATAGACCTGCTGCTTTTAGAAACCGGCGCCGGGATTCAGACGATTCGTTCATCGAGCCTCCCCATAATCCTCGCATCAGCATGCGGCACACATCAGCCACCATTTCGGTTGTGCTTGGCGAGCCTTGCATCAGGAGACAAGCTCCCGCCACCCACTGAAATGAGAAAGACTAAGCAGCAGAACACGGCAAAATCGGTTCGCGCGTCGCTGACCATGTACCAGAAACCCTGGTTTGCGCGAAACAATTCTGGAACTTTGTAGACGCAATCGCGGTCATGATCACGATCAATAGCGGAATGGACGCGAGTCAGGTCCCAATCCCCAGTAACAGTAGGAGACCGCACAGAATCTCGAAAGCGCCAACAAAATGAGCCGTGAAGTAGGGATGTGAAAACCCGATTCTTGTGAAGCGAGCCACTCCCATGCCGGGATCGATGTACTTCAAAATGCCCTGTGTAAAGAAGATCAGTCCCACCGCAATCCGAACGAGTAGTACGCTGCGTGGGGCTTCTGTGGGTTTCAAGGAGGAACTGCAGGATTGTGTTCAAAGGGTCACCTCAACACGCTCTGTCGTTGCGTACCTGCAAGCATTGTAGTCAAGGAAGTAGATCGATTCGTAGAGATGGGATCGGTTACCTCTTGACCGCCAAAACATCTTGACTCTCGAATGCATTCCAGGGTTCATACTTCTATGGTGCAAAGCAGCGGTTCCAAGACCCTTCATTCTGGGGCGCTGGCCAAGGCAACCGGCGTGAGTCCAGACACGATTCGATACTACGAGAAGATCGGCGTTCTCCCGCAAGCGTCGCGGACAAAGTCTGGCTACCGGGTCTATCTTGCGAGCGCGGGGGAGAGAGTGCTTGTGGTGCAGAGGGCGCTTCGGATCGGATTCACTCTGGCGGAACTGGCTGGGGTCCTGAAAGCTCGTGATGCCGGAGGCGCCCCCTGCCGCCGCGTTTATGAGCTTGCCCAAGAAAAACTCGAAGGTATCGAAGCAGACATTGAGGCCCTAAAAGGCATGCAACGATATATGAAGAAGGTATTGTCCGATTGGGAATTGCGTATTCAGAGTACGGGTCCCGGACAGAAATCGCACTTGCTGTATTCGCTCACCGATGCGGTAAAGAACTCTCGCGCGCTGGCAAATCAGTTTCGGAGGAAGAAAAGGCCATGAAAACAGCAATCGCATTTCTGATATTCGGCGGACTTCAATTGGCAGCACAAGACATTCAGTCTTGCCCCATGCACAAAGAGCATATGAAAGACGCTTCTCAGCATCAAGCTGCTGTGGAAAAGCACGGTGATGAGGCGATGGGATTTCCGCATGACAACACCGCTCATCATTTTCGTCTGTACTCAGATGGTGGCGCCATCGAAGTGACCGTGAACGATAATAAGGATTCCCGGAATTTGCAAGCAATCCGGTCCCATCTGACGCACATTGCCACGATGTTCTCCAATGGGGAATTCTCCATTCCGATGTTCGTCCATGACCAGGTGCCGCCCGGCGTGCCTATGATGAAAGAAAAACGAGCTGAGATTTCATATAGCTTCGAAGAACTGCCGGCAGGCGGCAGAGTGCGTATTAAGACCACGAATCCCGACGCCCTGAAAGCAATTCACGCCTTTCTTCGGTTTCAGATCGAAGATCACCATACTGGGGATACTAGCGAGATTGGGACTATATAACGGGGGCGCGCGCATATCAGCGCGAATCGGAATTATCCCTAATGCACGGGCAAGAGCAGTTTGACTGCGAGGCCAAGCACTGCCGCAATGAATATTTCGCCGCAGGCAGACCGTGCTCAAGAGCAGGACGACGCGGGCTCCCAGCAACGCACCCAGAAACATGGAAACGCCAATAATGATGCCCAGCTTCAGATCCACGACACCGCGCCATACAAATATCAGTGTCGCAACCCCTGAAGAAAATACGTTGATCACCTTCGTCGAAGCAACGGCGATCCCTGCAGGCGTTCAGTTAATAGCCGTTTCTCTGTTCTTTTCGTGCTGACGCTTCATCTAGAATTGCTTGAAGATTGATCCCGTGTTGACGGACTACCGGCTCCACCATTGCCGTAATTTCGCGGACAGCGCTGCTTAGCGAACGCCCCTGATCTCTACGCTGTTTGGCAAAATCCACTCGCTTCGACATGCTTTTCTGAGATATATCCTGCAAGGTTAGGTCAGCAATTCTGTACAAATGCTTCCTATCGTCGCCGTTCGTCCACGCCCTGGCGAGCCGGCGGTGATGTCCACCTGGCACCGCAACCCGAGTTCGTCACAGAGATCGTGCACTCACTCCGACCCTCCCCGAGTACAGGAGGGAAACAGACAGCGAGCGCAACGACGGGAGTGGCACTCCTATGACCGCACGATCATTCACTCTTGCTCGTCTCCGCCGGCGTCGGGAAACGTTCTTGAATCCACGCTTGCCAGAGCGGTGCCTCGCGGGCGACGGTCCCGGCCGCCTGATCGCCGTAGAGGTAGAAGTTTAGCGTGACCATGCTCTGGCCGCCGAAGTTGACGGCGCCAAGGGCGGCGGTGCCCGGCGCCGGCTTGTCGAGCCGCAGCAGCGCGTTGTACGGACTCTGGCTGACGTGCTCCACCACGCCGCTGAGTGCCGGGACGCCCGCGGGGGTGGTCCAACGCTTTCCGGCGCTCACGCCTTTCAGCCCCAATGCCGCGGTCAGCGTTTCCCAGGCCTCCGCTTCGGTTCCCGCGGCGGGGGCCATCCACTGCATCATCGCGGAGCGTTGGCCGCGGAAGTGCGTGAGATAGATCCGCAGGATGCGGAAGAAGCCAGGCCAGCCGGATTCGGTGCCTTCCAGCTGGTTGTCCCATTCGTCCGTGCTGGCGAAGAGGCTATGCACCACGCGGACGACGCAGATGCCTCCCCCGCGCGCTTCGACGCTCCACTCGTCCGCGATGGGCGGCGAGCCAGGAGCCCAGCCAGGAGCCTCGGCGGCAAACCTCCGCGGCGGATCCCAGGCCGTCACGACGGAACTGGATTCCATGCCCGGACCGAAGTTCAACTTCACCGCAACGGGCTTCCCGTCGCGCTCCTCGAACTCAGTCGGCACGAACCAGGACGAAATACCCGGCCCGGTGGCGATGGCCTGCCAGACTTCCTCCGGCGCGCCGGGAACCTCGACTTCGACCTGGACTGAACGGCGTCCGGAGGCTTCTTTCTTTACGCTCATGATGGCTCCTTGGGATGGGATTTCTGGGGCAGAGGGTGCGCCACGACCACCAGGCGATGCGCGCGGCCGCCGGGGGCGGATTCATCGTGGTACTTCGAAACCAGTTTCGTGATGGCCTCGGTGAGTTCGTTGCTGAAAGCCGCCCGGTCCGTCACCGACCGGAAGCGAACCTCAGTATCCACCGCCATGGTCGCCAGGCGTTTGCCCGTCTCTTTCGCACGACGAACAAGATCGCTCACCTCGCGGACGACCCGTGCGCCCAGGGCGATGAGATAGCTCGCGGACAGCCTATCGATTTCCCGATTCGGATCAGCGGCGACCGGACCCAGGGCGCTCGGCGATACGACGTAGGAAGCGGCCGTCGCCACGAGCAGCCGTTCCGTCAGCCCGCCCCACTTGCGTTCCTCGGCCAGCCGCACCAGCCCGTGCGCTTCCAGCGCGTGCAGGTGGTAGTTGACTTTCTGCCGAGCCAGGCCAAGCCGCGTGGCCAACGTCGCCGCCGAGGCGGGCACGACTAGCTCGGAGAGGAGTCGACTCCGCATAGGGTCCAAAGCCACGGTCGCCGCTGCCGGATCGTCGATAACTTGGAGGTCGAGCACGAAAAGACGGTACCATTGACAAGTTTTCTTGTCAATGAAGATTCAATGCTTTTTTTTACGAATTTGCAGAGTCAATGTCGTGCCGGTCGTGCAGGTAACAATATTTGGGAGTGGATGGCCACAAAAGGCAGTGACATAAGCCGAGAGTGTAATGCCTAAAGAGAAGGACAGTACCCGCGAAACCACACCTCAACGGTTTGCAGAGACCACGCCACCCGTGTATCGAGGCAGAGATTATGATTTCGTGCTGCAAGGTGTTTTCGATATTCAGAGGAGCATCGGGAAACTTGAGCAGGTGGTTCAGAACCTTACAGATCAGCAAAAGGAACAAGGCAAAAGCATTACCAGGCCCGGTTCTAGGATTGGTCATCGGCGCCCGTGCCGAGGTGACCTTCCGCTCCCAGGCTCGCTTGGTCCGTCGGGTTTGTACCGGCAAACGATAGATCCCTATCGGGACTGCCCCCGAAGCAGAAATGCGGGATGCCCAGGTTAGTGTGGTCGGGGCAGTTTCGATAGGGTCGTTTGAACTGAGCCGCTAGTGTTTGCGGCGGATGCGGTGAGATCTATGGGATTTCGATTGGGCTGTGCAGGTTACTAACCGTCTTTGCAGCAAAAAACCGGAACGAAGAGAGTCGTGGACCTGTTCTTGTAAGCGGCCGTGGAGTCTCGGACTGCAGAAGAAGAGTTCGTATCGGTGGGCAAAAGCGCGGGTTGAGCACACGAGGGCGTGGCGTGTTTGAACACGCCTGCGACCGACGATGATCGAAGCAAGTTGCGTCATCGATATCTCAGGAGGAATCAAGGCTGCGGCTTTGTGGATCAGGCAGGATCAGGCCTGAGCGGAAATGAAGCTGGCTACTGGTCATCCGTTCGACGACGAGCATGGGACCGCAGCAAACCGGACAGCGCAGCTGGGCGGTGATCTCGGGATCAGTTGCACAGTCGTCTGCGCCAAGCAGAGCACGGCAGCGTACGAGCATACTGCCACGCCTGCGGTTGGCGAAAAGGCCGAAGTGGCGGATGCGTACCAAGCCCTTGGGCAGAACATGGACCAGGAAGCGGGGCAGGAACTCATCGGCGGAGACCGTCATGATTTTCTGCTTGCCGCCGTGCGCATAGTCTTTCCAGCGAAACGAGACTCGATCATTCTGGAACGCCACCAGTCGATGGTTGGAGATGGCGACGCGGTGCGTATAGCGGGCGAGATAGTTCAGAACATGCTCGGGACCGCCGAAGGGTGGCTTGGCATAGACGACCCAGTCTTGGTGGAAGAGCTGTCGGAGAAAACTTCGAAAGCAACGCGGCTCGACAAGACTCTGGAGCGAGCCGTGAAACTGGAGCTTGTGCTGACGAAAGAGTTGTTCCAGTCCGGCTGTGAACTTGCCCCGGAAGACGCGACTCAGCGCGGCGACGGGCAGGAAGAATCGTCTCGAGGAGGGGATCCATCGGGAACCGTCGGGTGCAAGACCGCCAGCAGGAACCACGTAGTGTAAGTGCGGATGATGGTGAAGGTTCTGTCCCCAAGTGTGGAGCACGCCAAGAAACCCGATGTCCGCACCCAGATGTTTCGGGTCGCCGGCGAGTTCGAGCAGCGTCGCTGCACTAGCTCGGAACAGCAGATCGTAAAGCAGTCGCTTGTTCTGCAGGGCTAGAGCGGAGAGTTCGTGCGGCAGCGTGAAGACGATGTGAAAGTAAGAGACGGGCAACAGCTCAGTCCTGCGCTTGGCCAGCCAGCGGGAGCGGGCGTTCCCCTGACATCTGGGACAGTGCCGGTTACGGCATGAGTTGTAAGAGATAGCCTGATGTCCGCAGCGGGTACGCTGATCACGATGAGCGCCCAAGGCCGCGGTGCGGCAGCGGACGATGGCATCGAGCGCCTTGCGATGCTGCCACGCAAGGTGTGATCTGTAGTGCTCCCAAAATCTGTTGCCGGATGTTCGGACGATGTCGGCCACCTCAAGGGTGGACCGACTCATCGCTTGATCAGCCTCCTGGAACGCTTCACCTGGTCGGGACTAGACACCTCGATAGCTTCCAGCGGGCTGGGAACTGCTTGCAGATGACGCCGGGACAAGTGCAGATAGACAGTGGTGTCGGCGAGCTTGGCATGACCGACGCTGGAGCTCGTCCAGCATCAGCTTCCTGAGTCGGGTCACAGTAAACCTCCTTGTGACCCAAAACCTTACACGGGCAACAATGCTGGCGACGACCACGCGGTAGCGTCCGCCGCGCTAGCGGCTTAGTTCAAACGCCCTTGTATTGACCGAACCGATCAACTCCCGGATTGTCGCCAGGCTTGATCGGAAACGCCTCGGGCAGGACAGTTTCACAACGAAGTGGAACTTGATCCGAGGCGTTTTCGATAAGCAGACTAGGAGAAAGCCGCTGGTGATTGCGGCGGACGCGGTGCGCTATGGGATTTGAACGGCGGTTTGGGGCGCAACAGGTCTACGGGTAGCCACCGGAAAAGCCGATCAAGACCGTGTGCGGTGCTGCAGAGAACTGCAGGAGCGTTGGTGGAGGGAGGTGAGAGAGGCCGGAGACCTCGGGTGAGCACACGAATGCATCGGCGTGCCGGCGGCAACGGATGAGCATCACAAGGCGTTATGGGGGCGTAGAAGAAACACGCCCCCGAGGGTCAGAATCGCACCATAGTTCCTGTCGTAATCAGCGATTTCACCAACTAAGAATTTGCTGGCGAAACGGCGCTTACAACAACCGAAGCTCTGCCGTTAGTCGAAGTCAATCTTCTCGAATCCCAAACCTTGCAACAGACTGCTGATAGTCGAAGCCCCATTCTGCTGGGCGGTTCGCAAAATGCCATCGGCCAAGGCGGCCTCTTGCAGCTGACGTTCCGCCTCCTGGCGCACTTGCGTTTCCAGATTCGGGTCGGTGGGTACTAGCAGCCCAGTTTGCCTGGAATACACCCGGGTCTTCGCGCTGTCGATCCGAGTGCGGAACACCTGCGAAGCGGGAAGATGCAAGTGAATCTGCTTGTCATCCACTCTGACGTCGCCCAGCTTTAGATTCGAGAAATCAATCCCGGCGACAACTTCGCCGTGCACCATCATCAAGAGGCGATCTCCGGCCAGAAAATCCGGGAAGATGGGGTTTTCCTTCGCGCCGGTCACGAGCTTGTCCATGGTGTAAACCACGGTCTCCAGCCGCTGCAGCCGCTGAATGCGATCGACCACAGTCGGCTGGCTTACATCGATACTGAGGGTTCTGCCTGTCACCGCCGACCACACATGGCTCAACAGAGCTCGGCCGGAATTTTGCGACAGCATCAACCATCCAATCGAGCCGACAGACAGTACTCCGAGGAACAGCCCGATTATGAGAGCAAACACGACCGCCGCAGAGGATCGAGCAGGTTTAGGAAAGTTGGGGCCCGCATCAGGATCCTGAGGCATCTTGCAAGGTTATCACTAGGCGAGTGGCGAATCAGGTGAACGATTACCTCCTGCAAACAGGAGCGGAACCACTGATCTGGGAGCCGTCGTTGCTGCTTGGCTGTGCTCCAACGGGTACACGCAAGTGGCTGTCGTAATCAGGACGATAGCGCTCAAAACACCCGAGTCATGCGGCGTCCATCTCCGTCAGGAATTTGGCGAAGGCACTCACTGCACATATCTCCTTTCTGCACACAATAGCGTTCCGTCGTCTGCACGGATGCATGGCCCAGTAAGAACTGAATCTGCTCCAGCTCGCCACCACTCGTGTGGCATAACTTCGCACAAGTCCTGAGCAGGTCATGCGGCGCAATATGCTCCAAGCCCGCTCTTTCGCAGCAGGTTTTGACTACGTACCACACGACATTCTGCGAGATGCCGCTGCCCCACACCTTTCCCATTCTGGCGACTGCTCGGAAGATTTTGCCTTCTCCGACCCCGGCTGCCTCTGTCCCTGATCGAGAGCCGACTTTACCCAAGTTGGAATGGGTACCGTGCGGATGTGGGCCGATCAGGTCCACCACCGCCCAGTGCCCTTGACGCATCTGCAGCTCATCCAGGTCTAAGCCGACCAACTCGGATCTGCGAAAACCACAACCGAACAACATGGCTAACATGGCATAGTCTCGCTTAGCACGCATGCTATCGCCATAAGCATGTTTGAGCACTTCGGAACTTTGCTCTGCGCTCAGCCAGTTGACCGGCGCGAAGCCCAAGCTGCTTGACTCCTTTTCCCGGTACCGCGGATGAAATCGCGAAGGCCGTCTTGTTCTTGGCCTCCGACGACAGCAGCTACGTAACCGGCATCGAGTTGTTCGTCGATGGCGGCTTGGCTCAGATATAACCGGCGTATGCCCGGAGCCGAGAACGCGATTCAAAGTGTAGATGATCTCTCAAAAAGGAACCTGGAAGCATTCGGCAAGCGCGACGAGGAGAAGTGGCGCGCAGTCATATCGACGATATGGGAGACTTATATTGCATGAAGAAAATTAGCTTCCTCTCATTCGGTCATTGGATGCCTTCACCGCAGTCACGAACGCAGTCGGCGACCGACGCGCTCCTGCAGTCCATTGACCTCGCCATGGAGGCCGAGCGCCTGGGAATGGACGGAGTTTACTTCCGTGTTCATCACTTCGCGCAGCAACTGGCATCACCGTTTTCACTACTCGCGGCGGTTGGTGCTAAAACGCGAAAGATTGAAATTGGCACCGCAGTGATCGACATGCGGTATGAGAATCCTCACTACATGGCGGAGGACGCTGGGGCTGCGGATCTAATCTCTGGCGGTCGACTACAGTTGGGAATCAGCCGCGGTTCTCCCGAGCAGGTCATCGATGGTTGGCGCTATTTTGGCTACAGCCCCAGTAAAGGCGAGGACGATGCGGAGATGGGCCGGCGACATGC